>CAVOIX010000024.1:0-7666 GCA_963695945.1 uncultured Acidobacteriota bacterium | reverse complement strand
CGACCAAAGCGGAGGAGTCATATCGGGTGCCACAGTAAGCGTCATTGACACGGAGAGGGGTATCACGCGAACTCTGGCCACCGATGACGCCGGCGCATACAACGCCCCCAACCTAACCGCGGGGAATTATACGGTCCGCGTCGAGGCCAAGGGTTTTAAGAGGCTGGAACGTCAGGGCATTACGGTTGAAATCGGCAAGGAAGTTCGAATTGACCTGACCGTACAGCCCGGCGAGCAAAACCAAACCGTCACCGTCACCGAATCCGTTCCGCTGGTGGAAACAACAAACGCCACGCAGGGCGGTACGCTTGAGAATGGCGACATCATCGACCTTCCGTTGAATGGCCGCGACTACCAGAACCTGTTGGGCCTGCGACCCGGAGTTATGCTCCAGCCCGGCGGCGGCCCGTGGACGCAGAGTGCCAACGGCGTGCGCCCTGACGAATCCGTATGGCTGATCGAAGGCATCATCAACGCCAATTTCTTCGACGCCCGTCCGGTCATCAACATGCCGAGCCCGTTCACGGATGGCGCGACGATCATGCCTGTGGACGCCATTCAGGAATTCAACCTCATGGAAAATCCAAAAGCGGAGTACGGCTGGAAGGCCGGCGCGATCGTAAACGTCGGTATCAAATCCGGAACCAACTCGATCCACGGTGACGCATACGCGTTCGGTCGATATCAAGCCTGGGATGCACGGAACTTCTTCAATATTGTGAATCCAGCAGGCTGCTCAGCCGCGTTGCTGCTACCAGATGGCACGTGCCCGCAGACGCCGGCCCAGTTGGAGCAGTTCGGAGCCGTCGTTGGCGGACCAATCAAGAAGGACAAGCTTTTCTTCTTCGGTGGATATGAAGGCTTGCGATCGTTCATCGGGTTTGTCGGCAACGAAGGCGTTCCCGCAACGGCATCTCTAGGCGGTGATTCCGCACACAGCATGGTGGACGCGATTCAGGCCATGCAGCTAGCGAGTACGCCAAGAAGCGCGCTCAGCGAGAAGCTAGCGGGATGTACTGAACCAACTCCTACGACTGCCACCTGTACGGGTGGCTTATTCCCCAATTCTGGTACGTCGCAGAGTTTCCTCAGTACTTTCCCTACGATTAACACTAGTGACAATGGCGTAGGAAAACTGGACTATCACCCCAATGATAAGAACTCGTTTAACGGTATGTTCTTCTATGGCCATTACAACTCGCTAGGAGAAGATCACCCGTTCGCGCAGGTGCAGTCGATCGACACTGCACCCATCCGTACTACCTCGATAACCGCGAGTTGGGTTTATACCCCCAATTCGAATGTGGTTAATGAAATGCGTTTTGGCCACGACCGGGTTACGTTCGATTTCGTCAATTCTGATGTTTCCGTGCCCGCCAGTTCATATGGCATCAATTCGGGAATAACAAACCCGTTGGCCGGAGGCTTGCCGAGCGTAACGATTGCCCCTTATGGCCTCGGCGGCACCCCGGTTTTAGGTACGGCGTTCAATCGTCCCCAATACTTCACTCCCAACCCGTATTACGACTTTCAGGACTCAGTTTCCGTTCTGAAGGGTAAGCACTCGATTAAAGTGGGAGGAGAGTTTGCTCATCTCGAGGCCGATGCGCAAGTTTTCAACAACGGTCGTGGCCGATTGGATTTCCCGAGCCTGGAAGGCTTTTTCGCAGGTACGCCTTCGGGGACGCTGCTCACCGGCAATCCACTATCCAAATTGACCGCTATGAATTTCGCCGGGTACATTCAGGACGACTGGCGTATCACCCCGAGGATGATCCTCAATCTGGGACTGCGCTATACACTCCTTACGCCGATGAAAGATGCTAATGGGAACCTCGGCAATTTCGATCCAGCATCCGCGACTGGCTTGGTTCAGCAAGGGCAGGCCGGCTACAGCACTATCTGGAAGACCGATCCCTTCGATTTCGAGCCCCGTGTTGGTTTTGCGTGGGACATGATGGGCAATGGAACGACCGTTCTCCGAGTCGGAGTCGGCCTCATTCACGAAACGTGGACGTTGGAAACGTTCGAAGGGCAATTTAATATGCAGGGTGACGGTTCCACCGCAATTAACGCCATTCCGACCGGCGCTACGATTCAATGCGGTATCACCAGCCTGCTTCCAGCGATCACTTGCCCGTCATCGGGAGGCGGATCAATCACACTCGGCTCTGCAGGTTTCACTCCTGGTCAACTTTGTTGGGATCCCTCGGTCCCCACTGCGTGCCTCGCAGCTGGTCAACCGACGGTTTTCCCGGCTTCGGCGGCTGGCCCGAAATGTGGAGATGGCGCTGCCGGGGCACCGTCTCCTTGCGACCTAATGTCCGTGGACCCGAACCTTAGGCTACCCTATGTCGTGAACTATAACGTCGGGATCACACATGCTTTCGGTTCCAACCTGTCCTTGGAGATCGAATATGTGGGCAATCACGGTTACAGACTCCTGAACTTTGCCGACATCAATCAAGCCCAGACGGGTTCGGCGTATTGCCTGAACAGCCAACTAACCGCGGCGCAGCTTGCTGACGCCTGCGCTGGCGGGCCCCTAACTGCTGGGAACGGAAGCGCTCAGGCAGCAAGGGAATCCCGACCGTTCTTCACGAAATTTCCTTACTTGGGATATATCTACCAAGTATCAAATCGTTCCTACTCCAACTACAACAGCCTGCAAGCGTCGCTGACAAAGCGAATGTCTCACGGCTTGTCGCTCAACCTTGGCTACACCTATGGCCACGGATTGGACAACGGTTCTCTGAACCGCTTCGGCTTGAACCCGGAGAACAGTAACAATCTCGCCGAGGACTACGCCGCTAGCGACTTCGACGTTCGCCACCGTTTTACGGCGACAATCACCTATAACATCCCAGGGATCAAGGGCTTCGGACAGTTGCTCGAGGGATGGCAGATCAACTCCATCGTCACCTATGCGACCGCTCAGCCGTGGCAGACCTACGACAATTCGAACAATTTCAGTGGTACCGTCGAAAACACGGACCGCTGGAACATTTTTGGCAATCCAGCTGACTTTCCGTCCGGCAAGTCCAGCATTCCGTTCTGCGCCCCGCTCACGCCAGGCACTGCATTTGTGTCGGGCAACGTCGGTTGCACGGTTACAGGAGTTTACGGTGCCGTCACCACACCGGCGACGTCGACGCAGCTTACTGGATGCACGAGCCACTCCGCAACAAGTGGCGCTGTCGGAACCCCACTGGCTGTTGGTGGCTGCTACGTGTCCGCTAACGGCAACTCATTTATTACACCGCCGGCGCTTGGAACCTTTGGCGACATGGGCCGTAACGTGCTCCGCGACTCGGGGTTCAAGAACTGGGATATGTCCATCTTCAAGAACTTCACATTCAGAGAGCGTTTTGGCATCCAGGCGCGTTGGGAAGTTTTCAATATCCTAAATCATCCCCTCGCCGCCAATCCCTCGGGTGCGTCGAGCTCTGTCAACGCCAACAACCAACTTGGTGGCAACGCATTTGGAGCCGCCGGGCAAACGCCGGATTTTGCGGCCGGCAATCCGCTGATCGGTTCCGGAAGCCAGCGCGTCATGCAGGTTGGACTGAAACTAACCTTCTAGCCGGGTCGGCCGGTGTGAGGGAGATTGCGTCCCTCGCACCGGACGCTGGCTTGGAAAATGGAAAACGGGCGTTGCCTTTTCAGGCTGCGCCCGTTTTTATTTGTCGAGCATTTGGTCGAGTGAGGTGGCGCAGGCTTCAGCCTGTGGGGTTTGTGCGAGCAAGGGCGAAAAGCCACAGGCTGAAGCCTGCGCCACTTCGTCTTGGAGTTACTTCAACTCATTGCGGTAGATCACGCCGCCCTTCATCACGAATTTTACGTGCTCCATCTCGGTCATGTCCTCCAGCGGATTTCCAGCAACCGCCACCAGGTCCGCGAATCGTCCCTTTTCGACATAACCGATCTGCTTGCCCAGATCGTAGTTGAGTGTCGCGGCGGCGTCGCTGGTGGCCATCTGCAATGCTTTCGCCGGGGACAGGCCCCATTTCACATAGAGTCCGAACTGGTAGGCCTGTACTCCGTGTCCCACGGTGTACGCGCCGCTGCCGAAGATTTGTGTAACTCCCGAAGCCACCAGCTTTTTGAAACTCAGCTCGGTCAGCCGGAAGCGCGACGTTTTCCCGCCGCTGACTTTCATATCGATATCATCGAGCGGCCCCGCCAAATCCCATAACGTCTGGTTCACGGGGCGCATGGTTCCGTCGGCCAGGGGCTGTTTGAAGAGCCGTATGGTTTCGTCATCGAGCCCCGGAGCGCCGGTAACGCCCACGATCACGTGGATGGGCAGGTCGACACCCGCCTGCAGACAGTTGCGCAATCCTTCGCCCCCATACGCGTGGCAGGCCACTTTCAAACCCCTGCGGTGCGCTTCATCAACGATGGCCTGGTTTTCCTCCAGCGTGATCGACGGCACGGTGATCATCTTGCCATCCGGCATGAACGCTCCGCCGCCCGACGGAACGGGGTAGCCGCTGCCCTCGTAGTCTTCTGTCTCGTAAATCTTCACCCAATCCGTGCCGTAGTGCGAATGCTCGCGCACAGCCGCGCGAGCCAGCCACGGCGAATTGATGTTCTGATCGTTTTGCCACACCGGCATCCCTGGAATCTGGCCGAACGTGCCGGGCTCCGATGGCGCCGGGTAATAGGTGGCGCCCCGTGGAGTCAGCCCGGGCCCTGTCACTTGCAGCCTGGGGCCGGTGATCAGGCCCTTGTTAATTGCGTCGCGCAGTTCGACGGTGGCGTAGGTGAAGGGCGAATTCATGTCCTGAAGCGTGGTGAATCCGGCGAACAGATCCGCCAGGGCGTAGTGCTGCCCCACGATTAGGGCGCGCGCGTCATTCGGCTCCTGGTTCTGCATCAGGTGAACGTGCCGGTCGATCAGGCCGGGCAGCACGGTGGCGGCGCTCAGGTCAATCACACGCGCGCCCGCGGGAATTTTCACGCGGTCCGCCGGACCTACGTCGAGGATGCGTTCGCCTTGAATGAGGATGACCTGATTCGACAGATTCGTTCCAGTTCGCGGATCGAACATGCGCCCCGCGCGAATGGCTACTCCCTCCGGAGGAGGAGGCTGCATGGTCATGCGGGAAGCGTCGAAAGGCGGTGCTTCGGGCCGCGTTTGCGCGCAGAGCTGCGGCAAATTTCCAGACAGCAGCACCAGCGCCGCGAACGCCAAAGCAGATTTCCACCAGGATTTCAGAAACATCGCAATCCTCCGAAGTGTCAAAAGTCTAAATGGGAATTCAGGCAAGGCATATATCTACACCCTGGCGCGCGTCTTTCAAACCAAAAATGCGCTGCGGCCGGGACGCCGCCGTAGTTTCCCGGAATGCTGACCAGCCCGAGTGCTTTACCCGTTTGCCGCCACGCCGCAATCAACTATCCTGTTTCCCATGGATCGCGCCAACATTGTCATCATTGGCGGTGGCGTAGTGGGTTGCGCAGTGGCGCGCGCAGTTTCGCAGCGCTGGGGTGACGTATTTCTCGTCGAACATCTGCCCAGGCTCGGCATGGGCGCGAGCACGCGCAACAGCGGCGTAATCCATTCGGGCATCTACTATCCGCCGGGTTCTTTGAAAGCCCGCCTGTGCGTCCAGGGCAACCGGATGATGTACGAATTTTGCGTGGCGCACCACGTGCCGCACCGCAACTGCGGCAAGCTGGTGGTGGCTCATGACGCAGAGCAAGTCGTAGAGCTCGAACATCTGGCCGAAAACGGGCGCGCCAACGGCGTCACCGGGTTGCGCGTCGTGGACCGCGCCTTCGTGCGCGCCCGCGAACCGCACATCGAAGCGGCTGTGGCGCTGGAGGTGCCCTCCACTGGAATCATCTCCGCCGAGGATCTCATCAAGACGCTTGCGCGAATGGCGACGGAACAGGGAGCAAATCTGGTCACGCGCACGCGAGTTACGCGGCTCGAACCACGCGACGATTCGATCGCCGTTACGCTGGCTGAAAGCGCTGGTTCTGATGATCCGGCCCGCTCCGAGGAAACCATCGAGGCGCGTTGCGTGATCAACTGCGCGGGGCTCTATGCCGATGAAATCGCCGCGATGATGGGAAACCGCAACTATCGAATCTATCCCGTGCGCGGTGAATACTGCGAACTGGTGCGAGCCAAATCGCACCTCATCAACAATCTCGTATATCCGCTTCCACATGCGGACGGACTGAGCCTCGGCGTGCATCTCACCCGAACGCTCTGGGATACCGTGCTCGTTGGCCCTACTGCGGATTACATTGCCGATAAAAATGATTACGAGCGAAACCGCCTGCCCATCGAGGAATTTGTTCGCCGCGCGAAACCGATGTTACCGGAAATCGCGGCCGCGGATTTGCAGCTGGCCTATTCAGGAATCCGCGCCAAGCTGGTCCCGCCGGGGCATGCCGGTATCGCCGATTTCGTGATTGAGCGCGACAAGAATGTTCCGCAAGCCATTCAACTGATTGGCATCGAGTCACCCGGTCTCACGTCCAGCCTCGCCATCGCCGAGCAGGTTGCCGCGATAGCAACTGAAATCCTGAATTGAACGGTTGTCGGGCGCGGATTCAGGCGAGAACGCATCGGCGTTCTGCCCGTGAGCCGGAGTTACGAGGCCGCGGGCAAATCCGTTTTCACTGCCAGGTGATAGATCCACATCAGCACCGTGGTTCCAATTCCAATTCCGCTGATGGCCCACCAGACTTGCGCCGGGCGCCGTACGACCTCGCCGAAGTGATGCATGAGGTGCCCCCCGAGCCATCCCCCGGCCAGCGATCCGATTCCAATGGGCACGAATGCGAAGCCCATGTACGTTCCCTGCTGGCCGGGAGGAGCCAGACGCGAGACGTATTCGTAATAGCGCGGCGAGAGGACGATTTCGCCCAGCGCTACCACGAAAATCGACAGAATGACCGCCCACACTGCGGGATGTGTTGCCAGAATCAGCCACCCCAGCGCGGTGACCAGGATTCCGATGGTGATCGCCCGAAAGGCGGGTATTTTTTGCGTCAGGTAGGTAACTAGAAATTGCAGGCAGATGACGGTCAAGGCGTCGGTAATCAGAATCAATTCCACGTCCGCGTGCGGATCGACGTACCCGTGAATATAGATCGGCAACACAATATATTGCTGCCAGAAGACGATCCAGTAGCCGGAAAAAATCAGCAGGAACAGCATGAAGCGCGGGTTCGTTAGCACCGTAAATAAATTTCGGGCCATTTCAGAGACGCTGGCCGCTTGCACGTCTCCCGACTGTCGCGGCTCTTTGAAGAATAAGAGCACGGCCACGAACATCAGCAAGACGCTGAGAGCAGAAACACGAAAAACATTTTCAACGCCCAGGCGGCGGTGCGCCCGAGATGCGATGTACGGCCCTGCCGCGCCGCCGATATTCACCAGCGTGTAGTAGATCGAATATCCAATCGATCGCACATTTTCACGGGACGCCCGCGCGGTGGTGCCCACAACGCTGGGTTTCACCATGGAGATTCCCAGCGCGGGCAGCACCAGTACGAATCCCACAAGCCACAGTAACGGCACGGTATTTCGCAGCGGCGCCATCCACGCCGATCCCAGCGAGCCCAGCAGGAAATACGCGCATGCCAGGATCAGATACGCCAGCGACAGCGCCCGCCGGAAACCAAGCCGGTCCGCCACCGCCCC
>CAVOIX010000023.1:0-17902 GCA_963695945.1 uncultured Acidobacteriota bacterium | reverse complement strand
CTGGTGGTCGATTGGGACGGCAAGTCCATTCACCTTTCCTTCCATAAGGAGGGCGAGGGAGCAGTGGTGCCCACGCCGGCAAAATCGGGCCGTGGCGCCGCCGCTCAAATGGCGAAGGCCACTGGCGGAAAAGCGCTGGAAGCTCCCACCCAGGTCATCGTGCGCGAAGCCAAGGCTCCTGCGGCCCTACCGAGCGGCGCTCCGCCACCGGTTGCGTCGGGGCGCAAGAAAGTCGATACACAGTAGCGACGCTCCGCAACCTAAAATAAACTCTGATAGCTGGCGGCCATGAACTTCATGGCCGCTTTTCTTTTCGGGAGACGGCCACGATGGAATCGGTTTCGGCTCATGTGTTTCAAACGGATTCGAGGTGTACGCCAGCGGAACACTTTCAGAAACTCGCCCATAGCCTCGGGTACCTCAATTTCGCCCTGCATCTCCTAATTGCCACAGATTCAATTGGATGGGCGGCCTTCATATTTTACGTTGGTTTGGCACCGCGTGTGCGTTCTAACTATTCGCTATGAGATCGATCGCACCGCGATGCGTAAAGAGCTTCAGGAGGAAATTGTGAGACAGGAAAAAACGATGCTCGATCCGACCCGGCATAGTGTTGAGGCGCGCGAATTTCAAGCGGCGCTACGCCGCCGCATCGTTGGTCAGGAAGCCAGCGTTCATGCCATGGTCGACCTGTATCAGGTTTTCTGCGCCGGAATGAGCTCCCGGGACGTCCGGTGGGGAATTTGCTGTTCCTGGGCCCACCGGCTCGGGCAAGACGCGCATCGTGGAAGCCGCGGCGGAAATCCTGTTCGGAGATCCTCGCGCCGTGATCAAAGTGGACTGCGCCGAGTTTCAGCACTCGCACGAAATCGCCAAGCTGATCGGCTCGCCGCCAGGCTATCTGGGGCACCGCGAGACGCATCCGCTGATCACGCAGGAAGCGCTCGCGCAAGTATCACACCGACAAGATCTGAAGCTCAGCTTTCTGCTGTTCGACGAAATCGAGAAAGCGTCGGACGCGCTGTGGCAATTGCTGCTGGGATTCTGGATAAGGCCACGCTGACGCTTGGCGATAACCGCCGCGTGGATCTGTCGCAGACCATGATTTTCTGACCTCGAACCTGGGCGGCGGAGAGATCACCGAACTGATGACCGGCGGCATGGGATTCGTGCAGCCGAGGACAAGCCGGAAGCCGAAGCCTCGACGGGAAGGTGGAGCGCACGGCGCAGGAAGCCGCGAAGCGCAAATTTTCGCCCGAGTTCATGAACCGGCTGGACAAAGTGGTGGTGTTTTATCCGCTGCGGCACGAGCAGCTCGAGCAGATTCTGGAAATCGAGCTGGGAATGGTGCAGCAGCGCGTGCTGGATACGGCACGCGGACAATTTCTGTTCCGCGTGACGCCAGCGGCGCGAGAATTCCTGCTGCAACGAAGGCACCGACATAAAATATGGCGCGCGCATCTGAAGCGCGCGATCGAGACGTCACCTGGTTTATCCGCTGGCGAACCTGCTGGCCACCGAACAGGTCGCTCTGGGCGACATGCTCGTGCGTCGACTGGGACGACGACGAGAACGGCCTGTTGTTTGAGAAGGAAGGCGAGGGCGCCGTGATTGCCCGCGCCGACCTGGCAGCCGATGCTCGCAGCGCAATGCGGCCACGGCACGGCCGCGCAGGTCCGGCGGGTGGCCGACAACGATGCCGCACATGTGCAGCTCGCGCGCAAGTGCGAGCACCTGTTCACTTGCCGAGGCTAGGCGACCGCGTAAGAAGGCTTGTAGCCACGCGGTGTTGATATGAAGCGAACGGCTAGCGCGCATGCTCGGTCAGTGCCGCAGGATTTGGCTCGATATGACTTGGGCTTCCAGCGCAAGACGGGTTTGCGCGCGGCAGCCACTTCATCGAGTCGGCCGACGCGCGTGGAATGCGGCGCGGTCTTCACCAGTTCGGGCTCGTCGCCGCTTCTTCGGCAATCGAGCGCATCGCATCGATGAAAAGATCGCACTCCTGTTTCGATTCCGATTCCGTGGGCTCAATCATCATCGCGCCGGGCACGATCAGCGGAAAGGCCGTGGTGTAGGGATGGAAGCCGTAATCGATCAACCGCTTGGCAATGTCCATTGTATTCACGCCATTTTTCTTCTGCCGCGCATCGCTGAAAACCACCTCATGCATCGAAGGCGAATTGTAGGGCAGTTCGTACACGTCCTCCAGTTTCTTGCGAATGTAGTTCGCGTTCAGCACCGCGTCTTCCGTGGCCTGGCGAATTCCGGGGCCGTACGCCAGCGTGTAGGCCAGAGCGCGCACCAGCACCCCAAAATTTCCTCACGAACGCGCGCACTCGACCGATGGATTTCGGCCGGTTGCTTTCCAGAGCCAGCCGCCCGTCTTTTTCCACCAGCACGGGAATCGGCAAGATAGGGTTCGAGGATCTTCTTCACCATTACCGGACCCGCGCCAGGACCGCCGCCGCCGTGCGGGGTGGAGAAAGTTTTGTGCAGGTTGAGGTGCATCACGTCCACGCCAAAATCGCCGGGCGCGCGACTCCCGCCAGCGCATTCATATTCGCGCCGTCCATGTACAGCAAAGCGCCGCGCTGCGTGCAGGATGTTCGGCAATTTCGGCGATGCGCTGTTCGAAAATGCCGAGCGTGGAGGGATTCGTGACCATCAGCGCGGCCACGTCTTCGTTCACCACGATTCGTGCAGGCGCTCGATGTCAATCTGGCCGCGGTCATCGGACGGAATGTTTTCCACTTCGTATCCGGCAATCACCGCCGTGGCGGGATTGGTGCCGTGCGCCGAATCTGGAATCAAAACTTTCTTGCGCGGATGGCCCTGCGTCTTCCAGGTAAGCGCGAATCAGCAGCAGGCCGGTCAGTTCGCCTTGCGCGCCCGCCGCGGGCTCCAGCGTGCCGCCTCCATGCCGGTAATTTCCAGCAGGCATTTCTGCAAGCAGCTGCAGAATTTTCAGGCAGCCTTGCGAAAGTTCCTGCGGCTGGTACGGATGTTCGGTGGCGATGCCCTCGAGCCGCGCGACGAATTCATTCACGCGCGGGTTGTATTTCATGGTGCAGGACCCTAGCGGATACATGCCCAGATCGATGGCGTAATTCCATGTGGAAAGCCGCGTGAAGTGGCGGACCACTTCGATCTCGCTGACTTCGGGAAATCCTTCGACGGCGTCGCGAACGTAGTCGGCGCCCAGCTCCGTGCGCGGGTCCACCGCCGGAACATCGAGCGGAGGCAATTCGATGCCGCGCTTGCCAGGCGCCGACTCCTCGAAGATCAGCGCTTCGTTCTGGCTGACGTGGCGTCCCGCCTTCTTGATGCGACTGGTCAATCGAATGCTCCCCGTAACAAGTTGCGGCATTTCTTCCTGTGCCGCGTTCCCGCCCGATGCGGCGGCGCTCGACATCGCTAGGATTGCAAAAACCGCGCAGCGAAGAGTCGCTGCGCTACTAAATCGGCTTCGCTAAAATTTCGCGAACCGCTTCGGCCATGCGTTCGATTTCCGCGCGTGACATTGTTTCCGTGACGCAGAACAGTCCGCGCTTGGTCAGTCCGCGGATAGCCCCCGAGCGCAAGCGGCCCGATGATTTTCTCGCGCAGCAACTCGGCGTTGATCATCTTCACAGAGCGAGGGAATTCGACGGCGAATTCGTTAAAGATCGGCCCGGTGAACACGCGCGGCACGCCCGGAATTTGCTCCAGCTGTTCCAGCGCGAATCGCGCCTTGGCCAGATTCTGCACCGCCATTTCGCGCAGTCCTTCCTTGCCCAGCAGGCACAGATGAATGGTCACGGCCAGTGCGCACAGCGCCTGATTGGTGCAAATGTTCGATGTGGCTTTCTCGCGGCGAATGTGCTGTTCGCGCGTTGCCAGGGTAAGCACGTACCCGCGCTGCCCTGCGCGTCCACCGTTTCGCCCGGCCAGGCGTCCCGGCATCTGCCGCACGAATTTGTCGCGTGTGGCGATGACGCCAGCGTAAGGGCCGCCATAGCTTTGCGGCAATCCGAAACTCTGTCCTTCCATCGCTACGATGTCCGCCTCAACCGGCGGCCGCACCGCGCCTAGTGATACGCCTTCGGTGATGCTCACGACCAGCAGCGCGCCCTTCGCGTGCGCCAGATACAGCGAGTGCGGGCATCTGTTCCAGCACGCCAAAAAAATTGGGCGATTGCACGACGACTGCCGCAGTTTCGCTGGTGATCGCGCCCTCCAGGCGGCGGCGTCCACCTGACCGGCGCTGGTGATATCCGATTTCGTCGATGCGCAGGCCCAGATTGCGCGCGTAGGTGTCCAGCACCTGGCGATATTCCGGGTGCAGCGATCGCGCCACGGCCACGCGGTGCCGTCGGGTGAGCCGCTCGGCCATCAGCACCGCTTCCGTGGTCGCGGTCGAGCCGTCCCACATGGAGGCGTTGGCGACGTCCATGCCGGTGAGCTGGCACATCAGCGTCTGAAACTCGAAGATGGCTTGCAGTGTCCCCTGGCTGATCTCCGCCTGGTACGGCGTATACGAAGTGAGGAATTCTCCGCGCTGGATCAGCGAATCGGTGACCACCGAGCGCAGATGGTTGTAGACGCCGGCGCCGAGAAAGCTGGTGTAGCCTACGGAATTTTCCGCGGCCCGCGCGCGGAAATATTCGATGATCTCCTGCTCGGACATCGCGGCAGGAAGTTGCAGCGGCTCCTTCAGCCGGAACTCCTCGGGGATGGAATCAAACAGTTTTTCGATTGATGGCGCGCCTACAGCGTCGAGCATTTCCCGGCGCTCGATCGTGCTCTTCGGAAGATAGCGCATCAGGCGGAGTGTTCCTTTTCCGAGATGAACGCTTCATAGGCGGCAGCGTCCATCAGGGCGGAAACATCGGCGGGATTAGCGAGCTTGGCCTTAATCAGCCATCCGGCGCCGTGCGGATCGGAGTTTACTTTCTCAGGATCGTCTTTCAGTGCGGCGTTGGCTTCGGTTACTTCGCCAGAGACCGGGGAGTAAATTTCGCTGACCGCCTTCACCGATTCCACCGTGCCGAAGACCTGGCCCGCGGTAATTTTCGTGCCCGCCACGGGCATCTCCACGAAGACGACATCGCCCAGTTCGTGCTGCGCGTAATCGGTGATCCCGACCGTTCCGGTGTCGCCGGACACTTTGATCCACTCGTGTTCTTTGGTGTAGCGGTAGTCGCTTGGGTACATTACGGCTCCTAATAGGACAGCGCTGTTGGCTGCCCACAAAAACGAGTCTACTTCGAGCGCTTATAAAAAGGCATCGGCACGATTCGCGCCGGGGCTTGATTGGCCGCGAATCCCGATCGAAATTTTGGTTCCCGGCGCTTTCGCAGCCGTCGGAACGTAGGCCATGCCAATATTTTTCTTGAGAAAGGGCGCGGGCGATCCGCTGGTCACGCGTCCCGCCGGCTGGCCGCCGATGAACACCTCGCAGCCATCGCGTGCGATCAGCCGATCCTGCATCTCGAATCCCACCAGCGTCCGATCAATGCCTTTTTCTTTTTGCCGCACCAGAACATCGCGCCCGAGAAATTCTCCCTTTGCCGGTTTGCAGATCCAGCCAAGGCCCGCTTCCCACGGCGTGGTCGTGCCGTCAATCTCATGGCCGTACAGGCACATCGATGCTTCGAGGCGCAGCGTGTTGCGCGCGCCCAATCCACACGGCAACATTCCCTCGCCAGAACCCGCATCCAGAATCGTCGACCACAATTTCTCGGAATGCTCCGGCGCAAAATAAATCTCGAAGCCGTCTTCACCCGTGTAGCCGGTGCGGGCGATCAGGCAATCGACTCCTTCCACTTTTCCGAACGCAAAGTGGTAGTAACGAATCGGTTCCAGCGGCACGGCGGTGAACCGCTGCAGGATTCCCAGAGCCTTCGGTCCCTGGATTGCCAGCTGCGAATAGCGCTCGCTCGCGTTTTCGATTTGCGCGCCGATGCTGTTGTGCGCGCGAATGTGCTCGAAGTCCTGATCCTGGTTGCTGGCGTTCACGCAAAGAAAGTAATGCGTGTCGGAAATCTTGTGCACCAGCAGATCGTCGACGAACGTGCCTTGCTCGGTCATCAATCCCGAGTAGTGAGCCTGGCCGATGACCAACTTGGACGCATCGTTGCAAGTGACGTGCTGAACCAGCGCCAGCGCCTGCGCCCCGCGAACCTCCAGTTCACCCATGTGGCTGACGTCAAACAGGCCTGCGGCCGTACGCGTCGCCAGGTGTTCGGCGACGATGCCGGAATACTCCACGGGCATGTCCCAACCGCCAAAATTGACCATTTTGGCCTTGAGGCGGCGGTGAACGCCGTTCAACGCGGTCTTGCGAAGTTGGGCAGTGGTCGGAGACGTCACTCGAAATTCTCAGGAACCCTAGCGCGAAATCGAAACTAACACGCGGCTTTGAAACGTGTCAAGAAAGCGGGCCGCGCGTGATGGCCCTGGCCTCTCCATCGCAACTCCGCTTAGTGCAGCGGTTGCTGTGAACTCACCCGGGCGGGAGGCGCCGGCCGGCCTTTGGCGTTCAGGTGAAATGTCCGGCGGACGCCGACCTGAAAGACACTCCAGGGCACGGCACTTTTGAGGCGCGGCAGCCAACGAGCGTCCGCGCCCACGCGGTAACGAAGCCGGGGACTCCTGCTTCGCACCGCGCCAAAGACGACTTTTGCCACCATCTCCGGTTCGATTCCCTTCGGTACGGCGCGATCAACCACGTCAATGGCGCGATCGCGAGGTCCATCGTAGGCGGTGAGCCGTTCGGTGGCGAAGCGAGTGGATTGATTGATTGCCGTGCGCACGAAACCTGGTTCGATAAGCGATACTCCGATGCCGAACGGCTTCACTTCAAACCACAAAGACTCCATGTAGCCCTCCAGCGCAAATTTCGTGCTGGCATAAAACGCGTTGTAGGGAATTGCCACCAGGCCCGCCAGCGAGCCAATGGTGACAATCCGGCCGGAGCGCGCCTCGCGCATGAGCGGTAGAGCCGCTTTCACCATGCGCACCACGCCAAAGTAATTCGTTTCAAATTGTTCCTTGGCTTCCTCGATGCTGGTTTCCTCGACGGCGCCTGCCAACGCATATCCCGCATTATTGACCAGCACGTCCAGACGCCCGGTTCGTTCCAGCACTTCGCCGACGCAGGCGTTCACCGAGGCGTCTGAATGAACGTCCAGCGTGACCATCGGAAACTCTTGATGGGCATAGGGGTTTGGAGAACGTGAAGTGCCATAGACCATGAATCCCCGACGATGAAAAAGCTGTGCAATTGCGGCGCCGATCCCCGAAGAAGCGCCGGTGACCAAAACAGTTTTTGGCATAGTCTCTCCTCTATGCGGGGGGCTGTTGCACGCACGCAGGATTGGATGCACTAGGGGCGAACTTGGATCGAGTTAGAACGCAAAAAATCGCGGGAAATTCCTGGGGGCAACGGCTGTTGCGCGGCTGGGCACTTGTGGCTTGTTCTGGCGCGCCGGGCTGGCCTATAGTGTTTTCTAGCGGTTTTGCGTGGGACGGCCGGTTTAGCCTCCGCGGTCCAAAAACCAAGGACGAAGCATGCAAATCACGGTAGTTTGTTCGCAATGCGATCTGACCGAGGACAAATGTAAGTGCGAACGCTATTGCTGCTATTGCCAGGGTCTGGAACGCATTCGCCTGTGCATGGATGGGAAATACTACTGTCCGGATTGCCGGGAAGCTTGCGAAGTGAGCGTGGCTCAATCCAATGACTGATGAACCCGTCCGCGTCGTATTTCACCTGGACCAGGATTCGCGGCTCGTAGGCGCCTTCTGTTCCGCCGTGGAACACCAAGCCATGCAAGCCGGTATGAAGACGGAAGCTGTCGAGCAGCTTTCAAGGGCGGCTGGCGACGTATGCCGCGAAACGATTTCGCAACACGGCGGGCACGGCGAAGTCGTCGACGTGACCCTGGATACGTTTCCTGACCGGATGGAGATTGCAATTCATTGCCGGGGCCAGGCGCTGCCGGCCATCGGACTGGAAAAGTTCGCGGTTTCCTGCGCGCCATCGGTCGAATCGGGTGGACTGGACGGCCTGGAACTGTTGTCGCGAGTGGACCGCGTCCTGTACCACGCGGAAGATGGTGTAGCCCGAACCACGCTAGTCAAATTCCTACCAAACCGCCGGTAGCACCGGCTTGAGCCTGTCCGGTTTAGATGCTGTCGAACCAAATCTAAATCCGAGCGGCTGAAACCTACCCTGCAAAAAAATGTCAATTCTGATTCAGCAGGGTTTCGATGGAGCGCATGGTCTCCGGCGATTGCCAGTCCTGCGGGCCAACAATCTTGCGAGCCAGCCGCCCTTCGCGATCGATCAGATAAGTCTCGGGATACATCGAGGTGCCGTAATCCGTAGCGGTTTTCTTGGAGGCGTCGCGGTAAGTGCGGGAAGACCACATGGTTGTCCACCAGGAATTTTTCGTATGCGGCCTTGTCCTCATCCACGCTGATGCCCAGAACCACCCCGCCTTTTGGCCCAATGGCCTGCTGCAGAGTATTCAGTGACTGCGTTTCCTCCAGGCAAGGCGGACACCACGAAGCCCAGAAATTGAGGACCACGACTTTGCCGTGCAGGTCGGATAAGTGCGAGGCGCCGGTAATCTGCATGTCAAAATCCTTGGCCTTGCGGCCTGCAAGGCTCGGTTCGCCCTGGCGATAGGACGGAGCCGCAAAAACATACAGGACCGCAGCCACGAACACGAGCGCGATTGGGCCAAGAATCTTATGCTTCAATGTTTTTTCTCCGGCCCCACTATAATACATTCTGAACCCGGCTTCGCGCGACACGAATTGCCATCTTACGAGGATGAATTCCCATATGACGGTTTCCGCGATCGTGCCGGCACGCAACGAGGAAGCCACGATCGCAGCGGCGGTCCAGTCGCTCGCCGCGCAGCCCGAAATCGGGGAAATCATTGTCATTAACGATCAATCGACAGACGGAACGGCGGCAGTGCTGCAGCAGCTTTCCTTGCAATTCCCACAGCTGCGCCTGTTGGAAGCCAACGAACTTCCCCCGGGATGGGTCGGAAAGAATTACGCCGTATCGCTCGGAGCGGCGCAAGCAAAATGGGACTGGCTATTATTTACCGACGCGGACGGCGTGCACCTGCAAGGTTCGTGGCCCATGCGCTCGCCGATGCGGCGGAAACCGGGGCGGGGCTGGTATCGTACTCACCCGAGCAGGAAACGCGTACTTGGTGGGAGAAGGCCCTGATCCCCTTCGTTTACACGCGTCTGGCGCGCAAATATTTTTATGCCGCGGTAAACCATCCTGATTCGCCGGCCGCGGCGGCCAGCGGACAATACTTACTCATCCGGCGCGAGGACTACATGCGCATCGGCGGCCATGCCGCGGTTGCCGGCGAGGTGCTCGAAGATGTAGCCCTGGCGCGGCTCGCCAAGCAGGCGGGCATAGGCTCCACTTCGCTTCGGGCACGGGATCATGCGGGTTCGGATGTATCGCGCTTTTGGTGCGATGTGGCAGGGCTGGACGAAAATCTGTATCCCTTGATGGGCGGCACTTCCCGGGATCGTGGGGCGCGAACTCTTTCGCGTTGTGCCGTGGATACCTTTGTTGATGCTTCCGCTGATCGCTGTGCATCTAATTTGGGGTGCGCTGGGAGTCGCGCTTCTGGCCGGGCGGCATGCGGCCTATGCCGCGGAATTGCGGCGAAATCGTTTTCCGGCTGGGCTTGCCTTATACTACTTGCCAGGGATGGCGCTGTATGCGGCTGGGCTGCTGAATTCGGAACGGCGATATGGGCGGGGCAGCGTGTGCTGGAAAGGCCGCGACTATCCAGTGAGGCGTGATTTGTGAATCGTGCTTCGTGAGGAATTCTGAATCGCCGGCTCCGGCTTCTTATCGATAATCGGTCAGACAGCATGGCCGGTCCGGGCGCTGGATTGCAGTTGGAAATCTCAATTGGAAATCTCGAATTTGAAATTTTAGATTTGAATTTTGCGGTTGGGCGACGGGGGGCTTCCGCATAACCGCCATCCATTCCTGAAGAATGTACCGCATTTATGGTTTATCTGACACGCAAAATTGAATTTTCGGCCTCGCATCTCTATCACAACCCGGCGTTTTCCGCCGAGGAGAACCGGCGCGTCTTTGGCAAGTGCAACAACCCGCATGGTCACGGGCACAATTACGTGCTGGAGGTGACCGTGGCGGGCGAACCCGATCCGGCCACCGGCATGGTGCTGGACCTGAAGGAATTGAAAGAAATTTTGCAGCGCGAAGTCAGCGACCGCATGGATCACCGCTTCCTGAACTACGAAGTTCCGGAGCTCGCCGGGCAAATTCCCACCTGCGAGAACATCGCGACAGTGATCTGGCGGCTGCTTGAACCGAAAATTACGCGCGGGCATCTGAATCGCGTGCGCCTGTACGAGACGCCCGACCTGTTCGTCGACTGTTACGGCGAGGGCAACGCGCGGGCCGCGCGGGACAAGTGGGGCGCCGATGAAGCTTCACCTTTCGCGGCGTTACCGGTTTGCGCGTCGCACCGCCTGCACAGCCGCGCAACTTGGCGAGGAGGAGAATCGGCGCGATCTATGGCAAATGCAACAATCCCTACGGGCACGGCCACAATTACGTCTTGGAAGTGGCCGTATCCGGGCCGGTCGATCCGGCGACCGGAATGATCGCCAACCTCAGCGGACCTGGATGCTTTTGTCGAACGCGAAGTCATCGAGCCGTTCGACCATAAGTATCTGAACGAAGAGATTGCGGATTTCGCGAAAACGTTCCGACCACGGAAAATATCTGCATCGAGATTTTCAACCGCCTGCGCCGGTTTCCAAAGGCCACGCTGGAGCGCGTGCGCGTCGAGGAGACCGGACGGAACAGTTTTGAATACGCGGGAGAACCTGCGGAGCGACCCATGAGTGATGACCGAAAGCGAGTTGAAGAATTGGACGCTGGCCGAACCGGATGGGCAGGGAAGCGCCGGAATCGATCGCCGATCATATGCGGCGAATTTTGCGTTCGATCGGCGAAGATCCGGACCGCGACGGCTTGCGGCGCACTCCGGAACGCTTTGAGAAAGCCTTCCGTTTTCTGACCAGCGGCTACCAGCAGGATCCGGAGAAACTGCTGAACGGCGCGATGTTCACGGTGTGCTATGACCAGATGGTGCTGGTGAAGGACATCGAAGTTTTACAGCCTGTGCGAGCACCACCTGCTGCCGTTTTTCGGGAAATGCCACGTGGCGTATATTCCCGACAAGAAAGTAGTGGGCCTGTCGAAAATTCCGCGGCTGGTCAACATGTTTGCGCGGCGGCTGCAGATTCAGGAACGGCTGACCAACCAGATCGCCAACGCCATCCAGCAAAGATCGCTCCGCTGGGTGTGGGCGTAGTGATCGAAGGACGCCACCTGTGCATGGTGATGCGCGGAGTGGAAAAGCAGAACTCGCAGACGGTGACCAGCGCGATGCTCGGCGCGTTCAAGAATAATCCGAAGACGCGCGAGGAATTTCTGTCGCTGATCCGCGGAAAGTAGCGTCGCACGGTTCGCTGCGGCTGGAGAGATCGGCCAATATCCCGTGCGAATTAATTTCAAGAAAGAAACATTTTGCATGTGTCCGCGACCGCTATGGTAGGCTGCTACGGTCGAAGAGAAGACGAAAACGAGAGCAAAATTAGTGGGTTGGGCGGAGAGGACGACTTGAGAGAAGCTAAGTCAATGTTGATCGAGCAGTATCGGGCACATGTGAAGGATACGGGCTCGCCGGAAGTGCAAATTGCTTTATTGAGCGAGCGCATCAACTATCTGACGACGCATCTGAAGTCGCACCTCAAGGACCATGCATCGCGACGCGGGTTGATCATGATGGTCAACAAGCGCCGCCGTCTGCTGGATTATCTCAACCGTCGTGACCCGGATCGGTATCGCGAGATTGTCGAACGCCTTAGTTTGCGCAAGTAGCAGCGTCCTCTGCGGTCCAGCGCAGCCGCGCCAACAACAATCTCCGAACGCTTCGCGGAGTCCTGCAGGCTTCTGGCGGCCCTCGGGCGATTTGCCCGGCCGCTTTTTTTGTAGGCAGGTTCCGGCATTCCGCTCGCAGTCCTTCGTCGTCTCTCTTCCCAATCAAAACGGGACATGTTCTCCCGCACTCGAATGGCTTTCGCGCGCGTAGCCCGATGGTTCGGGCGCGGCGGAAGTCGAAAGGAATTCAATTTATGTCGCAAGCAGCACCCGCTCCCCATCAGGTTACGGTCGAAGTCGGCGGACGCACGCTGACCCTCGAAACCGGAAAAATCGCCAAGCAGGCCAATGGCGCCGTTCTGGCGCGCTATGGCGATACCGTCGTGCTCGTCACCGCTTGCATGGATTCCAAGGCGAATGACCGGGATTTTCTTCCGCTCACTGTGGATTATCGCGAATACACGTATTCCGCCGGAAAAATTCCCGGCGGCTTTTTCAAGCGCGAAGGGCGCCCCTCGGAGCGCGAAATTCTGACCTCGCGCATGATCGACCGCCCGCTGCGCCCGCTGTTTCCCGAAGCCTGGCGCAATGAAACGCAAATCGTCGCCATGGTTCTTTCCGCGGACAGCGAAAACGATCCGGACATGATCGGCATCACCGCGCGCTTCGGCGGCGGCGTTTATTTCCGATCTGCCGTTCACCACGCCGGTCGCCGCCGTGCGCGTCGGCCTGGTTGAAGGCAAGCTGGTTGCCAACCCCACCGCCGCTGAGCAGAAGACCAGCCTGCTGAACATCGTCGTCGTCGGCCAGCGAGCAAGCCATCGTGATGATCGAGGCCGGCGCGATCGAAGTCAGCGAAGACACCGTTGCCGACGCGCTCGCATTCGGACACGAACAGATCAAGCACATCATCGCGGCCATTCGCGAATTGCACGACAAGCTCAAGCCCAACAAAGTTACCGTGCCGCCGCTGCCGTTTGACGAAGCGCTGGCCAGCGGAAATCGAGCAGAAATTCGGCGCGAAACTGCATGATGCGCTGGACACCGCGCAAGCATCCGAAAAAAGAAAGCTATCACCTGATCGACGAAGTCAAGAAAGAAATCATGGCGTCGATTCCGGAGGACGACGAAGAGAAGCGCAAGCTGGCCGCGCGGGCGTTTGAGCGCTTGCGCGAAAATTATCTTCCGCGACGACATCCTGCACCGCAAGCCGCCGTCCGGATGCCCGCGCATTCGACGAAATTCGCGACATCACCTGCGAAGTGGGAGTCTTGCCCCGCGCGCACGGTTCCGCACTGTTCACGCGCGGCGAAACGCAGGCCCTGGCCACCACCACGCTCGGCACCAAGGAAGACAAGCAGCGGCTCGACCTGCTCTTCGAGGAAGAATCGTTCAAGCGCTTCATGCTGCACTACAACTTCCCGCCGTTCTCCGTCGGCGAAGTGAAATTCCTGCGCGGACCGGGACGCCGCGAAATCGGCCATGGCGCGCTCGCCGAACGCGCGCTCATGAACCTGCTTCCGCCGGAGACCGACTTTCCCGTACGCCATGCGCCTGGTTTCGGACATCCTGGAATCGAACGGCTCGTCGTCCATGGCCACGGTTTGCGGCGGCTCGCTCGTCGCTGATGGACGCCGGAGTGCCGATCAAGTCGGCATGCGCGGGCATCGCCATGGGCCTGGTCGTTGAAGGCGACAAAGCACGCCATCCTTACCGATATCGCGGGCGCGGAAGATCACTACGGCGACATGGATTTCAAGGTCGCCGGAACCCGCACCGGAATCACCGCCCTGCAGATGGACATCAAGGTCGGCGGCATCAGCGTCGCACTGATGCGGCAGGCGCTCGAACAGGCCCGCGCGCGCGCCTGCACATTCTGGACATCATGGACCAGACGATTTCGTGCGGCGCGGCCCAAGATGTCGGTCTTCGCTCCGCGGCTGCATCATGTGCAGATTCCCACCGACAAGATCCGCGACCTGATCGGGCCGGGCGGCAAGAAAATCCGCTCGATCATCGAAGCCACCGGCGTGAAAATCGACGTCATGGACGACGGCAAAGTGCATGTGTTCGCCAACAGCGGCACCAGCCGCCGAATCCGGCGCTCCAGATGATCCGCGACATCACGGCCTCCGCCGAAATCGGCAAAACCTATCTCGGCAAAGTCGTGCGCCTCGCGGAATTCGGCGCATTCGTGGAAATTTTCCCGGGCACCGACGGCCTCCTGCACATCAGCGAAATCGCCGAGCAGCGTCTGCGCGACGTGCGCGACGAGCTGAAACTGGGCGACCAGGTGCTGGTCAAGGTGCTGGCCATCGAGGGCAACAAGATTCGCCTGTCGCGCAAAGCCGTCCTGCGCGAACAGCGCGAAAAACAGCAGAAGGAAAATCCCGGCGGGACCGAAGTGAAGACGTCTTAAAACGCTGGTAACTCCTGCCCAAGGAAACTTGCAGGAAAAACAGGGAGGCGGTTTCATCGCCTCCCTGTTTTGCTTTTTATGGGCTATGGCGGACTGGGTATGACTGCTCCGGGAGTGAGAGCTTCAACCTTGCAGGAGCTCCGATTATTCGGGTCTGGGGGTCGATGGCGTTGTTTTTGGCGGCTTGTTTTTCAAGTCGACGACCAGGACTAAACGTTCGAGCGGAGTCATTCGACGCTGGAAGATCCTTTCAAAAATGTGCTCAATCGGAGTTTTCTTTTTTCGTCGGCTATCGCTTTTTTTGCGCTTATATAATACGGCAATCGGATTCGTAACTCGGGTTCGCCTCGGCGCGCCAACGCGCGGGGCTCTTGTCAGTCTGTTCAACTCAACCCTCCGTGGGAAGTTCGATCCTCTCGCAACATCCTCCTATTACCTCCTTGGTAAGTCAACCTGATTGTAAACAGGCCGATGCTCCGGGGCTGTGTATCGCGTCACCATGGCTTGTGATCTGCGTCACTCGGGAATCCTGCAATGAACGCGGTTAGGTGCATGCGTGGAATCGATTCAAGGAGGCCATTTCCATCCGCAATCTGAGTAGCTCCTGGCCACCGCCATCCGCCGTATCTACAGAACTGAATGTATTTGCGGTGTCAAATCGGTCTGGTAGAATACCGCCACTTGCCCGCTTAGTTTCGTCGATTCTCAGAGGATAAGGGGATGTGCCAATGTCCCGAAGAATTGTGATTGGCGGTCGAAAGACCCTGCTCGACTCTTTGAAACATCTGTATGCGCGCGTGGCTCGGCAAACCGGGTTCGAAAAGTCCTACATCGTACGCGTGGCGCTCGGTGAGGTAAAATCGGACATTGTCGAAGCAGCTCTTGAAAAGGAATTGAGAAAACTCGCCAGGTCCTTACGGAGCGCGACGTCGCGATCCGGCAACCGCAAAACAATTCGATTTCGGCGCGACCCCCCGTAGACGGGACGATCGTCTGGTTGCGCTTCTGCTTGGATTTTGCGAATGTGCGCCTCCGCGCAAAAATAGCCTGCAACGAACGAATTTTGGAGTCACAGCGCGCGGAGATTTGAAAACGCTTCACGCAGCTTGATATGGGTTTCCAAACTATCCTTGCCGGTCAGCGAAGCCTGGCGCTCTCGAATCGCTTTCAGCGCGATCGCCACGGAGACTTGCAGTTGTTCGGAGCGAAACTCCAGGAGCGCCTCAACGTATAACTGCTCCCATTTCTCTGCGGGTTGCCAGGTAGCGGCCAGGCATCCGTCCTCAAACTTCCAGGCATGATATTTCACATAAATCGGTCTGCCGGTTTTGTGCCGGAGAATGAAATCGCCTTGCTGAAGACCATTCTTGAGGTACGTTTCAAACAGGGCCGCGACTTCGGATTTGTCATACCCAAGATCGTCGATCGATTTGCTCAGAATCTCCGGCCGGCGATATCCCAGAAGATTACACACACCATCCGAGCAGTCCAGGTAGCGGCGGTCGCCATCGACAAACACGACGTATTCCTCGGCCGCGATTTCGGAATGGTTATGGTGTAGGATTGGCCGCCCTCGTCCAGGATTTTTATAACCTGGAATGTTCTACCGGGCAAGATATACCGGCGCCGCTATGGCCGCGGCATTCTGCGGGCTTCGCGTCTGGACCGGAGCGGTACGTGCTAGCGCCCGCTGCGAGCGTTTGGGCAGATACTTTGCGGGGGTTACGCCCATGATGCGTTTGAAATGGCGGGTGAAATGGCTCTGGTCCACAAAGCCGGTACTCATCGCAACATCCGAGATGGAATTCCCGGCCCTTAACAGGCGCTTTCCATGTTCAACACGAATTTGTATCAGGTAGGCATGCGGCGTGAGTCCGACTGACTTGCGAAAAGTGCGAACCAGGTGATATGGGCTAAGCGCAGCAACGGCCGCCAGTTGATTCAGTGTAAGATCCCGCTCGTAATAAGCGTGCAAGTATTCCCTCACCTTCGTCATCTTGAGGGTCTCGATCCCCGAGCGGTCCACCCGCGCTGGAAAACACGAGTGCTTCTGCGCCAATTGCGCAAAAACTTCAAACATACACGATTCAAATTCCAATGCGGATCCTGCTGTTTCAAGTTTTCGGTGCAACCGCAGCACTCGATCGGCGAGTTGCCGGTCATCCACAAACGGCTTCGAGAATCGAAGCACTGTTCCGGCGACGCCGATCGATCGCATGCGGAACAGTTCATCCTCGAAAAAAATGACGCGGAATCGCCATTCCGGAGAATGCGCAGGGTCCCGGCGCATGCACTTCTCCAGGATTCAACAGGAGAACCGTCCCTTTGGGGAGAACGTGGTTGGAGCTTCTGCAATAGCAACTCATCGAACCCCGTTCCACGACTCCGATTGCCGGCACACAATGAAAATGTTGCGCGAATTCATAGTTGCGATACGAGCCCTCAAACAATTCAGCTCCGTCCAGAGCGGCATGCCGCCAGATACGCGCGCTCTCATGGCGGCCCGCTGCCTTCCCTCCATGATCCGCGTGGATCAGTGAATTTTCCGCTTCGGTGATTTGAGGCAAGCGTGCGGACATTAGCGTCCCACTAACCGCGCAATGCGCTTTCGGACTCACAATTCAACTATACCGCCGGACCGGTGAGGACAGCAATTTCGTACAAGACGACCGCTCCAGTCAGGCTTTAATTTGATGGGTGAGACTTTGCGTGTTCGCCTTGAGGAGAAATGAAATGAGTTTTACCGAATACAGGGAAAAAGCATCCCCATTGTGCCCCGTTGCCGTCAAGCTAAGCCAATCCGTGGTGCATGCCCCGGAGCATGCGGAATGGGGCGTCGTTGCGTGTGATTTCGACGGGTGTGGCGAGAGGTTCAAGATCGGACCCCATAAATTTTACGGAACCAAGAACAGCCCGCAAACTTGCGTGAAGCAACTGGAACAGCTGCTCGCCGATGATCATGCGAAAAAAAGAATGCACGCGAATAGCTATGAGTTGCCCGACTGACCGCTGGCCGTGGCTGCGCGGTTCCTGAAGGGATCGCGGGTGAGGATTTGCTGAGTCCAGCTCTAATGTCCACTCATGCTTCGGGGAACTTCAAGATATCCGAGCATTTGATCCTTGGTAATCTTGGTCGCAATCACTTCCAAAGGAGTGGTATTGCGCGCGACCACAAATTGCACGACTTCGTGCAGGGTGCGGTCTTTCAGGTCGATGCAGGACGGCTGGGAATACACGCACAGCGTGTAGCTCTGCTTCTTCGGATTGGAAGACTTGAGCACCAGCGAAATGGGTCCCCACCGGCTGCGGTTTCGTTCCGCGAAGCAACTCGAAAGGAATCGCCTCCATCTCGGTGCGCGCAAGCAGGCGGTTCAAATCGTCCTGGCTTTTAGACTGTCCGCGCTTTGCGTACCCACCTGGCCCGCCACGTCCGCTAGCCGATTTGTAGTGGCTTGCCAGGCATCGTGATTGGCAGCCTCGTTGCTTTCCAGATCCCCCAGTCCCTGCTGGAGCGCAGAGACGCGTCGTGC
>CAVOIX010000022.1:0-8616 GCA_963695945.1 uncultured Acidobacteriota bacterium | reverse complement strand
GTGGCGCTGAAGTGACCCTGGCAGCAGCGAAGGCGTAGCTGCCAAGGACAGCGATCAGAACAAATGGATTCGCTCGAAGTGGCCTCGGGTGTATAAGGGTGTCAGTCGTGAAAATCACTTTGCAAATCCCGGTTTAGAAAGAGAGAACAAACTGCAGCCGGCGGAAATCAACGCCCCAGCACTTATCCAACGAATACAGGAAAATCCCAGCGTGCCACGGAAGAGTGCTGGTACGGATACGCTTCCCGCCGGAACGCTCAGCTGAGAACACAAACATGAAAATTCTAAAAATCGGCATAGTGCTCATGATCGTCGTACTGGCCGTGGCGCTCTTGACGTTCCGTTTTACCGGCTTGGAACCGGAATACCTCGACTTGAACCAACTTCGAGCCCACCACATGATTGCCCGGCCCGGTTTGTGGCTGAAGGGCGACATCGTCACTACGCCTGTAACGGATTGGTCGTTCGTTGACAAAGTGGAGCATCCCGGGCGCAGCCTTAACACTATTTTGGTGGAGACGCGGACGCCATATTTCATTCCACACTCGGTCCGTACAATGCCCTTTGTGCGCGACGGCCAGCTCTACGTCCGTTCGCACCAGGATCGAATGGATGTGAAGTTCCCGTACGATAAGTCCTGGACCGCCGACGTTTCCCGCGATCCCCGCGTACGTATTAAAATCGGCGATAAGTTGTACGAAGCGACCTTGGTGTTGGTCTCGGATCGCAGCCAGGCAATTGCCTTACTCGGAAGAAATCCTGAGACGTTCGAGAAGGGGCCCGATGGGCAAGAACATGTCGCCGGATATGATCATGTTTTTCGCGTTTTTCAACGGAACATTCCGGAGTACGGCGGCAACCAGCCATCTTTGAGCTCGGCGGGACTTGTTCCTGAGAATAAGTCGTGAAATCGACGATGGATGCAAAATAATCCGGCGCCCACGTCCGCAAACGCACACGCAAGGAAGGGATTGCAGGCGCTGAATATTTCGGCGAGCGCGGAGCTTTCGATCAGTAGCCCGTTGCCGGCGCCGGAGCGTGGTTGGCGCCGGAGGAAAATATTGGCATTCGTCCCACGGGCAGGCGCTCCTCCGCGTCCGGATGCTCAAAGACTCTGCGAATTCCATAAGTTGTGGCGCGCTCGGCCGGGATTCGTCCAATCGTGCGGATCAGGGCCCGGAATTCTCCGGGTGAGACATACTCGCCAAAATTCGCTCCGGCGGCTTTCGAGATACTCTCTTCCATCAAAGTCCCGCCGAAATCGTTCGCACCCGCTTCCAGACAGGCAAGAGATTCTTGAAACCCGAGCTTGACCCAGGAGACTTGTATGTTCGGGATATGGCCATTCAGCAGAACGCGCGATAGCGCATGAACAATTAAATCTTCGTGTGCCGAATGTCCTGCGCGCGCCCCCCCGTGCTGGAAAAGTTTCGTCTGGGAGTGAATAAATCCCAGCGGAACAAATTCGGTAAATCGGCGAGTGTCCTTTTGGATCTCGCGGATCAGCAGCAGGTGTCTCACCCAATGTTCCGGAAGTTCGGTATGGCCGTACATCATGGTGGATGTCGAAGGGATGCCGAGGCCATGGGCCGTGCGGATGACCTCGATCCACTGCCTGACTTTTAATTTGTTCGGACTCAAGGACCGGCGGACATCATCATCGAGAATTTCCGCCGCGGTTCCCGGAATACTATTCAGGCCTGCTTCTTTCAACATCTGCAGATATTCCCGAAGGGGCAGATGCGTCTTCTCCACGCCGTAGGTAATTTCCATCGGCGAATAGGCATGCACATGAATTTCGGGCAAGCGTCCCTTGATCGCGCGAAGAAGATTGACGTAGTAATAGCCGTCAAGATCTTTCGGCAGGCCACCTTGAATGCACACTTCCGTGGCGCCGAGCTTCACCGCTTCGATCGATTTGGCAATCAGCGTTTCTGTTGAATGAAAATACGCGTCCGGCGAATCGGGTCCACGGCTGAATCCGCAAAAAGCGCAGCCCACTATGCACACATTGGTGAAGTTCAGATTTCGGTTCACTACATAAGTAATTTTGTCGCCGACGGCGCGGCGTCGCAGCTCGTCCGCAACCTTCGCTAGCGCCAAAACGTCATCGCCATCGACCTTAGCGAGAGTCAGGCCCTCTTCCATTCCTAGATCGCAACCGGAAAGGGCTTTCTCCAGGGCACCGGCAACATCATGACTTGCTGCCGCCAAAGCACGCTCCCAGGAAATCTCCCGCCATTCAGGGTTCGCCGGTTTCAACATTTTCGCATTTCCTCCCGTGCGTAGCCGTCCTCGGCCTGGAGTTTCCGCATGTACGGTTGAAGGCGGGAGTTTACAAATTCCGGCCTCGAAGAAAAGTCGGGATAGATCGCCAACCGCTCGCGCAGGACGAAACCGGCCTCAGATGATCTCGCAGCAAGCGATGAGATTTGCGGCCAGGCAGCCTCCGGATTGATGAAGTCTTTTGTCACCGGTGAGATCCCGCCCCAATCGTTGATGCCGGCCTTCAGCAGATCGGGATAGTCATTCGAGAGCAAGTTGGGCGGCGACTGAAGATTCATCGTGCCGCCCAGGATCAACCGCGCAACCGCGATGGTGCGCTGCAAATCCTGCTTGCAGGGTTCCGGCGCCTCAGCCATGCGAATGTCCGGCTTCACGCGAAACGGTTGGATGATAACTTCCTGGATGTGGCCGTATTTTTTATTGGCGGAGTGGATCGCCAGGAGTGCGTCAACGCGTTCTTCCAACGTTTCGCCAATCCCGATCAGAATTCCGGTGGTGAAGGCCATCGACAACTGTCCCGCACTCTCGATGGTTCGAAGGCGAAGAGATGGAACTTTGTCTGGAGCTTTCCAGTGGGCTCCTCCCGGACGTCCCAATCGCGGACTGGCGCTCTCCAGCATCAGCCCGACACTGACGTTGGTCTCCCGCAGGCGGCGAAGGTCCTCCGCACCCATCAGACCGGGGTTGGAATGCGGTAACAGTCCGGTCTTCTCGAGCACCAGGTCACTCATGGCCGCCAGGTATTCGAGCGTGCGATCAAAACCTAATCTTTTTAGAAACTCCTTCGCTTCCGGGAACACCAGTTCGGGTTGATCGCCCAGGCTGAACAAAGCCTCTTTGCAGCCTGCCTGGCGGCCCGCTTCGGCCACCGCGAGTACATCTTCCGGCATCATGTAAGGCTGCACGCCGGCTTGAGGGTCAGCGCGGAATGTGCAGTAGCCGCAATAGTCGCGACAAAGGTGGGTGAGAGGAATGAAAACTTTTCTGGAATAACTGACCGAGCGACCCTTAAACCGGTCCCGAACCGCCGCGGCTGTTTCTAGTATTGCGGGCAGCGGCGCCTCTTGCATGAGCGCCAGCGCGTCCTCTCGCGAAAGGCCGCAGCCTTCGATTCCACGTTCAAGAGCGGCATCCACACGGTAAGGGATCGCAATTTCCGGCATTGGGGCGCCTTTGGCAGGCTCTGCTAGTTCAACGCTGTTCGCAAACAAAAGTATATGCTCGCGGTTCAGGCGGGTCAATTGGAACCGAGGATGAGACGGCAGCACTTTGGCAGGCCGCGGCGCCACTTTTTAGCAGAGATGTGAACGAATCGATAGTGCATGGCGCTTCCGGGTGGTTAGTATATGTAGCGGGCAGCATCCTGAGACTCAATTCCGTGAACAACTCCAACTCTTACCTGGATCATCGATGGCTAACGCACTGACGGCTCTGCGCCTGTTTTTGGTGCTGCCTTTTGCTTTTTTCATGGCCAAGGGAGACGAGCGCTCCGCGATGTTTGCGCTGCTCACGTGGGTCGTGGCGTTGACTACGGATTTTCTCGATGGTCCGATCGCACGACGAACCGGAACCGTGACTCCACTTAGCGGGACTTTCGATCACACCACCGATTTCCTGTTTGTCACCTCCGGATTGTTCGCGGGTGCGCTGCGCGGAGCGTTTCCCTGGATCCTGCCGGCTCTGATCACGGCGGCGTATTCTCAGTACGTGATCGATTCCTATTGGATTCACCGGCGAGCCAAACTTCGCGGAAGCAAACTCGGCCGCTACAATGGCATGCTCTACTTCGTTCCGACCTGCATGGACATATTGATCCGGCTGGGATTGCGATTCCTGCAGCCCCTGCTCACGATTCTGGTATGGCTCCTGGTGGCGAGCACGCTGGTATCGATGGGGCAGCGCCTGATGTTCAGCGTTTTACCCAAACAGCTCCCGAGTCGCCCGCCGGAGAAATAACAACCCAACTCCGGCATTAAAGAAGATAAAGAAATTGTGCATAACGAATCCGAAGGCGGTCATCTGTCCCGGCTTGTCCGGAAAGAGCAGGACCCAGAAAAGAATCGCTACCGAGTGCATCGGTCCGGGCATCGCCGCCCCAAAGAATATTACTGGCAGATAGCCCAGCATCTCTCCGTAGCTGATCGAACCCCCGAACAATCTCAACGCCAGGGTATAGACCACAACCCCGGCAATCACCAGCGGCGCGCGCATGGCAAGAACCGCCGCATATTGCCAGACTTTGGCCAGCCGGAACGCGCGTAAGATCGGGCGGTCGCGCAGCGCTATCCCCGCGCCAATTTTTCCACTGAAGTATAAATGGAAAAGCGCGAAGAAAATAAGGGACGCCAGGGCGATCCAGGGGATGACGTGGAAAGGTTTCGGGAAACTTCCCCAAAGCAACAGCACGCCGAGCGTCGCCCATAGGATCAGGCTATAGAATTCGCAAAACATGAGGAAGAGCATGCTGGATCCAACTTCCCAGCCCGGCACTCCATCCCGGCGATTCAGGTAGACGGCGATCGCTCCCTTGCTGACCTGCTCGTTCACCAAGGAGAGAATGTACGCACTCGCGCGAATCGGCAGGATATCGACGTAGCGGATTTTGACGTTGAACCAGTTGATCGCGCTCCAGACCGTCAGACTATCAATCAGGAGATAAATAAAGCAGTACGGAATCATCATAGCGAGCCAATGAAGCCAATTCACATTCTCAAAACTTCTTGCCAAGTACGGAAGCAGAGAGCTGCCTTCGGCCACCGCGGCATGGTTGAGGCGGTTATAAAGGTACCCAAAACAGGCCGCGGTAATCAGTAGCGGCAAGAGCCGCTGCCACGGATTGGGTCTTCGCTTACCCGTGGCGGTGGCGACGCTGGTCTCACTCATCTTTTTCTTCCTTTGTCGGAACTGCTTTTGATCATTTCGTCGATTCCGGTGAGCTGTATCCCCAGTTCATTCGCGGCCAATTGTGCGTCCAGTTGCGTGTCGGCTGTGATCACATCGACAACGTCCGGTGAAAATCCGGGGCCACCGACACGCCGGCGAATCGCCAGCATAAACGAAAGCAATCCTTTGGGGATGGAGCTAATGCGGACTTCATGGCCCAGCAGGAGGGCAGCTCGCGTGACAATTTCCCGCTCCGGCAGCGATACGGGACCAACCAGATTCAAAGTCCGGTTGCGCGCGATCGCAGGCTGCGCGGCAACGAGCGCCGCGCGCGCCAGATCATCCACAGAAAGAGGCTGTTGAAGATTGCGGCCGCCGCCGATCAGCCGGACCTTGCTCCCGCTGGCGTTTCGAATGAGCGCCGCCGCACCCTCGGTTCCCGGCCCGAGTAAAAGCGGTGCGCGCAGAATTGTATAGACCAGCCCGGATTCGCGCACCAGAACTTCCGCATGTCCCTTCGAGCGGTAGTAGCCGTTTGATGATTTCTCATCTGCTCCCGTGGCACTCACCAAGACGAACTTCTCCGCCGCGCAGCGCTTCGCCGCTGCGACGACGCTCCGAGTTGGCGCAACATTTGCCTGTTCATATGTCGAGCCCGGCTGTTCGACAAGAATTCCGGCCAGGTGGATTACCGCGTTCGCTCCCCGAAATGCCGCATCGAGACTGGCCGGGTCGTCATAGGAAATTCGGGCAACTCGGCAGCGCGTGTCGAGGAGTGGAGCAATCTGCTCGGCGGCACGGTCGGAGCGGACCACGGCGATAAGCGCGTTGGACGCTTCCGCTTGCTCCGATCCACATCTCAGGATGGCCTGGCCGACGGCGCTATTGGCCCCGCTAATGGCTATTTGCATTTCTTCTATTCCTACCGGATGCGCGCTGGGGCAAGATGCGCAGCCTGAGCTAGCGGCTCGGGGACCGCGACACGCCAACTAGTTGTCCAATACGTGGAACACGTTGATGGTGGATCCCGGGGCAATCTTCTGCTGGGGATATTTTTTGGCCTTGAGCTGGATGACTGCCGCTCGTTCCGCCGGATCAGTTACATAGGACAAGGTGCGATCGTACACTTGATCTCCTATTTTTAAGCGCACATGCGGGTCGCGAGCCACGTTGGCATTCCAGTTCCTGCCATTCGGGTAGGTGAGTCCCGCGCGATAAACAGAGGTCAGGTAGAGCTGGCCATTGTACGCGACACAAAAGGTGTGCACAGAATGCGGGATCAGATACCAGGTGTTGGTCTGAACTTCGATGACTGGAATCCTGTCGGTGAACGACCAGTCGGCTACCGGAGAGGTTACAACCTGTCCCTTTAACCATAATCCGGGAGTACCGCCATGAGGTTCAAATCCGGTGACGCGAAGCACGAGCAGCAGCAGGACTAAGCAAATTAAAATTGCTCCAATAATCTTCCAAAGTGTTTTCACGATTGGCCCCTGGATGGCGGGTGAGCCGGCGACTTCACCCTGCACTCACCACATGCGAAATATACAATATGAATTAGGGAAGTCAGGAATAAACTTTTGGCAAACTCGAACCTTTCCTCTCGGTTCGGTCCCAGCGGAACATCGCCGAACATGAGTCGCGCGGCTCGATGCGACAACGCAATCGAAATCGTTTCCTTGTGGCCATTCATACCAATACCCAGCAATGTCCGCCGCAGCTGCCATGGAATCGGTTTTCGTGATTTTGATAGATGCATCGGCAGTAAATTCCTTCGGGATTAAGAACTCGGGCTGGTCAACCGTGCCAGCGCGAATAAAGCGAAGGCCTATGAGTTGTTCAAGCACTCGGCACGGTGCTAGAATTCGGCTCTCTTCTCTTGGAGCCAAGTATGAAAAAAACATTGCAGATCATTGGGTCAATAATAGTTGGCTTGGTTGCGGTTCTGCTGCTACTGCGCGTGACCGGTTTTGAGCCTAAAGACTGTCCACCTACCGATCGATCCTTGTCGTGTAAAATGCCGGGGCTTTGGCTGAAGGGGGAACCCGTCACCAATCCAGTCACCGACTGGTCGTTTACAGACAAAATTCAACAGATCAAAATTCAAACCCAGACGCCGTTTTTGTTGCCGCATTCTGTGACGATTTGGTGCGCCGTTTATAATGGCAATCTTTATGTGAGCTCTTATCGCGGCAGACTGTGGGTTGAAGATACAATCCGTGATCCTCACGTGCGCCTGAAAATAGCGGGCCAAGTCTATGATCGTGACTTGTCAGTTGTCACCGATCCAGCGGAAAAAGCAGCCGTACTCGAGGTGAAAGGGAAAAAATATCCTCAATGGAAGGTACCGCCGGTCGAGACCTCGACGGTCTTTCGCGTTTTACCGGGGTAACAGTCCGGCGCGACGCGTCTCTTCGGTTACTATTTTTGACAATGGCAACGCCAACGCGGTGGCAAACGGAAACGAGTTCCGGAAACGGCTCTTAGTGCAGCCCCGTTCGCACCCCAGGTACATTACGTGGGTGTACGTCGCCAACCGCAAGCTATTTCTGGCGAAAAACGTTTCTTCGAATATCCGGCCAGAACTCCTGAAATATGTGGTTTAGGACAGCGGATTCCATCTGCGTCGCCCAATTCGTGGCCGTTTGCTTCGCGCCGCGTTCCTGCGGTGGATAGTAGGCATTGGACAAGCCGGCCGTCAGTGCATTGCCCACGACCTCGGAGTAGTTAAACTGCGTGCCTCCAGAGTCTGTTTTGGTCACAAAAGCTCGCGATATCGAGTAGCCCAGGCGACGAATAAAACCTCCCCGTTCCATGGTGTAATAACGTGGGTCCTCATGTGTTATCGCCGGGACGATGGCCTCAGTGAAAAATGTTCCGGACACCCCGTCCGTGAACGTCCGCCAATAGTAACGTCCATATCCAGCGATGCCGTGGCCCAGTTCCGGATCAGACTTCAATAGCATGGCTTGTCCGGCCAAAACACCGGCCCAAGTATAGGAAGAGTAATCGGTAACACTATCTTTCGCGGCGAGTACGAACTTCTGCCGGTTGGACAGCGGTGGAAGCTGCGTATTGGCGCTGACAGCCCCGAAATTGGGAACAATCCATAACATCCGCTTGGTTTGCTTTCCTTTGGAAGCGTCTATTTTGCCCTGGGAAGAGGTGTCCGGCGTCACAGTGGATCCGCTTTCCGAGGGGGGTGCCGAACCGGAATTAGTCTGCGGTGTGGGGACTTGCAGGGCACTTTCCACAGCGTTGGATTGGTCCGCAATTTGTGACTGAGACCAGGCACTCGACGGTAAGAAAATCATGACCAACAGTACGCGGGCCGCGAAATTGAGAGTCGAGCTTTCTCCGGAGCGCATGCTGGCACGTCCTCCATAGATTGCCTATCCCAAGATACGAGCCGGTGTACGTTCCGTCCATACAGAAGTCTCCTGAGTC
>CAVOIX010000021.1:0-18307 GCA_963695945.1 uncultured Acidobacteriota bacterium | reverse complement strand
AGTTCGGAGAATACCGCCAGATCGGCCCCACGCTGCTTGGCGCGTTCCGCGAATTCCATAATCTTCGCCGAATTTCCGGCAAAGTCGCCGACGGTGGGATTGATCTGCGCGAGCGCGATTTTCATGATGGCCCTATAGAATACGGTCGCCGATAAGCCATTGCAACGAGTTCGGTGTCGCGTGGATCCGCAACAGAAAAGAAAATGGGCCTTCGCGAGAATTCGCAAAGGCCCATTTGACAGTCGCTTCCCGAATCGAAGAAAGTTCGCAGCCCCTTATACGCTGAAGGAACTGCCGCAGCCGCAGGTGCTCTTGACATTCGGGTTGTTGAACTTGAAACCGGCACCTTCCAGCGTCTCGATATAGTCGATTGATACGCCTTCGAGATACATTTCGCTCATCTGATCGACGAGGACCTTGAGTCCGTCGAATTCGTAGACGTTGTCGGTAGGATTCTCAGCGTTTTCGAAGGCCATATGATAGCTGAAGCCCGAGCAGCCGCCGCCAACTACGGCGACGCGCAGCGCCACAGGCGCGGGATTCTGCTGGCCCATAATCTCTTTGACTTTCTCGGTCGCCACTGGAGTAACGGTAATCATTTCAGTATTTTCACTCCCCTGCCGGTTTCGGCGATATTTGGTACAGTCGAATTATAGCACAGAATGCAAGCTGGCCGACTCACGGAACGGTACCCGTTCCTGGCCGGAACTACACTCTACACGCGATTTGATGCGGCGGGCGAGTTCGAGGGTTCATGCCATGTTTCTGCTGCCGGTTCGGCCCCGCGCGTTTCTTCGAGCTACTGTGAGACCTTCGGTTGCATGCCGCGCATCCGCGATACCGTCAGTTTCGACATTTCTCAGGCTATCGCTTAAGATAATTGGAAACTATGACTCATAAAATTACTCTTCTTCCCGGCGACGGGATCGGTCCCGAAGTCGCAAATGCGGCTACTCAAATCGTGGAGGCTGCGGGCGTTTCGGTGGAGTGGGAAATATTTGCCGCGCCGCTCGAAGGCGGCAAGCGTGTAGGCGAATTTCCCCGCGAGCAAGCTGTGGAATCGGTGCGGCGCACGCATGTCGCGCTCAAAGGTCCAATGGCAACGGCCATTGCGCAGGGTCCTCCGAGCATCAACGTGGCGCTGCGCAAGGAACTCGACCTGTACGCCAACTTGCGTCCGGTGCGAAACGTCGCCGGCGTGTCTTCTCGCTGGTCGGGCGTGGACCTGGTGATTGTGCGCGAAAATACCGAGGACCTTTACGCCGGGCTAGAACACACGGTGGTACCGGGAGTTGTCGAGAGCTTGAAAATCATCACCGAGTACGCTTCAACGCGCATCGCGAAATTCGCCTTCGAGTATGCCCGCAAGAATGGACGCAAGAAAATTCATGCGATCCATAAGGCCAATATCATGAAGCTCTCCGATGGCCTATTTCTGAGTTCCATTCGGACCGTCGCGGAACAATTTCCGGAGATCGAATACCGGGAATTGATCGTTGACAACACCTGCATGCAACTGGTCATGAACCCGTCGCAGTTCGATATGCTACTGCTGCCGAATCTTTATGGCGATGTGGTCAGCGATCTTGCGGCCGGACTTGTGGGCGGTTTAGGAGTCGTTCCCAGCGGCAATATTGGGGACGTGGCGGCATTGTTTGAAGCTGTGCATGGGACGGCGCCGGATATTGTGGGTAAAGGGATCGCGAATCCCACGGCGATCATTATGTCCGCGGCGATGATGCTGAATTACTTGAATGAAACGGAGGCTTCGCGTCGTGTTCTCGCCGCGCTCGACAAAGTCTATCGCGAGGGTAAGCATACCACGCGCGATGTGGGCGGAACGGCCACCACGCAGGAGTTTACCCGCGCTCTGATTGGGGAGATGACGTAGCTGGCAGGGGCTCCACTCTTTCCTGTTTAGACTTTGCACGTGCAACGTCTAAACCAGGCAGGCTGAAGCCTATGCGACTAGAATCCCGGCGGACGCTCGCTTGCCACTCCGAATGCCTGCTCGAGCGCTAATCCCGCTCGGCCTAGAGTTCCTTCCTCGAACAGCCTGCCGATTAATGTAACCCCGTGCGGTACACGGCGCGGCGGCGAGAACGTTGGCAGTGGCTTGCTGGGGTCGGGCGCCCAGTCGCTGCGTGCTTTGGAAACTTCCACGAAGCCTGCGCGCAACGTGAGCGACGGATGCCCTGTGAAGTTCCCGATGGTTAGCGTTTCATCCCGCAAAGAAGGCACCAGCAGCAAGTCTACCTGGGAAAATATTCGCGCGATCTCCACCGCTACTTTGCGGCGGAACCGGTCTGCTTGCACCATATCCACGGCCGAGAGGAATCGGGACTGGCGAAAGATGTTGGGCCACGAGTCGTTCACCTGGGATTTTAATTGGTCGACACCATGGCTGAGCGTCAGTTCTTCAAACGCGGCAGCGGACTCGGAAAACAAAATTACATTCAGCGAATCGTACGGCCAATCGGGAAGACTTACCTCCGTGGGAATCATTCCCACCTTGCGAACCGCATCGACCGCAGACCGGTCAACATCCGTTGCGGAACCGTCCTTTAGCCAAGCCGGAAAATAGCCCACGCGTAAACCCTGGACACTTGCGCCAGCGTCGAAATCAAGCTTGCTGGATACACTGGACAGGTCCGCGGCATCCGGGCCGGAAATGGCGTGCAGAACCAGGAGCGCGTCGCCCACGCCTCGCGCCATCGGACCTAGCTTATCGAGCGACCAGCACAGCGTCATGGCGCCGGTGCGCGGCACGCGACCATAGGTAGGACGCAGGCCGGTGAGTCCACAGCGCATCGAAGGGCTGACGATGCTGCCCTCGGTTTCGCTGCCAATGGAAAAGCCTACCAGTCCCGCCGCAGTGGCGGCGCCGGGGCCTGCGCTGGAGCCCGACGATCCTTCTTCGAGCAGCCACGGATTCATGGTCTGCCCGCCAAACCATACGTCGTTGAGCGCCAGCGCGCCGAGACTTAGTTTCGCTACCAGCACGGCTCCCGCATCGGTCAGACGTTTTACGACGACAGAATCCACCGCCGGAATCCGGTTTCGAAAAGGCTCAGCGCCATACGTCGTTGCAATTCCTGCCGTGTCCAGAAGATCCTTAACACCATACGGGATGCCGTGGAGCGGGCCGCGATACTTCCCTGCCGCGATCTCCGCGTCGGCCTGTTTGGCTTGCGCCAGCGCGTGATCGCGCGTCAGGGTAATCACGCAGCGCAGCTTCGGGTCGAATTGTTCAAGCCGGTTGAGGTAGATCCGTGTAAGCCGGTCGGACGTAAGCTTGCGACTTTTTATCCATTGCGAGAGTTGAGTGACCGTGGAGAACGCAATATCGTCGTCCTTCGCGGGCAGAGGTCCCGGCTCGGGCAGGTTGAAAATAAACTTGTCGCTGTCAGGACCACGCCTTTCGCCGGGCAGGACTGGATCCCAGCGCGAATACGGAGCAATTTCGGCCTCCAGCGCGACCTTGCGAGGACCGACGCGCCGCTCGATGACCGCAGACATGTTTTCTCGCCAGCTATGGGCGGCCTGGTCGAGGTCTTTCTGGGTCATTTCAATCTGGACTAGCTTTTCGGCCTCAGCAAAGGTGGCGGTGGACACTTCAGGCCCCGAAGGAGGCGACGTGCCGAATGCCGGCGGAGCCCCAGGAGTTTCGCCAGGAGGCTTTGGCGACTTGCCGCCACAGCCCGCTGCCGCTCCCATCATGGCTAACGAGGAATATTTCAAGAACTGCCTGCGCGATCCTGACATGACTTTCTCCGAGAGGCAGAGAGTCAAAACTAGACCGAAGTAACGGCGCGCTCAGTCGATCTCCGCTGGCGCGTGCAGATTCGTCTGGGGCATGGCGTCGGCTCCCAGCCTCAACACGCGTCGCGTGCCACGCCAATAAAGAAAAGCTCCCAGAGCGTTCGTGGCAATGATAGCGCCGGCAACCTTCATGGCAAATATAGCCGGGTCGGCAACTTCCCCGAGCGGCACAATCTCAAAGATCAGTCCGAACGAAGTGACAATGAAAGCCGCGAGCGCGGCGAGCCTCAGCGCCAAACTCGGACGCTCTGCCGCGGACCGAAATCCAAACAGGATGACACCGAAAAGAAGCATGTACATGAGACACATCGACCCGAAGGCAGCCCCCACGCTGACCTCGACGGCTTCTTGATTGCCCGCGCCCATTAAACTCATCACGCCAAGAACCAGCATGGCGATAGTGACAGCGGCAATGGCTTTGGTCGGCGTCCGCAATCGCGGATGCAGGGCGCTCCACCAGCCTGGCAGAAGCCCGTCCCAGCCCGCGACCATGGGCAATCGCGCGATCATCCCGACATATACAACCATGCTGGCGAGATACGAAATGCTGAATCCCACGGAGGCCAGCCGGGTCATCGCTCCGCCCCATCCCGTGACGCCAAGTCCTGCCTGCATCGCTTGCGGCACCGCGGCAGCCAAATCAACTTTTCCAGGAGGCACGTAAGCCAATACCGCGGCTGTTCCGAGAATGTACATGACCGCAATCAGAGGCGCGGCGATCATTACCGATCGCGCCACATCGTTTTCCGGCTTGCGGCATTCCTCGGAAAAAATCGCCGCGCCATCGAAGCCGCTCAAAGCGGACACGGACATTTTGGTGAACACATTCACCGTGAGCAGGTTGGCGGCTGGCCACGCAAAGGACAGCGCGCCATGCATGGCGGGCAATCCGACGTGCCATCCTTTCACCAGGAGAAAAACAAGCACCATAAATGTCGCGACCATCAGCGAAGCGGCGGCGTTGCTCCACCATTTTGCAAGGTGCAATCCGCGCATATTAAACGCGAAAGCGATCAGGCACGCGGCAACTGTGACCGTAATGGTGAGAAACTTGCTCGTCAGCATCCACGAGCCTTTTGTCCCAAAGGCGTAAGCGGTGTTGCTGACGAGCAGCGATCCGACGACGGCGAAAGAGGAAATGGCGTAAACGGAAAAATTCCATCCGGCCATATAACCCGCAAACGGCGACAGCCCCTGTTTTACCCACTGATATACGCCACCTTCGACGGGCAAGCTGCGGCTCAGTTTCATCACCACCGCCGCAAGCGGCAGGTAGAAACACGCAATTGCCAGCAGCCAAAGAACGACTTGGGTGGGCCCTTGCTTGGCGGCGAAGCCCGTCCAGCCCAGCCACACGATCACGGTGATTTGCATGGGAACGAGGTCGCGAAGCTTCAGTTCCCGCTTCAGACCGTGATTGCCGGTCTCCATGGTGCGACATGCTACCTCAGATTGCGGCGGCAAACACAGAAGTCAATTTGAGCACGCAGGGCCGCCTCATGCGTTACGGGTTCAGGATTCGCACGCGATCTTGAACGTTGGATTGAAGTAGGTTGCAGGGTTCAATGCCACAGAGATTAGAAGCGGACCACAACTTCGTTCGGTCTGGATGGCAAGTTAAATTTCGAGCCGCGTTCCTCATTTAACTTGAGACTTGCGGGAATGTCCACTTGTGACAGCGGAATTTTTCGAGTCCACACACCGGTGCTCCAATAATCGGCGTTCATGTAGAGGGTATCGGCCTGGATCATATACTTTCCAACTTCTTCCGAATGTCCATCACGGAACACAATCACTGCAGGCGGCAACGGCGTGGCGGTCGATGCTGTTTGCCCAGGCGCAGCGGGCAGGGATTTTTGCGCGGACGCCGGCTTCGATTCCGAATTTGCCGCCGGAGCGATCGCCATTTGGCTTCCGGTCGGAATGCGGACCCATTCGCCACTGTGGTTTTCCAGGAGCAACGGCTCAATCGGTTTCGCAGGCGCGGCAGGCTCCGCGGGCGTCGCGACAACTAGCGGGACCGGCGGCGGCTGGTCATCCACTTCATCGACATCATCATCGCCGTCATACAAGTAGGGCGACAAAAAATATCCGGAGCGGTTCAAAAATCGATGTCGGACACCGTGGCCCAGGCGGTTCCCCGCCCTGTGTCCGAATTCACTGCGTCCGCGAGGAACGGCAGCGGACGGGTGCATACCGCGGCTCTGCGCAGACGCGCATGGGGCAAGCAAGGCCGCGCCAAACGTGGCGGCCGTGGAAAAGACGATCGCGAAGCGCAAAATCCTGCTCATCTGAGGGCTAGCATACGCCTGGTCCGCGCATTGCGCAATGCCGCAGCAGCTGCAACGAATCGCCAAGCAAAAGCACGATCGAACCGACGGCTAAAACGCAGATCGCTAGGGATGAAAACAAAAGTCGGCAGTCCGAAAGCAAGAATGGATCGGTTTCGCGCTGGATTTTTTAAATCTGTGTTCCACATTGTTGATCTGTGCGGAAATACGGGCTAAACAATTGCCGCGAATCGCGGCCTACAGCGTATCGTCCTTCGTCTCACGCACCGCCAACAGGCCCATAAACGTCAGTGCCGCAGCACCGGAGAGATAGTAGCCTACATATTGCAAGCCGTGGTTCTTGGCGAGCCACGTGGCAAGGTAGGGCGCGAGCGAAGCTCCGAAGATTCCGGCGAACGTGAAGGTCAGCGAGCTGCCCGTATACCGCACCGACGTTGGAAAAAGTTCGGAAAGCACGGTGCCGAGCGGACCATAGGTCAATCCCATCAACGAAAGCCCGAGCGTCATCATCACCACGGCCCCGGTTGTCCCGGAAACGAAGATCGGAGCCATCACCATCCCAAAGCCGCCGATCGCCGCAGTCACCCAAAGCAGCGTCCGGCGCCGGCCGCGCTGCGCCAGGACGGCGCCGACGGGAATAAAAATCGCGAAGAACAGTACCGCGAACAATTGCATCACCAGAAATTTCTGCCGGCTGTAGCCCAGTGCCGTGGTGCCCCACGATAAAGCAAATACCGTCATCAGATAAAACAGCACAAAGGTCGCCAGAGCCACGAGCGTGCCGACGAACAGCGACCGGCCGTGTTCACGGAACACGGTGACCATCGGCACCTTCACGCGTTCGCGCCGGTGGAGAGCATTACGGAAAACAGGCGTCTCGGTAATCGTCAGCCGCACATATAGTCCGACCAGTACCAGCGCGGCGCTCGCCAGAAATGGAATCCGCCAACCGTAGGCAAAGAATTGCGCGTCAGTAAGCAGCCGCGAAAGCAGCAAAAAAATTCCCCCGGAAAAAAGAAATCCGGCCGGCGCGCCCAGTTGCGGAAACATTCCGTACCAGGCGCGTTTTCCCGGTGGCGCGTTTTCAATGGCCAGTAGCACCGCGCCTCCCCACTCGCCGCCGAGCCCTAATCCCTGTCCGAAACGAAAGAAGGCAAGCAAAGAAGGCGCCGCAACGCCGATCGTGGCGTAGGTGGGCAGCGCGCCAATCGCGACCGTGGAGATCCCCATGGTAAGCAGCGCCGCCACCAGCGTGGCTTTGCGGCCGATGCGGTCGCCGAAATGGCCAAACAGCGCCGAACCCACGGGCCGCGCGAAAAAGGCGATGGCAAACGTAGCCAGCGAAGCTAGAGTTGCGGCCGCAGGATCAGAAGACGGAAAAAACAACTTGGGAAAGACCAGCACCGCTGCGGTAGCAAAAATATAGAAGTCGAAGAATTCAATCGTCGTGCCGATCAGGCTGGCGAACAGCACCTGCGCGGGTTTATTGATGGTGGCGCCGGTTCCCGGGGAATCCGGGCGCACCGCAACGCCGGCATTCGAGTTCTGCGACAAGGTGATACAGCTTACCTCATGTCTGGCGCGAATCAACTTCGGGATTGACTCTCCATCTTCCACGCCGCGGCACGCCCCGACTCGGTCTTAAACCGCAACCAAAACATACTTCCCCGCAACGACGATGACGGCCTAATTTATTGAAAATCGACGGGACGACTGTGAATCGTTGTCTTGTTTCTCGTTCACAATTCCGAAACAACGCGCAGCGGCGAAGTCCAAGTGTCATCCGCGCGCACGGACACTTGAACTATGTCCCGCAGAATGAGGGAACCGCCGAGCAAAGGCTGGAAATCCGCCTCTGGCATTTTTATCGTTCGTTATTTTTTCGTTCATCTAGCTGTAACGAAGGATTCGTTTAATGACTGCGCCCGCCGTAGCCGCGCGTCCACGGCTGCGAAACGTGGGTTCATCCAGGTCAAAGTTCAAACGATACAGAACGTCGGAGGAGCGAGCGATGCATCGGCAAAGTGTAACTTTTTTCAGGTGGTCGGTAATTGTTCTCTGGCGATGTCTTTTCTAAGGTATCCGGCGCAAACTCACGCGCAGGCTCGCAAGGGCGCCATTTCCGGCAAGGTCAGCGATAGCGGCGGTGGCGTGCTCAAAGGCGCTCAAATTTCCATTGAGCCCCGCAATATTAACGCCACCTCAGACGTTCAAGGCGAGGCGTTCATCCCAGAGCTGGATCCGGGCACCTATACGCTGACGATCAGCTACGTTGGGTTCACGCCGCTGACAAAAACAGTGGAAGTCGCCGCCGGGCAAACCGCGAATTTCGATGCCACATTGCAGTTGGAATCCCAGAGCCTGCAGATTCTTGTCACAGCCGAGCGGCCCTCGGCCGAAGTCGAAGCCGTGAACGTGGAGCGCACTTCCGACAATATCGTGCAAGTGCTGCCCGCGGAGGTTATCCGCAGTTTGCCCAACGCCAACATGGCGGATGCTTTGGGCCGGCTGCCAAGCGTGACCCTGGAACGCGACGAAGGAGAAGGCAAATACGTGCAAGTCCGCGGCACCGAGCCGCGCCTTACCAACACCTTGATTGACGGAATGAATGTTCCGTCACCGGAAGCCGGCGTGCGCCAGATCAAATTTGATTCGATTCCCGCGGACATCGTCGAGTCAGTGGAAATTAACAAAACGCTCCAGGCCAATATGGACGGCGACGGCATCGGCGGATCCGTGAATCTGATCACCAAGACCGCCAAGGACCAGCCAACTGTCACACTCAGCGGAATTGGCGGCTATATGCCAATCCTCGGAGGACGAGGACAGGTCGAAACGACCGGTACGGTCGGCGATCGTTTCGGTAGTGACAAGCGTTTCGGCGCGCTGATCGGCGGCAGTTACGATTGGACCGGCCGCGGCATTGATGACGTGGAGCCGACGCCGGATATCGCCACTCTTCCCGGTGGAACGAGCGAACGGTTCTTCACAACCGCCGACCCTCGTGAGTACCGATATTATCGAAGCCGTTGGGGCCTCGGCGGCAGCACGGACTACAAACTCTCGGACGGTTCCAGCCTATACGCTCACGGACTATTCTCTAATTTCAAAAACTATGGAGACCGCTGGGACTACGGCCTGACCGACAACACCACAGGAATTCAAACTCTAAAAGGCAATGGATGCGCCACCGACAGCAACGGCGTAGCCATACCGCCTTGCACCGGAACACCGACGTTTGGCACGCAGATTCGTCGCCCGGACATCTCCATCGGCAGTATCCTGCTTGGTGGAAGGCACGTTTTCGGAAGCGCGTGGGTTTCCTGGAATGTCTCCGCGGCCCGCTCCAGCCTTACCAATCAGGGCGACGGCTTGGCCAACTTTTCTTCCACCTTACCCAGCAGCAATTGCCAATTCAACCCGTCGACGACGACCGGTGCGCAGTTCTACGAACCGCAATTCAGTCCCGCGTGCTTTACGGAGGCCTTCGACTCGTCGGCCTATGCCATGAGCGGTATCACCATCAACCACGGGCTAAGCGCTCAAGTGAACCTTCAGGCTGATGTTGAAATGGCCAAGCAGTATCACATCGGTTCGCATCTGGCGACGTTCGAGTTTGGCGCAAAATTCCGCAACGCGCATAAATTTGACGACACCTATCAGGATTCGCTGACTCCGAATAGCGGCGTTTCCATTCCGATTTCTCAGTTTCCCAGCGTTTTGTCGAACAGCGGCTACTACGGCGGCGCGTACAAGCTCGGACCAAACCCCGCTTTCAATGATGTTCTCGCGTTTGCGAATGCCAATTCCGGTGAATTCACGCCCGGCAGCAGCAAAGGCGAGGACCCGTCAAATTTCGATCTGGTCGAAAAAGTTTCGGCCGGATACTTGATGAACACCATCGATCTTTCCAGCAAATTGCGCATCGTGGCCGGCGTTCGCTTTGAGGGAACCAATCTCCGAACGCTGAGCTTTGACCAGGTCGCCAATACTCTTAGCTTTCCCGCCAGCGGCTCCTATCTTTCAATCCTGCCCAGCGCGGCAATCCGGTACGCGGTAACTTCCAGCACCAATCTCCGGCTCTCCTACGGTCGCGGCCTTTCGTGACCCGATCCCCAGGACATCGCCCAGGCGGTGACCTATACCACCATCGGAAGCCCCGGGATTAACCAGAACACGGTGACACTGGGAAATCCGAGCCTCAAGCCGGAATCCGGAGACAACATCGACGTACTCGTAGAACACTATCTCAATCCCTTTGGCATGATTTCGGCCGGATATTTTTACAAGAATCTGACCAACCCGATTGTTCAGCAGCAATTCATCCTGCCCAGTTTCTCGCCTAATCCGTTGGTGGCTCCGCAAACTTTTCTTGCGACTCAGCCGATCAACGCCGGCAGCGCCTGGATCAACGGCGTTGAATTTGCATATCTCGAGCATCTCTCATTCCTTCCCGGCCTGCTCAAGGGATTGGGGATTTCCGCCAATTACAGTTACACGACTTCCCGCGCCAGCGGGCTGCCGGGCCGTTCAGATCACCCCAGGTTGCTCCGTGACGCCCCCAACACCTGGAACATCAGCCCGACGTATGACATGGGCAGATTTTCGGTGCGAGTCGGGTTGTCTTACAACCAAGCGAATATTTCATCGTATGGCTACCAGGATGGAACGCTGCTGGCCGACGGCGTGACTCACAGCACTCCAACCCCTGGCGGATTAACCGGTCCATTCAGCGATCAATACTTCTATACGCACTTGCAAGTGGACGCCGAGGGCACCATCCACCTGAACCACGGCTTCACGTTTGTGATGTATGGCCTCAATCTGACGAACGAAGTCTTTGGCTTTTATCAGGGTAGCCCGCAATACATGGTTCAGCGGGAATACGACCAACCCACGGTGTCCGCCGGATTCCGATGGTCTCCCGTGCGCGAGAAATAAACGGTCCGCTCAAAACCGTGGCAAATTAGAATTCTCCGGGCGTTCGTTGATTGCGGCGAGCGCCCGCTCCGGGGATGGCGTCAGCATTCGGAAACCAGTCGGATGAGTCTGGGCTTACGGGATTGACAACTTACGGAACGTCGGCAAGAATAGCCTCAAGTACCCTCAGATTTTTGGGAGGCGCGGCGTGGCATATTCGGCCCCTAGTATCGAGGAATTCCAGGCGGGAACAGTCGTCAGTACGCGCCTATTTCTGAAGGCACCACGACCCAGCGCAAGCGCAAACCCCACATTCTCGCGGTGATCAACGAGCGCTGCACGGGCTGCTCCGGCTCTCCTGCTTGCGTGGAGTATTGCCCCGTCGCGGATTGTATGTATTGGGCGCCGGACGAGGATCACGCCCCGTTTGGCCGCATTATCGTCGATCCCCTGCTTTGCATCGGCTGCAAGCTTTGTACCAGCAAAGGGCCTGACGGCGCCTTCCTTGAAGGCTGCCCGTGGGACGCTATCGATATGGTTCCGTTGGCGGAGTTTGAAGCAGATAACGGCGCGCTGCCCTTCTAACGCCGTGGTTTGTGATTCGTAATTCGCGGCTGACCGGTTGCGATGCTGGTTTACTGTGTGTTCCTAGAGTTGCTTCATTCCCTGGCGGGATCTTCCGGATGGCGTCTCGGAAGTCGACGTGGACTTGTTTTTCCTCGAATTACGATTCACTGGTTACGAATTACTTTGCTGACCTGGCGCTAATCTCCCGCGCCGTCAGCGCCGCTTGCTGCTGAATTTGCGGCGGCAACGCACCGCTCCCGTGCCTGTAGGATCGACGGCGGGCAAATCTTCCTTCTGGCCGATCAGGTAGACAGCGCGCAAGGATTCCCACACCATCTCCGGACTGGGATCGACGGACAGCAGCGGATCGCCTATTTTCACTGGCGCGTTTTCGGCTGCGATCCAATGGCGAATCGTGCCGGGAACTTCGGAGCGCACTTCCGTTTTGTCGTTATCGATGGTGATGTGGGCGAGCAGCGTGCCGGGATTGATTGCATCTCCCGGCTTCAGGCGGATGGAGAGAATTCCGCTGCGCTGCGCCGCCACCGTGTAAGGCGCCAGCATTTGCGCAATCAGGGCGTGGCCGGAAAGGATCCGCGAAGCGCACCAGCGAGAGGGCCGCGTTTCGCTCGACCATCGGATTCACATCGGCCAGTTGGCGCAGCAGCGCATTGTGAAATTCCTGCGATTGATTGTCCTGCCCCATCACCCACGCGCAGGTGACGCGCAATTCATCGCTGCCCTTTTCTGAGAAACGGATCACTTCGGGATACCAGATCTTGGCCGATTCGCGAACTCCGGGATTCGGACTGATGATCCGGTCGGCAATTTGTGATAGCGCGTGCTGCGCCCGGCGGGGATGCTGCGCATCGGCAAAGTAGGCGGCCAGGTCCGCGTCGTTCAGGGGACGGGTGAAGGTCGTCATATACCACAGCAGGAACGGCATCAACACGAAGGCAAAGGTGAGTACCAGAATCGCGATGAGCCACTTCTGGGCCATGCCGGCTTTAGGAGCGGCGGCGGAATTCGCGGGATGTGGAACGCTGTTCACAGTCGAGCCACCCATCGAAATTCAAGATCGTTTGGATCGCACCATCGTAACCTAAGCGGCGCGCGAATTGTAGCATCGGCGTCGCGGCGGCGCTCGCGGGTTCACGAATCTTCACAAGGAAATCGCGAAGGAACGCTGTGGTTACGGATGGGGCGGCGCGTAAATCTGATAGAGCACCACGTAGATGAGCACGCCGGTCACGGAGACGTATGCCCACAGCGGGAGCGTCCATCGGGCGATGCGCTTGTGCGCCGGAAAATTGGATTTCAGCGCGCGCAAGAGCGACAGGATCACCAGCGGAACAATGACGATTGCCAGGATCGTGTGCGTCGTGAGCATCGTCATGTAGGCGTAACGCGGCGCACCGGTTCCCGGAAAGTGTACCGGTCCCTGCCCCGAGGCATAGAGATGGTAGTGATAGCTGACGTAGGAAATCAGGAACACGGCGGAAGTTGCGGTCGCCGCCAGCATGCAGGCCTTGTGCGCGAGGATGCGTCTGGTGCGGATCATGACGTAGCCCACCGTCACGAGAACAGCGCTCGTGCCGTTGAGGACGGCATCCAGTGCGGGAGGGGAAATCAACTTGGCAGTTCCTTCTCTACTTTTGGCAGCACAGACCTCAGTCTGCGGGGTTTCGTCCTTGCAAGCACAAAACCCACAGGCTGGAGCCCGTGCCACTGAAACCTACTTCGCAGCTGCTGTCGGCGCAGTTGGACGGCCGTCCTTGTGATGCCCGCCGATCCAGCCCTGCTGTTTGGCCTGGACTACGAGCAACACGCTGAACACTAAAAGGACCATCAGCGCGATGCCCAGGATCAGCAAGCCGTCGATCCCGCCAAATAAATCCCTGGAAAATCCGGCGATGATCCCGCCAATCGATAGCACGATCATCACCACAGACATAATCGCCAGCTCGGCCTCGTTTTCCTGTCCGTTCATGGCCTCTCACTTGCGCCCCGCGCGCGCCAGAATTAACGGGTGAATTTGTCGTAGATCAACAATCCCAACAGCAACGGCAGGTGCAGCACGGTCGCATGCATAAGCCACTTGGCCCGAACATTTGTCTTGGACGCCGCGGCCCACAAACACACTTCCACCAGCATGATCCCCAACACCAATGCGCCGAAAAAGTAATGCGCTCCGGCAAGTCCGGTGACCGCGGGCAGCAAACTAACGGGCACGAGCAGCGCCGCCGTAATCAAAATTTCGCGGAACGTCCGCCGGCCTTCCGGGTCCACCGTCGGAAGCATTTTGATTCCCGCGCGCTTGTAATCCTCGCGGTATACCCAGGAGATCGCATCAAAATGTGGGAACTGCCAAAGGAAAAGCATGGCGAATAGAAACCAGGCTTCAATGTTCAACGTGCCTCGCGCGGCAGCCCAGCCGATCAGCGGCGGCACAGCGCCCGGAAATGCTCCCACAAAAGTCGCCAGCGTCGAGCGCCGTTTCAGCGGCGTATAGGCGCAAAGATATAAAACGGAAGTAGCCACGCCGAGGGAGGTGGCCAGCGCGTTCGTAGCCAGCGCCAGATACACCGTTCCGAATCCCAGCAGCGAGAGCGCAAACCAAAACGCTTCCCGGGGACTCAGCTGCCCGGATGGCAGTGGCCGGGCGGCCGTGCGGCGCATCAGTGCATCGGTATCCCGTTCAAAATAATGGTTGAGGGCTGAGGTGCCGGCGGCGATCAGCGTGGTTCCAAAAACGGTGTGCGCCATTCGCAGCCAGTCGAGCGGACCATGTGTGCCAAGCGTATATCCCGCGACCGTGGTCATCACGACAAGGAAAGACACATCCGGTTTGGTCAGCGCAAGATAAAGCGCCGGGCGGCTGGCTTCGGATGCCGCTGATCCTGTGGCTTGTACGGAATCTCTCATCAGTCTCGGTACGTCCCCGTCAATCTCAGAAGGATGGCAATCCCCTGTTAATGTGCAACTTGTTCGGACGCCGGCGCGGATTCTGCAACCGCATTTTCCGCCCGGATCATCCGGTAGGCGATTAGCGTGGTAACCAGCATCACGGCCAGCACCAGAGCCCCGGTCACGGTGTGCGCAACCGTTAAAGTTACCATCACGGCGATCGGCTGCGGGAAACCCGCGCTGTAGAGCCGGGACCAGTAGGCACCCGCGCCCAGCAACAACTGCACTCCGATCAAAACATGCAAAAAGCGGGCGCAGTTGCGCAGCGCCGGTACGTGCGCGAATCGCCGTTTCAGCGCCCCCGCCGTCACGAACACCAGGATTGTAACAACGACCGCGCCAATCAAGTGGGGAATTATTCCAAATCCCTTGTGCCGGAATGCCGCGCCCAGCACTAATTGGCAAAACACCGCGGCCAGGGTCCAAAGTACCAGGCTTCGAAGGCGAGGAGAACCCGCATCGTCGAATTCCGGAAGGTCTTTCAGCCACCAGGAACTGGTAAATACGGCGATGGCCACCAGAGTGGAGAAGAAAAGCTGAGCGAGCGTACCGTGAGCGGCGGAGACCGGCGGCAACTGGAACGTCTTTACGGTGAGACCTCCGAGGATTCCCTGCAAAATGACCCCGCCAAGGGCCGCAACGCCCAGCCAGCGCATCCAACCGCGCTTTTCGGCCCGCCAGAGCCAGACCGCGAGTCCGGTCGTCAGAATGCCTACGAACGCCGCGAAAACGCGGTGGCTATACTCATATCGAATCCCTCCCACAAACGGGGGAACGAACGAACCGTAGGCCAGCGGCCAATCCGGGATGGAAAGACCGGCATCATTCGAAGTAACCAGAGCGCCGGCGTTCAGGAGAATAAACGTGCAGCAGGCGGTGAAGACAGCGTAACGGTGCAGGCCCCGATTGTATACGTGGCTATAAAATTTGTTCATCGACTTTGGACTACTCTGTGGAGCTTGGCATTCCCCCGCGTTCTCTGTGCTTCGCCTTAAAAAGCTTAACACAGAGAATAGCGGGAGAAAGCAGAGAACACGAAAGCGGCGGAGGTTTTAGTCTCCGGCGGCAGCCGCGGGCTTAAATGTGAACGTCACGGCCTTGGATTCTTTGGGACCAATCGTGACCGTCTGGGGATCGCTGGAGCCGTAGAGTTCCTGCCAGGCAACCAGTGTGTAGGTCCCCGGGGGCAGATTCTTCAGATCAAATTTGCCGTCCTTATCCGTGACCTGGAAGTAAGGATTCGGCAGGACAGCCATATAGGCCTTCATCCACGGATGCACGTTGCACTTCACGGGGATGGCGATTTCTTCGCGGGTGAACGACTTCTCGATCGGTGCAGCGCCGGGAGGCTGCGACTCGTTCCACTCGCGGTTGTCCTTTGGAATCGGATGAATGTTATGCGTGGTCTGATCGGCGTTCACCACGTCGATGTTCTGTCCCACCTGCATGGCGACCACGTGCGGATGATACTGGCAGCCCTGCTGTTCGATTTTTGCCGGGGCGGACGGCGCCGGGAACGAATATCCCTCAAGGCCGCTCTTCACGTAGACAACAACGTTCGCCAGCGCTCCGCCATCACCCGTTACCACTTCTTCCGTCATGGCCGGGCTGGTGCGCGCCTTGGAGCACGCGGGCTCTGCCGCCATGTTGATGTTCTTGGGCTTTGGCGCCGTGCCATCGAGCTTCACCGAGCCAGTGACCTCGCCGGCCGTGGCGGGGTCTACCGTCTTTCCCGCTGCAGCGCCCGCGGCCGGTGCCGCCGTATTGTCGGTTGATTCGTCTTTTTTTCCGCCGCAGCCGGTAAGCGCCATTGCAAACACTCCGGCTGCCAGCGAGTACATTCCTAGCCTGGTTTTCCTCACGAAACTGTTCCTCCTCTTCGAATGCAGAATATCGTTATGAACGATTGAACGAGTAAATCAATGCTTCCCTACTTCGCGGCGCCGCCCGAACCTCCACCGGAGGGCGTGCGGCTCATCAGAGCGCGTTGCTCCTCAGGCGTCAGTTCGAACATATAACGAACCAGCAGATCAGCCTGATCGCCCGAATAGCCCTTAAAGCTGGCTGGAAGCGGTCCAGAGAAAACCCAGTGATCGCCGTCGCGCTTGAACAGACCGGAAGGCATGGCCGTTCCTGGCGCGATGAGAGCTGGATTGGTGATCCATCGCTGCGTCCAAGCCGGTTGCAATCGCTCCTTGGCGAACAGGAAATTCGGGGCGATTGCATTTTTGTCGTGATTCGCGTCGCCGGTGGCATGGCACTTCAAGCACGGAGCCGCCGAGCTGGTGAACAGATCCCTGGCCATTTCCTTTTCCGCCGTGGTGATGGGTTCCACCTTTTGCGGGATAAAGGGCTGGGGCTGGCTGGACATCGCGGCAAAGAATAATACCAGCGTGCGGATTTCGTCATCGGACAGAAAGAACGTCGGCATGCGAACTTGCAGATACGAACGCACACCGTTGCGGTTCACGTCCGTGTGCTGAGAGCGGGATTGGCCAGGAAAGACTTGAGCCATTCCGGACTGACGCGCGCGCCTTCGCTGGTGAGCACCGGCGGCAGATTCTGCTTGTTCTCGGCCTGATATTGCGGCAAGCCCATCAGCACCGATTGTTGCCCGATGCCGATTTGATGGCAGCCGATGCAATTGTATTTGGTGACGATCCACCAGCCTTTTTGAATGGCCGCGCTCTGATCGGCGGGCTTGTACATGTATTCCGGCGGCAGCGTGGGATCGGTCGGAGCCGAGCAGGAACGTCGTCAACGCGTCGATGTCTTCCTTGTTGACGTTGGGCTTCGGCATGCGCAGCCGATCCATCGGATCGGGCTTGTATTTGCCGCGATCGAAGACCGCCGGATCGGTGAGCTTGTTTTCAAAGAAACCCTTGAGGTCGTACCACTCGCCGCGAGCGGACTTCTTGCCGTCGGGCAGGCGCCGAGCTTGGCATCCTCGGTGAGCAGCGCGAAATCCAAGCGCTCGATCGGCTTGCTGCCCTCGTTGGTCAGCTCGGTGCCGACGCGGCCTTCGTCTTCGAGGCCGGAAATTTCATGGCATCCGGCGCAACCGTAATGCTGGATCAACTCTTTCCCGTGCTGCTTGAGGTTGGGATCGTCCATGAAATCCGCGGGCGGGAAAGACGCATTGGCATGCTTCTGTGTCATCAAGTAGCTGGCGATGTCTCGCGCGTCGTCCACCGTCAGGCGAAGGCTCGGCATGACGGTCGTTGCTGGACGACGAGTTCATGGCCGTCGTCCGGACTGCGCGAATGATCCAGGTCGAAGACGAACGGAACGTTGTGCTTGGCGTAATCTTCCGGGCCCAGATCGCTTTGCTCGAACGGGCTGTAGGGCCGCGTTCGGGTGCGCGGATTCAGAATCCAGCGAACCAGGTAATCGTAGTTGTCCTTTTCGCCGACCCGGGACAGATTCGCGGCGAAATCCCCGCCGACCATGTTCGGTCCTTCACCGATCGAGTGACAGGCTTCGCAGCCGCGTTGTTCGAATAGTTCTTTCCCATTCGCCGCGTTTCCCGGGACTTGCTTGGGAAGTTCGGGTCCGGTGATTGCCGATTGCCAGACGTAAGCCGAAATCGCCTGGATCTCATCATCCTGCAAACGGAATTGCGGCATCTTGGTGGTTGGGCCGAAGGTCGTGGGTATGTTTTAGCCAGTAGGGAATCCACTCCTTGTGAATCTTCACCGCACTTCTTCAGTAATACCGTAACCGAACGAATAGGTCAGCAG
>CAVOIX010000020.1:0-8983 GCA_963695945.1 uncultured Acidobacteriota bacterium | reverse complement strand
ATGTGTGGGACATCGCCGGCGGATATCTGGTGCTGCGGCTCTTGATTCAGGATCAGGATGACATCGATCTGGTCATTAAAACATTTGCGTTTATCTCGTTGATCCTTGCGGCCGCCATGCTGAACGAGCATTTCCGCATGCAGAATGTGTTCGGACTTCTGGGCGGCACGCTGGCCATGCCGGAAACCCGCGATGGGCTGGTGCGCGCGCAGGCGGCGTTTGCTCATCCCTTGCTGGCGGGAACATTTGGCGCAACGCTCCTGCCCTTGTTCATCCTGTATTGGCATCGCGGAAAATCACGGGCGCTGGCGGTGGTCGGCGTCCTGTCCGCAACCATTATCACCATCTGCGCTTCATCGAGCACGCCGCTTCTGGCGTATGTGGCGGGGATTGGCGCGGTCTGTCTCTGGCCGTTCCGCAATCAGATGCGGCTGTTTCGCTGGGGCATCGTGTTCGTGCTGGTCCTGTTGCAAATCGTGATGAAGGCGCCCGTCTGGTACGTCATCAGCCACATCCAGGTGATGGGAGCATCTTCCAGTTCTCATCGCGCTGAACTGGTGGATTCGTTTATCCGGCATTTCAGCGATTGGTGGCTGATCGGAACGAATTCCAACGGCTCTTGGGGATTTGACATGTGGGACACGTCAAACCAGTACGTTGGCGAGGGCGTAGGCGCGGGACTGGCGACATTTCTCTGCTTCATTGGAATGATATCGATTAGTTTCAGCCGGCTGGGAAGAGCGCGGAAGGTATCCGAATTCCAGGGTAACCGCGCGCAGGAATGGTATTTCTGGATTCTGGGCGCGGCGCTGTTCGCTCACGTTGTTGCCTTTTTCGGAATCAGCTATTTTGACCAGACCCGCATGGCCTGGTTTGCCCTGCTGGTCATGATCATCGCAGCGACGGGTCCGGTTCTGGCCACGGAAAATGTCGCGGTGCCACAGGCACAGGGTGCGCCACTGCCGGAGGCGGCGAGGGTCGAGCCGCCATCGGTCCCGGCGACACCAGTCGCGGCTGCGGCCGCTACCACTCCCCCGTGGGAAGTTGCGGCGGCCAAGAAGAGCATGCTGCACCAGTTCAAACCGGGGCGGTCTTAGGCAGAGGTGTTTGTCGTTTCGGTGTTGATTGCGGCGTCGGACCAGTGAGGATTTCGCTCCACATGGAACTGTCCATCATCTTCGTCAACTGGAACTCAGTCGATTACCTGCGCCAGTGCATTACCAGCATTTACGAGCACACGCGGGGATTCGCCTATGAAATTATTGTGGTTGACAACGCTTCTCCCCAGGGCGGGGTGGACGCGCTGAAGGAACAGTTTCCGGAAATCGTTTTGATCAAGAGCGCCGACAACCTCGGATTTGCCGGGGCCAACAATCTGGGCTTTCGCGAATCCAAAGGGAAATGCGTTCTTTTTCTAAATCCCGACACCAAGCTGCTCAATTCGGCAATCAACATCATGTTGCAGCGCCTGGAATCGCTGCCCGGCGCAGGAATCCTTGGCTGCAAGCTGCTGAACGCGGACCTTTCCGTGCAGACCAGCAGCATCATGAAATTTCCCGGAATCCTGAATCAGGTTTTGCAATCGGAAGTCCTGCGGCTGCGCTGGCCGGCTTTTCCGCTGTGGAATATTGCTCCGCTCTTTTCAGCGGACATCACACCGGTGAAGGTAGAGATGATCACCGGGGCGTGCATGATGATGCGCCGCGAGGTGTTCGAGAAAGTCGGGATGTTCAGTGAAGAATATTTCATGTACGCCGAAGATGTGGATCTGTGCTGGAAGATTACTCGCGCCGGATTTCCGAACTACTATTCGGGCGAAGGAAACATTATTCATTACGGAGGAGTGAGCAGCCCGCGCGCGTGGCAAACGGTAATGAAAACGCGAGCTGAACAGCGGCTGGTCGAAAATTTTCGCGGCAAGATTTATGGCGCGATGTTCCGCACGGCGCTGGCTTTGAACGCCGCCGCCCGCTTATGCATCACCGCGCTGCTTTCGTTGTTCAAATCGGCAGGGACGGGCAAGGACGCATCGAAAACAACTCTGGCGAAGTATCGCGCCATTCTGAAAACGCTGGTCACGCCTGCCGGAACGGACCTTCGGCCACCGGATGCGCGCGCAGCGGCTCCGATTCAGCTCACTAAGAATGAGAGAACGGCGCATTAGACTTCTTTGGAAGTCTGACGCGCATGCGACGTATTCGCAACGATAGTTCATCACGATACGTTGGACGACGACCGGGACAGGCTCTACAGACAACTATCATGATCGACGCTAAGGAACATTCCACGGAGAAGTCCGGGCTTTCAACGCCGGCCGGCACACGCGCGGAAAACGCCCAGGCGCGGAAGCCTCACTCCTACGTATTGATGACGGCGGCCCACAACGAGGAAGCCGATATCGAAAGAACCATCCAGAGTGTGGTGGCGCAAACGGTGCGACCCGCAAGATGGCTGATCGCCAGCGATAATTCCACCGACCGCACCGACGAAATCATTCAGAGCTACGCGAATCAGCACAGCTTCATCTGCTTTCACCGCGTGACTCGCGCGCCGGGCAGGGACTTCGCTTCCAAAGTGGTGGCCTTGCGAAGCGGCGCGCACCTCTTGCAGGGGGCTTCGTACGATTTCATCGGAAATATGGATGCGGACCTCTCGGTTGAGCCCACCTATTTTGAAGACTTGATGCGACAGTTTGACCTGAACCCGCGCCTGGGAGTGGCGGGCGGGTATGTATACGAAAAGGTCGACGGCGAATTTGCCAGCCGCACCGTCAACCGTGTCTATTCCGTGGCTCATGCCGCTCAACTCGTCCGCCGCGAATGCTACGAATCGTTTGGAGGCTACGCGGTTCTACGGTACGGAGGCGAGGACTGGCACGCGCAAACCTCCGCCCGCATGATGGGATGGGACGCCGAATCCATTCCGGCGCTGAAAATATTTCATCACCGGCCCACCGGTGGAGCGTCCAGTTTTTATCGCAGCTCTTTCCGACTGGGAAAACTGGATTACAGTTTTGGAACCTACCCGATTTTTCAGCTCATTAAGTGCGGCGCGAAGCTCCTGAAGAAACCGCTGCTGCTCGGAGGACTGATCCGGATGGCCGGCTTCGCGGACTCCTATCTCCGTCGAGAGCCGTTTCTGATTTCACCAGAGCTGGTTGCGTACCTGCGAAAAGAACAGAAAGACCGCATGTTGTCGATGTTTCGCGGAGCCTCTTCGAATGCGAAAGCGCAGTCCGGCGCGCCAAATAGCAACCAGCCGTAAAAATTAATCGCTGGCTTTGATTTCAATCTGGCGCGGTCTCGCGCCGGAGCGATACCGTTTTGGCAGCAGCAACGAACAACGATCTTGATTGGCCGGGGGATTGGGGCCGACAATAGCCTCACCCCGGCATGACCATAGGAGGAATACAATGAAGGGTGTTGTGCTGGCAGGCGGAACCGGAAGCCGGCTGAATCCGCTGACGCGCGTTACGAACAAGCATCTGCTTCCCATCTATGACAAGCCGATGGTGTATTACCCGATCCAGACGCTGGTGAACGCGGGGATCGAGGAAATTCTGCTGGTCACCGGAGGCAAGAACGCCGGGGATTTCCTGCGGCTCCTGGGAAATGGCCGCGATTTTGGCCTGAAGCACATCAATTACACGTATCAGGAAGGCGAAGGTGGAATCGCGCAAGCGCTAGGCCTGGCGGAATTCTTTGCCGGCGACGAGTCCATCTGCGTGATCCTCGGCGACAATATCATTGAGAATAACATCCGCCAGGCCGTCGACAATTTCAAAAAACAAAAGGATGGCGCGAAAATCCTGCTGAAGGAAGTTACCGACGCGCAGCGTTTCGGCGTGGCGGAAATCCGCGGGAATCATGTCGTGGGAATCGAAGAAAAGCCCAAAGCGCCAAAATCACACTATGCCGTGATCGGCATCTATCTTTACGACAACACCGTCTTCCGCAAGATTCGCCGCCTGAAACCATCGGGACGCGGCGAACTTGAAATCACCGACGTGAATAATTTCTACATCGAAGAGGACAAGCTTACCTATGAAGTCCTGGACGGCTGGTGGACCGATGCCGGCACGTTCGAGTCCCTGCTGCACGCCAATAATCTTGTAGCCGAAACAGGCGCGAATAAGATGTCCGATGACCGCGAGGCGCAATCGTCGCGCCAAGGAAATCAGGCCGATGAAAATCTTCATCACAGGTGGCGCCGGATTTATCGGATCGAATTTCATTCGCCACGTTCTTGCCCTCAATAAGGGTTATAAAATAGTTAATTACGACAAGCTTACGTACGCCGGAAACCTCGCCAACCTGGAATCGGTTGCCGACCATCCGGATTACTCGTTCGTTCGGGGCAGCATCTGCGACGCCGCCGCGATCGAAGAGGCCATGCGCGGCTGCGACGCTGTCGTTCACTTTGCGGCTGAATCGCATGTCGACCGCAGCATCTACGAACCCGCGCCGGTCATCGAGACCAACGTTACCGGCACGTTCTTCATGCTGCAGGTGGCGCGCAAACTGAACATCGCACGCTTCGTGCACATTTCCACCGACGAAGTCTACGGCGACATGGCTCCGGGCGCGTTCGCGAATGAGAATTCGCCTCTGCAGCCCAGCAGCCCTTACTCCGCGTCCAAGGCCAGTTCCGATCTGCTGGTGCTGTCCTACGTGCGCACCTACGGATTCCCGGGCATCATTACCCGTTCGTCCAACAACTACGGGCCGTTTCAGTTTCCGGAAAAATTTCTTCCCCTGATGATCACCAATATCTTTGACGACAAGCAGCTGCCCATCTACGGTGACGGCAAGCAACAGCGTGACTGGCTGCACGTGGAAGACAACTGCCGCGGCGTGCTGGCCGTTCTCGAGCGGGGCCGTATCGGGCAGGTGTACAACATCGGCGGCCTGGACGTGGAAGAGAATCTGACCATCGCCCGCACCCTGCTCCGCCTGATCGGCAAGCCGGAATCCCTGCTTTCCTACGTCAAGGATCGGCCGGGACATGACCGGCGCTATGCCCTGCATTGCGATAAGATGGAAAAGGACTTGGGCTGGAAGCCGGCCGTTCCGCTGGAAGAAGGATTGCGTAAGACCATCGACTGGTACAAGTCCAACGCGAAGTGGATGGCAGGAGTGCGCGACGGCGAATACCTCTCCTACTACGACAAGTACTACGAGAATCGTGATTCGTCACTGCACGCGCTCTCATCCGCCGGGCCGAAAACTCCGCGTTGATGCAAAATCGCAGCCATCGGGCAACGCGACCGGGCGGGACTCACACTCTTGCAGAAAATAAAAACTTCACTGCCTGATGTCTGGGAACTCCAGCCAAAAGTAATTGCGCGATGCGCGGGGCTTTTTCCTGGAGACGTACCACCGGCAGAAATTTTCGGATCTTGGCATCACCGACGTATTTGTTCAGGACAACCACTCGCGCTCGGTAAAAGGAACGCTCCGCGGGCTCCATTACCAACTGCGGCATGCGCAGGCCAAGCTCTGCCGCGTGGTAGAGGGCGAAGCGATGGACGTTGCCCTCGATGTGCGCCTCGGCTCGCCAAACTTCGGAAAATGGACCAGCGTGCTGCTATCCGCCGAACGGCAGAATGAAATTTTCATCCCGCGGGGATTCGCGCACGGCTTCGTGGCCCTGTCCGACACCGTTCAATTCCTGTACAAGTGCAGCGACATTTATGATCCGGCCAGCGAGCATGGAATTATCTGGAATGATCCTGGCCTGGCCATCCCATGGGGTGTTGCCGATCCGCTGATCTCGGAACGGGACGCGAAGTATTCCACGCTGGCCGAAATGCCCCGCGAACTCCTTCCGCAGTATTCCACAAAATGAAACCCGCCATCCTGCTGATCGGCACCCACGGACAAGTCGGCCGGGAATTACAACAAATGTTGCCGCGCGTCGGCGAGGTAACGCCCCTGGACCGCGAACGGCTCGATCTGACCCGCCCGGAAGAAATCCGCCGAGCGATTCGCACGTTTCGTCCCGAATTTATCGTCAACGCCGCGGCCTACACCGCGGTGGACAAAGCAGAGTCCGAAGAATCCGCTTGCGCGAGCGATCAACGCCGAAGCTCCGGCCATAATGGCCGAAGAAGCCAGAAAGATCGGCGCTTCGCTGATTCATTACTCCACCAGACTACGTTTTCGACGGATCGAAAACCTCGCCCTACAAGGAAGACGACCCGGCGAATCCGCAAAATGCCTATGGCAGAACCAAGCTTGAAGGGGAGCGCGCGATCCAGGAATCAGGCGCGGCGCACCTGATCTTTCGCACCGAGTGGGTTTACGCGACCGAGGGCAGAATTTTCTTCTAACCATCCTGCGGCTGGCCACGCAGCGCGAAGAACTAAAGATCGTTCGCGATCAAATCGGCGCGCCCACTCGGAATGGCGAAATCGCCAAAGCCACCACCAAGATCCTCGCGCAGATTTGCGACGCCGAGCGCGGTCCGATCCCCATGGCCGATGTGAGCGGGATCTATCACATGACGGCGGGCGGCGAAACTACCTGGTTCGATTTCACAAACGCCATCCTTCAAAGAGCCGCGAAGACTCCGCCGGCCTGTCCGTGGTTCGCGGCAGCCACGAGTGGCTTGCCGCTGATCACTCAACGCGTTCTTCCCATCACGCCGGTGAATATCCCACGCCCGCGAAACGCCCCGCTTATTCCGTCCTCTCCAACGCTCGATTGAACCGCACCTTTTCCGTTCAATTGCCAGACTGGCAAAACCAGCTGGAAGCAGCCTTCGCAAATCCGCCTGTCGACGCAATCTGAAAACCCAGCAAACTTTTGCTTGCCGCGGTATTCGCCCTGCGCGCCGTGAGCTTGTTCAAACGACGCGCATGCCCTGAACTTACCGTTGCGACTTCGCGCTTCTTGAGGCGCGAGGGATTTGTATTTTGGCGCAATTCTTGCAGGGTGAACGTCAAAACTCCATTGCAAAAACCGCAGGATGGAGCATCCAAACTACATAGGAGTGATCTCGTGGGGTGACTATCGGGGAGGGATTGCCGCGACGGACGAGCGAAATGCCGCGTGTCGATCCGAGGATGACAATGTCAGGGTTGAAGGATTCGCGTACGGAAGGCTTTACTGCTTAGGCGATGGATTCCCGGCAGGGTGCGTTCTCGACGTGGTACGTGAGGCGGCCGTCCTCGATCTGCGCGAAGGCCACGCGGGCACGCTCGGAACCCGGACCCGTCACTTTCCAGGAACCGCAAGAATGTTCGAGGCGCATCCGGCTTCTTTCGCGCCACCATCGCGCCACTTCGCGCGGCAGCGGCTGCCACACTTTCGCTCGGCCGCACAGTTCGGAAAGGTATTGCAGCAGGTCTTCATACACGCGCCGTTCGCGGCGATCGATCACATAGTCCGGATGCACAATAAACGAAGCCAGGCCGTTGCTGGCGGCGATGCAGTCCAGTTCCTCTTTCCAAAGATCGATCGAATACTCATCACGAATGTGAAACAGGGAATAGTCCTGCGTGGTGGTTAAGGGAAGCTCGACCAGACCTCCCAGAAAATATGGCATCACCGTGCAGCAGCCGCCGATCTGCGGTTCCAGGTGCGCGGCGCTCGGGAAAGACATGTCGTAACTGAATTGAAACGCACCGATCCACTCCGCGTTGCGATACATCCCGCCGGAGCGAAAGCCTTCCGTGCCCCACTTCGCGGCGTACTCGTTAATCTTTTTTGCGCGCTTCAGGAACACTTCGCGGCTTTGGAACAGGTGCCCGTCGTGATTTAAGTCGTGGACGTTCACCTCAAAACCGCGATTGCGGATGCTCTGCAGAAAGCTTTCGGAAACCGAATACCGTTCCTCGGGGACCACCTGGAACGAGCTGTGGATCCCGTGGCGCTCGTCCAGATCCATCAGGTTGCCGCAAAATGCCCGGCCTTCCTCATGCTCCACGTCATGCGTCATCACGGCGCAACCGGTGTACTCATCGGGCCAGAACCATATGAAAGGAATGCGCTGGTTCTTGTTGGTCTGGACGGCGAGAGACATCAGCTCCGCGCACAGATTATCGACGGTCTTGTCGATGGGCCAGCGGGGAAACTCGATGTTTTTTCGTTCCCGCAGATGAAATCGCTGGAAATGTTTGCGGACGCCAACCGAGAGAAATGGACGCGCGCCGTAATAACCTTTTCGGACCAGATCTTTCAAAAATGAGGATGGCTTTTCTGCCCTGACGTATCTCTCACGCCGGAGATTCTCCAAAATTTCGTCGGCGTCAAACGGCAGGGTGACTTCATCTCCGCGCGACTGCATCAGGGGCAGCGCGTCAGGTAGATCACCACGCGGATTCTGAACTGCCGGACCCGCGCTGCGGCCGAAACAGGTGATTTCCTTCCCGAGACGAAAGAATCCCGGCATCTGCCCAAGTTCCTGGGACACGCCAAATTTCACGAACTCCTCGGGACACCGGAAATAGTCGACAAACGCTGTGGTCATAAAATTATAGACGAACACATTCCAATAAATCGCGCCATTCTACTTGCCCACGATTACTTTAGCAATTCGCTCGGCGGCATGGCCGTCCCACAGGGGAGGCACGCCCGCCTTCCTCCGATCACTGCCAATCACTCGCGCCAATTCACTTGTTAGTAATCCTGTATCACGGCCAACGAGTACGTTGGTGCCGATCGTGACGGTCACCGGCCGCTCCGTATTCTCGCGCACCGTGAGGCATGGCACACCCAGATATGTGGTTTCTTCCTGAATCCCGCCGGAATCGGTGATCACCACTGCGGCATGTTTCTGGAGGGCCAGGAAGTCGAGATAAGGCAGCGGCTCGAGGAAGCGGATATGGCCGTTATTTTCCGGCCCGATCCCCAGGCTGGCAATCTTCTGCCGAGTGCGCGGATGGACGGGGAAAATTACTTCGAGATCGTGGCCGACGCGTTCCAGGCTCGAGAGCAGGGACCTCAGCCAGTCCAAATCGTCGACATTGGACGGACGATGC
>CAVOIX010000019.1:0-33935 GCA_963695945.1 uncultured Acidobacteriota bacterium | reverse complement strand
CGCGGAGCCCTCGCTTGCGGGCACCCACTCGCTGCGAGCGCGGGAGCGGCGATGCTCGCGGCCGGAGGCTCGGCAGTCGACGCCGCGGTGGCCGCGGGGGCGGTGCTGTGCGTGGCGCTCCCCGACACCTGCGGGCTCGGTGGCGATGTGCTGGCGCTCGTCCGCGCGCCGGACCGGACCGAGGCCGCCTACAACGGGTCAGGCCGCGCGCCCGCCGCGTTCGCGGGCATGGTCCCGGCCGACGGCGCTGGAGCGGCCGCCGTGCCGGGAGCGGTCGCGGCGCTGGCCGAGCTCCATGAGCGCCATGGTGTCCTGCCGTGGCACCGGGTGCTCAGTCCCGCTTCGCCCTTCATCGGTGTAACCCAAGGAGCGTTCGTAGCTCAGCTCTTTCAATTTTCCCACATCGTGCAGAACCGCGCCGGACAGCAATAAGTCGCGATCAGCCTCCGGATAGTGCGACAGCACCACTCGGCAAAGGTCACAAAGGCTGAGGACGTGCTCCAGCAGCCCACCGTAAAAAGCATGGTGCATCACTTTGGCCGCAGGAGCGCGCTTCAATCGCGGAACAATCTCGGGGTCCTGAACGATGCTGTCCAGTAATTGCCGCAGCCAGGGATTTCCACCGAAGCCACCACTTGCAGCAGCCTGCCGTACATCTCGTCCACATTTTCTTTGGTATGGGCGAAAAAATCCGCGGGGTCGACTTCACTTTCGTCAACACGGCGGATTTTGTCGATGGCCAGTTGCAGCTTGTTTCGGTAGTTTTCGACGCGCGCCTGCACCTTCACAAAATCATCGCGCTCAAACGAGGCAGCCATCTGGTCGAAGCGGTCCCACATCCGCGCTTCGACGCGTCCGGTGGAATCGCCCAGCTCCAGGCGCAGGTAGGTCTTGCCTTCGCGCGTGGCGCGAATTTCTTTTACGCAGACAAGAAAGTGAGTGGTAACGGTCTGGCCGTCCTGCAGGCTGGCAACAAAGTTCTGTTTCATGTGCCGGATTTCTTCTTGGGGAAAATTCCTAATTTTTTGCCGGACTTCTTGGAGTCGTCCTTCTCGGGCGTTGCGGCCACTTCCTCGATCGGTTCGGCTTTCACGGCCGCAGTATCGACGTACCCGGGCTTGATTTGCACGTAGCTGTCTTCGCGCAGCGTCTTCAAATACGCCCGCAAGCCCGGCTCCATATCCTGCTCATAAAGCTTATTGCTGATTTCGGGCTCGACCTTGTCCAGGCTCTGCTCGCCGGCCTCATAACGTTCGACGACCTGCAGAATTTCAAATCCGGTCTTGGTCTCCATGACGTCGGTCATCTGATTGCGGTTCAAGGCGAAAACTTTTTCGGCGATCTTGGGATCGAGCTGCGAGCGCTGGAAGGAGCCAAGTTCGCCGGATTGCTGCGCCGTGGGGCTGTCCGAATAGTGCTTGGCCATTTCGCCAAAGTCATCGCCGTTGTTCAACACGCGATTGCGCAATCCCTCTGCTTTTTTTTGCAGGGCGGGAATATCAGCCGCCGGTTTGCCTTCGGTGGAAACGAAAATTTCACGCAGAACCACCGTTTCCGGCCGCACAAAATCGCTCTTGTGTTCGTTGTAGTATTTGACCGACGTCTTCGTGGCTGACAATGATCTTCGAACCGACTTCCTTGCGGATCAGTTCCTGCGTCAGAAGCTGATCCCGCAACTGGCTCTTGAAGTCCTCGAAATCCTGGCCGCTCTTAGTGATTTCGGCTTCCAGCGCTTCCATGGTGGGCAGCTTATTTTGCTGGCGGATGGAATCCAGGCGCTTGATCACTTCCGTATCGACGTTAATGCCATCGTCCTTGGCGCGCTGCGTCAGCAGGGATTGATCGATCAGATCGCGCAGCAGATCCTTCTCCTTGGTCGCCACCATTTCGTGCACCTGCTCCGGAGTGCACTTCGTACAGGCGTCCTGCGCTTCGCCCTGGAGCGAGGCGCGGGCCTTTTCCAGATCCTCCCGCGTGATGATCTCGTTGTTCACACGGGCGACAATTTCCTCGACTACGGTGCCTTTGGTTTGCGCGCCGGCGGGAAGGCTCAGTGCGGCGAAAAGCAGGGGAAAAATCAGCCAGTTGCTCGGTTTCATCATAGGAATTGCTCGTTTTCCAGTTTATCGCTTCGTTTCCAGCGGAAGCAACACGTTTCTGACGCTCTCCGCGACGCGTCCGCGGCGATCCAGGCGCATCCACAGCGTGCCGCTGGGGTCCAGACGCAAGCCGTCTTTCTGCGAACGGATAAACTTCACCAGATTCTCGGGAGACAGCGGGGTCTCAGGATGAAATTTAATCGCCACTTCGTTGGCGCGCCGTTCGATCGACGAGATCAGCACTCGTTCGGCCAGCCCCTTGAGCAACGCGTAATCAAGGAGGTTGCCAACGGCCGGAGGAGGCGCTCCGAAGCGGTCCGTGAGTTCGCTGTTGACCTCTTCCCTTTCCGTTTCGCCAGTAATTCCGGCAATCCGCTTGTACGTCCTCAAACGTAGATTTTCGTTGGGGATATATTCCTCCGGGATGCGGATGTCCAGGCCCAGGTTGATCGTGGCACGCATTTCCGGCTTCACTTCTTCGCCCTTCAGCGTGGATACGGCGCGCTCCAGCATCTGCACATAGATATCGAAGCCGATGGCATTGATGTGGCCATGTTGCTGTCCGCCCAGCAGATTGCCGGCGCCGCGAAGTTCCAGATCGAGCGCCGCCACGCGGAATCCCGCACCCAAGGCGCTGAATTCTTTTAGGGCCGCGAGCCGGCGCGTGGCTAAAGGCGTGAGGGAAACATCTTCAGGAACCATCAGGTAAGCGTAAGCACGCTGGTTCGAGCGGCCTACGCGGCCACGCAGTTGATACAATTCGGAGAGCCCGAAGCGGTCAGCGCGATTGATGAGAATTGTGTTGGCGCGCGGGATGTCCAGGCCATTTTCAACAATCGTCGTGGAAATCAGCACGTCGGCCTCGCCGCGCACAAATTTGAACATCACCGATTCCAGTTCTTTTTCGTTCATCTGGCCGTGCCCGGCGACCACGCGGGCCTTCGGGACGAGTTTTTGAACCAGGTCCGCGATCGCGTAAATCGATTCGACGCGGTTGTGCACCAGGAAAACCTGGCCGTGCCGCGACATTTCCTCGTCGATGGCGCGGCGAATGAGTGATTCGGAAAATGGTGCGACCACGGTCTGGATCGCCAGGCGGTCCTTGGGCGGCGTTTCAATCACGCTCATGTCGCGCAGTCCGACAAGCGACATGTTCAGCGTGCGCGGAATCGGCGTGGCGGAGAGCGTCAGCACGTCCACGTTGAGCTTGAGTTCCTTCAGCCGCTCCTTGTGCGCTACGCCAAAGCGTTGCTCTTCGTCCACGATCAACAGCCCGAGGTCGTGAAACTTTACGTCCTTGGAAAGCAGGCGATGCGTGCCGATGACAATATCCAGTTGCCCCGCTTCCACCCCTGTCAGCACCGTTTTTTGTTCGTGCGGGGTGCGAAAGCGGCTAAGCAGTTCAACTTTCACGGGAAACGCGGCGAAGCGCCTGCGGAAAGTTTCAAAGTGCTGAAAGGCCAGGATTGTGGTCGGGGCAAGCACAGCCACTTGCTTGGAATCGGTGACCGCCTTGAACGCGGCGCGCATGGCCACTTCCGTTTTGCCGTAGCCCACGTCGCCGCACAGCAGACGATCCATGGGCTGCTGCCGTTCCATGTCACGCTTCACATCGCCGATGGCGATGGCCTGGTCGGGCGTTTCTTCAAACTCAAAGGCATCTTCAAATTCGCGCTGGAACGCGCCGTCGGGAGAGAACGCGAAACCTTCTCCCAATTTCCGTCCGGCATAGAGTTTCAATAGCTTGTCGGCCATGTCTTCGACCGACTTTTTTACCCGCGCCTTGCGCGCCGTCCAGGTGCTGCCGCCAAGTTTGTCGAGAACAGGTTTGGCGCCTTCGACGGCGCGATAGCTCTGCACCAGGTCGAGGCGCTCCAGGGGAACATACAAGCGGGCATCGTCCGCGTAGCGCAGACGCATGAATTCGCCGCGCGCTCCGCCGTTTTCAATCTGGTGCAAGCCCTCAAACTGGCCGATCCCGTGATCGACGTGAACGACGTAATCTCCGGGCTTGAGTTCTGAAAAATCGCTGAAGAAGCTGGCTGTCTTGGGCCGCCGCTTGGTCGCGCCCTGCAGCATGGTTTCAAACACGTCGCCGGTCCCGTAGATGGCTACGCGGGCGTCGAGAAACACAACGCCGTCCGTGAACGGCGCGCGGCACAATACAACCGCGGGAACACTGCCCGCCGAGGAATCTTCCGCGAGGCGCGCGCTGGTGGCGTTTTCCTCCAATTCACCGAGACGGAAAGGCACTTCGTACTCATGGCACAGGTCGGCGAAGCGTTCCAGTTCGCCGAGGCTTTCAGCGGCGAGCAGCACGCGGTCACCATTCGCGACGCGCTTGCGCGCTTCTTCCATGAATCCCGGTACGTCGCCATGAAAGCGCGTCGTCGGTTGGGTCTGAATCGTGCGGGTCTCAAACTCTTCACGGGTCATCGCGAGGTGTTCGAGTTCAAGCCGCGAATGGCGCGCCAGCTGCGCATCCCACTCGTCCGTAAAATAATAGGACGACAACCCCTCCAGCGAATCGCTGCCCTTCGCTTCCAGGCTCTCCGCCGCGCTGGCAAAAAATGCGCGGGAAGCTTCATCGACCGCCGACGGTTCGTCGACCAGAATGACGGTGTCCTCATGCAAATCAAATAACGAATGCGCCGCCGCGCCGTTTTTCGCCGCAGACGAATTCCCGTTTCCGGGGCCATAGCTAAACCCGGGCTGCTCCACAAGAGGTGGGAGAGTAACGTGTTCGATGGGGCGAACCGAGCGTTGCGTGTTGGGATCGAATTCACGGAGTGACTCGACGGAATCTCCGAACAGTTCGAGACGCACCGGCCGCTCGGCCTCCGCCGGAAAAATGTCGACGATTCCGCCGCGTACCGTGAATTGCCCCGGCATCTCCACCATGTCATGGGATTCGTAGCCGACGCGCCGGAGATGCGAGACCAGTTCGTCGAGCGAAACATTTTCGTCTCGGGCCAAGGTGCGCGCCTGTTCCGCGTAGTGGGAGGCATCCGCAAGACGCATGAGAGCCGCCGCCACCGGCGCCACCACGATGCGCGCCTGCCCTGTCGCATATCGCCACAACGTGACCGCGCGATTCTCTAGGATTTCCGCGTGCGGCGCGGCATCCTCCCAGGGGAAAACATCCATTGCCGGCAAAACGGCCACTTCCGTGGCTTCCTGCCCGGCCAGTGCGGCGTAAAAAAATTGCATGGATGCGGCAAGCGCTTCGGCTCGCCCTCCGGATTCGACCACGACAACCATGGGGCGACGCAGCTCCGTGGCAACAATGGCCGCCAGCAAGGCCTTTCCCGTATCGGTCAGCCCCGCCAGGCGCTCGCGGGCAGTCCTCCCCCGCAGCGCGGCGATCGCGGCCTCCAGCGCGGGATGCCGGCTGACCGGCGCCAGAGTTTCCGAAACCGATGACAGAATCATCATTCGCTTTTTGCGTCGCGAGAAGCGGCGGGTACGCCCGCGTCTGCATTGCGGATTCGCTGCACGAGGTTGGTGGTGGAATAGCCGGATGCCAGGGGAATGGAAACGACGCGGCCACCGGCGGCCTCGACTTCTTCGCGTCCGGCCACCTGTTCCGGCGCCCAGTCCGCTCCTTTAACGAGCACGCTGGGAAGCACGCGAGCAATTAATTCGCGCGGAGTTGGCTCATCGAAAATCGTCACATAGTCCACCGAGGCCAGCGCGGCCATCACTTCGGCACGATCCTGCTCCGGAACCAGCGGACGGTCGGGCCCTTTGTTGCCACGAACGCTGCGATCGCTGTTGACCGCCACAACCAGGACGTCGCCGAGGGCGCGCGCCTCCGCCAGGCAGCGTACATGGCCCGGATGGATCAGATCGAAGCAGCCGTTGGTGAACACCACACGACGTCCGCCACGCTTTTCGCGGTCCGTCAGTTCTATCAATTCCTGTTGCGAAACTATTTTTCCCATGGGAAATGCGCCGCGCATGAAATCATGCGGCTGGCTGTAAATGTAATCTTGTTCATATTCATACTAACATGCGCGAGGGCGGCCGCGGGCGGAGTGCAGGACGCGGATCCCCGGTTCCGATCGCAAGCTTTCAGGTTAAAGTGGACGCGGAGGAAGTTCATGCAAGTGCGCCGAATGGCGGGCTGTCTCGTCTTGATCCTGCTCGCCCTCGGGTCTGCCCGCGCCGACGATTTAAAGCTGAAAATCATCGCGTTCGATGACTTCCACGGCAACCTGCAGTCTCCCGGCAAATTCAGAGCGAACGCCGAGTCGCCGAATGTTGACGCGGGAGGCGTGGATTTTCTTGCCGGATATATCGCGCACTTAAAAAATGAGAGTCCCAACCATGTGGTGGTCGCCGCGGGCGATCTGATCGGCGCAAGCCCGCTGGTGTCCGCTCTCTTCCATGATGAAAATACCGTCGAGACGCTGAACCGGCTGGGACTGGAGCTGAGTTCGGTGGGCAACCACGAATTTGACAAAGGCATGCGGGAACTCCTGCGCATCCAATCGGGCGGCTGCTCCACCCAGGACCAGAACACCTGCGAGGGCGCCGCGACCGGAACGCCGGTTCCATTCGAGGGCGCTAAATTCAAATACCTCGCTGCGAACGTCTTTAACACCTCCGAAGGCAAAACTCTTTTCCCTGGGTACGCAATCAAATCGTACGAAGGGGTCCGAGTCGCCTTCATCGGACTCACGCTGCACGAGACGCCGACCATCGTCACCCCGAGCGGCGTCGCCGGACTGCGATTCGATGACGAAGCCCGCACGATCAACACCGTGGTACGGCGATTGCGCACCCAAGGAATCAAAAATTTCGTGGTGCTCATTCATCAGGGCGGTAGGCAGACCACTGCCGGCACACCCGACATAAATGCGTGCGAGGGAGGGTTGACCGGAAGTCCGATCGAATCGATCGTCAGCAAGCTTGATAACGCGGTGGACCTGGTGATTTCTGGACACACCCATCAGGCCTACATTTGTCAATTGCCGAACCGCGCCGGTCGTAGGATTTTTGTCACCAGCGCCGCCCCATATGGCCGGGCGCTCACGGACATCGATGTCATTATCGACAGAAGAACGAAGAACGTGACTCGTGTGACGGCGCGGAACATCGTCGTCGACCGCACCGAGGCCGCCGGAATCGTGCCGGATGCTGCGCTCAAAGAGATCGTGGATAAATATGCGGCTCTCGTGGCGCCGATCGCCAATCGCGTCGTTGGCTCGATCACCGCGGACATCACCAAAAAACTCAATAACGCTGGCGAGAGCACATTGGGTGATCTGATTGCCGACGCTCAGCTGGAAGCGACTCGCGCGCCCAGCGCTCGGACAGGCCCCCAGTCCGGCGCTCATGGATCGGTAGTCGCTTTTATGAATGGGGGAGGAATTCGCACGGATTTGCCTTTTCTCTCCAGTACACCAGGAGCGAAAAACGGCCACGTAACGTACAACGAAATTTTTACGGTACAACCGTTCGGAAACAGCCTGGTGACCATGACGCTGACCGGCGCGCAGATTAAGACCCTGCTGGAGGAACAGTTCAAGGGCTGCGCTCTGGGCACTCCGCCCGGCGAGAACGCGGTCCCGCAGACCGATCGGTTTCTTCAAGTATCGGAGGGTTTTTCCTACGCGTGGAGAATGTCTGGCGGGGCGTGCGAAAAAGTCGATTCGAGCAGCATCCAGTTGAACGGCGTGACCGTCGGCCCGGAAGCTAGCTACCGCGTCACGGTGAACAGCTTTATGGCGGATGGCGGCGATCAGCTGTACATATTGCAAAGAGGCACCGATCGCGTCGGCGGTCCGCAGGATGTGGACGCGATGTTAGCTTATTTCACCACGCACGGCGCGTTGGCACCGAGCGAACCGCACAGGATTATCGTCAAACCTTAGATAAATTCCGCGGCACCGGCCACCCAATCCGAATTTTCGAAGAGCCTACGTGTCACGATTCCCGCCTATTCTAATAAACCGGCGGTGCCACCGTCACCCCGAGAAACGGCAGCCATGCAAGCCGAATTTTCTTGCATTTGTGACCCAGCTCACGGATGCTCTCCGTGTTCCAGCGTAACGTCCTATCCAATCCAAGCGGCAACGGAACAGGCTTGCGCAGCGCCTGTTTTTTCACTGGAATGTTGCCGGGCGGCATACGAATCGCGGCGAAGCTCTCTGTCAGGAGGCGGCACGATGTGGGAAGCTCTGGAGCAAATGGGATGGGTGAAGACATTCGGCGGCACTGGCTGGATGTATGCCAGCGTTTCCGTTATTCACTACCTGACGATGTTCTGGTTCATCGGCTCGATGGCAGTGGTGGATCTCCGAGTGATGGGCCTGGCCGCCAAGAAGCGAAACCTCGCAGACCTCTCCACGCAGCTCTTTCCCTGGGCGTGGACCGGAATGGTTCTGGCGATCATTTCGGGCTTTTTCATGTTCTTGACGGCCGCGGGCGACTGGGCGCCTGATCCTGTGTTTCACGTGAAGCTGGGACTGATCGTACTTTCCATCGTATTCGCGATTCTGGTGCAGCGCGGCGTACCCAAGTGGACGGCGCTCCCGGAAATCCCGACGTCGGCCAAAGTCATTGCCGGGATCGCTTTGCTGCTCTGGATTGTGACCATTCTCAGCGCTTCGGAAATTCCGGCCATGGAAGGATTGGGATAGGAATTCGCAACCCAACGTTTACTCAATCAGTCAGAGATCACGGCTCGCAAGACTGAGTACTTCTCGGAAAGAAGAGAGGACGCCCGACATGTACGCTCTACTGCAGGCTTTCGCGAAATGGCTCGAGAGCACTCCGTGGGGGGTTGGCGTCCGCACTTCGCTCTGGGCCTATCCATTCACGCAACTGGTCCATTTCACCGGCCTGTCCATCTGGCTGGGAACGAATCTGGCGCTGGATTTGCGGTTGCTCGGAATAGGCAAGCGGCGTGAAACCGCGGCGCAGCTTCGCGATGATTTGTTCGCGTGGAACTGGATCGGCTTCTGCATCGTTGTGCTTGGGGGATTGCTGTTGTTCTCGTCGACGGCCACAACCTTCCTCGTCAACATCGCATTTCGCTGGAAGCTGGGCTTTTTTGTGCCGCTGGCGCTGCTCTGGCATATCTTCGTGCAATGGAAGGCCCGCGATTGGGGAGCCACCCAGGAAACTCCGCTGTTCGCCAAATTTGCCGGGCTGGCGGAGATTTTGCTGTGGGTATGCGTGATTACCGCTGCGGTGGAAATCCCGAATCATTAGCGCGAGCTTCATCCTTTGTCGCGCCCTCCTGTACGTGGACGTTCCGGTAACGCAGGCGCGCGTCCACCGGAAGAGGGCGCTGCGCAAATCCCAGAATTATTTTCCCATAACGCCGGCGACCGATTTCTTCAGCTGCGCATAAATCTCGTCCGAGTACGACCCGTGCGTCTGCCACACGACGTGGCCGTCAGGCGCGGCCACGATCAGATAGGGGTCGTCCGCCGCAGAAAAGCTAACCAGTTGCTTCCATTCGTCTTCCTTGGAGTACAGGGGAACGTAATGAGGGAGTTCCGCGGCCGGAACGTCCTTGCGCATGCCATGCAGGATCATGGGGCGAACAAACGACGGCGCGCTTTGTAGCATCGGCAACACAAAATAATCCACGCGCGTATCGGAGCGAAAATCAGAAGCGATTTTCTTATCCCAAAACTGGGAGAATTCACCGCTCTTGTGCGAAAACCCTACCACCAGGATCAGCACTTTCGGGCTGCCGGAACTGGGCAGAGTGATTTCCGAGTTATCCAGGGCTTTCGCTTTTACCGCGGGAATTGATTGCGCGGAACAAATCGATGCGGCAAAAAAACAGAGCGTTAGTAATTTAAATGGTTTCATAGTTGTTTGCGGTTGAATGCCCTCGAATCGACTCATGGGATCCCGCGTTCTCGCTTTCTGGCTCTTGCTTTATGACCGGAACCGCACTCACGCCGGCCGGTTTCCGTTTCCAGCTAGGAACCGAAAGCTGCCCAATAGGTTGGCTGAGGCTCACGCAGCTCGCATCGTATGCCGGGGAGTTCCCTCATATTTGATGATTGATAAGTGAACCGGGCGAGATCGAACCGAGACCATTTTCGGTTTTCTGATATACTCCCGCTGAGGTTTCCAGCTGCGAGATCGCTTTGCTCGCATTTCTGGGCCCGTTTTCCCCGGCGCCGGGTTCTCTACCAGGCTCTGCCCTTTTCATTGAGGCGTTTGATGCGAGATATCGCGATCGTGGGTGGAGGGCCAGCCGGCGCCATGTGCGGAGAGCGGCTGGCGAGGTCTGGCTACAACGTTACAATCTATGACGAGCATCTGGCCTGGGAAAAGCCCTGCGGCGGCGGGCTCACCCATAAGGCTATCCAGGCCTACCCGTTCCTTCTAAATGGCCCGCATCCCAAAAAATTAATTCGCAGCATCGAGCTGATCTCCAGCAAGGGAAATCGCGCGCTGCTGGCGCTCGACCAGCCCATCGTCATCTATTCGCGGACCGTACTGAACGGGCTGCTGCTGGACCGGGCCGAAGCCGCCGGCTGTCGCGTGGTGCGCTCGCGCGTTACGCAACTGGATCCCTCGGGAGAGCGCGCCAAATTAATGATCGGAGCCAGCGCGGAGCCTCCCGTGGAGGCCGACTTCATCGTGGTCGCCGCCGGAGCGCGCAATTCCCTGCTTCCGGGCACACGGCCCCTGGCCCGCAATGATCTGGAAATGACACTCGGTTACTTTGTGCCGGCGCAGGCCGAGGGAATTTGCGTCAAGTTCCTACGCCAGTTTGAGGGTTACATCTGGTCCTTCCCGCGATGCGACCATCTATCCGTGGGAATCTGCGGGAGTATGGCGCGGCACACCAGCCAGGAATTGCGCCGGCACCTGCACGCATTCATGGACAGCGAGAACATTTCGCGAGACGGCGCGCGTTTCTACAGCCACGTCCTGCCCTCTCCCCAAAAGCAGACCCTTTCCTCGCGCCGCGTGGTGGGCCGAAACTGGGCGCTGGTCGGAGATGCCGCCGCGTGGGTGGATCCGATCACCGGCGAGGGACTCTATTACGCGCTGCGTTCCGGCGAGTTGCTGGCGGAGTCGCTGATCGCGCAAAAGCCCGCGGAATATCCGGCGCGAATTCGTAAAGCGTTTTCCACCGACCTCGAATTCGCCACGCGAATCGCGCGCCGCTTCTACCGCGGGCGCTTCCTTGGCGGCGCGGTCGCAACGCGCATGATCCAGTTCATCGAACGCAGTCCGACCTTTCGCGCATTGATGGCTGACGTCTTCGCCGGCTCGCAGGATTATTGCAGCTTGAAACGCCGCCTGTGGGCGCAGTGCGGCACGACTCTCACCGAAGTCGTAGGAACCCTGTTAAAGGGTCAGGCGGCCCTCGCGAAGAATCCCTCAGCTGCCGGATCCGAGAACGCCCAGTGAACGAACCTCCCCCGAAAAAAATTGAGCCCGGCCTCGAAGGATTTTGCGAACGCGTTGTACAACAGGACTGGACCCTGGCCTATTTTCATCCCGAACTGCCCGCCGTGTTTTCAACCCCAGCGATGATCGGACTGATGGAGATGGCCACCTCGCACGCCCTGCGGCCCGCGTTGCCCGAAGGAGCGATCAATGTGGGAGTGCGCATCGAAGTGGACCATCTGAAAGCCGTGCCCTCCGGTGCGACGGTAATCGCCCATTCCAGGCTCGTGGAGATCGATGGGCGGCGCCTAATTTTCGAGGTGGAAGCCCGCAGCGGCGACGAGGTGATCGGGCGCGGGCGAATCTTTCATTCCATCGTGGACCATTCCCGCTTTATCGCCATCGCAGCAGGCAAGCCCGCCACGCGCTAAATGCGCGCACGAACACACAATATCCCACAAGAATTTTTGGATAAAACCTGACAGTGGAGAATAATCCTAGTACGCGGTGCGGCGCGCTACGACCTTGCGCGGGGGTGGCGGAATCACGGTAGCCATTTTGCGGATCATGGCCAGTACCAGGCGCTTATCGCCGTCGGAAAGCGTGGTGCTGTATTTTTTGATTTCGGAAAGGAAGCGGATTTCGTCTTCGGAAAGCTCGCCCAGCATTTTCTGGGTGTCGCGGTCGCGCGGCGTCTCCGCGCCCGGGAAGAAATCGGCAAGGGCGATTTCCATGGCCTCGGCGATTTTTGCCAGCGTTTCGAGCGACGGCACGGTATGACCGTTCTCCACGCGCGAAAGATAGCAGCGCAAAAGTCCGGTACGCCGTTCAATGTCACCCTGAGAAAGCCCTCGCTGCCCCCGATAGCTGCGAATCACTTCTCCGATGTTGACTTTCGGTTTTTCTTTTGGCACGGGCTCCACACCTTCTTGACCCGGCGGTATCTTACGCAGCCGCGCAAAAACGCGCAAGAGGTTTCTTTTATGGGCCTGTTTCTCGTGATTGATAATTGGTAATAAAGGGCAATAGATCGGCGAAGTACTAGTCCTCGATTTTCTCGTGACCGGCCGCGAATCGCGATCGGCGTTTCCTCGCGTCCGCCCGTTTGACACCTGGCCAGTTCTTGATACAGTACACGCACATGCGCGCCTTCGGGCGCGGGAGTCCCAATGGCCGCGCTTGATCTCCGTCCGCTCAGCCTCGGCGAACTGCTGGATCGCACATTTTTTCTGTACCGTCGGCATTTCCTGCTCTTCGTGGGCATCGCCGCGATCCCCTATTCTTTTTTCTTCGTCATCAATCTCGGGACCTCCCTGGTTCCCTTGTTTGCTCGTGCCATTGTTTCCGGCCGCATGCAATCGACTGGATTTGCCGCGGCAGCCGTAGGCGGAGGCCTCTTCGCTTTCACCGCAATCGTTGTGGGCGGTATCGCGTTTCTTTTTTCCGTGGGCGCGACGGTTTTTGCCGTTTCGGAAATCTATACCGGAAGGCAAACTTCCATTCGCGAATCCTTGCGGCGCGTTCGCGGCAAGGCCGGAACGATATTTGGCGTCTTGTTCCTGAGCGGCCTCATCATGATTGCCGGGTTCATCGCGCTGGTCATTCCGGGAATCTACCTGATGTGCCGGATCTGTGTGGCCACCCCGGCCGCCCTGCTGGAGGACATGGGGCCCTCCGACGCGATCCGCCGCAGCTTCGACCTGACGCGGGATTTTGCCGGCCGCGCCTTCATGATCTACGTTCTTTACTTCGCGATGGCCTGGGGAATTGTCGCGGTATTTCAGATGCCTTTCCTGTTTCTGATCGCCCTGAGCGCCAAGCAAACGCAGCTGGTGATTTTCTGGACGGTTCTGATGCAGGTCGGCAATTTCATCGGCAGCGTGCTCGTGGCGCCGGTCAGCACCATCGGCTTCGCTTTGTTCTATTATGATCTTCGCGTGCGCAAGGAAGCTTTCGATTTGCAAATGATGATGCAAGCCATTGGCGCCGATCCCGTGCCTACACCCCTTACCGGTGGCCTGCCCCCAGTGCTTGGAAGCGATGCGCCCTGAACAGCTGGCATCGGTAAATTCCCGGTTCGTCAGCATCCTCCGCGGCATCCTGGCGGTCTTCCTCCTGCTCACCGCTTTACCGTCGAAAGCTGCACCTACGCCGGGAAACGCACCCGCATCCATGTCCGTGCCGATCTTCGACGGGCAATCCTTCATTCAGGAATTGAACCGGCTGAAGACAGGTTTGGAAGCCGCGCGCCAGTCCACGGACAAATTGCGCGCCTATCGCGAAGCTCTGCCCGAATCGTGGGCCGTGGATGCGGGCGGCCGCCACTACGATGTGCCGGCGGCATTGCTCGCCTCGCGATTGCTGAATGCGGAGAAGCTGCCGGAATCCCGCGCGCAGGAGATCGGCGAGGCTCGCGACTATCTCGACGCGCTCTCCGCGGAAACCGCGGCGACTCTTGGACGGGCTCCAGGGAATCCGGATTCCGCGCGCGCCAAACTGCAAGCTATTCTGGCACGCTCGGAATATGGCCGCACTCGCGAAGCTTCCTGGTGGGACAATCTTCGCGCCCGCATCGCCGAGATGTTTTATCGGGCATTGCAGCGGATCCTCCGGGGAATCGGCGGCGAGAAATCTCTGGGCAACTTTCTGCTGTGGATCGGCGTATGCACCGCCGCCATCCTGATCGCTTACTGGATGTTCCGCAACTGGTTTCGCGCCGCAAAGGTGGAGGAAATGGCCCTGCAGGCCGCCGCCGTGCCGGTCCGATCATGGCAGGAATGGGTGTTCGCTGCGCGTGAAGCTGCCGAGCAGGGCGATTACCGCGGGGCGATTCATTGCGCCTACTGGGCGGGCGTCAGCCGTCTTCAAGAACTCGGCGCACTGGCCCCGGATCGCGCAAAAACACCGCGCGAATATCTGGGCGCGCTCAGCAAGTCCAAGTTTCTGCAACCGGAAACATTTATCGTTCGCAAACAGGCGCTTTCCGCGCTGACCACGCGTCTGGAAAAAACCTGGTACGGATACCGCGTCGCCACCGCGGCGGACTTCCACGATTCCCTCGCTCAACTGGAGACTTTGGGATGCCATCTGCTCTAGATCCAGGCGACCGCAAACTTCTGCTCCTCGCGGGCACCATCCTGCTCGCGTTGATTGTGTTGACGGTCGTATTTTCTCCTCCTTCCGATGAAGAAGAAGGCCTGGGCATCCCCACCACTTATTCCACCGCCAGTGGCGGCGCGCAAGCCGCTTATCAACTGCTCCGCGATCTTGGCTACCGGTCAGAACGATGGGAAAAATCTCCCACCCAATTGCCTTCCGCCGCGGATGGAAAAATCTTGATCCTCGCGGGTCCCAGCGATTTTCCGAATAAGGCCGAGCGCGACGCCCTGCTGAGTTTCGTGCGTTCCGGCGGCTGGGTCATTTACGCCGGGGATTTCCCGTTTCTTTTCCTGGGGACCGGCGCCGTTACGCCTCCTTCCATCATTCGCGCGTCGAACCTGAAGGCGACGGAAACTTTTACGGCCATCGCTCCCAGTCCTTTTACCTTGGCTGCGCCAAAAATTACCATGAATGCGCTCGATCGCTGGGTGGCCTCGGATGGCTCCCAGGTTCCTCTCTACAGCGACGCCGAAGAACCCGTCGTGGTCACCTGGCGTCTGGATAAGGGCCGCATCCTCTGGTGGGCCGCTCCCACGCCGGTGATCAATTCAGGAATCTCGCGCGACGGCAATTTGCCGTTCTTTCTGGGCTGCATTCAGGCCCTGCGGCCCGGCGCGAGTCCCAACGAGACCACGGTTTTGTGGGACGAGTACTTTCACGGTTACCGTGGTTCCCTGTGGGACTATTTTGCGGAGACTCCTGTGCCCTGGGCCGTTTTCCAGTTGGGGCTCGTCGCCGTTTTTGTCTTGCTGGCGTTCAGCCGCAGGAGTGGGCCGCTCTACGCGCCCGTCGTGGCGTCCAGACTCTCACCGCTCGAATTTGTCGATACCCTTGGCGATCTCTATCGTCGCGCGAACGCCGGTTCCGCGGCGGTGCGCGTTGCCTATCATCGATTCCGCACTCAGTTGCTCCGCCGGCTGGCGCTGGCGCCCTCGATCTCCAATCTGCAACTGGATGCTGCGGTGCGCGAGCGCCTGGGCTGGAAGCAGCCCGGACTGATGGACACTTTGCAGCGAGCGGAAAGAGCCGCCCGCGAACCCGACGTGACCAGCGCGGATGCTTTGAAAATTGTGCAGGCACTGGAACATTATGAAGTATTGTTCGGACTGAAGAAGCGACCCAACGAGGAGAAACGCTAAGTGGAAAATCTGGCGCGCCTGGCAACGCACATTCGCACCGAGTTGGCCAAGGTCATCATCGGGCAGCAGGAAATTGTCGATCAGCTTTTAGTCGTGCTGGCATGCGGCGGCCACACCCTGCTGGAGGGCGTTCCCGGCCTGGCCAAAACACTCACGGTGAAAACGCTGGCGCGAATTTGCGGACTGGGATTCCAGCGCGTTCAGTGCACCGCGGACCTGATGCCCGCGGATATCATTGGCACCAACGTTTTCAATCTGGCCACCAGCTCGTTCGCGTTGCATCGCGGACCGGTTTTCACAGACTTGCTTCTGGTCGATGAAATTAATCGCACCACGGCCCGCACACAGGCGGCGCTGCTCGAAGCGATGGAAGAGCGGCAGGTGACCATCGACGGCGTGCGCTATTCTCTCGGGCCAAATTTCACGGTTTTCGCCACTCAGAATCCGGTGGAATTCGAGGGCACGTATCCGCTGCCCGAAGCGCAACTGGACCGGTTCCTCATGAAAATCCGGATCGATTATCCATCCGCGGAAGAGGAAGCCGGAATCCTGAAACGGTTTGAAACGCTCACCGATGCGCACTTGATCGAGCAAGTGCCGCTCGAACCGATCGATCCGGCGTTGTTGACCGCGGCGCGCGCGGAGATCGCGCAAGTGCGCGTCGAGCCGGCGCTGTATCAGTACATCGTGTCCGTCATTCGCCGGACGCGCGACTGGCCCGCGCTCTCGCTGGGCGCCAGCCCTCGCGCGGCGATCGGCCTGTTCTTTGTCGCTCGCGCGCTGGCTGGAATGGAGGGCCGCGACTTTCTGATTCCCGATGATATTAAGGCCGCCGCGCCAGCCGTCCTTCGCCATCGCCTGATGCTGAAGCCGGAAGCCGATCTCGAAGGCCTCACCGCGGATTCCGTGGTGGCTGACATTCTATCGGCGGTCGAGGTTCCGAAGTGAGTTCACACGCGACGTTTATTCCGCAGGCCGCGGAGGCGCGGGCACGTTCAGCGGGCCGCTTCCGAATCGGATTTGGCACGCGTTTCTTTGTCGCGCTATTGATCGGTCTGGTCTGGGTGGTTCCGGCCGCATGGTCTCCCCGGCTGATCGCGGGGATGTTTGTCTGGGACGGCGCAGTCCTTCTGCTGTGGCTGCAGGATCTGTGGCGTCTCGCAAAACCTGGCGATCTTGAGTTGCGCCGCGTCTGGCACTCCGCACCCTCGCTCGGTGTGCGTTCAAAAGTCACTGTGGAGTTGAACAATTTAGGAAAGCGCGCGGTCTTCGCGCGAGTGACGGACGAAGCGCCGCACGCGTTTCGCCGCGAACCGCCGGTATTGGAACTTGCCGCGCCTCCGGGAATGTCCGCTAGCGCGGACTACGACATTCTTCCGGCGCAGCGCGGCGACCTGCGGATTGGAAATTTCTACCTTCGCTACCAGAGCGCCTTGCGCCTGGCCGAGCGGTGGGCGGTAGCCGAAACTGCGGCGACGGTGCGAGTCCTGCCCAATCTGGAGCATGCCAGGCAGCAGACCCTCTTTCTGATCCGCACGCGACAGGTAGCCATGGAACGGCGGCGCAGACGCATCCGCGGATTGGGCCGCGAGTTTGAAAGCCTGCGCGAATACCGCGCCGGCGACGAATTCCGCAATATAAGTTGGACGGCTACCGCGCGCCGTTCCAAGCTCATCACCCGCGTGTTTCAGATCGAGCGCAGCCAGACGGCATGGGTGGTGATCGATGCCGGACGCCTGCTGCGGGAGCAGATCCTACGCCGTGGTACAGCGTTGCGGTTATCGAAGCTGGACTATGCCGTGGACGCGGCGCTCGCGCTTGCCCAGGTGGCCATGCACTCCGGCGATCGCGTAGGATTGCTCGCCTACGGCCGTGAGATTCAACAGAATCGCAGCGCCGGACGCGGCCCCCGGCACCTCCACTCCATCATCGAGTCTCTCGCGCTGGTGCACGCCGAGCGCTACGAAGCCGATCACGGCCGCGCGGCGCGCGCGCTGCTTTCCGAGCAGCACCGCCGCAGCCTGATCGTCTGGATCACGGACCTCGCCGAAACCGCCGGCACGCCGGACGTAGTGGAGTACGCGCTGCAGATGACGCGGCGGCATCTGGTGCTGTTCGCAGCGGTAAGTCAACCGGACTTGAATGAGCGAGCCGCGCAGCGGCCCGCATCGGAAGAAGAGATGTTTCGCTACACCGCGGCGATCGAAATCGTACAGCGCCGTGAATTATTACTGCGGCGACTAAGGCAGCGAGGCGTGCTGGCCATGGAACTAGCGCCTGGCGCGCTGGCCGCTTCTCTCGTCAACGAGTATCTCGACATCAAAGATCGCAGTCTGATTTGAAAAGTGAGTAGCGATGAATTGCGGGGCGCGAAGTTCTAATCTTCCTGAGGTCTAGGCTGAGGCGCAGGCTTCCCAATTCCGCTCGACAAATACAGCACCAGCGCCGTAAACAGGCACCCCGACAAGAGAAACTTCAGCGGCGTCGCGATGTTCACCGGCGAAATAAACGCTTCGATGACACCAGCCACCACCAGCAACGGAATCGTTCCTAATAAAAGTTTTGCCGCGCGATTCCCTGCCTGCCGCAAGGATTCTTTTCTTGAAAACATCCCCGGGAACAGCAGGCCCCGTGCAATCTCCAGGCCCGCTCCTGCGGCGATGAAGATTGCCGGCAGCTCCAACGCTCCGTGAGCCGCGACGAAATCCCACAGCTGCATTGCCATCCCCGCCCTCGCCGTGGCCACGGCCAGCACTCCCATCAGCAGGCCATTCGTAATCAGCATCCACAATGTTCCAAGGCCCGCGGTGATGCCCGCCGCGAACATGGCGAATCCGACGGTGATGTTATTGGTCATGATTCCGGACGCCGCCATCGGTTTCACGGCCAGAATTGAGTGCGTCCACATTTCGTGCTTCTCGATGGTTTCGATCATCTGCGGCCCCAGAATCTGGCTGGCGAAACCAGGATCGCGCAGCGTTACCACCGCGCCGGCAATCGCCGCCGCAACAAAAACGAGCGCGGAGAGCAGCACGAGAGTAAAGGTTTCGCGAAAAATACGCGGATAAGTGTCCAGGTAAAACGTCAGGACGCCTCCCCAATTCGGCCGTCGGCCCATGTAAATCAGATTGTGCGCGCGCGCCAGAAGCTGGTTGAGGTAGGTGGTAAAACGTTGGCTGGTGATATCCTCGCGAACCGTCGCCAGGTCGGAGGCTGTTTGGCGGTATAATAGCCCCAGTTCCTGCAATTCATCGTGATTGAGCGCCGCGACACCGCGGCGGCCGGAGCGGTCTACCAGCTGCTCCAAGCGCTGCCAGTGCGGTTTGCGATTCGCGAGCCATCGAGTCGAAATCATCTATGTCCTCAAGACCATCAGATCCAGCCGCCTACGATGCCGCCGGCGAAAAGCTTATCATTGAAACGCCGGAGCAGACGTCGATTGAATTTCCGCTGGCGGGGATTGGCAGCCGCTTCCTCGCGATTCTGATTGATTCAATGATTCAGGGCGGAGTCATCCTGGTTCTGGTGTTAATTTTCTTTGGCTTGGGTTTTGGGGTCAGCCGCCTGGGCCTCAATTTTGGTTCGTCGGCGCCCACCTGGATCATTGCTGTGCTCATTTTCGTTTATTTTCTCCTGATCTACGGATACTTCATGCTGTTCGAAGCCATCTGGAACGGGCAGACCCCCGGCAAACGCATCACCCACATCCGCGTAATCAAGGATTCGGGCCAGCCCATCACCACGATCGATTCGGTGGGCCGTAATCTGCTCCGCCTGGTCGACCAGATGCCGATCGGGTACGGGATTGGCGTTCTTTGCGCGTGGATCAGTCCGCAGAGCAAGCGGCTGGGCGATTACGTCGCGGGAACCGTAGTCGTACACGAGAAGCCGTTCGAACGTGCTGCCGCGCCGTGGGAAACCTCCGCACCGCCGGTGGCGACCCATAACTACGGTGCCAGCCGCCTATCACCTGAGGAGTTTGCGCTGGTGGAAGCTTTCCTCAGCCGCCGCAGCGCACTGGAAGCAGGAGTGCGCTATGACACTGCCGCAGGCATCGTCAGACGCATCGAATCAAAACTCACTTTGCCGCCCGACAGGCCCTCTGCGGAAAAGATGCTGGAAGAACTCTCCTACGAACGGCGTTCAACCGCCGGATACCGCTGAGGCCGCAAACTGATGGCAACCCCTGATCTCGGCCACGTTCTGTTCACTGCCCCGGTGATGCGCCGGATTCCAGAGGGCTGGTTCGACATGGGCAACAATGCGGGGCGCGACGACGAAAAGCCCGCCCATCGCGTATGGATTGGCGCATTCGAACTGGCCGCGTTTCAGACCACCAACGCGGAGTACTCGCGCTTCCTGGAAGACACTCGATACCCAGCTCCCCCACTTTTGAGCGATCCGAATTTTAACAATCCGCAACAGCCTGTCGCTGCGGTGTCTTGGTTTGACGCCGTGAAATATTGCGAATGGTTAAGCCGCACGCTGGGCAAACATTTCCGCCTTCCGACCGAAGCCGAATGGGAACGCGCCGCGCGCGGAGGCGTGGACGGCGAACTATTTCCGTGGGGCAACTGCGCGCCGGAAGAACTTCCCGAATACAGCAGTCGCTGGAAGTCCGGCCCGGAGCCCGTGGGATTGTACGCGCCGAATCCTTACGGGCTTTTCAACCTGGGAGATAACGTCCACGAATGGTGCGCCGACTGGTATGACGCCGGGTACTACGCGGTTTCACCCGAACGGAATCCGCCAGGGCCATCCGCCAGCAGCCGTCGAGCCTCGCGAGGCGGCTCCTGGCGCCATCACATCAAAGTGACCAGGACGGCGGCGCGTTCCAGCATTCCTCCGGAATTTAAATACGCGGATTATGGTTTTCGGGTCGCCGCGGACGGGGATTTCCGCTTGGAGCCGTGACCACCGCTGTGCCATCATGACAAGGACCTTAGGGAGGACTTTTTATAATGAAGCTGAATGGAATCTTCACGGCGATTACCACACCTTTTGACGCCGAAGGCGCAGTTGCATCCGACCGTATACGTGAAAATATCGGCAAATATAACCGCATTCCCCTGGCCGGCTACGTCGCCGTCGGATCCACGGGCGAATCTGTTTTGCTTTCTCGCGGTGAAGTCGAGCAGGTTTTTACCGCGGTTCGCGAAGCCGCGGCTCCCGGACGAATTCTGATCGCCGGCGTAGGATCGGAGTCCACGCCCGAAACGATTTCGCGCGCCAAGGCTGCCGCGAATATCGGATTTGACTGCGTGCTGGTCAAGACGCCCAGCTTCTACAAGTCCGCGCTCAATCCGGACACGCTCGCCGAACATTACAAAAAAGTGGCCGATGCTTCCAAACTGCCCGTAATTCTCTACTCCATTCCGCAACTGACTGGCGTGGCGCTTGAAGCGGATCTCGTCGCCCGCCTCGCGGAACATCCGAACATTATCGGGATCAAGGAAAGCTCCGGAAACGTGCAGCGAGTGGGCGAAATCATCGCGGCCGCTCCCGCCGGCTTCCAGACGGTAGTCGGATCGGCGGACACGCTCTACGCCTCGCTGATGATTGGCGCAGTCGGCGGAGTTCTGGCGCTTGCCGATTGCCTGCCGGAACTGTGCATTGAGCTGCACCGCGCCGTCGTGGAAAACAAAACCGCGACCGCGCAAGACCTGAACCGGCGTATCCTCCCCGCCTCCATGAAAATCGTCAGGAAAGCGGGAATTCCGGGCGTGAAATGCGCCATGGACTATCGCGGCTTCTACGGCGGCCCGGTTCGCGGACCTCTGGTGCCGGTAAACGCGGCGCAGAAGCGCGATGTGGAAGCGCTGATGAGTTCGCTGGTGGCGACCGCAGCCGCTGACTAAATCGATTTCCTGGTTCCAGATGATTGGCCGGCTGCCGCGGCGCCCTCGGCGATGCCTCCGTTTGTCCGCGGGTGCAGCGATCGGACGCCTTGGTAACGTCCGATGGTACCGTTCTCTTCGCCACATCGGACATCTTCACCACAATCTAAGTCGCAACGGAAGGGACCGCATTCTTGACGGCACAGGCCGATCCTTCGACTCGCACTCCGCTCGAAATCCGAACGATGCGCCAGGTGGCCTGGCGCCTCTTGCCTTTCTTAATGATCTGCTATTTTGTTTCCTTTCTCGATCGCGTCAACGTGGGCTTCGCGGCGCTCCAGATGGTCAAGGGCCTGCATATGTCGCCCGCGGTGTTTGGCTTCGGCGGAGGAATTTTTTTCGTTTCCTATTTTCTGTTTGAAGTTCCCAGCAACCTGCTGCTCGAAAAGCTCGGCGCGCGCATGTGGATCGCGCGGATCATGATCACGTGGGGATTTCTTGCGGCCGCAACGGCGTTCGTCGTCGGGCCCAAATCCTTCTACGCCATGCGCCTCTTGCTGGGCGCTGCCGAGGCCGGATTTTTCCCCGGAGTAATTCTCTACCTCACTTACTGGTTTCCCAGGGAATACCGCGCCCGAATTGTAGGAATGTTCACCGTCGCCATTCCCGTGTCCAGTTTCCTGGGTTCGCCGATTTCCGCGGCGCTGCTGGGAGTGGACGGCTGGATGGGACTTCATGGCTGGCAGTGGATGTTCATCATGGAAGGCGCGCCGGCCGTGCTGCTGGGATTGTTCTGCCTGTTCGTCCTGAGCGATAAGCCAGCGAGCGCGCACTGGCTGGGCCCCGACCAAAAAGCCTGGCTCGACGGCAGATTGCAGTCCGAAAATTTATTGAAGAAGCGAGTAGGACATATCAGCGTGTGGAGGCGTCTGGAACAAGTACGTTTTGGTTCTGAGCATCACGCTCGCGGGAAGCACCGCCGTCAGCAGCGGCCTGCAAATCTGGCAGCCGCAAATCATCAAATCTTACGGCCTGACGAACATGCAGACGGGCCTGCTCAATTCCATTCCGTTCGCGCTGGCTTCGATCCTGATGGTTGTGTGGGGACGGCATTCAGATGAAACCGGCGAACGCGTGTGGCACACTGCCCTGCCGCTCTTTGTCACCGCGGCGAGCCTGGCGTCCGCGATGATATTTAAATCGCTGCCCGCGCTCATCGTAATTCTATGCCTGGCGGTCATCGGAATTTATGCGGGTAAGGGGCCAGTGTGGGCGCTATCGGCCGACTGGCTGTCCGCCGGAACGGCCGCGGCGGGCCTTGCCCAGATGAACGCAATCAGCAACCTCGCCGGTTTCGGCACCACGTATGTAGTCGGATATATCAAGCAAGCAACTGGAAGCTATCCGTTGGCAATTCTGCCGCTCGCGGGCCTCTCAGGAGCTGGAGCTCTGGCCGTCCTGTGGATCGCCCGCGGCCAACAATCAGCAACCGGCCTGCCGGACGCCGAACCGGCGCAAGCGACCAAGTAACGAAGTTGGTTTTGTAGTGCCCACCTTCAGCTGGGCACTCACTAGCTTATTTAGTAGCCGCTGACTCACCGGGCATGGGCGATCCCTGCGCCAGCACAACCTTCCAATTCCCATTCTGCTTTGCAAATACCCGCAGGAATCGATATTCCCCGCCGAATGGCTTGCCCTTATCCGTTCCGTCGACGTTACGTGCTCGGTCAAAACGGCCACGTCTCCGTTGGCATAAAACTGAACGTGAGTCTCGCGAGGATTCAGCACTTTGAGAGTGCGATCCGGCCGCTTCAAATTTTCCAGTTGACCGGCCTTATCCAGCAATTTGCCTTGCGGATTCAGCGCAAAGAAATCATCCATCAAAATCTTGTCTAAAAACGCCGTGTCACGATTCTCTTCCGCCTCGATGTAGCGGTTTCGGAACGCGATTACTTCTTGCGCGGCCTTGTCATTCTTTGCCGCCGGCATTTGGGCATGCACGAACATAGGCGCCGCAAGAAACACAGCCAAAGCAGCAATGCCAGCAATTCTCATGACGATTCCTCTTTCCGGCGGGGTCTGCCGTGGAAAACAGCACTCAACATCCAAATGTGTTGTACGTAAAATACTTTCCAACAGACTTCGCAAAGTGCGCCAGTCACGCTTATGACAAGGACGTCGTCAACGCAAGATTCCAAATCTAAAAGTTCAAATCCTAAGATAATCTCCTAGAAATTCCCTAGATACTCTCAGACCTCAAATTTCAAAATCTTAAGGTCCTGCGTTTATCCCACTCCTTCGCCGAAGCCTACTTGGCTTTGTAGGTCTTGCTGAAGCCGTTTCGCGCATTGGTAACCGTAAACGTGCCGTCGCTCTGCGCCGAGACCTTCACCCAATACGCTGTGCCGTTGTGCGGTGGTAGCGGCGTTCCCGGGCCCGGTGTCGGCGGCGTCATCGCCGCGATGGGATCGTGTCGGGCCGGTTGTCGATGGTATTGGCGATGAACATTCCCGGCGCGGTGTATTCCTGCCCGCTTAGCAGCGAGAAGTGCATCTGCCAAAGATCCTCAAGCCCGGGCGACGCAAAAATCACTTTCATCGCGGCTGGCTTGTCCGCCTTTCCGCGTGCCGTTGTTTAGAATGGCCATGAGCGGTAAGGCGTGCACCAGCAGTTGCGAGTTGGACATGGGCTGCCCGTGCGCAACACGATCGACAGATCAACGGTGCCAATCCGGTTGATCGGACACATCAGCGGCTGTTCCTTGATTTCGTCATCCCCCAGTGCGCCACCCGAAATTTTCCAAAGGTCACCACGCTTCCCACGGACATGCTGTTCTCGACGCCGCCCTCGTCCGGATTGGGTGTGGCATCCGCACAATACGGATTTGCAGCTCCGGCGCCCGCCAGCGGCTTGGTAATTACTTGTCCCGCCGGAACTGCCATTCCAGTCGACGCCGGCCACCGCCAGCTTGTCGCCCGGCTTGGCAACCATGTGTTTGGCCTTGCCGTACAGCTCGGGGTAAGTGTCATGCAGAAATGTTTCCACCATCGGGTTGGGCTGAGTGTTCGGACCATGGTCGATATAATTCTTGATCGTGATGCGGCTGGCGAAATCCGACATGCCGCCGAAATGATCTCCGTGCCAGTGGGTGGTGATCAAATTGTCGATTTGCGTGATGTCGGCGTCCTTCACCGCGGCCATGATCCGGCCAGCGTCTCGCGGCGCCGCCGCGCCGGGATTTCCCGTGTCGATCAGCACGGACTCACCTGAGGGCGTCACGAACAGTGTTGCGTTCCCGCCCTCCACGTCCACGACGTAGATGTCCAAAGTCTTCCGGGCTTGCGCATGCGCCGCGGGAACAAATCCCGCGAGACATAAACCCAGCACAAACACGCCCAGCGAAGACACCGTTGATAATCGCATCGAAGATTCCTTCGGGCCGACTGCACCCGTTCTCAACATCCTGTGCCGGGAGACTATCACATTCTCTGCGAATCTTTATGACGACGGGGAGTAACAATGCCGAGCTACGGACATCCTGTGGAAACAGCAGGGCTCGGTTTGCGAAAACAACTTTCAATCAAGCTGATGAACGTCCGCGCTGAAGGCGCATCAAAAGCGGGCATGAAAATGCCGGTGAATCCTCAACTCCGCACCACCACGACTTGGCAGAGCCGATCTGCAGGCTCCCTTAAGCGTAGACGGAAGTATCGCAATTGCCGCATCCGTAGGAGCCAAACGTAAGAATAGGCAACACACTCCTTTTTGAGAATCGCATCGCGTTTTTACCGGGAAAAATAACAGAGCCGCAGTGCGTCTCCACAGCGAATCACGACCGTAACGTCTCTGTAACAATCGAACGATATGCTTATCTCACAAGCGGGCACGCAACCCCGTTGGTACACCCCTAACGGCCCGTGTCCGTTTCCCCACTCTTAATCGAGGCGTTCCTTACTGCCCGGTTTGGTGCAGGTCAACAGCAGATGATTATTTTCGGGCATCGCTCAAAAACCCGGCGACGGTTCGTAAGAAGCACCATGATCGTCGGGGGCTGTGCTGCTGTCTACCTTCTGGTGAGTTACGTCTATTTCAAGCTCACTTACAATTTTGTCGAACGGACACCTGCGCTGCTGATTCCGTCCTTGATGCCGATTAGCGCCTTAAGTCATATTAGCTGGCAGATTGAAGAAGAAATCGAACCGCTTTGTACCGAACCCTTGATAGGTAGCGGCAAGCAGACGTTTTTGCCGCTGCTTTACATGTCCATAATCTATTCCTCAGTGGTAGAGGGATTTCTTTATGAGTGGTTTTTGCATGGTGCTCTTTTTCCCTCGTTGCGAATTGCCATAGATTTGCTTTGGCTGTCGCCTTTTTTTGCCGATGCGGCGGCAACGTATGTGTACAAGCGACTTCTTGGTGAAAACCATGAAGATGCGACAACCTATGTATCGACGCGGCTGCCCTCATTCGTCGTGCCTTTACTGGTATTTTGGTCTGTTTTCTCCGTTCTGGGCAATGAAATATCCAACCCTATTTTGAGTTTCATGACATTCGACCTTGGAATTATAGTTTGGACTGTATTTTTCACTTGGGCGAATTCCGTTGACTTGCCGGAGATCTTGCGGACGTCCCGACATGGTTTCTTGAGAGGACTGGGTCTTCTCAACAATTTCCTGTCTCGCCCGTTGGGTTGGGTTTACCGCCGCAAATACTTCGGTTCATATCTGCGGGATGTTCTAATTCTCGTATTTTCCTTGAGCATAGCGTCGGAGCTTTGGCTCGCCCATACCGCTTCGTGGACCTCGTTGGTGACAATTCTCGCTGCGACATTCACCGCGTGGAAAGGATGGGAATTCTGGATGAAGAATGATCGACTTCCTGAACCCACTCGAAATCCGCGGCGTAACGTGCTTTCTTACTGGATGGGCGTGGCGAGTCGCCCGGCCTCAGGGGACTCCTCCCGGTAAACGCTATTGCCCGCGATTTGAAATTCTGGCCAGAAAACGGACAAGCCAGTTACCGCTAAGCCGGGCGGTCTTAATGGGTCAGTAAGAGCGCTGAAGGTTCCGTTTTTGACCGTCCTGAATTACCGGCGCCAGTCTGCGACGTAGGTATAGACCCAGCGGCTCGAACTGGAGGCCGACGCCGGCAACTCGCGGCACACTGCGCTCACGCTCATCAAATCACGCACAAAATAAAGACATTTAGATGGATTTTTGGTGCCGGAGGAGGGAGTCGAACCCACACGGCCTTGCGACCAACGGATTTTGAGTGCATGCGTCTGCTCATAAGCAACTGCTAATACAACTACTTAAATTAGGAAATGTGAAAGTGTGTAAGTAACTGTGTAAGTCTTTGCGGAATTCGCCGCCGTCCGGAACTCACGCTTGAATGCATCGGCTATGGGTTTGGCGTTCATATTTCGCCTGCGCAAAATATCAAAAAATGACGCTTGGCGACAGTGGATTTAGAATCTGGTGTCAGGTTACCGCTTGTTTCTTCGTGTCTACCTGTACGATTTGTAACCGCACATCTCTCGTGCGTTTAAAGCATCGTCAAATTCTTAAGAGGTATGCCAGTCAGTTTACAAACCTCGATAACCGCTGCCAGCGGCAGTTGTTCATCGCTTATGATTCACGGTCGTCCCTGCTCCTCGATAACGTGCTGATTTATTCGGCGTGTTGTGCCTGCGCGGGCGCGATCTCGGGCTTGCCGTGTTTGGCGAACAGATCATTGAACGCCTCCGCCACCAGGTTATGCAGCGTCGTGTCCTTCTGCACCGCCAGAATTTTGAGCTGGTCCCGTACCTGCTTCGGGAAGTGGACCGTGATCGGGCTGGTCCCTGCCCTGCCCCCGTGCCTTTGCCTTCTGTTAGCTCGGCGATGGCTGGTTGCTCGGATGACGGTTTTCCTGTGGCGCGCGCTGCCGCCGGTTTCAGCCAGCAATGTTCAAGTTGCTTTGTTGCTCATGTGCTCCTTTTTGTTTGTCTTTCTACGTTGGACGAGAACGCTCAAAATATACTTGTAGACTTGTAGGATTTCCGCGGCGCCCTTCCCTCTCGGATCGTATTCCTGTGCGGCCTTCCGACCGCGCCCGCATCGCCGAAGACGGAGCGGTGCCCGAGCGTATAAGGGACAGACCGGTATCTCCAGCCGGTTGAGAAACTCGCGCGCCTGTTCGTGGCGGTCGCCGACGGCGGGCACGGCGTTGAGAATGGCGAGTGCCGGCTTGTTTCCGGCGAGAGCCAGTATTTCCTTGGTGTTCGGAATGGTCTCCAGATCGTAGGCCTGCGGACGGCACGGGATCAGGACGAGGTCGGCGACTTTCGCGGCGGCAAGGGCCGATTGCTCGTAGCGCGCCGGTGTATCGATCACCGCGAAATCCACGCCGTTCTCCTCGGCCTTTTCAAGGGCGGCGGCAAGCCGTCGCGGGCTGCGCGTCGATGACGACCGGGCCCTCACCTTTCCGGCGGTCCTTCCAGTTGCAGGCGGTGGCCTGCGGGTCGAGATCGATGATGAGGCGTCAGGCCGACCTGACCGGCGGCGACGGCGAGGGACACGGCGAGGGTCGTCTTGCCGGTTCCTCCCTTCTGGGCGATGAGCGCGATTGTATACATGTCTACTTTCCTCGCTTTGAGAGATTGAGGGAACGAGGAATGTCTATTACGAGGCTTTGAGGATACGGAAGAATTCCGGAAACGATGTTCTATACATGCCTAGCTCCCCTACTTTCCGGCAATAATGATTTGACTGATTCAAGGATTGGCAAAATCAGAAATTATACTTTCTGACATTCAGGCTTTGAGAGGTATGGAGACTTTAAGGGTGATTGCTGAGATTCAGGTTCGAGACTGTGAGGATTTGAGGATTGCCGGAAAGACTGATTCGCTCACTGCCTACAAGTCGAGGACGTAGAGGAAGGCGTGGGTGCGGTCAATTGCCTCGAAGGGTCGGCGGCGTCAGTCCTCATCGCCGGACTATTTTCCCGCCGTGGTTCCTTGCCGAGCGCCTGCAGGCGGACGAGGGCGCAGCTCCGACAGATCGCGCAGCGCGTCACCCAGCCTGCCCTCGACGCGGTCGCCGGGACGGCCGGCGTTGAGATGGTAAGCGATCTGGTTAATGTTCGAGCCAATCTTGCCAAGCTGCCGAGCAGCCGGGCGACGGCCCGCAGATCGATGCGGGTGAGGCGAGGGCGGTTGTGGAGGAGGGCGCTGCGCATCATCGCGCTGACGGTTTCACCCCGGCTTTGGGCGAGCTGGCGGATGGTGGCGGCCTCCTGCGGGCTGATGCGCATGGTGACGATGTGGTGCGCTGACGTTTTTCGCTGCCGCTGCGTGGTGACATAAAACCCCCTGCTGTAGCCGCATGATACTTCAGGTTGCGTTAACGGGAGGTTTACAACCGTGCGACCGGCGGCGGACAAAGCAAAGGGAGGGGGTGTACAAGGGGCGGCATCGCCTGGCCGGCGGTCATGGCCGCGAAAGCCTGGTCGATGGGCGTCCACGAGGGAGCGCGAAGTCTCCCTCTGGTATGGGGGTCCAGGGCGGGCACGAAGGCCCCATGGTAATGGTCCACAGGGGCTGATGGAAATCGCCCCCAGGAAGTCCGGGAAAGAGCGAACACCGTCTGGTGGGGTCCACGGAGCAAGTCCTCCTGGCCGGGGAGTAGGAACGGGGGCGGAGAGCACCCTTGCCAAGATGAGCGAGGCCGAAAATCGAGCAGCGTGGGGTGCAGATTTACGCGCACATCTCGCCGACCGTCGTAATGGCGATGTTGCTGTAGCCTTCATGCGCGCCTTCGGGTGAAATTGTCGCTCCGGAATATACCGGAATTGCCGCTAGGTTTTCCAGAAAAATCGCGGCCATTCGTGAACAAATCGTCAAGAAAAGAGGCTCGGCGGAGGCGCGGTTTTTCGTTAGATCCTGATGCGGTCCGTTTTGGTCACAGAAGGCCGTGGAGTAGCTATGAATTTCAGGAGTATGGCCGAGGGGAAAAAGTGCGCGGACTGCATGGGCGGCTAACGTTGACGAAGTCAGCTGCTAAAGGCGGCACCCACGACCAAACAAACTGTACCCCGCAAATCCCCGCATTGTGGGTAAAAACGCGGCCAAGTTCTACTCCGATGGATGAGCGCATCGCTACCGCGGAATGGGCCGACCCGGCCCTCGTCGAGGAGACATACCTCTATCGTGATGGCGAAGTCTGGCTCGGACGCTCCGCCAGTGACCACTCGTTCCCCTCGGCTTTTGCGATGACCGCCATGTCTGCCTGGTAAGCGGCTCGCGGGGCGGCAAGGGCACCAGCTCAATCGTTAACAATTTAATCCTGTGGCCGGGCTCGGTTTTCGTCGTGGACCCGAAGGGCGAGAACGCCACGATCACCGGCCTCGCGCCGGGGCAAGGGTTCAGTCGCACTGCACGGGCATGGGCCAGGCGGTTCAGGTGCTCGACCCCTTCAAGGCCGCCCAGGTCGACGACTAGTTGCGGGGGCGCTTCAATCCCCTCGACGCGCTTGCACGCCGACAAGGACGAAACCGTCGACGAAGCCGGGCGGGTCGCCGACGCTATCGTCGTCATTCACGAAACCAACGATCCGTTCTGGGACGAGTCCGCGCGGTCGATGGTCAAGGGGCTGATCCTGCACGTCCTGACCGCCCCGGAATACGAGGGACGCCGAAACCTGATTACCATGCGCAACCTCATCTTACGGGGAGACTGGGAAGCGGTCGAACGCTCTGAAGGCGGCGGGCGAGACGGATATTCCGCCGCCGCACGGGCTGCTGTGGGAGGGCCTGATAAACAATCCGGCCTTTGACGGGTTCGTCGCCGGGATCGGCGACACCTTCATCAACATGCTGCTGAATTCTCCGAAGCAGTATGAAAGCGTCCTGCAGGTCGCGAACCGAAACACAGAATTCATCGACAGTCCCGGGATGCAGCACTGCCTTGAGGCGTCCGACTTCCAGCTCTCGGAACTGAAGACGCGACCGGGCGGTCTGAGCGTCTATTTGTGTCTGCCGCAGATGTACATGAGCACGCATTATCGCTGGCTGCGGATGATGATCGGCCTGACCGTCACCGAGCATGGAAAAGGTGAGCGGGCGGCCGGCAACGGGCCATCCCGTGCTCATGCTGCTCGATGAATTCGCGGGCCTGCAGCGGATGGAGGTCATCGAAAACGCCGTGGCGCAGATCGCCGGTTACGGGGTCAAGCTGTTCTTTGTCCTCCAGAGCCTTGAGCAGTTGAAAGCCGTGTACAAGGACAACTGGGAAACCTTTCTCGCCAACTCCGGCCTGAAGGTGTTTTTCAATCTGGAGGACAATTTCTCGCGCGACTATGTCTCCAAGCTGATCGGCGACACCGAAGTCATGCGCGAGGTTGCTTCGGAAAGCGAGACCAAGGGCGTATCGGAAAGCACGTCTCACAGCACGACGAAGTCGCGGTCTGAAACGCACGGGACATCGTCGTCGTCCGGAACGTCCGAATCGGATGGGACAAACAGCTCGGCCAGCACCGGAAAATCGTGGGGCCTCAACAGCTCCGAAAGCAGTTCGCGGAATACCAGCTTCGTGCAGGGGATGATCTTCAAGCATTTCGACAAGAGGATCGGACTGGGCGGCAGCCAGTCGCAGGGTAAATCGCAAGGCTGGACCGAAAGCCTGTCGAAAGGACTTTCACACACCATATCCAGTTCGCGGACCGGCGGCACATCAGACAGTGTGACGACCGGCACGAGCGAGACGGACGGGACAACCCATGGCACCTCGCAGTCCCAGACAGAAGGGACAAGCGAGACGATCCAGAAACGCGCCCTTATCACGCCCGATGAAATCGGCCAGGTTTTCGCCCGAATCGATGACAAGACACAAGGGGTTTATCCGGGCCTCGCCCTTGTAGTGATTTCAGGCGCGCGACCGCTGGCGCTGAAGCGGGTGAATTATTACGAGGATTACCAGTTCATGGGACTGTTCGATCCGTCTCCGGATTTTCCGTTCACCGCGCCGAAGGAACTGTGCGTCAATGGAAGTCAGTTGGGATTGTCTCTCGCGGAATTCGGGCTGAAGGTCGGGGCGTGGTCGGTGACGATGGGTCTTATTGCGGCGTCAAACGACGGCGCCGCCAATATCGTCACCGGCGAGGGCAAAGACGGAGCCTTTATCCGTGTGCCACGCGCCGGTCTTGTCACGGCGGTTCCGGCCGGCGGCGCGGTTGACGTGCCCGCCGGGCCGCTGTTTTCCCTGCGCTATTACGAAGACGGCGCGGCGCTGATCGATCCGTTCGCGGAACTACGGGCGCTGTGCGCGGCGATAGCCAAACAGCGCGAAGATGAGAAAAGAAGGGCCGAAGAGCGGGCACGTTGGCGAAAGCGAATATTGATCGCTGCGGCAGCTTGTGCGCACTGCTTGTTGTTATCCTGGGTAGTATTCGCGGTCAGGAATATTTCGGAGAGTAGCTCCGAAGCGGTAGCGCCTACGGCCAGTAGCGTGCAACCTGTTCCAATAGATTCGCCCAGCACCGGCGTCCAGCCCGACCCCGCGAATTTGGCAAGCGCGCCGACCGGCGTGTTGCCGCCCCGCCCGAGCAACTCGTTGCCTCTCAATCGGCGATTATGATCGGCAAGATTGATGTGTCACGCTTCCTTGGTATTCGGGCCGACGACACGGTTGCTCAGGTTGGCGCTCTGTATGGACAACCCCATAGTGAGAGTAATTTCCGCAACCGTGATCAATATTTTGGACCGGGCCCGGCTCAGATGGAGGTGCGGTATACCAATGACAGAGTCGCATCGGTGACACTGGAGGGTGGCGTTGAGGAATTTATCCGGTCGCATACCGGCAACGACCCATTACTTGACCTGCTAGGTCATTCGGAAGCCGATGCGGTAGCGATCCTCGGGCCGCCGACCGGTAGAAGCGACAATATTGTTTACTGGACTTTGCCAACAGCCGACCCTAACGTCGTCGCGAAAAGTGGTCTGTCGTGGACTTATAAAGCGCTTGCGCTCGGATTTGAACCGGATCGTGGATGTGACCGTATAGAGGTCAGCTGGTAGGACACTAGCGTTCCCTGTCGCGTTCCAGATCGCGGTTCTGCTGCTGGCGGGCCTTGCAGACCTCCTGCGCCTTTTTCGCCTCTTCTATCTTTGGCTTCAGAGTTAGCACGTTCTTTTTCAAGTTTGGCGTTATAGGTTTGCCGGTCTGGAATCTGACGCATAGGGCCGCTTGGCACGGGCTTGAGGGCCGGAGCGTCTTCTTTCACCATCTCCGATCCCTGTTGAGTTCCGCTCTGGGCGCGATCGGATTCCTTGGATTGCTGATGTTCCTGCTGTTTCGCTGCGCGGTTATACAATTCCCTGAGCTTAAGTGCCCGGTCCAGAGCATTATCCTTTTGCGCGAGGCCGTCCAGGCCCTTGGCAATTGAGGTTGGCCGATCCTGTTGATCGTCCGCCATAAGGACGACGCGATGATATCACGCTGCGGCGCGCGACGATCAGGACAAAACAGGCACAATGATGTGCAGGCTAGCAGTCGTTAGCTCTTCGTTGGATGTAGTTCGAAGGACCAGCAAACCCCTTCGGTCAGGCAGACCGAGATGTGATGACGAAGTTTCTGTTCGAATGGTTCTTCCGGATACTTGGAATCTTCCTGCGCGGTCTCGAAAATAATTTCGACAATTCTCGCGCGACTTGTGAAGGAATCCTCCCCGTCGAACCTATCGAATACCGCCCACTGCCAGCTGGGCAGGGTGATATGCCGGGTAACGCCGTCGGGAAAGGCGATAAGTCGTGTGGACGGTTTGGCGGCGGACCGCCGAGCCTCACTGATTCCTCGCGGGCTGATTATCTCCTCGACCATGCTGGACTCCTGTATATCTAAGTTTATGTGTTTCAGCCAGTTACGTCAAATTTGTGAAGAGAAAGGGGCGGCCCGGTCAAGAGCCGCCGCCCTGTAGCCTATTCGTCGCCGCCGTTGCGGGCTTCGACGATTTTGGAGTGAGCCAGGTCTGCCGCCTTGGCGAGAGACAGAAGATCCTCGGCGTTGTAGCTGTGCGAGGACTTCCAGTTCCCTTCGCCGTCGCGGTAGCGGCGCTCAAACGTGACGTTGTGGAAGGTCCCTTTTTCCGTTTTGTTTTCCCAGATGCTGGCCGTGATCAGACCGACGCGGACTTTATAGCGGGAGGATTTTCGTTTCAGCGGCTTCGTTTTTCTTCGTGCTCGTCAGTGCCATGTTAGTTTCCTTTTTCTGTCAGGCCCGGCATCATTGCCAGCCTTGTGATTTCGGTCAGCCCTGACAAAGCCGGACCGCCCGTCACAGGGAGGGGCATCGC
>CAVOIX010000018.1:0-19757 GCA_963695945.1 uncultured Acidobacteriota bacterium | reverse complement strand
CTGCGTTGTGGTCACCCTCCGCCGCGGAAAAAAGCGTGGAGCGTAAAATCGATTCCCTCTTCTGCGGGGCGGGCGCCGAACCATGCGCCGAGTGCGGACTCCGAAGCAAAGGATCCAGGATTTCCCGCAACATGCGCCGCCCTCGCAAAATTCGCGATTTCACCGTGCCTACGGTCACCGTCAGGACTTCGGCAACTTCCTCGTAGGACATGCCCTCGAGGTCCCGCAGGATCACCGCGCTGCGGAACACTTCCGGAACTTTTAACAAAGCCGCCTGCACGGCCTGCTGCAATTCATGAGACGCGGCCTGATCGAAGGGCGTTCCACTCTCATCCTCAATTTCGAGCGAAGCATGACCGTCCACTGCCTCGATGTCGATCGAGTCCTGCTCGCGATGATGCCGCCACAGCCAGCGCCGGTGATTCAGCGCTTCCCGAATGGCGATGCGGTAAAGCCAGGTCTTCAGCGAACTGCCGCGCCGGAAACCGCGAATGCCGCGAAAGGCCTTCAGAAAGACATCTTGCGTGATATCGGCGGCGTCACCGGATTCCGAGACCATTCCCGCTACCAGGCCATAAACCGGGCCTGAGTAGTGTGTAACCAGCCAATCGAACGCTGCGCCGGAACCGCCTTGCAATTCCGACACCAGCTCGGCTTCGTCCTGCGACCATGGAAGGACGCGTGCCACGTCAGACACGTTTGCCGCCTCTCTCGCCTGCCTGCGCCAAGCTTCGCCGCGGAGGACTCGCGCCGAAAACCATGTGTCTTGCGCAACAGACCGTAAAGCCGCCCACAGGGCCTCCCGACCAGAAACCCGTTCAGCCGAATCGCGTCGGCTGGTAAGCGCTTTATTGATTTAGACACCATAAAAGGGGAACAGTTCCCCCTTCTTTCTAGTATTGTGCGCCCGGGAGTACCGCCTTGGCAATGGTACAGGGGAGTTGGAACTGGATTGCAGGGAAAGGAGTTAGGTCAGCCCTGGTGGCAACGGTAGCGGAGCGGCGGGTGCCTGGATGTGGTCCGCTCCTGGAGACTCCAAGATTAGCAACCGTGCTAGTTTACCCCTCAATGAAACGACCCGGCTGTCGGCCGTAACGTAGCGCTCCGATGGAAGGACGGCCGGCAACCGATCCAGTGTATTCGCAATGCCGCGATTCGACTGTTGGAACCGCGACTTTGCAATGAACAAGCTCCCAGCCAGCAAGCTAAGGTGATCGGTGAAAATTCGAGCCTTCCAGCTTTCGCCGCAAAGATTCAACTCTTAAATATGATGTACGACTGGTTAGATTAACTGAAGATAAATCGAGGAACGCATATGGCAAACGGTACCCGGCCTTGGTACAGGCCGCGCGGGCGGGCCCATTGTTTGTGGTTCACAGCAATTGCGATCGGCGATACCATGACTCTCATCGCGACCGAGAATCACCGAAAGGCAAAGACGCCATGGACGAAAAGGCGATCGTTCAAATTTCACTCATAGGATTCGGAGAAGCCGGCGGGATTTTTGGGCAGGATTTCGCGGCGGCCGGCTTCGCCGTATCGATATTCGATATTCTGATGCACGCGGAACCGACGCGTTCCGCAATCCTGGACAAGGCGAAATCCGCGAAGGTCCGCGCGTGCGATTCTCTGGAACTCGTCACAGGCGGCGCCGACCTGGTGATTTCCGCTGTGACGGCTTCCTCCGCCGCGGAGGTCGCCCAGAACGTTGCGCCGTTTCTGAGCGCCGGGCAGATCTATCTGGACATCAATTCCGTTTCACCGGAGACGAAGCACGAGATCGCCACCATTCTGGCCGAATCGCCGGCCACGTTCGTCGAAGCAGCCGTGATGGCGCCGGTCTCGCCGCAGCGGCTCAAGGTTCCTATGCTGCTGGGAGGCGCGCATGCCGCAAAGGTTGCGGGCCGGTTGCGGTTAATCGGGTTGAATGTGCGCCCTGTCAGCGAGGAAGTGGGAGTCGCGTCGGCGATCAAAATGTGCCGCAGCATCGTTATCAAGGGCCTCGAAGCAATTACCGTGGAGTCGATGTTCACGGCGCGGCGCTATGGTGCCGAAAAACACGTTCTCGAATCTCTGGCGGCGACCTACCCGGATATGGGCTGGGCCGGCGATCTGCCGGATTATCTGATTAGCCGAGTCGCCGAACACGGAAAGCGCCGCGCCTCTGAGATGTGCGAAGCGGCCGACGCCGTCGCGGACGCGGGTCTGGAGCCGTGGACGGCTCTGGCTACGGCCCGAAGACAAGACTGGCTCGCGCAGGCTATCGCTGATTTTTCCCTGGAGCTGCCAAAAGGTGAAAAATTTGAGTGGCAGAAACTCGCCGACGCCATCGCCGAAGCGAGTTCACTTCGCGAAAAATCGGCAACCGCGGGCAAACGGTAACACCGACGGCCTCGCGCGGACCTCGATCCACGGGTTGCGTGAGGGTGCTCCGCAGCGCGATAACATTCAGGGGAAAACATCGAATGCCATCAGAGCCGATCTACGACCTCGCGCACCTCGCCCACATGGAAATGCTCACGCCGAAGCCGGACGAAAGCCTGAAATTTTTCGTCGACGTGATGGGCATGACCGAGACGGCGCGCCAGGGCGATTCCGTTTACTTGCGCGGTTGGGATGACTACGAACACCATACGCTGAAACTGACGGCTTCAAGGACTTCAGGAATGAATCACATGGCGTTTCGCGCGCGCAGCCCGCAGGCGCTGGAGCGCCGCGTCGCCGCGCTGAAAGGCTCGGGCTACGAAATTGGATGGACGGACGGCGATCTGGGCCACGGCCCGGCATTTGCATTTCATGATCCGGACGGCCACCAGGTCGAAATTTATTACGAAACGGAGTGGTACAAAGCGCCGCCCGAACTTCGCCCCGCTCTGAAAAATCAGGCCATGCGATTCCCCTCCCGCGGCGTGAATGTGCGGCGTCTCGATCACCTCAATTGCCTGGCCGTGGATATCAGGGCCAATCGCATTTTCTTCCAGGATTACCTAGGCTGCCGCCTGACCGAACAAATCGTGATGAACGACGGAACGGAAGCTGGCATGTGGCTGACGGTCTGCAACAAAAGCTACGATTTCGCGTACACGCGCGACCATACGGGCACGCGCGGGCGCTTCCACCACGTCACCTATGCGGTCGATTGCCGCGAAGATGTGCTGCGCGCCGCCGACATTTTCCTGGAAAACGGCGTGTACATCGAAACCGGGCCGCACAAACACGCCGTCCAGCAGACGTTTTTCCTGTACGTCTACGAACCCGGCGGCAATCGCGTGGAGGTTGCCAATGCCGGCGCGCGCCTGATCCTGGCTCCTGACTGGAAGCCCATCGTGTGGTCGGAAGAAGAGCGCAAAAAAGGCCAGGCCTGGGGACTCAAGACGATCGAGTCTTTTCACACCTATGGCACGCCGCCCGTGGAAGTGAAACAACAGTGAGCCTTCTGACCTAAGATCATTTTCAATGGAACATTTCTTCAATTGCCCCTATTGCGGAGAAGAAATTTCGATGGTGCTGGACCTTTCGGTTCGCCGTCAAACCTATGTTGAAGATTGTGAAGTGTGCTGCAATCCGATTGAGATCACCTACAGCGTGGAAGATGATTCCCTTTCCGGCTTCGCCGCAAAAGTTTTGGAATAGTTTTGCAGCGCGGAGAAGCGCAAACGAGTGCCGCCCGGACCGGCCCGTTCCGTATCCGGACTTTGCTATGACTGAGGAAAAATTGGTGGACGTGACAGGGATCGAACCTGCGACCTCATCCATGCCATGGATGCGCTCTCCCAGCTGAGCTACACGCCCGTCACACAACAGAACGGTTGACTGATGGTTTGGCAGACCGCAATCATCTTAACGAATCTCGGCGGCGAATTCCACTGTAGGATAGAGTTCAGCCCGTTCGATTTGATCTCCGCCAGCCTCGAATCTAGACCCGGCAGGCTGAACGCCTGCCCCACTTCTCCCGTCGCAAACCGAAATTCTTCCCGTAGAATGTTTCCCCTATGCCCAAACTCACGTTTCTAGGCGCCGCGGGAACCGTTACCGGGTCAAAATATTTGGTGGAGGCGGAAGGCAAAAGGTTGCTGGTGGATTGCGGCCTGTTTCAAGGCCTGAAGGAACTTCGCCTGCGCAACTGGAATCCTCTTCCGCAAAAACCGGAGACATTCGATTGGTGCCTGCTGACCCACGCGCACCTGGATCATACCGGCTATTTGCCGCGCCTGGTGCGTGACGGATTTCACGGGCCGATCTACGCCGACAAGGCCACCATCGAACTGTGCAACATCCTCCTGGCAGATTCGGCGCATCTGCAGGAGGAAGACGCGGCGACAGCCAAGCGCGGCGGGTTCAGCAAACACGCCACACCGCTGCCGCTTTACACGTCGGCCGATGTCGGTCCGGTGGTGAACGCGTTACGCGAAATTCCGCGCGCCGATTCTTTCACCATTTCCCCCCAGTTCACGGTGCGGCCGCACGATGCCGGACATATTTTGGGCTCGGCCAGCCTGGAACTGACCATCACGGAAAACGGAAATAAAACCGTGGTGCTCTTTTCGGGCGACGTCGGCCGCTACGACCAGTGCATCCTGAAAAATCCCGAACCGCCGCCGCGCTGCGATGTGCTGCTGTGCGAATCGACTTATGGAGACCGCGATCATCCCGCCGGTTCGCAGGAGGACGCCCTGGCGGAGGTCATTAATCGAGTCGCGAAACGCGGTGGCCAGATCGTGATTCCAGCATTCGCCGTGGACCGCACTCAATCCATTATGTACATCATCCGCAGACTCGAGGACGCCGGGCGCATTCCCCGCCTGCCGGTCTATTCGGACAGTCCGATGGCCATCAGCGTTACCGAACTTTATCTGCGCCACCACGAAGATCATGATGCGACGTTCACGGCGGAAGAAAAAACGGGAAACCCTCTGGACGCGCATACGGTGCACTACATGCGCACCGCCGATGACTCCAAGAAAATTAACGGTGTCCGCGGGCCCGTCATCATCATTTCCGCGAGCGGCATGGCCACCGGCGGACGCGTGCTCCACCACATCGCGCGCCTGGCGCCGGATCGCAAGAACGCGATTCTCCTCGCCGGGTTTCAGGCGGAGGGCACGCGCGGGCGCGCGCTGGAAGAAGGCGCGAAGACCGTTCGTATCCACGGCGCCGACGTTCCGGTCGCCGCGGAGGTGATCAACCTGCGGCAATTTTCCGCGCATGCCGGTCAAAGCGAGCTGATGCGCTGGCTCAGCGGATTGCCGGCGCCTCCTCGACAGACGTATCTTACGCATGGTGAACCGCAGGCGTCCGCCGCGCTCAAAGCGAAGATCGAATCCTCGTTTCAATGGCGCGTCGCGCTGCCGCAGTACCTGCAGACTGTGGATTTAAATGGATGATTGACCCGCTTCGGATTTCGCGGCCCGTCGCGAATTTCGATCAGGTTGGATCAAAACCCATCCTTGAATACCACAAGGGTGCGGCCCCCTCGGAAAACACGAGGCGTGCTAGAATCGGAATCAGGCCCACCTTCCCCGCCCATCGGAGGGGCAATGTTTTTTCGCCGATTCCCGGGCATCCTGTTGCTGATTGCTCTAGGTGTCTTGCCCGGCTACGCGCAGAATTCGCAAAATATACCCAATCGCCATGCGTTCTTCAGCATCGGGGGATCGGTCCGGGATGAAATCGATCACCACGACATGGAAAATGTGCTTGTGACGTTGAAAGCCTTGACGGGATCCACGGTCAATACTGCCTTCACCCGCGGAAACGGCGACTTCCAGTTCGACGGGCTGCGCAGCGGTGACTACATCGTTGAGATTGTAGTGAGGGATTACGATACGTACCGCGAAAGTTTCACCTTGAGCGATGGCAGCCGTTTGGGAATGGTCATTTTTCTTTCCCGGACCGGGAAGGCCGCGAAACCAAGCGTGCAGATGTCGATCTCCGCTCACCAGCTCAGCGTGCCCCACAAAGCCCATGATGAATTTGAAAAAGGCATGAGCCTGATCTATCTAAAATCGGATTACCGCTCGGCCATCGCCCAGTTTGAACTGGCTATCAAGGATTTTCCAACCTACTACGAAGCCTACGCGGAAGAAGGCAACGCGTACTACCAACTGGAGCAAATGGGTCCAGCCGAAGAAGCCCTGCGCAAATCGGTCGAGCTGAGTTCCGGCACCTATGCCGACGCCATGTTCACGCTCTCCGCGATCCTCACCGACACCAAACGCTACGATGAGGCGGAAAAGATTTCGCGCAAAGGGATCTCCGCGGACGCTTCCTCCTGGCGAGGCCCGTTTGAATTGGCGCGCGCGCTTACCGCGCTAAAGCAGTCAGATGAGGCCGAAAAGTACGGGCAGCAATCGAGGGATCTGATGCCCGATAATCCCCCGGTTTACCTGCTGCTGGCCAATATCCATATTCAGAAAAAGGATTACCCCGCGCTGATCCGCGATCTGGACGATTACCTGCGCTTGACTCCTGTCGGCCCGGAGGCGGATCAGGCGCGCAAAACGAAGCAGCGCGTGCAGTCCATCATGGATGCCCAGAAAAAGGGCGCTGCCCGAAGCGCGGACGATAGCGACCAGGACGATGACGACGCCGATCCGGACGCCCCTGAAAAGCAACCGGCGTCTCCACAGCTCGCTCCGGACACTTCCGGACTGCCGTCGCTGCCGGCGCCCACTTCCGGTAGCCCGTAAAGCCATTTCCGGTGGTTGAGTCCTGGGGCCCGAAGCCTGCCAGATAAACTTTTTATAAAGATGTAACCTGCGGCGGGGCTGCCACGTCAACTTAGCTAAGACCACTCGGGGGGGTAGGAAGCGACCACCAAGAAGCAACCGACCGTAGCTTCCTACCCCTTTTAATTTTTGTCTGAAGTGTTGCGCGGAATACCCATCAAACAAAAAAGCATTGAGCTTCGTACGTATCTTTACGTCGTGGAAGTGGCGTGCGCGTGTGCCACCGGCAACGGCATCGCAGGAATTTCCACCAAGTGTAATCCGAGAACGAACATGGGAGCCGGCGCCACGCGCCCCCAGCGATTCAGCTCCCACCCCGCGCGAATAAAATTAATTTCCGGAACCAGCGCCAGCTCCAGAACGGCGCGCGTCTCACCGCGATAAAATTGCTGCGGCAATTTGAGGAAGGGCTGGGTGCCCCAGTTTTCCCCGTCCACCGAGCCCCAGATGGCCACGTCCACGGATTCCTGCTCGATTTGCTCACGAATTATCATGATGCAAAAAAAAGTGCGGGTCGCGCTGGTTTGAACATTGACGGCGTCGCCGGATCCATTTCCCTGAAGCAGGGTGCCGGGCGCAATCAGATCGAATTCCATGGCCATTCTGTGCCTCCTGGATTTCGCGGCGGATTCTAACATAGGAATCGCGCGGGAGGCCATGAAACGCGCGGTTTCACCGAGCGAACGCGAATCTCCGACGAGCATCACAATGGCCTTCCGATCGGGCAACAGCGATGCGCGTTTCTATTTTGTGTTTGAAATCGCCGCCTTGGATGATCCCTACACCAAACTGCTTCAGTTGCAGACGCCGGGCAAAACAGGGATGGTTTCGACCGGCACGCAGGTCATCGAGGAGATCAAAAATGAAAGCCGTGATTCGCACGAACGCTTGGGTAATTCTGTTCGTACTGCTGTGTCTGTCGGTCGTCAGTCCCCGCGCCGGAGCGCAAAACACGGCGCGGCCCGTGGTGCTGAAAGGCGCGCGCCTGATTGACGGGACCGGCCGACCAGCGATCGAGAATTCCGTGCTGGTCATCGACGGCGATCGGGTCGTCGCGGCGGGAAAGATGGGGAGCGTCTCCATTCCCAAGGATGGCGACGTGAAGGACGTCAGCGGAAAGACGATTATGCCCGCGTTAATCAATCTGCATGGGCACCTGGGATTGTCGAAGAATGGCGCGGACGTCGCTGAGGAATACACGCAGGAAAACGTCGTCAACCAAGCCAAGAAATACTTGGCGTATGGCGTGGCGACCGTTGCTTCATTCGGGCAGGACGAAGATGAGATTTACAAAGTCCGCGACGCGCAGCACGCCGGAACTTTGGGCGGCGCGCGTATCTTCACCGGCGGACACGGATTCGTGGAATATACGGGCAAGACCTATACCAGGGACCATCGCTACCGCCCGCAAACTCCGGAGGAAGCCCGCGCCGATGTACGCGAGCTGGCCGCGCATCATCCCGACTACGTGAAGATGTGGGTGGACGATAACCTGGGACACGGCACAAAAATAAAACCGGAAATCTATCAGGCCATCATCGACGAAGCCCACAAGCACAATATTCGCGTCTTCGCGCATGAATTTTACCTGAGTGACGCCAAGGGGCTGCTCGCCGCCGGCATTGACGGATTCGCTCACAGCATTCGCGATCAGGCCGTGGACCGCGACCTGATGCAAACGATGAAAGCGCGCAACGTTTTCCTGATCCCCACGCTGGTGCGCGATGAAGTCCTGTTCGCGTATGCCGACAACCTGAAATGGCTGGACGACCCGTTCTTTAAGGCTGGCTACGATCCCGCGGCCATGGCGTCCGTGCGCGGCCCGGAAATCGTGGAAAAAGAACGCAAGGATCCCGATATTGCCAAGTACCGGGCCGGCCTCGAAATGGCCAAGAAAAATCTGAAGACGCTTTCCGACAATGGCGTGAAAATCGCCTTTGGCACCGACTCCGGAATTCCCACGCGCTTCCCCGGCTACTTTGAACATCGCGAATTGCAACTGATGGTCGAAGCAGGACTCACGCCCATGCAAGCCATCGTAGCCGCCACCGGGACGAACGCGGAAATACTGGGAGGCGCAAAGGAATTCGGGACTTTACAAGCGGGCAGAAAAGCCGATTTCATGGTTCTGGACGCGAATCCGCTGGACGACATTCATAATACGGAGAAGTTGGCGGCGGTGTGGCAGTCCGGCAAAATTGTGCCTTCGGTTTCCGCGAAAATGATGTCGGGAAACTAGAAAGCGGGCATGGAGATTCGCTAGATATGAAGCGCTTCATCGAGCAATTGCTTCCGGTGGTGGGTGCCGTGATTCTTTCCATGGTTGGGTGCGGCGCGCCTCAGGGCACCAACAGCGACGCAGCTGATGCCGCAATGCAATCGATACGTCCGGAAGCTATTCGCGCCGATATGCGATTTCTCTCCGATGATCTACTCGAAGGACGGGGAACAGGAAGCCGCGGGTACGACATTGCCGCAAAATTCATGGCTTCGCAATTCGAGGAGATAGGGTTGCAAGGAGGTGGTGACAACGGAAGCTATTTCCAGAGTGTGAGACTACGCTCGATTCAGGCAGATCAGGCGAGAAGCGATATTAAATTGCTGCGAGGAGACAAAAAAATAGGACCTCTCATCAATCAGAGGGACTTTCTCCTGTTTGGAGATGCAGGCCGGGCGGATAGCTCGGCGGAGGCTTCGATCGTGTACGTGGGAGGTGGCGTGACCGCGCCCGAAGCAGGTTATGACGATTACAAAGGGATTGATGTCAAAGGTAAAATCGCGATGTTGACCCTTCAAGCTCCGCCAACTTTTGAGTCCTCGGTGCGCGCCCATTATTCCTCGTTCGAGGTAAAGGAGGCAAATGCGGCATCGCACGGAGCAATCGGGCTGATTTGGGTGGATGATCCCGTGCTCGAAAAGCTCTATCCATTTGACAAGTGGGTGAGAGACTCGGCTTCACCGAACTTCCGTTGGCTCGACGAGAAAGACCAGCCCAATGATTACTATCCACAGCTCAAGGCACAAGCGTTCTTCAGCTTGGAGGGAGCCAGCAAACTTTTCGAAGGAAGCGGGCACACGGCCGACGACGTTTTTGCGGCAGCAAAAGCCGGAAAAGAGTCGTCTTTTTCGTTACCGCTGACCGCCAAGATTCACGTTGTAACGAACCTGAAAGAGCTTCGAGGAGCGAATGTGGCGGCGATACTTTCCGGGAGCGACCCAACGCTCGCCCGCGAATACGTAGTCCTCACGGCCCATCTCGATCATCTAGGGATTGGCGAGCCTGTAAAGGGCGACAAGATCTATAACGGAGCTTTGGATAATTCTTCCGGCTCGGCCAGCCTGATCGAAATTGCGCGTGCCTTTGGGCAGATGAACCCACGCCCCAGACGCTCTGTCTTATTCCTGGCAGTCACGGGTGAAGAAGCCGGCGACCTCGGCTCCGATTATTTTGCGCATTATCCAACGGTGCCGAAAAGCGCGTTAGTAGCCGATATCAATCTGGACGAGGACCTGATGTTATGGCCCCTGAAGGACATGGTGGTGTACGGAGCGGAGCATTCGAGCATGGGAAAGGTAATGAATGAAACGGCCAAACGTTTGAATTTGACGATCAGTCCGGACCCAGCGCCTGAGGAAGTCGACTTTATCCGAAGCGATCAATATTCCTTCGTGAAACAGGGAATTCCAGCGGTTTTTCCAGTGGCGGGCTTTAAGTCAGACGACCCGAAAATCAATCCTCAGGCTATTTTCAAGAATTGGGAACAGACGCGATATCACCAGCCCCAAGATGACATGGAGCAGCCCGGACTGGATTTCACGGCGGCTGCGAGTTACGTGCGTTTCGTTTTTCTGTCCACTTGGATCACTGCGGAGAAATCCGAACGGCCCTCTTGGAACCACGGCGATTTTTTTGGCGAACGCTATGCCAACAATTCCCCGTAATGTGTTCCTTCGATAACAGCGAACTGCGTGCAGGATTTTGGGTTTATAGGCTCGGTTTCAGATGATCAGAGGCCGACTCGTTATCAAATAGCTTTATCTAAGTTGAAGCTTCGATAGTTTCTCCGCGCAAGCCGCCAGCGTCGATTCTTTTTTGCAGAACGTAAAGCGCACCTGGCGCGCGCCCATCTTCGCGTTGTAGTAGAAGCTTGATCCCGGCACGACGGCGATGCCGACTTTTTCCACCAGATAACGCGAGAAGGCCAGATCGTCCGGATAACCAAAATCCGAAATGTCGGTCATGATGTAGTACGCGCCCGCGGGCTTGAAGCAGCGGAAACCGGCCTCGGCCAAGATCCCAAGCATGCGGTCGCGTTTCACAACATACATTTCCGCAAGCTTCTGGTAATAGCTGTCCGGCAATTCCAAGGCGGCCGCTCCGGCCTGTTGCAGCGGAGCCGCGGCGCCAACGGTCAGAAAATCGTGCACTTTGCGTATCGGCACAGACGCGTCGGGCGGCGCGATGGCCCAGCCCACGCGCCAGCCGGTCACGCTGTAGGTTTTCGAGAGGCCGTTGATGGTGATGGTGCGGTCGCGCATGCCGTCCAGCGACGCCATGGAGATATGCTTTTCGCCGTCAAAAATAATGTGTTCGTAAATTTCGTCGGTGACGGCGTAGGCGTTCCAGCGCACACAAAGGTCGCGGATAAATTCCAGTTCCTCGCGGGAGAAAACTTTTCCCGTGGGATTGTTCGGGGTGTTGAGGATGATGGCTTTGGTCTTGGGGCCGAAGGCTCGGGTCAGCTCGTCGCGGTCGAAATTCCAATCGGGCGGTTCCAATTGCACGAAGCGCGGCGTGGCGCCGGAGAGAATTGCATCGGGCCCATAATTTTCGTAATGCGGTTCGAAGATCACGACTTCGTCGCCGGGATTGATGATGCCCATCATGGTGGCCATCATGGCTTCGGTCGAGCCGCAGGTCACGGTGATTTCGCGTTCGGGGTCGACGCGCACGCCCTGGGTGCGCTCAAATTTACGGGCGATGGCGTCGCGCAATTCTTTCGCGCCCCAGGTGATGGCGTACTGATTGATGTCGTCGGAAATAGCCTGGCGGGCGGCTTCCTTGACTTCGGCAGAAGCGGGAAAATCGGGAAATCCCTGCGCCATGTTGACGGCGTTATATTTTTGCGCGAGGCGCGTCATTTCCCGAATCACGGATTCAGTGAAACGCTCGGCCTTGTCCGAGAGTTTTCGCTGCAGGGCGGCGGAAACCGCGCTGACGCCCGCGTTCGATGCTTCGCCTGCACCTAATGGGGCGCTCAACGGAGGTCTCCCGAGGGCACAGGATTCGGTTCACTGGCCACAGCCGGCGCCACGGCGGGCGGCGCAGCGGGATGAGCGGCCACGGTTTTCACGGAAACATGTTTTGCAGCGCCGGCCTGTTCCTGATGGGAGCCGCGCGATGGCCCGTACACCGATCTATAAACTTCTGAGTTGCGCATCACGATCTGCACGTACTCCCTGGTCTCGGTGAACGGAATGGATTCCACGAACTCCGCCGTCTCGAGATAATTCTGGCCCATCGTCCACTGCACCACGCGATCCTCTCCGGCATTGTAGGCGGCCAGCGCCGCTTCCGGTGTGGAGAACAACTGGATCAGATTGGCAAGATAACGTGAACCGAGTTGTAGATTGTAACCCGGATCGGTCAATCGCATGCGCGCATATCGCACTTTTAATTGGCGCGCCAGTTTTCGGGCGGTCGTGGGTTCTACTTGCATCAGGCCAATCGCGCCGGCGTGGGACATGGCTTTGGATTCAAACGCCGATTCCTGGCGGATGAGCCCGGCCACCAGCATGGGATCCAGTTGATTGCGCGCCGCGGCGCTGCGCAAATTAATTTCGTAGGGCAACGGAAACGCGGCGCGCCAGGCGTCGTACGGAATGTCCGCTATGCGCCGCGCTTCGAGCTGAGGAATGGCCTGCCGCACCGCGGCCATACCGGCGCTGTAATGTCCTGCTGCAATCGCCGCGCCGCCGGCATCAATCAGGAATTTCGGCACGTGCGTGGCGGAATACGCGGCGCGATATTCCAGCTCCGCCGAGGAATCGAATGCAATGTCGCTGAGCGCGCGTGCGCGAGATTGGCGGTCCGCGGCGGTCACCGCAATCGGTTGATCCAGCGGCGGCAGCGGAGGCGCCGGCGGAATCACCAGCGCGAATTCAGCCGCGTTCGCCGGTGTAGCGCCGATTCCCTCCGGCGCCGAACGCAATCTCTCGGCAGCCTTGGCTCCAAAGTAAGTGAGCGGAAATCGGCTGGCCCCGGCGAGATAAAAATTCCGCGCATGGTCGATGTTTCCGGAGCGTTCATAGGCGCGCCCGATCCAATAGAGCGCATCCTGAACGTAACTGGACGTGGGAAACTGCCGAACATAGGATTCCAGCATGTCCGCCGCTTCTGGTTTACGATCGAGGTAAGCGGTCCAAGCCAGCCGCCACGCGGCGGAAAACGCATTCTTGCCGTCCGGAGAAATCGCCAGCGAGCGGCGATAAAATTCCGCGGCGCGCGCGCGATCCAGGTTCACCCAATAAAAATTGCCGGCGCCAAACAATGCCTCCGCGGTCCAGGAACTTTGCGGATAGCGTTTCTGGAGTTGGTCCACATCCTCGAGCAGCTGCGGCTCAAGTTTCAATCCGCGATGGGCCTGGGCGATCGAAAAAATGCGTTCGGCGTCCAGCTCGGGATCGCTTAGGGAAATCGCGGTGATCTGGTCAAGCCTTCCGCCTAGTTCAACTTCGCACTGAACGATGCGCAGATCGGCTCGCTGATGATCGACGCCGGATAATTTGGGAAGCAGGTTCGCGAATTCCGTGCTGGCCTCGCGCCAGCGCTTTGCCGCGTAGAACGCTTCCGCCCGGGCAATCTGCGTTTGTAGCGGCACGCCCGGGAAAGACTCGCCGAGCGAAGCTTGCAGCGCCGGAATTCTCTGCGCAGCGGCTTTGGCTTCATCGTTCAAAGGGAAGCGGTAGTAGAGGTCCAGATAATCAGCCGCCGCAGCCAGGCGTTTTTCGTTTTTTTCAGCCGCGACCGCTTCGCGCGCCTGGGCCCGCAAAAACAGCAGGGCGGGTTTGTTGCTGGTGTTCGGATACGCTTCCAGGGCGGCCAGGGCGTCGCCGCCTTTTCCGACGGACAGCGCGGTTTCGGCAAGTGAGGTGATCGTTTGTTCGGTCATCGGGCTATCCGGAAAGTCGCGCAGGATGCTGCGAAATTGTTCGAGCGCTTCTTCCTTCTGCCCAAGAGCGAGCGAGGCTTGCGCCTGCCAGTACAGCACGTAATCGCGCAGCAGTTTTTCGCTGACGGCTTTGCGCAGCCAGCCCAGCGCGAGTTCCGCCCGGTCACGCGTAAGGTCGTAGTATCCCAGCGCCAGGGCCGCGCGAGCGCCGACTTCATTCTTCGCGTTGCGCGCGGCAAATCCGGAGAGCGCGGCATACGTGGTTGCGTTCGGCTGATCGCGCAACGCGCGCGAAAGCTGCGCGAGTTGCCTCTCGAGCGGATCGCTGCTGGAAACCGCCGTCGCGCCGGCAGGTTTTCCCGCAGAGGAGGCTTTCGTGGGAGATTTCGCGGCGTGTTTCTTGGCGGTCCTGGCCGAAGTCTGCGCGCCCGCCTGGGGCGCTGCGGCCACCGCCAGCAGCGCGGCTACAACTCCAGCAAGAATGTGGAAGGAGACAGTCTTCCCGGCAAGTGTTTTGGCACTACCGGCGCAGGACGGGAGAGGGGTAGGGATACTCGCCAAGCGCTTGCGGATCTCCGCCGCCCAAAATTTCCACCATCCAGTTGTAAAAATGGTCGACCGGATGGGATTGAATGGATTGGAAGCGGCGATCGTATTCTTTGTGAGCCTTTTCAATGTCATCACGCAATCTGAAACACAGGTCCTTATTCTCGCGTCCAATCCGCACGTCCTCGGGACGCAACATCTTGATGTCCTGCATGGAAACTTTGGCCACGCGGGCCGCGCGCCGATGCAATTCTTGCTCTTCTGGTGGCAGCAAGTCGAGATTAAAAACAGGCGCCGATTCCCCGGTTTCAACCTGGTGTTCCACTTGCGGTTCGTCGACGTCCGCACCGGCCGCAAATTCCACGCGCTCTTCGACCGGAAGATCCGCTTCAAACCCCGGCACGGGTTCATAGACCGACGGCGGCACCGCTTCGCCCCAATTCGAGGTGTCTACCACCGGAGCAGGTTCCACCACGGCAGACGATCCGTCCGGCGCCGCCGCCTCCATTACAGGCGTTTCGACGGCTGGAGGCATTTCCGAAAATTCGGAAACCTCAACAGGCGAATGCGCTTCTGGAACCACCGGTACTTGTTCAGACGGAGGCGGAATCTCCGACACGTGCGGCGGCGCGACCGGCGCCGGCGCAGACCATGAAATCTCATCCATAGGATGCGAAGGCACCGGCGGAGGCTGCTCCATGGGGGCAGCAGGGGGCGTGGGCAAGCGCTGCTCAAAGGCGGAAGCCGGCGGTACGGCGAGAGAAGGAACGCGCAAAATATCCGGCTCAAAGGGCAACCGCACTGGGGGCTGCAACGCGCTGGTCACAAATCGCGAAAGGACTTCAAGGGTGGCGGAAAGCGAAGCAGCGGAAGTTTGGGCGCGCACCATCGACGGCAGCGCGTTGGCCGCGCGGCTGCTGGCGCACGCGGCGACCATATCGTTCACGGCCTGATGCAGTTCGTCCGCGGTGCGTTGAATTTTCTCAAGGTTGTCGCGCAGCGTTCTGGAAACAACCTGCTCGACGGTGTTTGGATCTGCCGCCATACCCGTGCCCCTCCCGAGGGTTGGCCCCAAATCCGATTATCGGAACGGCCGGGAAGAGTTGTCAACTCAACATCGGGTGAGGGTTTCGGCCCGCGCACGTCCAGGGTACGCGCGATTTGTGGCAGCGCCCGAATTTAAAGAGTGAAGCAAACGCATATCCCCGGGCACAGCCACCGACGGACTTCCGGGAGGCCTTCGATCGCTTATTGGACAATCGCAATCATCTGTGTTAAAAACCGACTTCCCAGTCAGTTCTAGCCCGGGGGAATGGTGTCTTTATGAACGGATTGGCAATGTTGTGGAAGCCTTGGGAGTCATCGAGAGCTGTGGCTCAGCGGTTCCGCCTGCTTCTGGTCGTCGTGCTGCAATGCTTGCTGTTCGCGGCGCTGGCTCGCGGGCAGGCTGGTTCGCCGGACTCGCAGCGCCAGGCATTGGGATCCTTGAACACGAGTGGCGAAGTCTTCGTAAATGATTCGCGTGCGCCTTCCGAGCTGACTATTTTTGCCGGCGATTCCCTGCGAACGGGAGCATCCGGCACGGCCCTGTTGAGCACCGCCGCCGGAAGCTCCTACCAGGTCTCTCCCGGAAGCCAAGTCGTGTTTGCCGGGGATCCGCGCTACCTCGCTGATTTGAAAAGTGGAGCGCTGGCCGTGAAATCCGCGAGCGGGCCAGGCAGGGCGGTCGTGCGCGCTGGGGATTTTGTGATCGTGCCCACCATCCTCAATTCGCAAACCGTATATAGGATTGAGAGAGCGGGAGACGGCTCATTTCTCATCACCTGCACCATCGGCAATATTGGAATTGTGCCCATGCAGGGAGCGCCGGGACTTTTCCTCGAGGCCGGCCAATCCGCGACAATTTCGGCCAAAAATGAATTAATTCCGATGCAACAGCCAAGCCAAACCGCAAGCGCGAGTCCAAGCCAGACCCAAAGCCAGGGCGCGGGCAGGTCCACCGCGAGAAATTACAAGCCATTGATTTATCTGGGATTGGCAGGGGGCGGAGCGGCGGCGGCGGCCGTAGCCCTTACCCACACCAGCCGCCCGGTCGTGAGCCCCTCTGCACCGTAAGTGAGTCTGCTTACGAAAAACTGCGCCTAATTCGAGGGCGCCACGCGATTCATTAGCCGGAAAGCGATGGTAATGTTTTCTTCCGCCTCAACCGGTTGACCGCCGAGGCGAGTTGGCTCGTAGCGCCACTGCTGAACGGCGCGTTGAGCGGCATCAGCGAGCAGCGGCTGTCCCTCCGTTACTTCAACTTTTTCAATGCTTCCGTTAGGGGCAATCATCACGCGCAATTTCACCAATCCTGCCAAGTGCCGTTGGACCGCCGCCTCGGGATATTCCGGCTCAACTCTTGAAACGAGCCGGCCGAACGCCAGGCTGGCCCCCGGCCGCTGCGCGGGCGCAGTTGATCCCGCCGGCGATCGAATCGTTGGATACGGGTCGGGAATGATCTCAACAGATCCCATCAGACTCACCGGAGGTTCCGGCGGCTTGAAGGCGGGAGTCGCCAGGACTGGCGCCTCAGGCGGAGGAATTGGAATTTCGTTTATGCGTCCTGCAGGCGGGTTCGACGGTGCCGGGTTCGGGGATACGGCGACCGGCCGCTCCAGTGGCGCCGCAGCGATTGCCAAGTCGGTCGCTGGCGGAGCAACAATGGATGGCGACGGTACCGCGACAGGAGGAGCAACTGGTTGAGTAGCGACCTGCCGCTCGGGTGGTGGCGCCACCGGAAGATTTGGGTTGGGCCTCGGAAGCAGTTGTAGAGCACGCATGGCCGGATCCTGTGTCAAGCTCGGTGCCGGGCTTTGTGCTGGGCGGCTCGGAACGACCGGCGGAGTCAGGTTTTGCTGCGGCAGCGGCTCCGGGAGATCTGGCTGCGGAGTTGGCGACGGGGATGTGTCTTGCTCGATTCTGGACGTCCTGGCGCTTCCACTGTCAGTCTGGAAGATTCCCATGATCCGGCTCCAGGTATCCTGGCCGGCCACCATCCCAAGAATAAAGAATCCGATTGCGACCAAACTGACCAGCGAAATCGCGGTTAGCCAAATTCGAACATTTCCCCGGCCGGAGTTCTGATACGTGTCGCGATATTCGGCGGATAGGAAAGTAGCGGGATCAAACGGTTCCGCGGCCGGAGGCACTGCAGCGAAAAGCGGTTTACCGGCCCCAGCATCGTTCGGGCTGGCCGAACTCGGTGGCGGAGCCATAGGCTCTCGCTGACCTGAATCGAGGTCCTCCGGACTTGTCGACGCTGCCGCTATTTCCGATTCCGGGGGCACGCTGCTGGGCCTAGAGCTTTGCGGAATGGCTGTCGGCACTTGCATCTGTTCGGGGATTTCCAGCGAATCCGACGGCAGCACTTCTGGCCATGTTTCCGAAGGAGTCCAGCTCGCATCTTGGTGTTGTGTGGGCCCGGCGGCTATGCTCCCGGAGTTGACATCTTCCGGGACATCTGTTTTTGGCGCTCGCCATCGCTTCAGGATTTCATCAGCGTCAAATTGTTCCTGCGAGGTTTCCGAAGCAACGCTATCCGCGTCTTCTTTTTGTGAAGGCGCAGCAACGATTCCTTCGAGCTTGATGCTTTCCGAAAGCTTTCCAGGGGCTCTCCGCCGTTCCGGCATATTATTGGCGCCGGCCGCCTGTTGTTCCTGCGAGGTTTCCAAAGAAATCCAATTTATGATACGTTCGCGGTCCGGCTCCGGCAAATTGACAAACCGCACGCCGGCCTCTTTTTTGGATTCGCTGGTCCAAACGATTTGCCCGGGCATCTCGATCCACTCCCTCGAACCGGCGAATCGAAGGCGAATGGGAGGATTGGGATCGTCAGAAAGAAATCCCGCCAAGGCCAGGGAAAGTCCGCCCTCGCTCATGTTCAGAACAATCCCGCCGTTATCTTTTCCGAGTTCGATATAGGTCAGGGTGCGTGGTTTTACGCGCGAATTCACGCGGCGTTCAGCATTGGGGGGACGCACCGATACTCGTGGACCGAGGGACATAGGATACGAAGGCAATTGTAGACCAACCGCATCAGCAGATATTGATTTTCTATCTCCCGGAACTATCTCCCTCTTCTGAGCAACTCCACAATCCCGAGCATCAAGGCGGCCGTCCCCCAATGAATGAAAATGAACGGAGTGAATGTCCAAGCGGCATGGCGAAGAACGATCAAACCGTCGAAAACTGGAATGAGGGTCAATGCGCCCATTGCTAACGCCGGGGAGACGGGCGGGAGACTACATGAATTAGAATCCGCAAGGTGGCCAGAGGTTGCAGCAGATTTTCGATTGGAGGCGCCGGCAATCAGTGGGCTGGTTCTAGCTCAATGCAGATGGGAGGAGTTGCACTACAGCGTTACATAGATCATGCGGTAGAGCTTTTATCGTAGATGCTTATCGCGGACTGTTTCGGCCGGTTCGCTCTGCGCACCCGCGCACGGCTGCTATCGACCTATTCTGAAGAAGAATTGATAAGCCTCGAAGCCCTATCCGCGAATTAAACTGCAATTACCGAGGTTTCCGGAATCGGATGATCCCGCCTAGTTCCTGATAAATTCTCTTATCCATTCAGTATATGGCGGGGCATGACGGTTCCTGAACACTCGGTTGCCATTGTCTGCTTTTGGGAATTGAATTGCCCATCCCAGCAACAGACCTGGTGTTTCTAAAAGGGTTACGAGGGCCAGAAACGTGCAAGGGTAGGCATGAACCTGTTCTTCCGGACAGTAACCTGAGCCTCACAGCGGCCAGGGACCAACTCAGACGAGAGCCAGCAGTAGTCGTCTGTTCCAAGTATAGGAACTTACCGTAGAAATGACTCGAGCGCGTTACAGCAGCTCGGAACCTCGGTCTGGAACTGTGTGCGGATAGGGCCGCGGTCCGTGGGCATCGGTAGAAAGTGGTTACGAACAAAAGCGCAAATCCGGGCGTGGAACCGGCAACGACGAGAGAAGGAAAATTGGATGATTCGGAAAAACGCTTCAGCAGGTTTTTTTCAGCGCTCCGGTCGATACTTTATCTCCGTTACGGCTGTTTGCATTTTGCTCGCGGGCTGCGGTGGCGGCGGCCCTGCCACGTCTTCGGGAGGTGGGGCAAATAATTCCGCTCCGACAGTAGCGTCGATCACCGTAACGCCAGCCTCTCCATCGGTGGCAGTGAATGCGACTCAGCAGTTCACAGCCACAGCCACAGACGCCAGCGGAAACACCATGGCCGGAACAAATTTCGCATGGAATAGCAGCGCGACCAGTGTGTCCACGATCGGT
>CAVOIX010000017.1:0-11393 GCA_963695945.1 uncultured Acidobacteriota bacterium | reverse complement strand
GCCCAGAATCGCCAGAAACCAGACCATTCCTCCGAACAGGCCGGCGAGCGATCCGGTTTGCTCCGTGGGAATATTCAGCGATTCGTGCAGGTAATTGGCGAGTGAGGAGAAAGCTCCGTAGTACGCCAGCCGCTCGAAAATCTCGCTGATGTTCGCCACCCAGAAAGCGGGTTCGAACCCTTCACGGATTTCCTTCAGGCGCTGGCTGAAGCTCAACCGTAACTCCTAATCCCAGCTGACGGGAAATACCAAGAGCGGGACGCGCGCGATTGTAGCGGAAGCGTGACTGCCGCGCCAGAATTGCCCGGCGGCGTGCGTGCGCTTCTATTTCTATATTTTTGTCGGTTTTGAAAACCGTCGCAACATTGCCGTGACCGCCACGATGTTGAACACCGCAAATCCGGCAATATCGGTAACGATCGGCGTGGTCGGAAGACGTGGCGGAAACGTAAGATTGGCCCGCATGGCCAGCCCCATCGCGAAGACCACCACAAACAGAAAGATGCAGCCATACCAGGCGCAAAAACGATCAAAATATGCGAAGGTTTCTACGCGGCGCCCTGGCGCCAGCCAATAATCCTTGTTTGGCAGGTTCAGCTTGGCGTCGGGCTCGTTCGCAATCTTACGCGAAACCCAGAACTCGATCGCCAGCGCGGGAAGCAGCACCACCGCATAGACCCACATGAATTGTGTTTTCGTCATCCACCCGTTCGGTATTCCGGCAGCATTAAAGTGTGACGCCAGGCGATCGGGCAGCAGCGGAAAATCATGAAGGCACTGCGCAATCGTCGCCACGACGATGGTAAAAAACAGGATGCGCGGTAGGCGGATTCCAAACATGGGTGGTCTCTTACAGAACAGTACTAACCGGAAGGTCCCGGCACAAGTGAACTTCTGCCAGGGGGCAACCAAACGTTACCTGGTGGCGAGGCCAGCTCAAAAGGCTAGCCGCCCAAATCAGTTCGTCCGCCAGCGAAGGAACCAAATCTGATATTCTGCTTGTTCCCTATAGGCGGGACTTTGGCCATGGCTCTGGTGAAAAATGGAACTTTGCCGAAAGACGACGGAACCGTCCCGATGCTGACGCTGCGCGCAATTCAGGAGGCGCGGGACCGTATCCGAGGCTCCATCGTCGTCACGCCGTTTGTGCATTCCGAGAAATTTTCACAGCAGACGGGCAACTCGGTTTTCCTGAAACTGGAAAATCTGCAGATGACCGGGGCGTTCAAGGAACGCGGCGCGCTGAACAAGATTCTGCTGCTCTCGGAAGAAGAGCGCCGCCGCGGAGTGATCGCCGCGTCCGCCGGAAACCATGCCCAGGCGGTGGCCTATCATGCCACCAAACGCGGATCCAGGCGCAGATTTGCATGCCGTTGACCACGCCGCTGGTAAAAGTTTCCGCCACGCGCGGCTACGGCGCGGAAGTCATCCTGTCCGGCGCGAATTACGATGAGGCCTGCGAGGAAGCCGTACGCCGCTCGAAGCAGTTTGGCCTCACCTTTATTCATCCGTTCGACGATGAAGCTGTGATCGCAGGGCAGGGAACGCTGGGCCTCGAAATGCTCGAGCAGCACGCGGACCTTGACGCCTGGTCATTCCCGTGGGCGGCGGCGGACTGATCGCCGGCGTGGCCTGCGCGGTCAAAGAAAGCAATCCGAAAATCAAAGTGATCGGCGTGCAGTCTTCGAGGATCGCCTCGATGAAGGCGGCGGTTGAAAAAGGGGAGCTCGTCACTCTGCCCGCGAACAAAACGATCGCCGATGGTATTGCCGTGCGCTCCGCGGGAACCATTACATTTCCGCTGGTCCAGAAATACGTGGATGAAATTGTGGTCGTGGATGAAGAGGAAATCGCCAGCGCAATTCTTCAGTTGCTGGAAAAGGAAAAAATGCTCGCGGAGGGCGCGGGCGCCGCGGCCACGGCCGCCCTTCTGAATGGCAAAACGCCGAATCATGGAAAAAAGCTGGGGGTTCTGGTCAGCGCGGGAAATATTGATGTATCGCTGCTATCGCTGATTATCCGGCGCGGCCTGGTCAAGGACGGACGCCTCGTTCGTCTGCGAATCCATTTGCCCGATCATCCCGGCGCGCTGCAAAAGCTGGCCGGCGTGATCGCGGATCAGAAGGCGAATATCATCGAGACCATGTATGACCGCGCTTATTACGGCGTCGTGCTGGGCGATGCCGTGATCGACATCACCATGGAAACGCGCGGGCCGGAGCACGTCGCCGATCTGACCGCCGCGTTGGAGGCTTCGGGCTACGCGTTTGAGCGCGTACAATAAATGAGCGGCTGTTAGTAACATTTTAATCGCTTTCGCCGGCGATCAGAATTACCGCAAATCGAAAGACTGGAACCGCGATGAATCCGAACCCGCTTTCCTACCTGCACGACCAACTCATCGACCTCAAGCTTAAGGGACTGCATTTCCGCCTGCGCGTGCTCGAAGGCGAGCAAAAGCCCGTCGCTAACTTTGACGGGAAAGAGGTCATCAACCTCAGCTCCAATAATTATCTCGGCCTGACCACGCACAAGGCCTTGCGGCGCGCCGCCGTCGAAGCCATCCGCACGCATGGCGTGGGCGCGGGGGCGGTGCGCACCATCGCGGGCACCATGGACCTGCACGTGGCGCTCGAAGAGCAGATCGCCAAATTTAAAGGAACGGAAGCCTGCGTGGTGTTTCAGTCCGGCTTCACCGCCAACGCCGGAACCGTCGCCGCCATTCTCGGCAAAGACGATTTAATTCTTTCCGATGAGCTGAACCACGCTTCGATCATCGACGGCTGCCGCCTGTCGCGCGCCACGATCAAAGTGTTCAAGCACAAAGACGTGGCCGATTGCGAGCGCCTCTGCAAGGAAACGGAAAACTGGCCCGGTCACAAATTGCTGATCACCGACGGCGTCTTCTCAATGGATGGCGACATCGCCCCGCTCCCGGAATTGTGCAACCTCGCCGAAAAATACAATTGCATCATGATGGTTGATGACGCGCATTCGTCCGGCGTGCTCGGCCGCGGAGGGCGCGGCACGGTGGACCATCTCGGCTGCCATGGCCGCGTGCATATTCAAGTCGGCACACTCAGCAAGGCCATCGGTGCGATGGGCGGATACGTCTGCGGCTCGCGCGAACTGATCGATTTTCTTTATCATCGCGCGCGCCCGTTTCTCTTTTCCACGGGACACCCTCCCTCCGTGGTCGCCACGTGCCAGGCGGCCTTTACGTTGCTCGATTCTCCCGATGGTGAACAGTTGATCGCCAAGCTTTGGGCGAACACCGAATATTTCCAGCGTCGTTTAAAAAAATGCGGCTTTTCCATTGGCGCGACGCAAACGCCCATCACACCCATTCACGTGGGAGAGGGCGCGAAAGCGTTTGAATTTTCGCGCCGCCTGTATGATGCGGGCGTCTACATTCCCGCAGTCGGATTCCCCACCGTGCCGGAAGGCAAGGCCAGGCTTCGTGCGATGGTCTCAGCGGCGCACAAGCGCCCGGACCTGGAACGTGCCTATGAAATTATCGCGCGCACCGGCCACACGTTAGGCCTTGTTTAACCTCTCCATTGGCATAGCCTCGAGCCTCAGTTTGCGGGGAAAGAGTGGAAATATTTTGCCTACGCAGAGATTACTCAACCTGTTTAAAAATGACTCGATTTACATCTCGACCGCAAGCCTGATAGTCGTCCAAATATCAGATAATGAATGGTTTATATCTTGGCAGGTGAATTGCACCTTCATGCCGTCACACCGTTATGCAGCAAGCTGGAGGACAGTCGGCGGGGAAATCCAATTCCGGTGCCGGGAGGAAAATTATATGAAACAGTTATCTACCCTATTAGCTATCAGCCTTCTTGGTGCAATGACGGCTGCGGCGCAAACCGCGGCGTCAACTCAAGCTGCTGCCTCAGGGCAGTCGCAAGCCACCGCGCAACCAAGCAATTCACGGGCCCAGGCCTCCAGTAACGGTACGGCATTGACGCAGACGGCGGCCAACGGCGGTAACGGTTCCGCGGGGATTGCCAGTGGTTCGAACATTGATGCGACGCTAGCCACTTCTCTCGACGCAAAACACAGCAAACCCGGCGACGAGGTGGAAGCACGCACCGAGCAGGACGTCAAACAGGATGGCAAAGTGGTGTTGAAGAAGGGGACGCACCTCGTCGGGCACGTGACGCAGACCCAGGCGCGAGCCAGCGGACAATCGGAATCCCAACTCGGTATCGTGTTTGACCATGCCGTGCTGAAGAACGGTCAACAAATTCCGTTTAGCGCCACAATTCAGGCCTTGGCTTCCGCGCAGACCGCGACAGCGGTTGCGGGTGGCGCTGACGACATGATGGCTTCGGGCGGTGGCATGTCCACCATGCGGGGAAGCGCGCGTAGCGGCGGCAGTCTCACGGGTGGATTAACTTCGACGGCGGTCGCAACCACTGGCGCAGCGGCCGGTACGATGATGAATACGGCCGCGACCGTGCCGGCGTCGGCCGGAGGAACGCTCACTTCGGCGGCTCGTTCTACCGGAGCAGTGGGTGGGCTAACTTCGACCGGGCGCCTGGCATCGAACAGCAGCGGTGTATTCGGAATGGATGGGCTCTCGCTTCAGTCCGCCGCATCGAGCTCGGCGCAGGGATCGATGATCGTTTCCTCCACGAAGAATGTCCACCTGGATAGCGGTACGCAACTCCTGCTGCGCTCTGCCGGACAAGTCCAGTAGCGCTCCGAATCGTGCGAACGGATTGTATGAGAGTGGCGTCCCGCAATTCGGGGCGCCACTTCTTTTCTTGTGCCGCCGGCGACATTTGGACGAGGGCAGAGGAGCAACTGCCCAGCGGGGACAGAAACTCTTTGCTCACCGGGCGATTGGATTTAGCAGACGTCAGCCCAGCTCTGTGCTAGCTTGAATGGGTCGTGAAGGGGCGTCCGCCCAAGCGCCTCAATACGAGCGATTCTGCTTGCCGGGCGGGTGTATCAAAAGTCTTTAAGGCCTTTGGGGTTACATGCTTCGAATTCAACTAATCCGATTAATTTCTGTCTTGAGTTTGTGTGCCGCCCTCGCCGGTTGCGGCGGTAATTCGCAGTTTGGTTCGCAGCCCGGGAATAATGGCAACTCGTCGGTCGTTCTCGCCATGACGGATACTCCGCCATCGCTTGTGAGCGTTCTTTCCGCCCAGGTCACACTGACAGGGGCTACGCTATCCCCCGGAAATATTTCCGTGTTTTCCGGGTCGGCGACGGTGGATTTGGCGCGGCTTCAGACCGACATCGCCTATCTCGCCACGGCCGCGAACATACCCGCCGGAAACTATACGTCCGTGACGTTGACCTTTGCCAATCCGTCCCTCACGATCGAAAATGACACGAGCAACACGATCGGCACTTGCGCCACATCCAAGATCTGCGCGATGCCGCCAACCGCAACGCAAAACCTATCGGTCACCATTCCCCTGACTTCTTTCTCGATTGCGAATAGCAGCGTTACGGGACTTCTGATTGATGTAAATCTTGATAATCTGATCACCGCGGCGACGGGCGAGGATTTCAGCACTGGCACGACCGTCACTCCGTTCACGCCGGCCGGGTTTGGTGCTCCGCCAGTTGGCGCCGAAGATGTCGTCGGACAAGTTGCAAACATCAATGCGTCCGCCGGCACTTTCACGCTGACGAATGCCATCGCGTCCTATTCCTTGAGAGTAGACACGACCTCGACATTTCTTGGGTTCACCCCACTTGCCTGTGCGACAGCGGGGTTCTCGTGCTTGCAGAACAATCAGATTCTGAGCGTCGACATCGGCCTCCAGTCAAACGGTTCGATCCTGGCGCGCAATCTGGTCCTTGAAGACGTTGACAACAGTGACGCGGAAGTCGAAGGCATGATCACCACGACTACCAATCTGGGTTCGCAGCAATTCAACATGGTGATCCAAACGTTGTCCACGCAGGTGCCGGGATTGAGCATCGGACAGCCCATAACCGTGCAGTATTCCGCATCACCCCAGACGCCGTTCGATATTGATCTCATTCATGCGGATAACCTTGCGGTGAGCACATCTGGATTTCTTTTCGCCACGCCCGCGGATTTGCTGGTGGGACAGCAAGTGTCGATACGCCGCAATAGCACGCCGGCGGCCGGTGTGATCAAAGCTGATCGCGTTCGCCTGCGTTCCACGCGCATGACAGCAGCCGTGCAAACCGGATTGCCAAACATGATCCTGAGAAATTTGCCTTCAATTCTTTCCGCGCACGGCATGACCATCACGGCGCAAACCTCTCTCAGTCCGCCAACGATCTATTATGAAATCGGGAAAACGATCAATTCTTCGGATGTTGGGATCGGTGAAGCGGTATCGGTGCGTGGCCCGCTATTCAACTCCACCGGCGGGCGGACCCTGGTGGCGACCAAGGTTGTTTTAAAACCTTAAAAAATCTCTTCCCTGAAATTCAAAAAAATCTCAGGCGAACCAGCGGTTTTAACCGAGGGTGCGCGTTTAAATTCCGGTCCACTAATGTTTCAGTTCTAAGCGGGAAGCGGAGCGACTGGCGCGCTTTCCACGCGCGACATCCGATAGAATCCCAGCAGCACCGCGCCGCTTCCCCACAGCACGATCACCAGGCTCACCAGCCCACCTACCACGGGAATTAGCCGTACGACACCCAGAATCAACAGTCCGACCGCCATCCGGCCCACCACTGCCGTCGTAATCGAGGGCGGTTCCCCCATAATTTTGTTGCCAAGCCATGTGCCGACGAATACTTGTGCGGCGTACAGAATCGGTATGTAGGCCATCGCCGTAGCGATTCCCGCGCCGCTGCCTAGAATCAGCAGCAGCACTCCCAGAACCACCAGGAACGCACAAGCAATCGCCGCCAGCGCGCCTACTCCGAGGGGCAGTCCGATGGCGCCGGCCTCGCGCAATACGGCGCGGAAGAATCCAGGAAAAATCACCAGCAATAAAATTCCTACGATCAGCGCTGCGATGTAACCGAATATCGCCCGGACCAACCCGCGCTCCCTGGTCCGCCGGTTCCGCCGCGCCTCCTGCGTGATTTCGGTTTGAATCGGGCTGGCAAGCTTGGCTCCCGCTTCCACGACTGGCGGCTGCGGACCCACGAAGGTGGCGGGCCCACGAATCTCCGCCGTCGAGGCTACCTCCAGGCTCCCGCCACGGATCCACGCCTGGCCGCCAATCAACCCGTCAATTTCCGATCTTCCAATCAGCCCCAGCAGGTCGCGCTGCATCTTGCCGTCCAGATCGGCTTCGCCCGCGAACACGATCATTCCGCCGCCCACGGTGGCTTTGTTGATCAGATCGACCGAGCTTCCAAACGCCGTAACGTTCTTGCCCACCGCACCCTGCAGAATCACGCCTCGCGAAAACACGCGCACGTTGCCGTCAATCGTTCCGTCGATCATGGCCTCCTGGCTGAAGGCAATCACGTCGCCCGTGACGTGCCCGGTAACCGTGAGGTCGCGCGTGAACGCGATCACATCTCCTTCGACGGTTCCTTCGATTCTCACCGACGATCCGGTGGCCACCAGATCGTTATAGAGCGTTTCACCCGCGGGAACGGAAATGGATCGCCCGCGGCGCACTTCCGCAGCCGCGGCTTGCTGAGGAACAGCCACGGCGAGCAGCAACCCCGACATCACCACGGCAATCGCCACGGGACGTCGCAGCCGGCGCCTGATCCACACAATTGCCACAAGCGCCGCCAAAATCACAGCTCCAATTTGAATTGCGTCCATCATGTCGCTCCATCCTTCCCAGAACGCTCCACTAAATACAATCATGCTGAACAAATCCGTCCCGCCAAACCCCGCGCTGCTCAATTGATCAAACCACGGCGCGATTCCATCGATCCAGATCCAGTACGCGCAAATCGCAAACGTTCCAAATGCCAGCGCCCATGCCCAGGAGGGAAAACTGCGAGGCCTCTCACCGATTATCCGTGCGGGCATTGTTTCCGTATCTTCCGTGAGCGCGCTCGAAAGCAACGCTGTTTCGCGTTGCAGCGCGTGAAGCAGTTCGCGGCAGGATGCGCAGCTTTCCAAATGCGCCGTCAACTCGCGCGCGTGTTCCGGGTCCAGCTGCCCTTCGAGGTACAGCAGGCACGCCATTTCGTCAAAATGAATCATGACGCGCCTCCCGCGGCCAGACTCGCGCCGCCTTGTCCTTCCAGGATCTCGCGCAACTGGTGGCGCGCCCGCAACAGCACCACGCCCACAAACGTCCGGCGCACTCCGAGCGTTGCGGCAATATCGTCATAGCTCATGTCCGAGTAATAGCGCAGCACCAGCGCCATGCGCGAGCGCGCCGGCAGTTTATCGAGCGCCCGTCGCACTTCCTGTCCGGTGCGGCGCGAGATCAGTTGATCGAGCTGGCCGGGATCGGGGTGCTCCAACGGCATGTTTTCCACTTCGCCCGTTTCCAGCCCCTGCCGCAATTTTCGCCGCCGCAGCAAATCCCAGCAGTGATTCGCGGCCACCGTATACAGCCAGGCGCTGAACGGCCGGCTGGCGTCATACTGCGAAAGTTTCTGCCGGACCTTGATGAAAATATCCATGGTGGCGTCTTCGGCGTCCTCAGGAGTGGGCATAGCCCGCCGGCAGAAGCGAAAAATCGCGGGCGCGTGTTCGCGATACAGCTCGCCCCAGGCCTCCGCGTTGCCGGCCTTGGCCAGTGCGATCCGGTCCTGTCGGGCGGCCTGTTCCGCGGGGCTCATCCCCGGAGGATGTCTCCTAGCATCCATTCAGTACTACGCGGCAATGGGATGAAATATTTCATAGGTGAAACGTTTCGGGCCGGGAGTGCGTCAGCAGTAGCACAGGCTTCCATTTGTGGGGTTTAGTGCCTGCGCAAATTAAACGCCAGAGGCGGAAGCCTGTGCTACCAGAATCAAACCGCGCGCACCCGAGAGCACTCTATCAGACTCGAACTTGTGCGGGGGAATGGGCTTCAGGTGTACACTTTCAGCCCGGGAATCCCCGCGGCAACCAGGATTCGACGAAATCTGAATTGCGTTTGAGGAATTTTTGCGCGTGCGTGTCGCAGGCTGCGAATTTGAAATGGCTTGAATTGGGAGGATACATGTCAGGTAAAGCTCGCTTGCGGAATGTAAGAGCAGGCGTTTTTGTACTGGGTGTGGTACTTGCGGGATACGCGGGCGTGGCCGCGCTTCGCGCAGACCAAGCCCGAAAGCAAGAACATGGAGCTGATCGGCTACAACGATTTGCAGGGCCGTAGCGCGTACCAGCCGACGATCCACAAGCAGGGCAATCGCTGGATCGCCTATATCGGCCACCACGGCGGCTCGGCCATGAATCCGCTGACCGGGAAAATGGAAGACAACGGCACGTCCATCGTGGATGTGACCGATCCCAAGAATCCGAAATACCTCGCGCACATTCCCGGCGACCCGCGTATCCCTGGCCCCGGCGAAACGGGCGGAGCGCAGATGGCCCGCGTGTGCGACGGCAGCGAACTGCCGCGCGCGGACAAGAAAAAAGTGTTTTTGCTGCGCACGCGCGGTACCGCTTCGCACGAAATGTGGGACGTCACCGATCCCGCCAAGCCGAGCCGCTTGACCGTCATCGAGAGCGGTCTGCGCGATACCCACAAGAGCTGGTGGGAGTGCGATACCGGCATCGCCTACCTCGTTTCCGGCGCGCCCGGCTGGCGCACCAAGCGTATGGGGCAGGTGTATGACCTGGGCGATCCGTCCGAGCCGCAGCTGATTCGAGATTTCGGTCTGCCCGGCCAAGAACCCGGCGCGACCGGTCCGGTGCCAACTGACATGCACGGCGTGATCTCCACCGGGCCAAAGGGCAATCGCATCTACGCGGGCTACGGCACCAGCGGCAACGGCATCATCGAAATTTTGGACCGCGACAAACTGATCCATGGTCCCAAGGATCCGACCGAGGCGAACCTTGAATCGCCTATGGTCGGGCGGCTCGATCTGCCGTCGGAAGTGGGGGCTCACACGACCTTCCCGATGCTGGGTATGGAAGTGCCGAATCTCAAGGCCTGGGGCCCGACCCTCAGCAAGCGGGACTTCCTTGTGATCGTCGGCGAGAGCACGGACAACGAATGCCACGCGCCGGAAGAGATGATGCACATCTTCGACATCACCACGGAATCGAAGATCTTCGGCGTTTCGACTTTTTACGTGCCCGAACCGAGCGGCAATTTCTGCAGCCGCGGCGGCCGCTTCGGCACGCATTCAACGAACGAGAGCATGACGCCGATTTTCTACAAGCGCATTATCTTCGTGGCTTACTTCAACGCCGGCGTGCGCGCCGTCGACGTCCGCGATCCATATAATCCCAGGGAAATTGGCTACTACATTCCTGCGATCACCGATAAGACCGACAAGCGCTGCGTCGGCACGGGCGACGCGGCGAAATGCAAAATCGCCATCCAGACCAACAACGTGGAAGTGGACGACCGCGGCTACATCTACATCGTGGATCGCGCCAACACCGGAATGCACATCCTGCAGCTGACCGGGGACGCGCGGAAAATCGAGAATCTGCCATAGCGCGGGAACTGCGCAGAAATCGGTCCAGAGTTCGCCAAAAATCTTGTCATCCCGAGCGAAGCGAGGAATCTCTCTGGAGCTGGTGCTACACAACGGGAGAGATTCCTCGCTTCGCTCGGAATGATATAGAACGCACACTGCGAGTTACTGTCAGCCCAAAGAATTCTCACGCGGTGTCCGCCGCACCAGATAACTCACCAATTCCATGGAAGAGTTTTCCATCTCCACGTCGAAATTTTCGACCTTGGTTGTGAAGTAGTTGTAGCACCACACTGCAGGCACGGCCACGAGCAGGCCCAAAGCCGTAGTCACCAGGGCCTCGGAAATTCCAGATGCGACGCCCTGAATTCCCGCCGCCTTGGCCGGCGCCGAAGCCCGAAACGCATTCATGATCCCCACCACGGTGCCAAACAAGCCAACAAACGGCGCGGTGGAGCCAATCGTGGCGAGTCCCGAGAGCCCGCGTTTCAATTCCGCATGAATGGTAGCCACCGAGCGATCCAGCCCGCGTTCCGCCGCATCAATCAATTCCGCGCTGGACGCGTGCGACGGCCCGGCCTGAAACTCCGTAAGCCCGGTGGCCACCATGCTGGCGATCGGACTCTTCCGGTTGCGCTCGGCGATGGAAATTGCTTCATCCAATTTTCCTTCCGCGAGTACAGGAGTCACTTGCGCTGCAAAAGCGCGCGACTAGTTGCGCGCCACGGCATAGCGCAAGCCCCGTTCCAGTGCTAGGCCAATGGAAATCGCCGACATCAGAAGCAGCATCACCACCACACCCTTGGCCGTCACGCTCATCGAATGCAGCATGCCCATCAGGTTCCAGTCCATGGCTGGCCTCCTTGAGTCGAAAAGAT
>CAVOIX010000016.1:0-5776 GCA_963695945.1 uncultured Acidobacteriota bacterium | reverse complement strand
AGATACTTCTGTTCGGCCAACCGCAACAAGCCGAGCAAGCCGGCTTCAGCTTGCCGGCGCTGCCATCCTCGCCAGGCGCGACGTGACCCGCAAGCGAACCTTATCCGGCGAGTGTGCGAGGAAATCCCGGCCCGCCTGGAGGACGGCGTGCCTTCTCTGGGGGATCTTGCGGAACGCACTGGATTGAGCTCCGCTCATCTGCAGCGCACATTTCGCAGGGCCATGGGCATCACGCCGCGGCAATATCAGGACGCACTGCGCGTCACGCGCTTTAAATCCGAATTGCGAAAGGGGAAAGACGTAGCTACCGCATTGCATGAAGTTTCCTACGGTTCCACAAGCCGCTTATATGAGAAGTCTGACGAACATCTGGGCATGACGCCCGCGACCTATCGGAGAGGGGGGCGTGGAATGAACATCTCCTACACCATTACTGACTGTGCCCTGGGCCGAGTGCTGGTCGCCGCAACCGAGCGCGGCATCTCCGCAGTGTACATGGGAGATCACGACTCCGACCTGGTGGCGGCGCTGCGTGAAGAATACCCTAACGCGGAAATCAGAAGCGGATCAGGCGAGCACCCCAAATGGGTCCGTGCGATTGTGCGCCACTTGGCCGGATCGAACCCGCAGTTGGATTTGCCTACGGACGTGGTGGCCACGGCGTTTCAGCGGCGCGTTTGGGAGGCCCTGCGGAACATTCCGATGGGTACGACGCGCACGTACTCCGACGTAGCTCGCTCCATCGGCCAGCCCCATGCGATTCGAGCGGTCGGCCACGCTTGCGCGACAAATCCGGTGTCGCTTGTGGTGCCGTGCCACCGGGTGGTGCGCACCGACGGAACGCTGGGCGGCTATCGCTGGGGGCTCGGCCGCAAAAAATTGTTGCTGGAACGGGAGGAAGCCGCAGGCGGCGCGAAGCAGGAGTAAGCGCAACACTTGTATTGTTAGTGTAGGCCCGCCTTGAAGCGGGCGCTGCTAGAGGTCAGGCCTGAGGCTGAATTCTGGTCGTGCCGCGCGGCCAGTGCGGCTTGAAAAAGTTGTCCGGAATGCGCACGTTTCGCTTAACGTTGTGATACTGGATGATGAAGTAGTCGCCGGAACCAGTCTCAAGGAATTGCTGCTGTATGGGAAGCCAGGTGGACTCGTCCAGCCACAATTGAATTTTGGAAAGCTGTTTGCGCACGTCATCCGTTTTCGGCAGCAAATCCAGCCGCACCACTTTGTGATTGTCCAGGGTTTCCTCGCCCTGCAGCGAAAGTGTGTAGCTCTCTTTCAGTGAACCGCCGGAGGTTCCGAAGCCCAGCAGTAAAAACTGGTCGACCAGGGATTTTTTATTTGCCAGATTGTATTCCTCGACGCGGTGAATCTTCGGATTGTAAATATAGAAATTGTCGCCGTCGCGCAGGATCGTTTCCGGGTCGGGCTGCGTCAGCTCGATGCGCATCTTGCCGTCGCTTCTGACGGAGATCTGGCCGGACTGCGTGGATTTATCGTTGACCACCACCGTGACTTTGGTGCGCTCCAGGTCCGCCTCGAGGCTTTTGAAACTCCCCGCTTGCGCATCGAGTTGTTTCAACACGCCGTCCAGCGTCAGATTCGATTGCGCGCGCGAGAAGGCCTGAGTCGCCGAAAACAGCGAAACTGCGGCGATCACCGTGCACAACCGCACAATAATTCTGCCAATGTTCCCTGAAACCTTCATTTACTCACTTTCTCCCTGGCGCACGTGTGTTTGCTTTCCACTCGAATCAATGCCCGAACGACCCTGAGCGGGACGCCATGCTATCACACACGTTAAGATGCCAAGTGCGCTTCCGGGGTTACGATTTCCTGGATGCAACTCCGCGAGATTCCTCCGGGTGCGACTCTGGTCGCAGTATTACGCGGACACCTTCCGCAGATGTAGGATGATGTTCCCATGTTCCATCGCAAACAGTTTCGACTTCGTCTTCGTTCCCGGACTTTGATCCTCGGACGGCGCACCATGATCATGGGCGTGTTGAACGTCACGCCGGACAGCTTTTCCGATGGAGGAGAATTTATCGACTCGGAAAGTGCGGCCGGCCACGCGTTGCAGCTCGAAAAGGACGGAGCGGACATCCTCGATATCGGCGGAGAATCTACGCGTCCCGGAGCGGACAAGGTATCGTCCGCGGAAGAGCTTCGGCGAATATTGCCGGTGATCCAGATTTTGCGTGGAAGGCTGCGGATTCCCATATCGGTGGACACCCGCAAGGCCGATGTCGCCAAAGCGGCTCTGGCTGCCGGCGCCGAAATACTGAACGACGTTTCCGGACTGCAGTCGGACTCGCGCCTCGGCGAGGTCGTGCATCGTGCTCGCGCCGCTGCGATCCTCATGCACATGCGCGGAACGCCGCGGACGATGCAGAAGGCGCCGTTCGCGCGCAACGTCATTCGCGATGTCACTTCCGGGCTGCGAGAGGCGCTCGCGCGGGCCAGGCGGGCAGGACTTGCCGGGTCACAACTCCTGGTGGATCCTGGAATCGGATTTGGAAAAAGCTACGAACAGAATTTCGAGATTCTCGCGCGGCTTCCGGAACTCGCAAAATTAGGTTGCCCAATCGTGATTGGCACTTCGCGGAAAGCATTCCTCGGCAAAGCGATGGCCCGGCCCGGGGATCCAGCCGCGCCGGCGCATGAGCGACTGTTCGGCACAGCCGCGAGCGTAACTGCATCCATCCTCGGAGGCGCGCATATCGTCCGGGTCCACGATGTCGCCCAAATGGCCGGCGTCGCGCGCGTCGCGGATGCTGTTCTGGACGCCGCGCGCTCGTGAAATATCCTGCAATCTGGGAGCGACGCGGAGCCGTGAATACGAAATCGCGCCGCTAGGCTATAATTCGGCTCAGGGCAGTTGCTATGAATCGGTACGGGTCATACCGCTCCATGATGCGCTTCAACGCAATTTCTGCGGGACTATTGGCGATTGTTATTGCCGCCAGTGTTCCCGCAGGCGCGCAGCTTTCTTCCGCGGAGCCCGATCCTCTCGCGCGAATTCGTGACGCGGCCAAGTCCGATGTCGCAGCGTGCTCCGCCACCGGAGAGACGCTGTGCGAGCAAGTCGCGCCGAAAATCATTGCCAACGCGCTCGGTGAATCTCCGCTCGCCGAAAATCTTCGCCGCCTGACTGATGAGATTGGCGGGCGCGTTTCCGGAACGCCTGAGGCCGCCCGCGCCGTAGCGTGGGCGTGAAGGCATTCCGCGATGCCGGCCTCGACGTTCACACCGAAAAGTACACCATCCCTGCCACTTGGGCGGAGGGAGCGACGCGTTTGGAAATTCTTTCGCCCGCTCCGTTTCCCGTGCATCTGGTTTCGGTCGCCTGGAGTGCCGGCACTTCTGAGAACGGCCTGGAAGCCAAAGTTGTTTTTGCCGGACAGGGAACCGAGGCGGATTTCGCGCGAATCGGCTTGTCAGCAAAAGGCGCGATCCTTCTGATTCATTCCGAAGCGTTGCGCACTTGGGACGATTTGTTTCAGGAATACATGAATGCGCCAGGTGTAATCAGCAGGGCAGCGTCCGCGGGCGCCGTGGCCATTTTGTCGATGTCCACTCGGGAACGCATGCTGCTCTACCGCCATTCCAATACTTTCTTTGGAAAAGTTGAAGCTCTTCCCCAGGCGATTGTGGCGCGCGAGGATGCCCTGCGGCTTGAGAATTTCCTGGCTGCAGGCGAGCGTGCGCGTGCGGCTGGACATTCCCAATCCATCGGTGGCCCGGTGGAGCAGGAGAATGTCATCGCGGAAATTCGTGGACGGGAGAAACCGGACGAGTGGGTGCTGCTCGGCGCGCATCTCGATTCGTGGGAACTTGGCACCGGGGCGCTCGACAATGGCTGCAACGCCGCGATGGTGATCGAAGCCGCGCGAGACATTTTGCGCACCGGCGTTAAGCCGCGCCGGTCGATCCGATTCGTTCTCTTTACCGGAGAAGAGCAAGGCATGCTCGGGTCGTGGGCCTATGTCCGGCGCGCACCGCGCCGAACTCGATCGCGCCCGCGCCGCGATTATTTTCGATGAAGGCATTGGCCGCGTGACCGGTTACATGCTTAGTGGGCGCCGCGATATCCAGAGCGGCGTGAGGGAAGCTTTGAAACCGATTGAATCCTGGGGCGCCAACCAGCAGGTGATGGATGCGCCGATCGGAACCGACAATTTCGATTTTCTGGTGGAGGGAGTACCCACGCTGATCGCCAATCAGGAAGAAGCCAACTACCTGCCGAACTACCATGCCGCATCGGACACGCTGGACAAGGTTGATTTTCTGCAGCTCAAGATCAACACGGCCATCGCCGGCGTGACCGCGTTTGGCGTTGCCGACGATCCGAGCCGCCGGGCCCGCGCCAATCCCGCGCTGAGATTGAATCCGCTGAAAAATTCCGGCCTTGAACAACAGATGAAACGATGGGCCTGTGGCCGCCCTGGGAATCCGGCGAACGTGGACGCTTGCCGTAATCCTGGCAAGAGTGGCCGTGCCCCGCCATGTCCTTATTATTCACCTAATCACCGCTCCTCAGAAATGGGTTCCATTCGAGTTATAATATTGGCGTGGCAATTCCCCTCCGCTCTGCGATTCCAGCGGCCGATCCTTGCGCCACAGGTGTGATTCTCGCGATTGACTATGGAAGAAAACGACTCGGCTTGGCCCTTTCCGATGAGCACGGCATAACTTCCCGGCCGTATGCGACCTGGACGCGCACGAACCGCCGCCGCGATCTGTCGCGTCTTGCGATTGGTCCATCAGCAAGGAATCGCGCCGCATTGTTGTTGGACTGCCGTTGCATCTCGACGGCACGCCAAGTGAGATGTCCGATGAAGCTAAAATTTTCGGGAACAGGATCCACAAGGCTCTCGGCTTGCCCGTGGAATTGATGATGAGCGCCTGAGTTTATGGGAAGCACGGGAAACGCTAACTGCCGTGGATGCTCGCCCCCGCGCGCGACGTGGCGATTCCGGGGCTCTGAACCGATAAAAGAAATCCGTCGACGACATTGCCGCCGCGACCATCCTGTGAGTTTATCTGCAACGCGCGCGAGCCGGAGCGCGAGTCTGACCTGCGCCGGACCTACTCTTTCTGCTGGTGCCCTGGTTTTCGCGGCCGGTTACGTGTATTTCGCCCTGTACGCGCCTTATAAGCTTTGGAGGCGACGGCGTCTACGTGGACATCCCGCACGGCGCTTCGGAACGCACGATCGCGCGCCTGCTTGCCGAAAACGGCGTGGTGCGCAGTCGAACCGCCTTTGAACTCTTGTGCCGCGTGAAAAAACGGCGCACGCTGGAAGCTGGTGAATATTTCTTCAGCCAGCCGGTAAGCGCTGGCCGTATATGACGCCATTGCCAAGGGCCGTGTATTCGTGAAAGCGTTTGTAATTCCTGAAGGCTTCACGATGTTCGATATTGCCGACGTTGCCGCGCAACAAGGCTTTTCTGACCCGAGACGATTTTCTGCTGCTGCGCGCGATCCTTCGCCGATTCGCGATCTGGCTCCCAACGCGCCCAGCCTTGAGGGATTTCTTTTCCCGCGACGTACGAGTTTCCACGCCACATGACCGGCACTGAAATTACCGCGGTGTTGGTCAGGAAATTTCGGCAGGAGTGGGGTGCGTTGCCCATAACGGATGCTGCGCCACATCAAACTGTACAAAATATTGTGACGCTCGCGTCGCTGGTGGAGCGCGAAACTCCGCGTCCCGAAGAACGGCCGCACTCGCCGGCGTATTTGAGTATCGCTCATCGGCCAGCCATGGCGATCACCG
>CAVOIX010000015.1:0-48948 GCA_963695945.1 uncultured Acidobacteriota bacterium | reverse complement strand
GCGCGAAACTCCGCGTCCCGAAGAACGGCCGCACGTCGCCGGCGTATTTGAGAATCGCCTGCGCATCGGCCAGCCGCTGCAATGTGATCCGACGGTGGTCTACGCGTTGACGCTAGCCGGGGCCTATAGCGGAAAACTCGACGGCGGCGATTTGCATTTCGCCTCGCCCTACAACACGTATCAGAACCGTGGCCTGCCGCCAGGGCCGATTGCCAATCCCGGAGAAGCCGCACTCCGCGCGGCCCTCGATCCGCCGCCCACGGACGATCTTTATTTTGTCGCGAATACCGAAGGCGGGCACTTCTTTAGCAAGACCCTGGAGGAGCATAATCGTAACGTCACGCGTTACCGGCATTTGCTTGAACAGCAGAACCCATCGTCCGGCGGTCCGCCCCAGCCCAGCTCCGGCGCCGAACAAATCCAGGCCTGAGAGGTGGTCGCCATGACCCGTGCGGAGCACCCAACCAAGAAGCAACTGATCCTGGAGATCGCGCGCGAACTGGCTGTACCGCGGTTCACTCCTGCGGAGGTCGAGCAAATCCGGCGGCAGTTGGTGGCGCGCCTGGGCGCGGGAGGAAAAACATCGGCCGACTATATCGCCGGCGTGTTGGAAACCGCGGGCATGCGCATCGTGTGGTCGACAAAAGCGGACACCGAAGGGCAGTACGAGGAAGAATTTCAGGACCTGCTTCATTTTGCGAATCTGGAAGACGCCGAGATGTGCATCATGCGGCTCGACGAATTGCATCGCAAATTTAAGGAAGAAGAAGAGCGCGCCGCCGTGGAGCGCGTGCTGGAGGTGGCGCGCATGGGCCGCCGCCGCGCGGAAATGATTGCCCGCAATCACAAGGTAGAACCGGAGAAGCGCGCCGAGAAGGAAGAGATCATGATGTGGTTCAAGGTGTGGCTGGAAACACCGGATGTCATTTTTTGAGTGGCTGGAAGCGCGAAAAGCGTCGCCCGATTTTCAACGGCGATTCGCCAAGAGCGCTTCAGCGGACGCGTGAGCAGAGCATGGCTGAACTTCAATACGTTTTGGAAGTCGAGCCGCTCGATCTTGGAGCCGATGTAAAAGCAGTCGGGCTCGATCTGGTGGAGATTGAAAGCCGCGAACCGGCGCGCGGAGCGGATGCCGCTCGCCTGTGGGCCGCAACGCTGGGCGCGCTGCCGGGAACCGAGCCGTGGGCGCTGGATTTTTTTGCCCACCTCGATCGCGTGCGCGATTTCTGCCGCTTGCGTGCGTGGCGTTTGAGGAAAAGGCCTCGGGCCATTCGCTGATCGTCCCTGCGCCGCCGCAAGACGCGCTGGTGGATCTTGTCGAGCGATTCGCGGGAGAAACGTTTGGCGTTCGCGCGGGAGCGCAACTGGCGCTCAGGCGATCCTGCCGTCGAAGGCGAACTCGCCAAACATGGCGTGGACGCGTACCACAGTGCATTTAGAAATTATCTGTACTGCGCGGTTTGCGATTTTGAGAACGGGTTTCTTACATTGCTTACCGAAAAGCTGTGGACCAGCGAAGTTCTGCGCCGGATCAAGCCGGCGACGGCAACGCTTCCAGTGGAAGTAGCCCGCCCGCAATAGTATTTCACTTTCAAATGCACTACTCATTTTTAGTTTCCATCTGTTTGGAAGTTTTACCGCAGCGTGTGGCCGTTCGCAGTGGACCAGGCTGAAGCCTGCTCCACCAGGGCCATCGCCCGGAGATTTGAAAAGACACCGTTTGTAACTACGATCTGGAGGTCGGCTACGGCAGGTAGAAGCGCGGAACGCGCTTGCCCAGCGCGCAGAGCAGATCCGCGCTGGCGGTGTTGGCAATCTTCGCGACGTCAGGCACGGATTGCGTGGTGCCACCGTCGGTGCCGTAGATCGTAGCGATATCACCTACCCGCGCGGAAGCAATTCCTGTGACGTCGGCAGTGGTGAGGTCCATCGACACCGTGCCGATAATAGGGGCGATCTCTCCGCGGACGATCACCCGGCCCTTATTGGAAAGCACGCGCACCAGGCCGTCCGCGTATCCGGCGGCGAGCACCGCGACGCGCGATGGTTTCGACGCCGTCCAGCGCGCGTTGTAGCCCACCCGCGATCCCGGCGCCAGATTCTTGATCGAAATAATTCGCGCCCGGAACGAGAGCACCGGCTTCACGTTAAGCTTCGCTTCCATTTCCGGATTCAGCTCGCTGGGCTCGAAGAACTGGTGATAGCCGTACAAAATCGCCCCCGGTCGAACCATATCCCGCCAGGTGGAAGGCCGGCTGACGATCGCGGCGCTATTGGCCATGTGCACGATGCCGGGATCGAGCCCCAGCGAACGCATGCAGGCCAGCGCCTTTTCAAACGCGTTTTCCTGTTCGATCGTTTGCTCAGTGGTGAACACTTCCGACGAGGCGATATGCGTGAACGTACCCGCAAGCCGCAAGTGTTTGCAGTCCGCCAGCGCTCTTGCGAACGCCGGGATTTCCGAGGACGGAATCCCCAGGCGGTTCATGCCGGAGTCAATCTTGAGATGAAAATCAAACGGGCGCTTGCGCGGCTTGTGCTGCTGCGCGGCCGCCTTTTCCAGCAGGCGCAACTGGTCGGCGCTCATAATCGCGGGCGTAAGGTGATGATCCAGAATTCGCTTTTCCTCGCCCGCCCAGAAACCGGTGAGGATCAGGATCGGTTCACGGATGCCGCTATCGCGCAGTTCCGCGCCTTCCGCGGAACATGTGACGCCAAACCAGTCAGCGCGAGCCTTGGAAAGCGCTCGAGCGACCGGAACAATCCCATGGCCATAGGCGTTGCTCTTGATCACGGCAAGAATTTTCCGCCGCGGGGCGCGAGTGCCCTTGGGGTTGACGTGGTTGCGTATGGCGCGGAGATTGTGCGTCAGCGCTCCCAGACTTACTTCCGCCCAGATTGGGCGTCCATCAAATTTTACGGTTCGTGTCATTGGAATCTTCAAGGGTAACCGATCTGGACGCAGAAAAAAAATTGCTACTGCGCCGAGGCGCTCCGCTTAGTAACTAGGGACTTTGGTAGCACAGACTGAAGTCTGTGCTACTGGCAACCATCAAATTACCAACGTGGAATTTGCAACCAGGGGGCCATTGATCGGGAGGTCGCTTCGGAATAGAGAGGGTCGGCTAACTGACAGGCCGAAATGGACTTACGCTTTAGCGTCGCAAAAATCAAAAGTTCATCGGAATCGCATAGGTGTCGCAGCGACACACGTGTGGGCAGCTCAGGACACCTACTCCGGCTCGGTCCAGGCGTCGGGCGCTCTTTGTTCAAAGCGCGTGAAGCCACCTTGGAAGACGAAACGGATCGAATCGGTTGGGCCGTTTCTCTGCTTGGCGATGATCAAGTCGGTTTCGCCGCGCTCTTCCATGCTTACTTCGCTGGATTTCTTGAAGAAGTTCGGACGGTGAATGAACATCACGACGTCGGCGTCCTGTTCGATGGCGCCCGATTCGCGCAAGTCGGCAAGTCGCGGCTCGCGGTCTTCGCGCTCCGGCGCGCGGGTAAGCTGCGAGAGTACCAGCATGGGGACTTTTAGTTCTTTCGCCATGGCTTTCAGGCCGCGCGTGATGCTGGATATTTCTTCGTTGCGGTTGCCGAATTTCCCGCGGGCGGACACCAGCTGCAAATAATCCACGATGACCAGGGAGAGATCCCGTTCGCGCTTCATGCGCCGCAGTTTCGCGCCCATTTCCACGACGGTAGCGGAGCCGGCATCGTCGATAAACAATGGCGCCTGGGACAAGTGACTCAGCGATTTGGGAATTCGGGCCTTGTCTTCGTGGCTGAGATGCCCGGTGCGGAACTTGTGCGAGTCGATTTTCGCGTCCGCCGAAAGGAGTCGAAGCAGGAGAGACTCTTTAGACATTTCCAGGCTGAAAATCGCCACCGGCTTATTGCCGCGCACGCCGACATTTTCGGCGATGTTCAGGGCAAAAGCCGTTTTTCCCATCGACGGCCGGGCCGCCAGAATAATCAGTTCCGAAGGTTGCAGCCCCGAGGTAAGGTCATCGAGCATGTCGTAACCGGTCGAAAGGCCGGTGATGCGGTGGCCACCCTCGTAAATACGCGATATGCGGTCATGGCTTTCGGTAACGACGTCATGCAATCCTACGAGGCCCAGCCGCACGCGATCTTCCGCCAGTAAAAAGATCGAGGATTCGGCGCGGTCGAGAATCGTATCGGCATCGTCCTCGGCTTCCAGGGCTTGCTGCTGAATCAGGCTGGTGGCGTGGATCAGGCCGCGCAGCAGCGATTTTTCCTTCACGATGCGCGCATAGTGCTCGACGTTGGTGATGTGCGGCACGCCGTCCATCAATTGCGAAACATACGCCGCTCCGCCGACGGACTCCAATTCGCCGGTGCGTTGCAACTGCTCGGTCAGCGTGACCAGGTCGATGGCCTGCTGGGTTTCGCCCAGAGCGATCATCTGCTGATAAATGCGCCGGTGATGATCGTGGAAAGAAATCTTCGGGCTTGAGTTTCTCGATCGCCGGATTGATGGCGTTATTGTCGAGCAGGATCGCGCCCAGGATGCTGCGCTCCGCCTCGACGTTGTGAGGCATGGGTCGTTCGAGAGATGTGCTTGCCGTGGCCATAATTCGTATTCGCCTTAGTTTCGCTGCCGGGCGTGCTGGTGTCAACTGTTCCGTGCAAAATCGGCAGCCTGAATTTTTTTCGGGTTGGGCTGAAATGCGGGGACGAGAATGGCGGCTGGCGGCAAAATACACAACTGGAAACCTGCTTCACGGCTTGTTGAAAAAAATTATCTTGTGGATTCAGCGGAAAAACTTTCGAATGGGAGAGCGCGGGCGGAAAAGTTTTCTAGAATCTTACGGGCAGGGGCCTGCGGCTTTGTATTTGCAAATACTGAATTCCACAGGCTGAAGCCCGCGCCGCTGAATCGTCAGAATCGGTCAGGCCGACGCGCCCCAATCGGAAAGCACCCAGATTTCGGTGAACTGCTTATGCTTGCGATCGTGATCGTGGTCCTTGGCAAGCATCTCCCGCAGCTTTTTGGGGAGCTCGTCCGGTCCGCTGCCAGAATCGGCGTGATGCTTGCAGGCCTGATGGTAGCCGATGCCGAATCTTGCTCCGCAGCAATCGCAGAGCTCGAACGTTTCGATCGTGTAGGTGGGGTATTTGGCGATTTCTTTGTCGAGAATAGCTACCGGTCCGCTCAAATCATTGGTCATGTCATCCTCCGCTGGGTTTGAGGATTCCCTGGGTCAATTGCCGAGAGCTTCTTCCGGTGGTATTGCCATACGCGGCCCTCACCGAAAGAGCGAATTCGTGCCCGTGGCAAAGCGCGTCATAGGGCAGAGCCGGGGGGTTCCGCCGACTGGAGAAAGTCTAGCTCGAAACGGAAAGGCGCGCCCTGTGGAATTCGTGTGAACCTGTGCATAACTTTTCGAAGGTGGTTGAGGGATATTTCCGGGGATGGGGATATTGTTTGCGCCGCTCAGGCTTTGCAGCGCCCCCCTTTAGGCGGGCGCTTGCGCCAGGGCGCCGGCCCAGGCTCGCCTAAAGGCGAGCACTACATTTCACCGCTTCGTTTTCGATTCCGATCGCCTAACCAGACAGGCTGAACGCCCATCCTACGCTTCCTTTTCTACCACCACTTTGAATTCCGCGGTTACGCCGTGCACCAGCTTCACGGTCACGGGACGCTCGCCGATGATCTTGATGGGTTCGTCGAGCTGGATGCGGCGCTTGTCGACCTCGAAGCCCTGGACTTTCAGGGCATCGGCCAGGTCGGCTGACGTAACGGAACCGAACAACTGGTCGGTCTCGCCGGCCTTGCGGGCAAACTTCACGGTCACCTGGTTGAGCAGCGCGGCTTGCTGCTCGGCCGATTCCTTCTCCGTGGCGGTGCGCTTGGCCAGGGTGGCGCGGATTTTTTCCAGACGCTTGATGTTGGCGGCCGAAGCCTCCAGCGCCAGCTTGTGGGGCAGCAGGTAGTTGCGCGCATAGCCGGCAGCTACTTCCACCACCTCACCGCGGGTACCGAGTTTCTCTACGTCTTCTTGCAGAATAATTTGCATGGAGTTCCTCTTGTTCTTCTCTGCGATTTCACGGGGATTTGAGCCCCGGTTGTAGCCGCCTCTTCAGAGGCGCGGCATTTTTTTGTTGAGCCGTAGCCCAGCCTCTGAAGAGGCGGTTTACAACGGCCCTACAGTTCCGTTGCGAACGACAGCAGCGCGATGTTGCGCGCCCGCTTGATGGCTTCGCCCAGCCAACGCTGGTGGCGCGAGCAGGTGCCGGTCATGCGCCGGGGCAGAATCTTGCCGCGCTCCTGTACGAACGGCTGCAGCATCTCGACGCGCTTGTAGTCGATGAAGTCCACGTGCTCCACGCAGAAGCGGCAGACTTTCTTCTTGCGGAAATACTGACGCTTGCCTCCGCGGCGCGGACCGCCGGGACCTCCGCCCGGTCCGCCAGGACCTCCCGGACCGCCTTCGCGGCGCTGTCCTCCTCCGCCTCCCGAATGTCCTTCGGAACGGCGCGGAGGTCCGCCGGTGTGTCCCTCGGCGCGAGGGGCATGGCTCGGGCCGGAACTTGGAGCGGGACTGGGACTGGGCGTTTCGTGCGCATGTGGTGCTGGTGGTACCGGTTGATCAGACATCGTGTTTCCTTTCCCTTATAGAAATCGATTCGCTGGCCGCTGCTTATTCGGCGGCGGCTGCGGGCACTTGCTGTTGCGGCGGCGCAGGTGGCGCGGACGGCGTGCCGACTCCCGGCGCTGGCTTGCGCGGACGGCGGCTGGCGCGGCGCTCGCGGTGCTTGGAGAGCTTCTGCTGGCGCTTCAATTCTTCGTCCAGGCGAATGGTCTGGTACTTGATAACCGGATCGGACACTTTCAATCGCCGCTCGAGTTCCTTGATCAAGTCGCCCTGAGTGCTCTTCACGACCATGTACACGAAAAAGCCCTCGCGGTGTTTGGCCACGCGATAGGCCAGGCGACGCGTGCCCCATCGCTCGGTCTTCTCGATCTTCCCGCCGTGCTCGGCGGTAGAGTGTTCAAGAGTGGTTACGATCTTGTTGATTTCATCTTCCGGCGTGGCTGGCCGGCAGATGAAAATCAGGTCGTACACACGCTCTTCTTCCATTTTTTGGGCGTCCAGCTTTTTTTCATCCATGGTCTTGACTCCGTTTCGCAAACTTTCCTGAGATTCCAGATTCGTTTCAGTCTTCGGTTTCCTGCTCGTCCTGCGGCGAAACGCGGCGATTGAAGCGATTCATCGCGGCTTGCGTTCCCTCCGCCAGAATTACCTTCACGGCTTCGGCGCCCAGTTCGATTTCCTCGCCCACCAGGTCTTCTTCATCGCGCCTGATCTGGCGAAGCACGTACTCTTTCAGATCGCCGCGCATTTCCTCGGGTTTTACACCGAGCCGCACGCGAACGAATTCCATGGTTCCGATGGCGCCGATCACGGACTTGAGTCCGTTATGGCCGCCGGCCGTGCCGCGCTCCCTGACTCTCAGCATTCCCCAGGGAAGCGCGATGTCGTCGCAAAGGACGATCACATCGGACGGCTCGCACTCGGCGCGACCTATTAGTTCGCGCACCGCCAGACCGCTGAGATTCATCATCGTCTGCGGCTTGGCCAGCATTATGTTTTGGCCTGCGATCTGGCCTAATCCCACCAACGATTTTGCTTCCGGGCGAGTCACCCGGATGCCGGCGTCTTCGGCCAGCGCATCCACCACCAGAAAACCCAGGTTGTGCGGCGTAAAGGTGTACTCGACGCCCGGATTTCCCAAGCCCACGATCACGCGCATGCGGCCCACCTGCCGAGCTTCTGTGCCAAACTGCAGGCCCTGCTCCGCATCTTGCCTGCAAAAACCACACAGCGATTCCCTCGCGGATGCTTGGGGAAAAGAGCCGTCGTGCTACGCAAACTACTTCTTCTTTTCTTTCTCGGTGGGAGCGGCCGCTTCGCCTTCCTCGCCTTCTTCGGCTTCCTTCTTGCCCTTCTTGATGAGCTCGGGCTCGGCCGGCGCGGCTCCAGCTTCGGCAGCCACGGCTTCGGCGGGCTTCTCTTCCTCGACGCGCAGGGCCACGACGTGCGCGAGTACGCGCAGCGGATCGGTCATCATCTTCATCTTTTTCGGATCGAGCGGAATATCCGACGCGCGCAGCTGCATACCCATCATCAAGCCCGATATGTCCATCTTGAATTCCGTGGGAATGTCGGCGGGCAAGCACTCGATCTCGACTTCGCGAGTCACCATCTCAAAGACGCCGCCCTGGAGCTTGACGCCCTGCGGTTCGCCGAAAACGTGCACGGGAACTCGCACGCGCATGCGCACGTCCATAGCGACGCGCAACAGATCGACGTGCAGCAGCGTGCCCTTGACCGGATCGACCTGATATTCCTTGACGATCGCGGCATGCTCGCCGTCCTGGGTCTTTACGGTGAGAATAGTATTGTGTCCGGAGGCCGAGCGCAGGATCGCCGAGACATGCTTGGTGTTTACCTGCAGAGCCTGCGGTCCTCCCTTGCCTCCGTACAGCACGGCTGGAACAGTGCCGGCCACGCGAAGGCGCCGGGCCGCGTTTTTGCCCCTGGTTTCCCGGGGCGCTGCTTCTACAATGATCTGAGCCATAAATCCTTCCCCATTTCTAAATCGAATTTCGTTTCGCCAGTCTGCCGGTCCGAAGCCAACGCCAATCGAAACCAGACAGGTTGAAGCCTATCCTGCGCAGATCAGAAAAACAGTTCGCTGATCGAGGTTTCCTCGTGAATCGAGTGAATGCCCCTGGCCAGCAACTCCGCTACACTGAGAACCTTGATCTTGGCAACTTGCTGCGCTTCCGGGCTCAGGGGCACGGAGTCCGTGACGATCACTTCCTCGATCGCCGACGCGCAAATGCGCTTCACCGCTGGACCCGAGAGCACCGGGTGCGTGCATCCGGCGTAGACCTTGGTCGCGCCTTCCTTAATCAAGGCTTCGGCGGTTTTCACCAGCGTACCCGCGGTATCGATAATGTCGTCGATGATCAGCGTGGCGCGCCCGCGCACGTCTCCGATCAGGTGCATCACTTCGCTGACGTCGATGTCCACGCGGCGTTTGTCGACGATGGCCAGCGGCGAATCCAGTTTCTTGGCGAAGGCCCGCGCGCGTTCCACGCCTCCGGCGTCCGGTGAAACGACGGTCAGGTTCCCGATGCTTTTCTGCAAAAAGTATTCGATCAGCACTGGCGAAGCGTACAGGTGATCCACCGGCACGTTGAAATAGCCTTGAATCTGCGGCGCATGCAGATCGAGCGTCAGCGCGCGATTCGCCCCGGCGGTTTCCATCAGGTCCGCCACCAGCTTCGCGGAAATCGGCACCCGCGGCTTGTCCTTGCGATCCTGCCGCGCGTAGCAGTAGTACGGCACCACCGCGGTGATTCTCCAGGCCGACGCGCGTTTAAACGCGTCGATCATCATCAGCAATTCCATCAGATGAAAATCCGCGGGATTCGAGCACGGCTGCACGACGAACACGTCCGCGCCGCGCACATTTTCCAGAATCTGAAAGTAAACTTCGCCGTCGCTGAACTTGCCGAGCTTGGCTTCACCGAGCTTCACGCCCAGGTGACGGCAGATATTCTGCGCCAGGCGCGGGTTCGCACTTCCACAGAAAATCTTAAATTTATCGTCGGTCAATTTTCGGTGACCTTAAAATAAGTGATCTTAATAATTTGATGGTACTAACGAGTGCTCGAAGCTTCAGACAAAATCAGGTCCACCCATTTTTCGGCGGTACTCTGCCCTCGAAAGAGTCGAGCAGAGAAAAACCTGATCTCCCGGAAACGCTCGGGCAGCCCGGCGCGCCTTCGCTGGGTGTTGATAGACTCCAAACACCGCCGAACCGCTTCCCGCCAGCGAGGCCTCTGCGGCTCCTTGCCTGAGCAATTCCCGTTTGATCGCAGCCAATCGGGGATACCGGGGAAAAACTGCAGCCTCAAAATCGTTTGAGAGCACGCCCCCCTGAGGGCTCCAGCAAAGAGCACAGAACCGCATTAGTTTAGTGGGACCATCCGCATTTGTCAATTGCCGCGACGGCTCTTCGGAGAGCCATCCGTAAGCGTCCTTCGTTGGCACCGCGATTTCGCTTGGCGAAACGACCAGCACATGGCGGCGCGGCGACACATCCGGAAGCGGGTAAATTTCGTCGCCACGGCCAATGCCCAGAGCGCGGCCCCCGTGGAGAAAAAACGGAACGTCGGCGCCCAGGCCGGACGCAATTTCGAGAAGGCGCGCAGCGGCCATTTTTTTTCGCGTAAGGCGAAGAAGCGCGAGAAGCGCGGCAGCGGCATCGCTCGATCCTCCGCCCAGGCCACGCCCGACGGGAGTGCGCTTGATCAGTTCGGCCCTCACGCCGTGCGCAATACCGATTTCCCCGGCCAGCTGTTCGAGAGCGCGGTAGACAAGATTATTTTTCCCAGGCTCGCCCGCGAGCTGCGCATTTCCGGTGATGCGCAGCTCAATGCCCGGCGCCCGCTTTGCTTCCAGAACTAAAGTGTCGTGGAGGGAGATGGTTTGGAAAATCGTCCGCAATTCATGGTAGCTGTCCGCGCGGCGTCCGAGGACGTCGAGGCGCAGGTTGACCTTCGCATAGGCGGGCACGCGAACCGATTTCATAGGGGGGATATGCTACTACGGCTTGGCGTCACCGGGTGCTTTCTGCTGTGCAAGACGGCGTTTCAGCGCGGAGATCTTTTGCTCCACCTCGGCCATTTTTGCGGGCTCGAGTTCGGCCGGCAGGGAGCGGTGCCACTCGTCGACCGACTTCTGCCATTGCGCTTCGGCCAGGTTATCTTTGCCCATCTTGGCGTACACGTCGCCCAAATGGCTAAGGATTGTGGGATCGTGGCCCTCGCGTGTGATGGCCTGTCGCAAGAGTTCTTCGGCATCATCCAGCTTGTTCTGCTTGTAGTAGGCCCAGCCCAGGCTGTCCTGATAGGCCGCATTGTTCGGATCATCCGCGAGCGCGCGCTTGATCAGATCGGCCGCTTCGTCCAGGCGGATGCCGCGGTCCGCCAGCATGTAGCCGTAATAGTTGAGCGTCGAAGCATTTCGCGGATTGGCGTCCAGCACTTTGCGGAACTGCGCTTCGGCCAGGTCAAATTTTTTCTGGCGTTCAAAAATGGCGCCCAGAAGGAAGCCGGTCATTTCTCTTCCGGCGGAGTCGGTCTGAAGTTTTTCGGCGGCGTGAATGGCCTGCTCCGCCTCCGACCAGCGCTTGCCCTCTTCATACACCTGTGCGATATCCAGCTGAATCTCGAAATCGGAGGAGGTGCCGTCCAGGAGCGCGCGGAACTGCGCAACGGCCTGATCGGCTTGCGCGTTTTCACCGAGCAGCAGCGCTTGTGCGGTCAGAATGGCGCGATCCTTGGGATATGCGACGGCTGCTTTGTGGGCGGCGTCCAGAGCTTTGGGCATTTCACGCGCATCGCGGTAAGTGTCCATAATCATGACGCGCGCGCGGCGGTCTTCTTCGGCTCCGAGGCGCAGCATTTCTTCAAACGTGTTCACAGCTGCCATGTAGTTGCTTGTTTCGCGATACAACTGGCCAAGCTGCTGGTAAAGAATCGCAAGGGTGCGCCGGCGTGACGGTGTGAATTCAGATTCAGTCTTCACCGCGGTTACGGCGTCGGAAAGCACGCGGATGGAATCGTCCAGGCGGCCCTGATCCTCGTAGATCGCGGCCTGGTAGTAGGTCACTTCCAGGCTGTTCGGAGCGCGCTGCTTGGCCAGGAGCACATTTTGCTCCGCTTTGTCGAGCTGCTTCCGCTGGCGGTAGATTTCCGCCATGCGCAGGTAATTGTCGGGATCCTCGGCATCCATCTGGGAGAGGCGCTGGTACTGTTCGAGAGCTTCCGAATATTTTTCTTCGGTCAGCAGTGTTTGCGCCAGTTCTTTGCGATGGTTGAGGTCATCCGGCTGAGCATCGGCGGCCTTGCGATAGGCCTGCTCGGCCTTCGGTAAATCGTGGATCTGGTTGTAGGCATCGCCCAGCAACTCCCAAAGCTTGGGCGTCGGCGCGCGTTGCAGCACGTTTTGCAGGGAGTCGATGGCTTCCTGCGATTTCCCTTCATCCAGCAAAAGCTGAGTCAGCTGCTCGACGCCATTCTCGTTGGCCGGTTCGCGGCTGAGCAGGGCCCGCAAGACTTCTTCCGCCTTGGCAGACTCGTTCTGCAGGCGATAGAGGCGGGCGAGCCAGAGCGCGGCGTCGCTGTCGGTGGGATCGATACGAAGAATTTCGCGATACTGATCGGCGGCGTGCGCCAGCGTGTCCTTTTGCCCTGAAGTGTTACTCAGATCGCCGAGCGTCCGCACATAAATTCGGGCCAGCAGGCGGCGCGCGGGAAGATTATCCGGGTCCTTGGCCAGAATGGAATTGGCCTCGGTTACCGCGTCACGAATTCTTTGCGACTGGTAGTAAATTTCGGCGAGCTCGTCGCCAATCTGCTGACTGTTCGGATCGAGCGTAAACGCCTTCTTCAGAAAATCGATCGCCTTGTTGGCATCTTCCGCGTGGCTGGAAACTTGATATTCCTGCGAGTACGAATGGCCTATCACAAAATCGAAGTAGGCCTCCGCACGTTTCGAGATATCGTCCTGCGTGCCGGGAGATGCGGCGGGTGGTTGCATGCTTGGCGTGGTCCGCGATTGCTGCGCACCGGCGGAAGTCCCGGCCAACAGAAAGAAAAGCGATACAGCGGCGAGATTTCGGCCAGTTTTCATGTATTCACCACAATAAGGTCACCACTAACGGAATTATCAACCACGCTGAGCCATCCGTCAAAACGCATCCTGAGTTCGGTTTCCTCTCTCGAACCTTTTTCCGGTGTGCGATGTGGTTTTGCGAAATGCGCGACTTTAAGCGTTTCAGTGGCGCGTTTTGTTGGATGCGCTCCGTGAGGCTGGCGTTCCCTGGGGCATTTCCGCCTGGGCTGGGGAATTCGTCGGCCTTGAAGCTCCTCGGACCTGACTTAGTGCCTAAAATGCCGCACGCCGCAGAACACCATGGCCATTCCATAGCGTCTGCCGCGGCGATCACGTCCGCGTCGCGAACCGAACCGCCGGCTGAATTACCGCGGTGGCGCCCGGCCTTTCCCGCTTCCTCGACCCCGTCCGGAAAAGGGAAAAATGCGTCCGAAGCGACTACGCTTCCCGCCAATGGCAATTGTGCCTTCATGACGGCGATTTTCACGGAGTCGACGCGGCTCATCTGTCCGGCGCCGATGCCCACGGTCTGCCCCGCCACGCGAGAAGACGATGGCATTGGACTTCACGTGCTTGCAAACTTTCCAGCCGAACAGCATGTCCTCGATTTCTTCGCTGGTCGGCGCCCGATGGTGACCACTTTCAAGTCCCCGTCGCGAGTTCGTGGCGATCCTGTTCCTGCACCAGAAGGCCGCCGGATATCCGCTTTAACTCCAGATCGGCTCGTGCGCGATGTTGTCCCACGCGGGCAGCTGCAGCAGCCGCAAATTCTTCTTGGCCGCTAATTTTTCGAGCGCCGCCGGCTCATAGCCCGGCGCGACGATGCACTCGACAAATATTTTGGCCACTTCTCCGGCGGTCGCGGCGTCCAGCGGGCGATTGAACGCCATCACGCCGCCATACGCGGAAATCGGATCACAAGCCAGCGCTTTCACGTACGCGTCTGCCAGTGTTTCCTGCTCGGCGGTGCCGCACGGATTGTTGTGCTTCACGATTACCGCCGCTGGCCGGCGAAATTCCATGGCTAGATCGAGCGAAGCTTCGAGATCGACAAGATTATTGTAGGAGAGCTCCTTGCCCTGAAGCTGTCGGCCGCCGCGAGGCCTTTGGCGGAATTCCCAGCCGGAACGTAAAGAGCCGCGCGCTGATGCGGATTTTCTCCGTAGCGCAGCTCTTGCCGCCGCGCGAAAGCAAAATGCATGCGCTCGGGCAGTAGAGGCCGCGGTCCAGCTCGATGGAGCCGCTCGCCGCCGCGAGCCGTTCCAGTTCCGTTGCGATTTTTCCATCGTAGCGGGCCGTCAACGCGAAGGCCTTGCGTGCAAGTTCCAGCCGCGTCGCGAGACTCACTTCCCCGCTCGCGGCAATTTCCGCCCCAACCGGGTCATAATCGCTGGGATCGGTAACCACCGCAACGCTCTCGAAATTCTTAGCGGCGGAACGAACCATGGTCGGCCCACCGATGTCGATATTCTCGATTAAATCTTCAGGAGTGAGGTCCGGTTTCGCCGCGGTCGCTTCAAATGGATACAGATTCACAATAACCAGATCGATCGGCGCAATCTTGTGCTCGGCAGTCTGTGCGCGGTCTCCCGCCTCTGCCGCGACGGAACAAAATCCCGCCGTGCACTTTCGGGTGCAGCGTCTTCACGCGTCCCCCCAGCATCTCCGGCCAGCCGGTCAAATCGGAGACGTCGCGGACGGCGATGCCGGCTTCGCGCAGCAGTTTGGCGGTGCCACCGGTCGAAACGATCTCGATCCCGCGCGCAGCCAATCCGCGCACAAATTCCGTCAGGCCAGCCTTGTCATAAACACTTACCAGGGCGCGTTGCACAGCCACAGAACCCTCCAAAGGATGAAGCGAAAACCCCTATTGTATGCGCGAGCGCGGAAATCGAAAAGCGCGAACTGGACGAATGCCAGTCGAAAAATCGCAATTGGCAAAAGAATGGGGATTACTTTGTGGCGCAGGATAAAGCCTGTGGATTTCGTTGCAGCCAACTTTGCTCGCCCGACTAAACAGGCTGAAGCCTGCGCCACCGTGGACATCGCTGAATGCCAACCTCGCGGGTTACCTGCTCTCGCCCATTCCAATCGTATGCGCCTCCCGTTACACTCATCGTCCATTGACTGGAGGGCGGATGTCTTTCGTTGACATACTTCTTGGCAAGCCCCTGGCCACATCGGACGAGCGTGCCGAGCAGATCGGCCCGGCTGCGGGTATCCCGATTTTCGGACTGGATGCGCTGAGTTCGGCGGCATACGGACCCGAAGCCGCGCTGACGCTGCTGATCCCGCTAGGTGCTGCGGGTGTCGCGTACATTGTTCCAATCAGCGGCAGCATTATCGTTTTGCTGGCGATTGTGTATTTTTCCTACCGTCAGACGATTGCGGCATACCCCGGAGGCGGCGGTTCTTTCACCGTGGCGTCGGAAAACTTGGGCACCTATCCCGGGCTGCTGGCCGCGGCGGCGTTGATGCTTGACTATGTTCTGACCGCAGCCGTGGGAATATCGGCTGGCGTGGGCGCGCTGGTTTCCGCCGTGCCGAAGTTTCAACCGCACACCCTGGCAATCTGCCTGGGGATCCTGGTGATCGTCACGATTGTGAATCTGCGCGGCGTCCGTGAAGCAGGCGTTTTTTTCATGATCCCCACGTACGCCTTTCTCGGCTCCATGTTAGTCGCCATCGCAATTGGCTTAACGAAAACCGTATTTGCGGCGGGGCATCCAATCCCAGTGGTAACACCACCGGTCGTGGCCATAGCTCCTGCCACGGTCGCAGTGAGCATGTGGCTTTTACTCCAAGTATTCTCAAACGGATGCACCGCAATGACCGGCGTTGAGGCCGTTAGCAACGGCGTGCGGGCCTTTCGCGAGCCGACCGTGCAGAACGCCCAACGAACCTTGACCGTCATCATCGGTTTATTGACAATTCTTTTAGCGGGCATCGCCTACCTGATTCGCGCGTACGGCATTCAGGCCACCGATCCCGGCCAACCCGGTTATCAGAGCGTGATTTCCATGCTGGTCGAGGCCATCGCCGGGAGGGGATTTTTTTATTACTTCACGATTGGTTCCGTGCTGCTGATCCTTTCCCTATCGGCGAACACCGCGTTCGCCGATTTTCCCCGCTTGTGTAAAGCCGTCGCGCATGACGGGTTCCTGCCGCACTCCTTCGGGTATCGTGGGCGGCGCCTCGTGTATTCGCAGGGAATCTACGTCCTCGCCATCCTGTCCGGAATCTTGCTGGTTGTATTTCAGGGCGTCACCGACAGGCTGATTCCTTTGTTCGCCATCGGCGCGTTTCTGGCGTTCACATTGTCGCAGGCGGGGATGGTGGGCCACTGGCGGCGCAATCCCGGCCGTAGCGCGAGCCGAAGCATGCTCATCAACGGACTGGGCGCCGTCGCCACCGGGGTGACGCTGGTTGTCGTACTGGTCGCAAAATTCACCTCGGGGGCATGGATCAGCGTTTTGCTGATTGCGGGAATGATGTCCGCGATGCTATGGGTGCGGCGCCATTATGACCAAGTCGCGGCGGAAATCGAGTTGTCCACCCCGCTGCAAATTCACAACATCGGACCGCCCATCGTGATCGTGCCGATTCAGTCATGGACGCTCGTTTCCCAGCGGGCCATCGAGTTTGCCTTGACGCTTTCGCGGGAAATTCATGCGGTGCACGTGGGAACGGAGGAAGAAACCAACGCGCTTCAGAAGAATTGGGACAGATTGGTCGCCAAGCCCTGCGAACAGGGTGCCGGAACACGGCCCACGCTGGTTACGTTGATTTCACCGTACCGCTTGATTATCAAACCGATTCTGGATTTCGTGCTGAACATGGAGGCAGATCATCCGGGAAGACAAATCGCGGTGATCGTGCCGGAACTGGTCGAGCGCCACTGGTTTCACTACTTGTTGCACAACCAACGCGCGGAATTGTTGAAGGCCCTGCTGCTGGTCAAGGGCAGCCGCAACATCGTGCTGATCAACGTGCCATGGTATATCAAGGCCTGACGCCTCTTCGGACAACGAGCTACCGGCATCGGCAACTTTCCATCCGTCCGCGGCCGAGGAATCGGTCCGGATTTTGTTGTGAAGGAAATGCTTTCAGGATTTGACGCGTGCCTTTAGCCGGGCGTGATTGCCTTCGACCGAGACGACGTATTCCACCTCATGCGCCTGCTGCTGTTTCTTGAGTTGCTCCGTCTTTTGCCGCACAAATCTCTGGAAGGCTTCCATGGTCAGCGGCGAAGTGTCTTCTCCCGCCCGGGCTTTTGCGTCGCGGAAAGCCGCGAAGAGTTGCTCGACTTTCTTCTTCTCATGGTCGGGATCGTCCCAGGAAACGGCGAAAGGAAATTTTACGGGCTCGCTCTTTTTCTGTTCGGTGCGCCGCCGGGCCCTGTCCGATTCAATCTCGCGGGCGGCCGCTCCAAAATGGCGCTGCACCGTGCCTTCTTCTTTTTCCTTCATGCGCTTGCGAAAGACCTGGCGAAACTTCGTGTACATCTGCGTGAGATTTCCGTAGCGAAACCGCTGGCCGTAATTCATATCCGCGCCGCGGTCGCTATAACGCTTGATCAAGGAATCAATGCGCCACTCGATTTCCGTGGGAGGGCGATTCTTTCCGCCGCCGAAGTATTGTTCGTACTCAATCTTCAGATGGCGGATGTCCTTCTCAAGCTGTGCGAGATCTTCGTCGACGGTTCTAGCCATGGGGTGTGAATCGGTTCACAGTACATTATCCCAAGTCGTTTTAGGCAGGGTCAACGCCCGGACGGAAGTGGTGTACGGAAGAGGTAATGTTTCTCGCGATTCTCTCGCGAGTACCGCAATCTGGAAGCAGGTAATAAACTGGCGCGCAAGCATAGGCCAGATCGGTTCTGCTCAGTTGGTGTACCGGAAAAAGCGAAAGGGGCTCGTTTCCGAGCCCCTTTCCAGCAAAACCCCATTCACCCTATCCTAGACTCAGCCAGGACGCGTTCACCACCCCGGGAACAAATCAAAACCACTTGGCTACACTAAGTGCAACCCGAGTGCCACACCCGGATTATCTGTATGCGATGCCCCAAGCTATAGATAATAAACACTATAGCAAAAATGATGGGCACATTTCGCAATTTGCACCCGCGAGTTTCTACAGTTTTTCATAGCCCATCCCGCTACCGCTACTGTCTTTGGGAGATTCACACCTCAGAAGGGGGGCGGAGGATAAGATTCCAGCGGGGACAAAAAGAATTCAGACACCGATGGCGTCGCGAATGGCCGAGGCCAGAGTTTCGGCCCAAAGGGTAACGTCTTCCGCGTGCTCGGCTTCGACCATGACGCGCGCTTTGGGTTCGGTGCCGGAGTAGCGCACCACCACCCGACCGGCCGCACCCAGCGTGCTGGTGGCTTTTGCGATGGCGGCGGAAACAACCGGCAGGGATTCGAGTGGAGGTTTGGATTTAACTTGTATGTTCACAATGATCTGGGGAAAAACTTTCAAGCCGCAAACAAGTTCATCGAGAGAACCGCGCAGGGCCACGAGACAGGCCATCTTGAGCGCCGTGAGCAGGCCGTCGCCGGTGGTGGCGTCGTCTAGAAAAATGATGTGGCCGGATTGCTCGCCGCCGAGGTTTGCGCCGCTGCGCAGCATTTCCTCCAGAACGTAGCGATCGCCAACAGGGACGCGGGCCAGGATGATGCCTTCTTTCTCGAGCACGCGCTCAAGCCCCAGGTTGGCCATGGTGGTGCCGATCACACGGCCTCCGCGCAGTTTTCCTGAGGACTTGAAATACCGCGCCGCAGCCAGCAGAACCCCGTCTCCGTCCACGTGGCGGCCGCTGGCGCTGACGAACATAGCGCGATCCGCATCGCCGTCAAAAGCCATACCCAGCGCTGAACCGGTTGCCAGGACTTTATCCGCAATTTTTCCGGATGAAGCGAACCACAGCCGTCATTGATGTTCCGGCCATTCGGCTGGTTGTGGATGGCGATCACTTCCGCGCCGAGCGAACGGAACAGGGCAGGTCCGAGCAGGCTGGCGGCGCCATTGGCGCAGTCGAGAACCATCTTTAGTCCCGCAAGATTCGCTCCCGGAATCGCGCACCCGCGCAGATAGTTCAGGTACTCCTCATCAAGCGAAAGATCGGCTGGTACCGGAACTCCGTGCGCAGCGGTCTCCCGCCCCTTATGCCGGTGAATCTCGGTTTCCAGGAGCTCTTCGACGTCGTCCGGGAATTTCATGCCCGTGCCGGCGAATAGCTTCACACCATTGTCATGAAATGGGTTATGAGAAGCCGAAATCACCATTCCGGCGGAATATTTATTCTGGCGAACGAGGCAGGCGACACCCGGAGTGGTGATGACTCCCGCGGAGAGAAATTTCACTCCGTCGTCGGCTAGACCGGCGGCCAGTTGCGATGCGATATGCGGGCCGGATTCGCGCGTATCCATCCCAATCAGTACGCGAGGATTTGAGTCGGTCTCCAGCAGATACTTGCCCAGCGCCCGGGCAACGCCGTACAAAGTGGCGTCGTCCAGCGGATAAGTTCCGGGAATCCCGCGAATTCCGTCCGTGCCGAATAGTTCCTTGGTCATTTTGGATTGGGTGGCCGGGGCATCCACTTCGCCCTCAGGATTAAAATTCTAGCATGCGGCCGGTTATGTCGACGGAGGGGCGGGTCCCGGGCGCGGCACAAGAGTAACGTGGATCTCGGAGGGTTCGACCTGCACCACCGTAGCGCCATAGGGAGCATTCACCATTTGCGGTGTGAAGTTAATGATTGTCGTTCCCTGTTTGCCGTCCTTCATGTCCAACCGCAGGCTCAGGTCCGCTGGAATCATACGGCGTAGCAACGCGGAGCGGCCGCGCACGCGGACGCTCACGGCGTTCGGGACATCCCCCGCAATTTCCAGTCGTACCGGCATGGTGGTGAATTCCAGGGGCACAAGAAAGCCGACTTCAGCATATGGTTCGGCAGTGTACGTGGCCCACAAGAGGAACGAAATAGCCAGGGCCAGGAGCTTAAGCCCGGCATTGGCTAGAATGTACTTGCGCAGGAATATCACCGTCTATCTCCGAACCGGAGTTCGCGCCTGCGATACCGCCGCCGGCAGAACCATCGTAGCCCTTCGGCGTGAGACCATTTCGCGCAGGCGATCGCTTAAATCTTCCGGGGAAAGGTTGGTTTCGATCGACCCCGTGGAAGCCACGGAAATCGAGCCGGTTTCTTCGGAAACCAGAACCACCAGGCAGTCGCTGTCCTCCGTGATTCCAATCGCGGCGCGATGCCGGGTGCCCAGTTGTTTCGAGATCATCGGATTCAGCGACAGTGGAAGAAAGCAGCCGGCCGCCGCCACGCGCGATCCCTCAATGATCACCGCGCCATCGTGCAAGGGCGACCCCGGACGAAAAATCGAAACCAGCAAGTCATAGGAAAGTTTGGCGTCCAGGGGGATGCCGCTTTCGATGTAAGTCCGCAGTCCGGCCTGGCGTTCGACCACGATCAGCGCACCGATGCGGTTCTGGGAAAAATACTCCGCGGCCATGACAATGTCATCATACGTGCCTTTGGGATTGCGCGACGCAAAGTTCATCATCGAAAGGTTGCGGCCGATGCGCGATAGGGCCCTGCGAATTTCCGGCTGAAACAAAATAATCAGAGCGATGGCCACGTACGGCAGCATGGTGGTAAGCAGCCACTCCACCATTTCCAGCCGCGCCCATTGCGCCCCGCGGTAAAAAACAAAAAGCAGTGCGATGGCCACGAGCATCTGCACGGCGCGCGTGCCGCGCAGCAGTTTCAGTAAATAATAAATCAACGCCGCGATGATCAGAATATCCAGTGCAGCCCGGAAGTCCAAGCGCGAGAGCGGGGTCACGGGGAGAGCGGCGGCGAACATGGCGGTAGGTTCTACGGTATCGCAGCAGTGCTATCCGGAGCAAGCCGCAGTTTACCGCCGTATGCCGCAATAAAGAGGTGTGCTATGTTCAAGTTGGTGAATCATGCAGATCGAAGACGTCAAACTTTCAGCGCGATCCAATCCATCCCAGCGGATTATCGCGGCGGCGATCGTCTTCGCTTTCCTGTATTTCACGTCTGAAGTCGTCGTTCCCCTGCTGCTCGCCGTGCTGATCGCCTATTTTCTTGATCCGGTCGTCGGCATTTTTGAGCGCATGCATATTCCGCGCGCGCTGGGAGCGCTGGTGGTGATGCTCGCGGTTATCTCAATGCTGGCCGGGTTAGGCTATCTGGTCGCGCTGCGGGCCGATCAATTTATCGACGACTGGCCACGCTACAGCGAAGTGTTGCGCCATGCGACCACGGCCTTTGACCGCCAGCTGGCCACCGTGGAAAAGGGCGTCGATGCCATCACTCCCGTAGCAGAAAAGGGCCGGAGTCCCTCGCGCCCGGCGGAACCGCCTCCGGTGCGCGAATGGCTGCTTCGCGGGGTGGGATCGCTCTATTCCTTTTTTTTGGTTGCTACGTTCGTGCCGTTTCTGGCCTTCTTCATGCTCGCGGCAAAGCCGCGCATCTGGAGAGCTACCATTGAATTATTTCCCGACGACCACCGCGACCGCGTCCAGTCGGCATTGGATGAGGTCAGCTCGATGCTCCGCAGCTTTGTGGCCGGCAATGCGCTGATTGCCATTCTCTTGATGCTGGCGAGTTGGGGATTCTTTGCGGTGATGCATTTGAAGTATCCGTTCCTGCTGGGCAGCGTATCCGGGGTGCTGAATCTGGTGCCTTATCTCGGCGCGCTGCTGGCCTGGATTCCTCCCTTTTTGATCGGGCTGGCCCAATGGAACACCCTCGGACCATACTTGGTGGTCGCGGCGGTCCTGTCGTTTTTCCATATCGTGGGTATGAACGTCCTGATGCCCGCGATTGTCGGGCGACGCGTTCACCTGAATGCCCTGGCGGTGACTTCTGCATTGCTGTTCTGGGGATGGCTGTGGGGAGCAATCGGACTGATCCTGGCGATTCCGATCACGGCCACGGTGAAAGTGATTTGCGATCATTCCGAGGGTTGGGAGCCTCTGGGCCGCTGGCTCGGGGCATAGAGCAGGGAAGCGTGGCGGATCACAGGACGCGGCGCTAATTTCAGAACTCAGGAAACCGAAGGCGATATGCAACCGAACCAGCGCACGCTTTTGATTGTGTTGATCGTGCTCCTGGCGCTCACCGGAGTCGGTCTGGCCCTAACCACCGAGTGGGGCTCTCGTACAGTTTCGTCCGTCGCGCCGGCATCGAAAGTCGCCCAAGCCCCCGTGGACCTGAGCCCGTTCCGTAACGCGCAGACGCTTTCTGAGTTTGCGGCTACGCCGGAAGAACAGGACCTGGCCCGTGACGCGCTTCGCAAAGCCGATCACGAAGTTGATTTTTCCTTCGCCTCAGCGCTGTACCAGGCGGCTGCGCAACAGGTGCATCCGACCCCGGAGATCAAGTCCATTCAGGAAAGAATCGCCAGCGGCGAAGCGCAGGATGCCGCCATCAATGCGGACATCGATCGCCTTACCAAATCGCTGCCCAGTGCACGGGAGGAGCAGAAGGAAACCCTGACGCAACAGATTGACCTCGCCAAAAGCCGCCAGGAACTGATCGAAGACGAACTCGCGGACGCGCATCAGGATCTGGAACGAGCCGGAGGCGATCCCCAGAGCCGCGTGCAGCGCATGGTGGACGAATACAATGCCTCGGAGCAAGCGAGCGGCGGTCAGCTGGACCTGAGCATCGTCGGAAAACAGGCGAGCATGGCGGCGCCGACTTCTTACGCGTTTTTCTCGCGTGCGCGGGCTTGGTACGCGCTGCAGTCGATTGTGGAACGCCTGAATCAGGAAGATCGACGGGCCACTGCCGCGGTCGCCACGTTTTCGGCCAGGCATGACCAACTCGAGCAGCAACTCGAGCAGGCGCAAGCTCAGCAATCCAGGAAATTATCGGACGCCTCACCATCCGCAGCGCCTGCACCGACTGCTGTTAACCCTGCTTCACCCTCCACTTCTCCTACAACGGCCCAGGCGCCGGTTACAGCTAGTCCGCCGCCCTCCGCGTCCGCCCAAGCCAAGGCGGCGATTTCTTCCTATAAATCATTGACTATTCTGCAGAAAAGACTGTCCGGCCTGGATAGCCGGATCCGCAACCAGCAGGAACTCGCAGGAGTGTATGGGCAGTGGAGCGCACTGGTTGCCGCGCGCCGCCGCGAATTGTTGCACAGCCTGCTGGTTTCGATTGCCCTGATCCTGGCGATTGGCATGGCCGTGGTAATTACGACTTATTTTTTGGAGAAAATGTTTGCGCGCGTCGAGCCTGACCGCCAAAAGCTCCTTTCGTTGCGCTCGGTCGCGCAGATTGTCACTCGCGCGGTGGGAGCCGTTCCGATTCTGCTCATTCTTTTCGGAATCCCCAGCCAGCTTGCGACGGTCGTGGCATTGGCCGGCGCCGGGCTCACCGTGGCCATGAAGGATTTTATTGTGGGCTTCTTCGGCTGGTTCATTTTGATGGGAAAAAACGGAGTTCGTTATGGCGACTGGGTCGAAATCAACGGAGTGAGCGGCGAAGTCGTTGAGATCGGATTGTTCCACACCGTTCTGCTGGAGACCGGTAACTGGAACGATGCCGGGCATCCGACCGGCCGCCGGGTGACGTTCGTGAACAGCTATGCGATCGAAGGGCACTATTTCAATTTCTCCACCTCTGGCCAATGGTTGTGGGACGAATTGGTGCTGGCGGTCCCGGTGAGCGAAGATCCGTACCCGGTGGCGGAAGAGATTCAAAAAATCGTGACCCAGGAGACCGAAGCCAACTCCAAACTCGCGGAAAAGGAATGGGGAAGCGTCGGAGGCGCCCGCGGCGTTCGTCCGTTTTCAGCCGGTCCAGCGATCAACGTGCGCCCTGCCGGGTCGGGATTTGAAATTGCCGTGCGCTACGTGACCCGCGCCAACGAGCGTCACCAGCAGCGCAACAACCTTTATCAGGCTATCGTGGAGCTGCTCCGGCGGAAGAATATGCCCGCGCCGTCGGCTGCGCCCGCCGGCCCTCCGGTGGCAGCCGCAACATAGCCTGCGGTTTCGCCAGCTAGAGCTGTACCTCACGGGACGTTCAGTGGCACAGACTGACGTCTGTGCCACTAAATTGCGATCTTCGGATAGTTGCCGCCCGCGTTGTTCTTATCCCCGCTTACATATTTCGTGTGAAAAAAAGCTTCCACGTCGAACTCCAGGTCGGTGACGTAGGACGGAATAGTGCTGAGCGAGGCGTAGCCGTTCAAATAAAGAGACGGCGTGTATCCCCAGTCAAGTGTGCAGGGAAATGGCCGCTCCGGTGGAAACGCCCAGAACGGCGCGAATTTCCGCAAATCGAGCCCGAACAGATCGGCGTAAAAGCTCTGCCACGAGTGCGTGGTCAGCTGCAACGACGCAGGATTGGCATACAACTGCATGATGATTTTCGCGGCCGGCCGGGAAAACAGCACCATTCCCGCGCCGGTATCGGATTGCACGCCGTAGCCTGAGCGGTATTCCAGCACGTGGCTTTCGAACGACCGCGCCGTCGCCGAACCGCAAGCAATTCCGTCCGCGGCGCCCAGCGAGAACAGCTTCATCAATGCGCTGAACCAGCCCGGCCGGAACAACAGGTCGTTTTCAATCAATCCGACATAGTCGTAGCCCAGTTCCAGAAGGCGCGAAAGGCCGAAGCAAACCGCGCGCTCCGCCCCGCCGGTCACGCCAAAATTCACTTCCAACAGCCGGGCATTCTTAAATTTGTAATTTCTCGCGAGTGCCGGAACACCGGACTCCGTGCTGCCGTCATTCCAGATCAGATCGAAGCCGCCCTCGCTATCGAGGGTCTCAACCGTTTGCAGGGTGAAAAGGTAGCGGTCACGGGTGCTGAATGAGAAGCCGATGCGGTCACCGCGCTTTGGCGTGCGCGGCTTGGTCCTGTTGCGCCTTTGCAGCGAGCGCAATACGTCAAGGATCTGCGGAAAGTCCGCGCGCCTTTTCCCGGCATCTTTTGCACCGTTGGAATTGATGGAAGAGACCGTTGCGAGTGTTGTCGCCGTCATACCGCCGACATTTGTTGGCATGCCGCAAGCCACGCTCGCATTGCGGCGGCCATGGAATGAAAATATTCGCGCGTCGAGTCCGTCCAGATAAATCCGGAAAACCGCGAGAGGCTATCCTCCAGCTGCAGGCTCAGGCTCAGATAGGCTTCGGCGTAAGTCTTTCCATCCAGCCGCAGCTCGACCAGCCACGGCAACAAATCTTCCAGCGCCCAGATGCCCGGCAGCTCCTGCGTGGCGTCGCGCAAGTAGCGGTGCGCGTTTCGCAAATGCTCAACGACCGGCGTGCCGGCGCGAATACTATGTCCCAGATGGCGCGCGCAGGCTTGGCTGAAATACCCTGAAAAAATATCTCCGTAGCGGTCGATTTGCAGGCCGGCCGGGGAGTTGCTCATCGGCAAAAAGTAATAGCCGGGAATCACGTCGCGGTGCAGCGCGGTGTTCTGCGTATTGACCGGCGACCATGTTCGTTCGCCGAGGATGATCGATTTTCCCCGGAAGGCGCTGGCGCGCACCGGCGCCGCAAGCCAGGTGATTCCATCCAGATCCGGTTCGTGAGTCCACATGCCCGCGTTGATCCGCACGGTTGCGTCCTGCGACAGGATTTTGATGTCCGGATCCTGGTGCCTGGTGGCGTACGGAAATCCGCGCGGATAGATGCGATAGTCCGGATCAAGCTCCAGAAGTTCACAGAAGTTGTACCAGCCGTTGTTGGATTCGATGACCTGTTGCCGTTGCGGAGCACCGCAGACGACCGAATGCTCCGCGAAATAATCTTCGTGTGAGGGGCAATAATTGTCATCATCGATCGAAATCAGGAAGTCCGCGCCACTTTCCGCGGCCATCAGGTACCCGACATTGCGCCGGTTGTCGGAATTGTAGGGGACGAGTTCCGGCGGGAAGCCCAGGCACCGCAGAATGCGCTCCTGCTGCTCGATCGGAGGGCACAAAATGTCGACGCCTTTTTTTCGCAGCTCCGAGCAGCGCACGAAGACCGTAGGTGGAGTTTTTTTATCGGGAATGACGATGATTTGAACGTCGCCGAGGTGGCCATGCGTCATGAAATTGGCGCAGTAGCCCTCGAGAACAACCGGATCGGCAATGGTGGTCAACACCATCGCGGCACGCAGAGCCATGTGTACAACCGTCCTGACTCTGCCTCTGTGGAAAGCCTGACCCCACATCCACTCTAGGGGCAACGGACCGACCGCGTCAATCGATCCGCATGCGCCGAGTTCCTAAAAAGTAGGATGGGCTTCGCGCCTATCCTACCGTCCTGTATTGCTGGGCGCCTTGCACGATGCTACGATTCTTTACTCATGGACCAGCAAGCGTTTCCCCGCCCTCGCGTTGGCGTACCGTGGCGTACCGCCGCTGAAGAGGCAGCGAACCATCGATCTAAAATCGATAAGTACTTGCGTGCCGTGGAAGCGGCGGGCGGCGAAGCTGTCCTGCTTTCGCTTTCGTCCGGTTCGGACGCCTTGAAGCGCGAAGCGGCGAAACTTGACGCAGTGCTGCTCACGGGCAGTCCAGCGGACATCGATCCCGCGCACTACGGTGCGGAGCGCCATCCGGCGACCGAGACTTCCGACGCCTCACGCGAGCGAACTGATTTCGCTTTGCTCGAGCATGCGCTGGCAACGGGCAAGCCGGTGCTGGCGATCTGCTATGGCATCCAGTCGCTCAACGTTTTTCTGGGCGGCAGTCTGGTTCAGGACATCCCCACCGAAATTGGCACAAGAATTTGCCACAGTCCCGCCGAGGATGAGCTTCCGGACGGCACCGAAACGCCGGATGCGATGCATGTTGCGAATATTGGGATGGGGCGTGTATTCACCCTGGCCGGCGCCGCGCATGCGGAAATAAATTCGTGGCATCATCAGTCCGTCCTGGACCTCGGTCGCGGCCTGCACATCACGGCCCGCGCTCCCGATGGGGTGATCGAGGCCGTTGAGTGGGCCGACGATTCGAACTGGGTCACGGGAGTTCAATGGCATCCGGAAAGAATGCCCGGGGACCCCTTGGCGCGAGCGCTGTTTCACGATCTGGTCTCGGCGGCCCGCTTGGCGCGTTCCGAGAAGTAGAGTGAATTGCCGAAGAACGATTTCCTGGGTGTGGCATCCCGCTGCTGGTTTTGCGGCGCGTCGGGAATGAAATACCGCCGGCAAGACGCCGGAGCCACAACCGCTTGGCAACCTTTGGGGTCGCTGGCTCTTCCATATAGGTGGAGGTTTCCTTTCGTGCGGCAAAGACTCCGGTGGATGGCAGGCTTGATTCCAGTGCTGGCTGTGGCATGGACGTGCGCGGGCCTTGCCAAGGCCTCGCCGGCGCAGGAGATGCTCCCCGATCAGAGCGCCGTGAAGGCCAAGCAGGTGTTGCGGCAAGTGATCGCCGCGCTTGGCGGGCAGGCGTACTTGAACGTTCGCGACACCCAGTGCGATGGGCGGGCCGCGCAGTTTGGTACCGCGGGAACCTTGATGGGCTTCACGCAGTTCCGTGACCTGTGGCTGCTGCCGGACAAGAACCGCGTCGAGTATTTCACCAAGGGCGAACACACGATTCTCGGCTTCCTGATGGGCTCGGACGACCTGCTGATCACGCACGGCGGCGCAATGATCACCGTCTTCAACGGCAAGGAGGGCTGGTCGCTCGACAAGAGCGGCGTGTCCGACGAGCCTGACGACCTCATTCAGAATTTTGACGAGCAGGTAAAAACCAGCATGAATCACATGCTGCGCAAACGAATGAACGAACCTGGAATGGAAGTGCGGTATGCGGGCGACGATTTGATCGACTTGAAGGAAGCGGAATGGATCGAGTTCGTCGGCCGCGACCGTCAGGAGATGCGCCTGGGTCTGGACAAATACTTCGCATTGCCGCTGCGCTGGATCGTGGCCACCCGCAATGCCGAGACCCGCGAGCGCACCGAAGTCATAACCAGCTACACGCAATACATGACGTTTGACGGCGTGAAAACCCCTCTGAGCATGGAACTTTCCCGCAATGACCGCAAGGTGTCCCAGACTTTTCTAACCACTTGCAGATTTAACGCTGACCTCGACCCGCAACTGTTTACCCGCGCCGCGCTGGAGCAGCGCGCCGCGGAAATTACCAAGAAGGGTTACAAGGATTCCAAGAGTACGAAGTGACGCGGGCTGCAGAAATTCCTTTCCGTTGACTCGAACCGATGTCCCCGGATGCTATCATTCAGCCCCAATAGACCGCGGTTTTGCGGAAGCAATTTACAGCTTGACAGTGCATCGGGGCGCGGCACAAGTTCTGCTATCCAACAAGACAGACCTTGCTGTGCAAGGGTTCTGCAATTTCGTGCGGAGGAAGTGGATGCGTCACAAACTGTTCCGGCGTCTGGTCTGGGCATGTGCGGCAATCGGGATCGTGGCGAGCGCGGGCTGTGCGCGCAAGCAGGAAACCGTGGTCGATGACGCGGCCCTTCGTGCGGCGGATGGCGATGCTGCGAACTGGATCACCTACGGCCGCACCTATTCGGAAGAGCGTTTCAGCCCCTTAAAATCGATTGACGAGCAGAGCGTCGGCAAGCTTGGCCTGGCGTGGTCGTATGATCTGGGAACTTTGCGCGGAGTCGAGGCGACTCCTCTGGTCAAGGACGGCGTGATGTACACGACCAGCGCCTGGAGCCTGGTCTACGCGTTCGACGCGAAAACGGGGAAAGAGCTGTGGGAATACGATCCCAAGGTGCCGAAAGACCACGCCAAGTACGTGTGCTGCGACGTGGTCAATCGTGGAGTCGCGCTCTACAAAGGCCGCGTGTATGTAGCAACTCTTGATGGGCGCCTTATCGCGCTGGACGCCAAGACAGGCACGCCGGCTTGGGATGTGCAAACCACGCCGAAGGACGGAAGCTACGCCATCACCGCCGCGCCAAGAATTGCGAAAGGACGCGTGTTGATCGGAAACGCGGGCGCCGAGTATCCGGTACGCGGATACGTTTCCGCGTATGATGCGGACTCCGGCAATCTCGTCTGGCGGAGCTACACAGTTCCGGGCGATCCGTCAAAACCGTTTGAGTCGGATGCGATGAAGCAGGCGTCGGCCACCTGGTCCGGTGAATGGTGGAAGGCGGGAGGCGGCGGGACCGCCTGGGAATCAATGGTCTACGATCCGGAGACCGACCTCGTATACTTCGGAACGGGAAACGCCTCACCTTGGTACGACCAATTGCGCGGCAAGGGTGACGATCTGTATGTTGCGTCAATCGTCGCGGTGCACGCGGATAACGGTGAAATGGCCTGGCATTACCAGACCACGCCGGGAGACAACTGGGATTACGACGCAACGCAGCCGCTGCTGCTGGCGACGCTCACGATCGATGGAGCGCAGCGCCGCGTGGTGATGCAGGCAAACAAGAACGGCTTCTTCTACGTGATCGACCGTGAAAATGGAAAACTGATTTCCGCGCGGCCTTTTGCACCCGTCAATTGGGCCACGGGCATCGATGCCAACGGGCGTCCCATCGAAAATCCCGCGGCGCGCCAGCTGAAGGACGCGGCGCTGGTGCAGCCGTCGGCCGAAGGCGCGCACAATTGGAATCCGATTTCATTCAGCCCGACTACTGGCCTCGTCTACCTCGCAGTTCTGGAAGACACTTCGCTTCACGCGATTATTCCCAACTGGAAAATGAATTTGCACGACCAGACCACGGGATCGGATCGCGCCTATCGCGGACCAGCTCGCGACGCCTACCTCAAAATGAAGACCAGCGGGCACCTTCTCGCGTGGGATCCGGTCGCGCAGAAGGAAGCGTGGCGCGTCGAGTTGCCCAATCCGAAGAGCGGAGGAACCCTCGCGACGGCAGGAAATCTCGTGTTCCAGGGACGGGCAGATGGAAAATTCTCCGCCTACCGCGCGACGGATGGCAAGCCGCTGTGGGAATTTGATGCGGGTGTCGGGATTGCCGCGCCACCAATGACTTTCTCCGTGGACGGCGAACAATATGTCGCGGTCGAGAGCGGTTGGGGCGGGCCGCAGGTGCTCGGCAATCGGCCTCCGGGCAAGGGACACGTCGGACCGGCAAAACTGATGGTCTTCAAATTAGGGGGCACGGCGACGATTCCGCCTTACCAGCACGTGGACCGGCCGGTTCCCATGCCGACGTTCAAGCTCGCAGCGTCCAAGGCTGAAGTCGAAGAAGGCCGCAAACTTTTTGCGAACACCTGCGCGCGCTGCCACGGCGGAGAAGCGATCAGCGGTGGATCGGTGCCGGACTTGCGTTATCTGGCGGACTCCACGCATGAGATGTTTGAACAAATCGTTTTGGGCGGCGCGCGCAAGGAATACGGCATGCCGTCGTTCGTGGGCGATGTTACGCCCGCGCAGGTGCGGTTGATTCACGCGTACATTTTGGATCGCGCGCGCGAATCGGCACAGGCGGCCAACGCGCCGAAGTAGAGCCGGCTTCGCCTGTCGGGATTTCGCAGGGCCGGAAAATCCGCACGGGATCAGTCAAAAGGTCGGATTCAATCTGCTCTTATGCGGTCGTTCCGAGCGAAGCGAGGAATCTCTTCGGAGGCAGTGGCAAACCAGAAAAATTCCTCGCTCCGCCCGGAATGACAGTTGTATGGTTCTTTCGCGGCAATAGACACTCGCGGCAAATTGTGTGACCATACCGTCACGAATCGCAGGCGATCCACTCGCACGGGAGGATTTCCAATGGAACGGCGAAAATTCCTGGCTTCTACGCTCGCGGCATCCGCCCTCGCGGTCTCCGCCCCGGGCAATGCTCTGGAGGCGGCCCAGGGAATGATGTCAGCGAAAGGCCGGGAGTTCTACCAGCTCCGGCGATACCACATCAACGCAGGTCCGCAGAGAAAATTGTGTGACGATTATTTCCGCGATGCGCTGCTTCCCGCGCTCGGGCGCCTCGCCATTGGTCCTGTGGGCGTTTTTGATCTGGCGATCGGCCCGGACACGCCATCCATCTATGTGCTGATGCCTGGAGCTTCGGCGGAGACGGTGGCGACGATCGAGTCTCGCCTGAACCAGGACGCCGAGTACACGAAATCGGGCGCACCGTTTCTTACAGCCCCCGCCAAAGAACCGGCATTTGACCGCATGGATAGCACGTTCCTGCAGGCGTTTGAGAAGTGGCCCAATGTCGTGCTGCCCAAAGCGACCGCCACAAAGGGCACGCGTGTTTTCGAGCTGCGCATCTACGAAGGGGCCACCGATCAGGATCACCGCCGAAAAGTGGAGATGATGCAGTCAGGCGAAGCCGACATTTTTGCTAAAAATGGGTTCGAGCAGGTGTTCTACAGCGAGACGCTGATTGGGCCGCGCTTGCCGAACCTGACGTACATGCTGTGCTTTGACAGCCTGGCGACGCGCGACAAGCAGTGGGCGGCATTCCGCGCTTCCGATGATTGGAAGTCGTATTCGACGCAGCCCAAATACGCGTTCGAGCCAATCGTATCGAACATTACCAACCTGATTCTTACGCCGACGCCGTACTCGCAGATTTAGGTTACGAGCGGAGCGGTACTGGCAAGTGCAGCTAGGCCGCTCCACGGAACTGCGACCGCAAAACCCGCGCAAACATGCGTCCCGGTGCTATTCAATCAAGCCCCGACCACGGCAAACCCAACCTCCCGAATCGGCATCGATTTACGCAGGCCAAACCGGAAAATCATACTCCTTACTTGTTATCTAGATAGAAGCGCGATGACGGAAACTTCATGAGTGGCGATGCCGCACCCCTAGCCCTGCCGCTTTTGCGCTTGTCGACCGGAGCGTGTGAGGCTACGACCCTGTATCGCGAACTGCGCAAACCCTTGCTTCGATACCTGGTCTGCCTCGGACTGTCCGGCGATGAAGCGCAGGACGTGGTGCAGGATGCTTTTCTGCTGTTGCACCGGCATCTGACGGCCGGCGGCTCGCAGGAAAATATTCGCGGCTGGCTGTTCCGCGTGGCCCACAATCAGGCCAGGAACCGCCAGAATCGCTACGACCGGAATTTCAGCGCCGCGAGCGAGGCGCAGTTAAATTCCGTTTCGCACGAGGCGACGCCAGAGCGCTCCGTGCTGGAGAAAGAAAAATTTCAGCAATTGGGAAAGGCCATGCGCCAGTTGACCAGTTCCGAACGGGAATGCCTGCTGTTACGCGCGGCCGGATTGCGTTATCGCGAAATTGGCGAAGTGCTGGGAATAGCGACGTCAACGGTAGGCGATACGGTGGATCGCGCCGTCAAAAAACTAGCGGAGAAATGCAATGTGTGAATTTTCCGGCAAATGGGTCGCGTGGATGGACGGCGAACTTCCGGCGGGGGAGGCGGCGGAGATAAAGCAGCATCTGGAATGCTGCGCGGAATGTCGTGGCGGGACCGGCGCATACAAGCGGGTGTCCGAAGAAATCGTCGTATATTGCGACCACGTGTTCGCTACGGAAATGCGGGAATGGTCGCCACAGTCGGTGGCGTTGGCTTCCGCGGTGGGCGCGATCGCCGCTCTCATCGTGCTCATCGTTGTGTGGCCGCGAACGCATGTTCCGCAGCACGAGTTCGAGGGCTCGCAAGCGGTGGCAACGACATCCGCGGCCGGCACCAGAACTGCAGATCCGGCGATCACGACTTCTGGTGAAATCGTTCGATCGGCGCGGGGCATCGGCGCTGCCGAGAAACGTTCGGCACGAAAACAGCATGTGCATTCGGGACCCACATGGCCGGAAATCGCCGTCTATTCGCTGCCAAATGAACCGATGGTGCAAATCGCCATTTCAGCCGAGGAAATGTTTCCTCCCGGCGCCGTTCCCGCAGGAATGAATTTTGTTGCGGACCTGGCGATTGCCGCGGATGGTTCGGCCGAGCGACTCCAACTTCGGCCGCGTTTTGCAGGATTTGAAAGGAGTACCATACAGCCATGAAACGAGGAATCATTCCGCTATTGGTTTTTGCGGCCTCATCTTGCGTATTCGCCCAGGAGGGTCCGAACGCCGTATTTTTTCAAAGTCAGGTTGCCGGCCCCGCGACTGCCGTTGGCGTTGGCATGCTTACGAGGGGCCCCGGCGCTCCGGTTCAGGGCGCGCCCTACTCCGCAACGATCACCAACGAAAGCGTACAGACCCTGGCCGACGGCACACGCATCGTGCAAACCACGACCGGGAATATTGCGCGTGACTCGCAGGGCCGGACCCGGCAGGACACCTCCTTGCCGGCCATCGGCAATCTATCCGCGGCGGATGCACCTCACTTCGTGTTCATCCAGGATCCCGTGGCACAGACTGCCTACACGCTGAATCTGACCGACAAGACCGCGCAGAAAATGCCCGCGCTGCCGATGAGTCTGGCTACTTCAGGCGCGATGAGCGGGGGCGGCAAAGTGATCATGCAGATGAGTAGCAGCGCGATGTCCGCAGACGGCCCTCCGCCACCTCCACCCCTACCGCCGCCGGGCATCCTGTCGCAAAAAGCAATCATCGCCAATGGTGATCAGGGCCAAGTCAGCACGGAGGATCTCGGCACGCAGAACATGGAAAGCGTCCAGGTGACTGGAGTGCGAACGACGCATACGATTCCAACCGGAGAAATTGGGAATGACCGTCCCATCAGCATCGTGACCGAAGTATGGACGTCACCGGACCTGAAGACGATTGTCTATAGCAAGCGAAATGATCCACGAATGGGCGAACAGACATACCGCCTGACGAACGTCGTGCGGGCCGAACCAGAGGCGTCTCTGTTCACGGTCCCACCCGACTTTAGAATCGTGGACGGGCCACAGAACGTCATCTACCGGTCAAATCAATAGAACGAAGCTCCGACGAGTAGCGCAGGCATCCGCCTGCTGGGGTAACTTTCGCGAGGCCAATAACCCACAGGCTGAAGCCTGCGCTACTAAGGTCCGGTTTGCGGGAAAAATACGTGGAAGCGGGCGCCCCGTGGGGTGTTGTCTTCTAGGCGGATCGAGCCGCGATGGTCATCCACGATCTTCGCCACGATGGAGAGTCCCAAGCCTACCCCGTCTTTCTTCGATGTGAAAAAAGGATTAAAAATCTGCTCGCGCAATTCAGGCGGCACGCCCGGGCCGGAATCCTGCACCGTCACGCCCACGCCCGCCTCTCCGTTTGAAACTTCCGGCGTGATGGACAACCGCAGCGTTTTCTCCAATGTACCGTCCTGCGCCTGCATGGCTTGCATCGCGTTGGAAATGAGGTTGACGAACACCTGCTCACATAGTTGAGGGTCCAGCGGAATTGCCGGCAAGTTCGGAGTGTATGCGCGCTCAATTTTTACATTCCCGTTGGGCGCGGAGGCCTTCGCGGCTTCCAGCGCGCGGTCCACAATTTCCGTCATTCGCTCGGGATGCAACTCAAGCTTCGAGGGACGCGCGAAATCCAGAAAGCGCACCACCAGCGCGTTCAGGCGATTTACCTCGGACGAAATATATCCAGCCAGTTCCGCGATCAGCGGTTCAGATTCCGCGACTTTTCGGTTCAGCATGTCGGCCGAGCCTTTGATCACGCCCAGCGGATTACGTATTTCGTGCGCCAAGCCAGCTGAAAGCTGGCCCAGCGCGGCCAGGCGTTCGGCTCGGCGGGCATTCGCTTCGGCGCGGCGCAATTGCCGGTTGGTTTTTTCCAGGCGCTCCGAAAGCTCTTCCAGACGTTGCACCTGCCGGCGATTTTCCACCGCAAAACGATTGACCAGGAGCGCCGCGACAAAGAAGAAAAGGACCCGGATGGTCAGGATCCCTTTTCCCTCGGAGGTGATATCCACTTCCTGCAACGCAGGATACAGCAGCGACAAGTAAGCCATTGAGGCCAGGGTGGTCCAGACCAGCGCCGCGACCGGGCCGAAGTAGATAGCCGCACTAACCACCGGCAAAAAGTAAATGGGGTAGTAGTTGCTGTTGATACCAAACTCGCCGGTGTGATCGAGCAGCAGGGTGGCCAGCAGAATCTTGATCAGCACGCTATAAGCGGCACCGCGATCCGGCAAGCGGGACACCAGCCAGCGTTCACAAATCTGCACGATGAAGATTGCCAGAAGGATCAGCTGCTTGTGGAATTCGTTCACGGGCGGAAGCAGTGCCAGCCCGCCCAAGAAGACCAGCCAAACCAGATCGAGCCAGCCCAGATGGAGCTCTCGAATCGCCGATCGTTCGCGGTCCACCATTTCCGGCAAAGTCTAACACGGCACCGTAGGATAGGCTTTAGGCCGCCGGGTTTAGACCCAGGATGGCCAAACCTGCACACGATCAGGAGATCGCGGGAACAATCGTGGGCCGTCGTTGTAGCGCCCGCCTTCATGCGGCTGGTCGGCTTCAGGCGCACGCCCGTTATGTAAACCGAGCCAAGCCAGGCCTCACAAGCTCGCGGCGCGAATCATTGTCTAGTGGTCTGAATTCTTACTGAACGCGATGGGGGCGTGATTCAAAGTCGACCAAGGCCTCAAAGATGGCAAGCACATGGCGGCGATAATCGACCATTCGGGTGAAAACGTCCTTCAATGAAGGGTCACGCTCGGATTCGCGATGCCACTTCAGCAGGACCGCTGGCGGGACTTCGATATCCCGGCGAAGTTCCTCGGCGGAATGTCCCCGCAGGAACAGGCCGTAGAAGAAAGCTGCCTCGCGCTGCGGGAAGTCGAAGTCATGCTGCGTTTCGTCGGCGGCATTGGTGGCCGTCAGCAGCGTCGAGTTGGATAAGGTCTGCATCCTAGTCTAGAGACAGAAAGGGAAGTTTACCGGAAGTTTTCGCGCCGTCAAGAGGTGCCGCTCAAAATACACGGGCCGCCGCTGCGTGTATCTTGCCGGGACAAACTTCAACGCCTTAGGCAAAGCTTCGTCTACTGAAAACAATGCACTTGTGGGATAAGGCTTGGTGAAGCTATCCCTGTTTACTGGGCTGGCGCGCGGAACGCACAAATTCGCGCAGAGCCGAGACGTTGGGACCGTACGCGCCGATTCGGGCTGCATCCACCGGCAGGCCCAAGCGTTCCGCCGCTTCCATGTTAATCCCGGCGTCGTCGAGTTCGGACAGGCTGAAACCCACCGCAGGGAGCACTCGCTTTGCCCCGCTCGGGTAGACCGGTCGCGGCGGGCGCCGCCGCTGCCAGGGCTTATTTGCGATTGCGAAGAACTGGTGCCAATCGTTCTTGTCCCACATCGCTCGCTCCCGCGTCTCGGGGACCCTGACGCTCTGAGTCGCTCTTAATCAGATGCGCCAACTATCCTTGCGGTCGCTTCCCGTGGACCGCTCCGGCAATTTTCTGGAGATTTGCGGCGGCCTGCACTCGGATATACGCCACAACGTGCGTGGCGTCCAGAATAGACTGGAGATTGTTTCGCCAGAGTGGCGAAAGAGAAATTATCAGGTAGGGTCGCGCGGCGTGTACCGGATAGACACTTCGATTGTGTTCGACGGAATGATGCGCCGCGAAGTACGCCTGCTGACGACAAAGAGAACGCCGGACTTGAAGTAAGCCTTTCGCGGGAAGTGCTACTCGATCCTTCTACACGCCACCGGACGGTAGAGTAATCCCTATGTGCGGCTGGTATAATGGGGCCATCGGAATGGCCTTCGGGGAATCTGTGGAAAAATCGAAACTGGTTATTGTTGTTCACTATCACGAACTGTGGCTGAAGGGCGGAAATCGCCGCTTTTTTCTGAGCAAGCTGCACATGGCGCTGAAACACGCGCTGGAGGGCTTGCCGGTGGAGCGCATTTTACGGCCCGGCGATCGCCTACTGGTGGAATTCGGCGAAGGCGCATCGGCCGTCGAGGCGGTGGCGCGCATTGAGCGCGTGTTTGGCGTGGCGTTCTATGCCGTCGCTCGCGTCGTTCCGCGCACAGGTGACGATGACCTGGCGGCGCTGGGTAGCGCGGCGTGGGACGAAGTTCGTGACCAGAGGTTTCAGACCTTCGCGGTGCGCTCCAAGCGTAGTGACAAATCGTTTCCCCAGCGCACCATCGATATCGAAGTTTCCGTTGGGCAATATTTAGTGGATCAGCTGAAGGCTGCCGGCCGCGACGCTCACGTGAAACTCACCGATCCGGATCTGACCTGCCGCGTGGAGATTCCACCCGGACCATCACTGCTGGTGTATGCGCGAAAAATTCCTGGAGCGGGCGGACTTCCTCCGAATACCGCTGGACGCATGACGTGCCTTCTCTCCGGCGGATTCGATTCCGCGGTGGCCGCGCACAAAATGATGAAGCGCGGCGCGCATTTGAATTTCGTGCACTTTTGGGGAGGCGGGGCGCGGCCGGGCGAATCCTCCGTGCACGTGGCGCGCGAACTGGTGAAGCGCCTGGTGCCGTGGCAATTTTCCGCGAAGCTTTTTCTTGTGCCGTTCGAGCCCGTCCAACGGGAAATCGTGGCGCGGGCGCCGGAAGAATTTCGCATTCTGCTCTATCGCCGGATGATGCTGCGCATCGCCGAGCGCGTTGCGCGATCCAATCGCGCTCTAGGGCTCATCACCGGAGACAGCCTGGCGCAGGTCGCTTCGCAAACGCTGCACAATATGGCCGCGGTCGGCGCCGCCGTGCGCATGCCGCTGTATCGTCCGCTGGTCGGCGACGACAAAATCGAAATCATGGATGCCGCGCGCAAAATCGGCACCTACGACATTTCCGCCGAACCTTTTCACGATTGCTGCCCCATCTTTTTGCCGCGCAACCCCGCGCTGCATGCCTCCATCGAGGAACTCGACAAGGCCGAAGGCGGGCTGGATCTCGAAGCGCTTATTCGCCAGGGAATTGATACCGCGGCCATCGAGCGCTACCGCTACTCCGCAGGGCGAGTCGAAAAAGTGGAGTCGTTCAAGTCCGCCACGGCGTGAGCCGGGTTGTTCCGATTTTCCTTGCCCTCAGCTACTTACCGACCATTTGACGGGAAAGATGCCGCGAGGGCATCGGCTAATCGTCCGCCGTAAGCGAGACAATTGGCTGAGTGGCACAGGCTTCCGCCTGGGGAAGTTTGTCCCCCTTGCGAAGACCAAACCCTCACACTGAAGCCTGCGCCACTCCATTCGCCTTGCCGCCGTTAGAACTGGAAGGAATAGCCGAGCGACAGCGCTTGCAGCCCGATTCGAACCGTGCTGTTGTTGTATTCGCCGGCGAGCAGATTGCTCTGCGCGACCTGCTGCTGAGACGTGGGATCGATAGGTATAAGCGACATCAAATCGCGACCGCCCGGCATGATAGGCAAAGCCGGTGGAGAGCTGGTTGGTCATGATCGCAGCGGTCATTGGCGTCAGCGTGCCGCTGGGTACCGGATCGTTGCCATGAGCATAGCCGAACCGGAGCGCAGTGCTCTCGGTCAGCATGCGCTCGACGCCGCCGTGGAACGAGTACTGATCTTTCCAGTTCAGGGGCACGCCGTCGACGAGCGTTGTGGAGCCCACCGCGCTGTTGATGGTGCTGTTGGTGCCGTTGGTCAGTGTGACCGGCAGAATTGACGAACGCGTTGCTCCAGTTTACCCAATCCGTCTGGAACGCGACCAGCCAACGCGGATTGATGTGCCAGGCAACATTCCCATTCACCGACTGCGGCAGGATGTTTTTCACCGACGCGTTGTACGAGAAACCGTAGGCATTCGCGGGAGACGGAGCGCCGAACCACGCGTGGCGTTGCCGGAGGCCAGCCCGTTGGTGACGATCACGGTGTGTGATTTCCAGGCTACTCCAAAATCCAGGTTCTTGGTGGGCTCAACCATCGCGCCGACGCTCATGTTCCAGCCCGTGCCATAGGTGTGAAGATCGAGCAGCGTCTTCGCGCCCGCCAATTGCGGCTGGCTCTGAAAAATGTAGGGAGCGTGCAGGGTGTTGGAATTGTAGTCGGCGCCGGCAGTCACGCCAAACGAGAGCCTATGGCTAACCGCGTAACTCACCCCGGCCATCGCGCGGCCTGCAAGGATCGCTGATTTATTTTCCTGCATCCCGTAGCTGACGTCGGCGCATCCGGGAGCATCCACATAGTGCCAATCCGAAACCGAAACCAGATCCGGCGCGAAGCCGACGCCGAAACTGAAGCGCGACTTGCCGATCGGCATGCCGAACGCGCCGTAAGGGATGACGCCGGGCGACGTGGTCATGGGGGAATTGTTGTTCGTCGGGTTCCTGAAGGAACCACGGGCGAACTCCGCGGACAGGCTCAGGTCGAGCGTCGGGCTGCTGAGATAGGTCAGTCCCGCTGGATTGGTGGTGAGGGCGCCGATGGCATCTGAGGTGGATGGCACGTACGTACCGCCGAGCGCCAAGGATCGCGTGCTCGCCGAGCTCCAATAAAAATCCTGCGCCGATGCCGTCGCTCCAAAAACCGCGCACAATACCACCAGCTGCAAAAGATTTCTGCGAAAAATCATTTTGGGCCTGCTTCCTTTTTGAAAAGACTATTGCTCCACGGCAATTTCCTGTTCGTGGAACGCCTCTGGTTCGGAGTTCGTTTTGGACGCGATTAATGCTTCGACGCACGGCAAGTCCAGAGCGTGCGGGGCATCCTTGCGCAACATTTCAAAGACCTGCTCGAGAGGCAAGCCATCACGGTAGGGCCGCTTGGCGTGGAGCGCATCGAAAATGTCCGCGACGGCCAGAATTCGCGCGAAACGCGAAAGTTGTTCCGCCTTCAGCCCGCGCCAGTATCCGGTTCCATCCAGTTTTTCGTGATGCGCGGCGGCATCCTGGCTGATGCGTTGGAAGCCGGGAATTTTTCTCATAATTTCAAACGTGTAATACGGGTGGGCCTTGACCACCGTCCATTCCTCCGCGCTCAGTTTGGCCGGCTTCTCGAGCACCGAGTTGGGAACGCTTAATTTGCCGATATCATGCAACAGCGCGGCCCGCCGAAGCTGCTTCAGGCTGCTCGTGTTCATCCCCAGGCATTGCCCGATTTCCACGGCCGCGTCCGCGACACCGTTCGAATGGCGATACGTAAACGGGGATTTGGCGTCGATGACTTCCGCGAAGGCCGAGCAGATCTTGTCGATCGACGATTCGGTGGCCGTTACGCGGCGGTATTCCGGTTCCAGGGACGAAATTCTCCGCACCAGGTTCCGATCGTCCAAACCATTCCAGAGCGCCCCGGAATTTCCCAGGGAAACCGCTGCTTTCACCAGATCAGGGTCGTACCAGGTGCCACTGCGCTTCTTGGCTGCCTCCAGAGCGGCCTCTGGACCCTGGTCGGTCAAGAAAACATCCAGCGTCTGCGCCAGATTGGCGATTCTGGAAAACATGGGGATTTCGTCCCGGCGCAGACCGTCAGGATACCCGCGGCCATCCCAATGTTCATCGAGGTTGTAAATGCCTTCCGAAACGGAAGTGGAAAAGCCGAGCTGCTTGGCGATGTACGATCCGCGTTCGCAACGAATTCTGACCAGCGAGCAGGAGTCCTGCTGCTGCGTTGCGGCAACCTGAAAGAGCTGCTGCATGCGCTTCAGAAAAGGCATTCCGGTGGCCACATGCGCCAGCGCGTACCGCAAGCTCTCCCATCCCACACGCGTCCAGTCGGTGGTCTTGACGTCGCCCTTGGCGCGAATTTCGTCCGCGTTCAAAATATGGAAAAGGCGCGATGCGTTACTGCTGCAGCCCGCGTCTTTCAGCAACAGCGCGTAGTAAAGGTCAGCCTGCTCAGCCTGGCTCATGCCAATCCGCTGCGCCAGTCGCATTCCCATCATGCACGCGCGAACCGAATGCCCCATTGGTTGGCCTTCGGTAAGGTCCAGCGCATAAGAAAGCGCGGAAATAATTTCAGACAGCGGGATCGAGGAGCATGGCTCGCCTGACTCCATCGTGGAAAAGTCCTGAAAGTTTGCGTTGTCGGGAGTGAATGTAGCCATAAGCCTCCTGTGAACCGCGCCGGTGCCGGGTGGCCTTTTTTTGCCAGCGCAAAGCACGGTCGTTCCGGTACATGCACTGTACGGAGTGGGGAGGGTGAGTCCTATGGCCCAAGCGGCAGTGAGATGAGGACAGAAGTACCAGCTTTAAGTACTTGAAAACAATAGCCTTAACATATTACCGTACAGTTAGTACGATGAATATTTACTAGTCATTTATCTGCCGCGCATATCGAAATTATTTTTTGAAGGAAACCGCGAGGATAAACTAAATTGTGAAAAAATGGGGAGCGATATTTGCTCCCCATCTGTTCCATAAGATTTCCGAGTGGTGCGTCGCAGTTACCAGCGGCGGTCTCCGCCGCCCCCACGATCTCCGCGATCGCGGTCCCTGCCGCCTCCACCGCCGCCCCGGCCGCCGCCCCCTCCGCCACGCCCGCCGCCCCCGCCACCTCCAAAGCCACCCCGGCCGCGCCCACCTCCGCCACCACCACCTTCACGCGGAGGCCGTGCTTCGTTCACGACGATATTGCGACCCATGAAATCGTGGCCGTTCAATCCCTGTATGGCGCGCTCGGCCTCGTCGTCGCTATTGACCTCGACAAATCCGAACCCGCGTGGTTGACCCGAGAAACGGTCGCGCACCAGGGTGACATTCGCCACGGTGACTCCCGTCTGCGTAAATAAGGTGGTAAGTTGTTCTTCCGTGGCCTGAAATGGCAGGTTGCCGACGTAAAGTTTCTTCAATGCAAGACTCCTTCTGGCCGTGGCGATCGGAACCACGGAGCCGGGGACTGAAGAGGGCGGGGTCGAGATCCGGGGACTTGGGCCGGGACCCAGAAGAATCCGACGAGAGGCGCACTTCAGCTCCGGGCGAATCTTGCTCTAAATTTGAACGTCCGTCAACAGAAACATTGTGTGATAACTGATGCTTCAATACTCATAAAATTATCTAAACGGAAACGAACTGTGGCGCGCGAAATTTGTGAACTTGATGGTAGGATGCGGCATTCCCGATCGGAGAAATGAGGCCCATGCACGGATTGATGATGGACTTTCCGCTGACCGTTCCCGTGCTGCTGGAACGCGCGGGGAAACTATTTGGAAATGTGGAGATAGTCACAAGGCGGCCGGACCGCAGGCTGGCGCGCTCCATGTGGGGAGGCGTCTACCGGCGCTCGCGGCGTCTGGCCGGCGCGCTCACCGGCCTCGGCCTTCAGCGCGGGGACCGCGTGGCCACGCTGCTGTGGAATCAAGCCGAGCACATCGAGTCTTATTTCGGAGTTCCGGCGGCGGGCGGCGTACTGCACACACTGAATTTGCGGTTGCATCCCGATGAAATTACGTTCATCGCCAATCACGCTGGCGATCGCTTCCTGATCGTCGACGATGTGCTGCTGCACGTATATGAGAAAATTCGCGCCCGCGTAAAGTTCGAACGCGTCATCGTTGTGCCTTATGGAGGAGGCGATACGCCGCGCGGCTGCGACGGTTACGAGGATTTGCTTGCAGAAGCGAGCGACGATTTTTCCTACCCGCAGCTTGACGAAAACGAAGCCGCGGCGATGTGCTACACCTCCGGAACGACGGGACGATCGAAGGGCGTCGTGTACTCGCACCGCGCGATCGTGCTCCATTCCATGAATTGTCTGGGTGTGGATTCGTTCGGAATTTCGATGCACGACGCGGTCTTGCCCGCCACGTCGCTGTTTCACGCCAATGGCTGGGGCGTGCCCTTTACCGCGGCTTTGGCCGGAGCCAAAGTCGTGCTGTCCGGCCCGTTCGCCGATGGCGAGGGTCTGCTGGATCTGATGGAACAGGAGCACGTTACGGTAACGACCGGGGTGCCAACCGTCTGGTTCTCCGCCTTGGAGGCGCTTGAAAAATATCCTGGCCGGTGGAAATTCGACTGGCCGATACGAATGCATGTTGGCGGGGCGGCCACGTCCGAGGCCCTGATGCGCGGCTTTGACCGGCATGGGATCAAGATTGTCTGTTCGTGGGGGATGACGGAGACGACTCCGGTGGCGACCAGTTCGCATCTTCGGCCCTACATGGAGTGCTGGGACGACGAAAAAAAATACGCGCAGCGCCTGAAGCCGGGTATCCCGGCGTCCTTACTAGAGGCGCGGATTACTCGGCCTGATGGTTCCGAGGCGCCCCGCGACGGTTGCAGCGTCGGCGAAATTGAAGTGCGCGGTCCGTGGGTGGCGGCGGAATACTACAACATGCCCGAGGAATCGCAAAAATGGTCCGCCGATGGCTGGCTGCGCACCGGCGACATGGGCCACATCGACGAGCACGGCTACATGAAGCTGGTGGACCGCAGCAAGGACCTGATCAAGTCGGGCGGCGAGTGGATCAGCTCCGTGGACCTCGAAAACGCGCTGATGGGGCATCCCGCCGTAAAGGAGGCCGCCGTAATCGGCGTGCCGCATCCGAAATGGCAGGAGAGGCCGCTCGCCGTGGTGGTATTGAATGATGATGCGGAAGTGGAGCCTGCGGAATTGCGTGAATTTCTGGGCGCGAAATTCGCCAAGTGGCAATTGCCGGACGCCTTTGTGTTCGCGGCGGAGATTCCGCGCACTTCGGTGGGGAAATTCCGCAAGACGGCGCTGCGGGAGCAGTTCCTCGACTGGAAGTGGGAAAGCTGATCCGGATGGCGCAGGCTTCAGCCTGTGAGAGTTGGCCATTGCAAGATCGAAATGCCACAGGCTGAAGCCTGCGCCACTAAAATTGGCCCGATTTCCTGAAGCGCCATCAGGTTCGATAGCTGGCGTTGATGTGAACGTATTCCTTGGTGAAGTCGCAGGTCCACATTCTCGCCGAGCCACTGCCGTTGTGGAGATCGATGACGATCGCAACGTTTCTTTCGAGAAGGCGGCGATGCGCAGCGCGTTCGTCCAGCGGCAGTGCGACCGAGTAGGATGCGCCCTCCGGCGGTCCGTACATTTTCATTCCGCCCAGCCAGATTTCCGCGTGGTCCGGATTGAATGGCACGCCGGAGCGGCCGGCAGCAGCTGATATCCGGCCCCAATTCGGATCGGCGCCGGCGATGGCGGTCTTCACCAGCGCGGAGAGGCCAATGGTCTCTGCGACCCGTTTCGCCGCGGCGTCACTTGGTGCCCCGCGGACTTCGATCTCCACCAGGTGCGTTGCCCCCTCGCCGTCCTCGACAATCCCAATCGCCAAAGTCTTGCAGACCTGTTCGAGTGCAGCGACGAATTTCGCGTAATCCGCGCCGCTCGCTTCCGTAATTTTCTTCGCGCCGCTGGCGCCATTTGCGAGCACCAGCAGGGTGTCGTTCGTGGAGCTATCTCCGTCCACCGTGATGGAGTTGAATGTGCGGCTCACGACGTCGCGTAACGCGACGTCCAGCACGCCTGGATCAATCGCGGCATCCGTCACGACAAAGGAAAGCATCGTGGCCATGTTCGGATGAATCATGCCGGCGCCCTTGCGCACCCGGCGACGCGCACGATCTTGGCGCCCGTGGTGCCGCCAATGCGGCAGCTTGCGGCGGCGCGCTTGGGACGCGTGTCCGTGGTCATGATCGCGCGCGTCAGGCCGTCAAAGGCGCGCGGCGAAAATGCCAGCGATTTGGCAAGGCCCGGCACGGCCTTCAGGATGAGCTCCACCTTGATCGGAACGCCGATCACCCAGTGGAACAGACAACCACCTGCTGTGAACCGCAGCCCAGCAGTTGCCGCAACGCGATCGGCGGTGGCGCGCGATGCGATCATCCCGCCTGGACCCACGGAGCAATTGGCATTTCCGGAATTGACAATGACTGCTCGCATCGCACCAGCCGAAGCGCGCACGTGTTCGCGTGAAAGGACGACGGGCGGCGCCTGCACCAGATTCTGCGTAAACACCGCCGCCGCGGACGCCGGAAGATCGGAAACGATCAACGCCACATCCAACGCGCCCGTGTGGCCGCGCCTTTTCAGTCCGGCGGACGCGGAAGAAAAACGAAACCCGCGAGGCAGGGCGCGGGCGGATAGAGGCTTGCTCATTGTTGTCCTGTCAGTGCAAGTGTTCGCGTTCTACTCGATCTTGGTTTTGATTTTTTTAGCACAGCGACTTTTCGCTGTGTGGTTTTTGCAACTTTTGCAAGAGCAGTCGTTTTGTCGCCGGCTGGCGGCGCACAAAACCGAACAGCGAAGAGTCGCTGTGCTGCTTAAGCGACAGAAAGCTCTTTCCTCGATCCGCTCAGGACCGGCAATAGTTCGCGCTCCGGACAAATGACTGCCACTGTCGCGACCAGCGTGCACTTGCGTTCTTTGGGACATCCGACGCAATCGCGCTCCACTTTTTCGGGTACCGCTTGCCGAGGGCCTGGGACGAACCCGTAGCGCGAAAAGAAATCCGGCCGGTGTGTGACGGCAAAGAGCCGCGCGATCTTGCGCCGCCGCGCTGTGTCGATGGCCGCCTTCATCAGGCGATCGCCTACGTTGCGGCCTTGCCCGCGGGCGTCAGGAGCGACGCCCAGCGAGCGGACTTCGGCCAGATCGGAGCCATAGGGTTCCAGCGCCACGCAGCCCAGAATCTTTTCTTGCCCGTTGCGTTTTTCGACCAGCACGAGAAAGCGCGAAATATGTTCGCGAATTTCAGCCTCGGTTCGCGGGAGCAAGAGCCCCTCTCCGGCATAGTGTGCAATCACGCGATGCACGGCGGATGCGTCGCTCATTCTGGCGATGCGCGCCCTCATGACGCTTTCTCCAACGCGGCGAGACGCTCTTTTGCGGCAGCGATCGCGCCGCGAACGCGTTCCGGGGCGGTGCCGCCTTCGACGTCCGGGCCAGCCAGCGCGGATTCCAGCTTCAACGCTTCGTAAAAATCCGGCGCAAACAGCGGCGAAAACTTTTGCAGCGTCTCCATCGGCAGCGCGGAGAACGGCCTTCCGGCGCGCTCGGCTTCGCGAACCAGCTGCCCGACAATTTCGTGCGCCTGTCGAAACGGCGCGCCCCGGCGGACCAGATAATGCGCCGCTTCCGTGGCCAAAAGCGCGGGATCAGAAGCGGCCTCTCGCATGCGCGCTTCGTTTGGGCGCGTCGCGGCGATTGCGCCCGCGGCGATCGTGAGCATGGCTATGGCCTGGTCATGCGCGGCGAACACCGGTTCCTTGTCTTCCTGCAGATCGCGCTGATAGCTCGATGGCAGGCCTTTCATCGTGGTCAGCAGCGTATGCAGGGACGCGGTAACGCGGCCGGTCTTGCCGCGCAGAAGTTCCCACGCATCAGGATTCTTTTTCTGGGGCATCAGACTGCTCCCGGTTGAAAATTCGTCGGGAAGCACGATGAATCCGAAGGCCTGCGACGCGAATAAAACGAAATCCTCGGCCAGGCGCGAGAGGTGTGTCGCAATCACGGCCAGCGCATAGAGATAGTCCAGCGCGAAGTCGCGGTCGCTCGCGGCATCGAGGCTGTTGGCGGTCGGACGGGCGAAGCCCAGTTCCCGCGCGATGGCCGCGCGATCGATGTCCAGCGCACAGCCAGCCAGCGCGCCTGAACCCATCGGGCAGGCATCGGCCATGACCACGGCGGCATCCAGGCGCACCGTATCTCGAAAAAACGCTTCCGCATGCGCGAGCAGGAAATGCGAAAACAAAATCGGCTGCGCGTGCTGCATGTGCGTCATTCCCGGCATCGGAATTCCCTGATACTTTTCCGCCTGGACAACGAGCGCTGAAATCGTGCGCGCCACGGCGACGCGCATTTCGCCGGCGGCCTCCTTCACGAACATGCGGAAATCGGTGGCCACGAGTTCATTGCGGCTGCGGCCGGTGTGGAGTTTGTAGCCGAGCGAGCCGAGGCACTCGACCAGCGCCGTTTCAACGAAGTGGTGCACGTCCTCGGCGGGCGAGCCGCCCAGCCATGCAAAATCATTTGCCGCGCGCTCGGCAATTTTGTCGAGCGCCGTCAGCGTGTCGCGCATTTCCTCAACAGAAAGAATCCCCGCCGATTCGAGCGCGCCCGCCCACGCCCGGTCCACCGCCAGTTCATAGGGCAACAGACGGCGGTCAAACGAAAAAGACCGCTGAAACTCGTAGAACAGTTCGTCGGGCGCGCGGTCAAACCGTCCGCCCCACAATTTTCCTGACGGCTGTTCTTTGGGTGTAGGGCTCACTGTGGCTTCGATTCTTCCGGAATGGTAATGGGCAACGCAAACAGGTTAATAAAACCTTCGGCGTCCTTCGGGTTGTAGCCGGTCATGGCAAAGCTCGCGAGGCCTTTGCGATAGAGCGAGTAAGGCGAGACGCGCTTCGTGACGGTGACATTACCCTTGTAAAGTTTCAGGCCCACCGTCCCGGTCACGCGCTTCTGCGCCTCCGTGAAATAGGCGTCCAGCGCTTCGCGCTGCGGCGTAAACCATGCACCGTAATACACCAGTTCGGCGTAGCGCAGAGACAGCGTCTCGCGAATAATGCGCGGTCTCACGATCCAGGCACAGCGTTTCCAGTTCGCGGTGCGCGGTCACGAGCAGCGTGCCGCCCGGTGTTTCATATGCGCCGCGCGATTTGATGCCGACCAGACGATTTTCAACGAGGTCAATGCGCCCAACGCCGTGCTCCGCAGCGAGCTCGTTCAGCTGCTCAAGCAAAGCCATCGCGCTGCGCTTTTTGCCGTTCACCGACACGGGCGTGCCTGCGTCAAATCCGATTTCCACGACCGCCGGCTTGTCCGGGGCCTTTTGCGGTGAAGCGACCCACTGCCACATGGCTTCGTCCGGCTCGTTCGCGGGATCTTCCAGCACCCCGCCTTCGTGGCTCAGGTGCCAGACATTGCGATCGCGCGAATAAATATTGGCCTTGGTTTGCTCCACCGGCACCTTATGGGCGTTGGCGTAGGTGATGGCGTCTTCGCGCGAGTTGATGGTCCACTCGCGCCATGGGGCGATGATTTTTACTTTTGGCGCGATGGCTTTGTACGCCAGCTCGAAGCGCACCTGGTCATTGCCCTTGCCCGTGCAGCCGTGGGCCACGGCGTCGGCGCCGGTTTCCAGAGCGATTTCCGCCTGGCGCTTGGCGATCACCGGGCGCGCCATGGAAGTGCCCAGCAGATATTTATGTTCGTAGACCGCGCCGGCACGCAGCGTCGGCCAGACGTATTCGGTTAAAAATTCTTCACGCAAATCTTCGATGGTCGCCGAAGCGGCGCCGGTGGCCAGCGCCTTTTTCTTCGCAGCCCTTAAATCTTCCTCCTGGCCAACGTCGCCGATCATGGCGATCACTTCGCAGCCGTAGGTTTCCTTCAGCCAGGGAATAATAATTGACGTATCAAGTCCGCCTGAATAGGCGAGAACTACTTTCTTTGGCACCGGTTGTCCTTTCAGTTTAGGAGCATCAACAGGATGGCTTTCTGCACGTGCAGGCGGTTTTCCGCCTCGTCAAATACGATGGAACGCGGCGATTCGATGACCTCGTCGGTCACTTCCGATTCGCGATGCGCGGGAAGACAGTGGAGAAATACAGCATCGGGCGCGGCCTGGGACATGAGTTTGGCGTTGACCTGATACGGCGCGAAGATTGCCGCGCGCGCTTCGGCCTCGTTCTCCTGCCCCATGCTGGCCCAAACATCGGTGTAAACCGCTTGCGCACCCGAGACGGCTTCCTCGGGAGCGCGGAATAATTCGATGGAGCCTTGCGTTGCGGTTGCATCACGCCGCGTCGTGGCCAGAACTTCCGCGTCCGGCTCGTAACCAGCGGGTGTGGCAATGCGCACATGGGCGCCGATTCGGGCTCCGGCAACCATCAAGGAATGGCAGACGTTATTGCCATCGCCAACGTAAGCGAGTTTCAATCCGCGAGCGGATCCGAATTTTTCCTCGAGCGTGAAAAAATCGCACAGCGCCTGGCACGGATGGTACACATCGGAAAGTGCGTTGATCACCGGCACGCTGGCGTGCGCTGCCAGAATCTCCAGCGCCTCCTGCGAAAACACGCGCGCCACGATCCCGTGAACCCAGCGTGACAGGCACCGCCCGACGTCGGGGATCGATTCGCGATCACCAAGGTGCGTGTCCGCATGATCGAGATAAACCGGAATGCCGCCCATGCTGGCAATTCCCACTTCAAATGTGACCCGCGTGCGCAGCGACGGTTTCTCAAAGATCATGGCCAGCGAACGCCCTGCTAACGCGGACTTGTACCGTTCGGGATGCGCCTTCACATCCGTCGCCAGGCGAAACAGATATTGGATCTGCGCGGCACTCCACTCCGTGCCGGTTAGAAGGTCGGAAGAAACACTCAACGGTTGGCTCTGGGCCTGAACCTGCGCATTCATGATTACCTCGCGGCCGCAAACGTCAGAACCGCGGCGGGAGCGGAAGATACGGCCGCGGACTTCGCGGGCCGCGCGGTCTTTGTGAGGACCGATT
>CAVOIX010000014.1:0-144970 GCA_963695945.1 uncultured Acidobacteriota bacterium | reverse complement strand
GACCGGCGCGACGCCGCGGCTCGGACCTTGTGGCTCGCTCCCTGGGGACTGAGTCCAACCAGGGGCCGCTAGACCTGCGAGGCTAGCCAGAATGAGGAGGAGTCGAAATTTCGACATGAGCTTCAGGTGCCTTTCTCCGGCGGAGGCATGTATCACAACCATGTATCACAACTAGGATACCAACTGGAGCAGATGAGTTGCCAGCGCCACCTCGCTGGCGCGGACGTCAGCCTGTGTCCTTTCGTGCTCGCTAGGACCAATCCTTCCCCCCCAGGCCAGCGCCGACTGGGACTGTTTTTACCCCCCGCGTCAGGATTGGTTCAACATTTCCACGATCAGATCCGTCTGCGCGATCAACCGCTCCTGGAAGACCGAGCTTTTGCGTACGTCCGCCAATCCCCGGCGCATCTCGGCGCGAGCTTCTGGCGAATCCAGGAGGCGAATCACTCCGCGCGAGAGGTTCTCCGGAGTGAAATCTTTCTGCACCAGTTCGGGAACCACTCTGCTTGCCGGCAATCAGGTTCACCATGGCAAACATAGGCGTCCGCACCGACAATCGCGCGATCGCGGCCCCAAGTGGAGCGAGGCGGTAGACAACGATCATCGGCGCATCCATGCAGTGCTCCGCTCCACCGTGGCGGTGCCACTGGACTCGTTGTATAAATGCTGGCTGCCTCAACGCTGTTGTACGTTGCGTCTTCAACGACGTGCATGGGGCACGTCCGTCAGAAGATGTTGGCTTGATCTTGCGACCGGTTTATTCCCGGCGCGAGTGCCAGCACGAATTGCGCGCAGGTCCCTTTGGATCACGCCCTGCTTGCATCAAGGTGGGCATGTGGTGCGCGTTTCCCGGCGCGGCTGCCCGGCAATATCCGATGATCGGCTCGCCGGCGTCCAATCCTGATCAGACGCGAATTCCGCGCTTGTTCGCTTGGCGGCCGACATTGCCCACCAGCGGGTGACCGATGAAATCAGCATTCACCCCGCGCGAACGCTACCACCCTTCTTCGAACGGGAAAATGCACAGCCCGCGAACGAATCGCCTACGAACCAGGTTGGCTCGCCACGGCCTCCAGGCCCAGAATTGCGGACACATAAAATACACGCTCGCCAATCCGGGCGCTTCAGCGCGCGCGCCAGGCTTAAGTGAAATCCCGGAAAATCGGTGAGGATCGCGAGTCGGGGTTTGACGACGGGCCGCCTCGCCCAGGAGTCGTTTCCAAACGCGCTTCAGAGCCGGGTATTTCTTGGCAATTTCCACGATTCCTACGAGCGAAACTTCGGAGCAGTCGGCAACGATGTCGACCCCGGCGTCGCGCATCCGCGTGCCGCCCATGCCAAAAAGCGGCACGTCGGCGCGGCCCGCAATGCCGTCGCCAGCCGCGCCGCATACATGTCACCTGAAGCTTCGCCGGCGGAAATGAGGATTTGTGTCGGAGGCATTGTGTAGCACAGCTACTCGCGGCTGTGCGGTTTTGTAAGCTCTGGCGGTACACGCACGGTCGAACTGCGATTGCAACCCCACACAGCCAGGAGTGGCTGTGCTACGAAAATCTAATCATTTCCGGGAACGGATCGCCTGCTTCGCTCGCCCAACTCTCGAAGGACGTGCGCAGTTCCTGATCCTTGTACTGGAGCTGGTACAAGCGGTAGTAAATTCCGCGCACGGCGAGCAACTGTTGATGCGAACCCTGCTCGCGCAACCTGCCTTTGTGAAACACCAGGATGCGGTCCGCATGCTGGATGCTGCTGAGCCGGTGAGCGATCACCAGCGCCGTGCGGCCCTCGAGCAAGCGGTCCAGGGCTTCGCGAATCAGCACTCTCGGTTTTGGTGTCCACGCTCGAGGTCGCTTCATCGAGGATCAGGAATCGCGGATTATGCGCAAGAGCGCGAGCGAAACTGATCAGCTGCCGCTGTCCCACGGAAAATGTCGCGCCGCGCTCGCTGACGTTTGTTTCGACGCCTTCCGGCAAGATTCCAGCAACGAGACCGAGGCCCACTTCGCGCAGCGCGGATTCGACGCGCGCGCGGCTGATATCTTCATCGCCCAGCCGGACGTTCGATCTCCAGCGTGCCGGTAAACAGAAACGGGTCTTGCAGAACTATGCCAAATTGCCGTCGCAACTGGTGCACGTCATAGCGGCGAATGTCCATGCCATCGAGCAAATCTGGCCGCGCTGAATCTCATAAAATCGCAGCAGTAACTGGATGAGGGTGGTTTTCCCGGCGCCGGTGTGGCCGACGATGGCGAGTGTTTGCCCCGGGAGCGATGTGGAACGAAACGTCGCGCAGAACCCAGTCGTCATCCTTGGGATTCGCGCCGCCAGTGTAAGCGAACCACACGTTGCGGAATTCGATGTCGCCGCGCGGATCGGTAAGCTCCAGCGGAGTTTGGGCCGGCGGCGCCGGCAGCGGCTCGTCCAGCAGCTTAAAAATGCGTTCGCAGGCGCCATGGCCGACTGCAGAATGTTGAATTTTTCGCTTAGATCCTGAATGGGCCGGAAGAAGCGCTGCGCGTACTGCATGAACGTGATCGAGGACGCCGACTTCAACTAACCCTGCGAGGGAACGAAATCCACCGTACCAGAATACAATCGCCATCGCGGTGGTGCTGAATAATTCGACGGCCGGGAAAAACACGGCAAAGGCCGTATCGCGTCTTTGTACGCCTCCATGTGGATGCGATTCAGCTCGGCGAACTGTTCCTGCGATTTCCGCTCGCGATTGAAAATCTGCACGACGCTCATGCCGCTGAGGTGTTCCTGAAGGAACGAATTGATTCGCGCGATGGCGTGCGGATGCGCCGGTTGGCGTCCCGCACGCGTCCGGAATATCCACGTGGAGATCAGAATCAGCGGGAGCACCGCGAACGTGGCCAGCGCCAGACGCCAGTTCATTTTCATCATGACCGCGCCGATGCACAACAGGACGATGGCGTCATTGGCCATGGCAGCGATGCCCGCGGCGAATAAATCATTCAGGGCATCGACGTCCGTTGTGACGCGCGTGACCAGGCGGCCCACCGGGCTGCGATCGTAGAAGCTCATCGGCAGGCGCTGCAGGCGCTCGAAAATATCGCGGCGCAGATCGTAGAGCGTTTGCTGCCCGACGTTCTGCATGATGCGAACCTGCAGATATTGCACGGCAAAGCTCAACAGCAGCGCGGCCAGGAATCCGAAGGAAACCAGGCTCACTCCGCGAAGGGCTTCCGAAACGGCGATCGCATGGTTGGAGCCGGGAACGATGTACTTGTCCACGCCGAATCCGAACAGGTAGGGTCCCACCACTTCCAGCGGCCCGACCAGCACGGTCAGGAACACGGCGAAGACAACACTCCACTCGATACGGCCGCAGATAGGCCATCAGCCGCCGCATCAACTGCGAGTCGTAGGCTTTTCCGAGTGCTTCCTCTTCGCGGAAGTCGGTCATTCGCGTGCCAACTCTTCCTCCAGCAATTGTTTCTGATACAGATCGGAATAATAGCCGCCGCGCGCCAAAAGCTCGGCATGCGTGCCGCGCTCAACGATGTGCCCATCCCGCAGCACGACGATCTGATCGGCATGCTGCACGGTCGATACGCGATGGGAAATCAAAATGGTCGTGCGCTGGCGCAGGATCGCGTCGAGGCGCTTCAGGATTCGCTCTTCGGTTCCGGTATCGACGCTGGAAAGGGAATCGTCCAGGATCAAGATCTTGGGATCGCGTATCACGGCGCGCGCGATTGCGGGCGTTGCTTCTGTCCGCCTGAGAGCGTGATGCCGCGCTCTCCCACCATGGTGTTGAATTGCGCCGGGAACTCGCCGATTTCCGCGGCGATGCTGGCGACGTCCGCGGCTTCGTGGATCTCCGCGTCCGTGGCGCTATCGACGCCGAAGGCGACGTTTTCACGCAACGTCTCGCTGAACAGAAAAGTATCTTGCGGCACATATCCCACGGCCCGACGCAGCGTTTCCAGCGGCCACTTTCGGATGGAGCGGCCATCGACCAGCAGCGTTCCAGGGGGGGCCTCCCACAGACGCGCGATCAATGAGGCCAGGGTCGATTTGCCGCTGCCCGTAGGGCCACGATCGCCAGGATCGATCCGGCGGGAACATGCAGAGAAATATCCTGCAAGACGGGTTTATTCACTGCGCCGTTCCGTTGATTCCGATCCGTCCGTGTCGCTTCGCAAGGTTGGGTAAGTGAAGGTCATATTTCGGAAATCAATTTCCCCGCGAATTTCTCGCCTCCGCCGCCTTCGCCTCTGAATCGCTGATTTTCGGCTGGAATCGAGGATGTAATTCAGGCTGGCCATCGAAGCGCCGCCGCGCTGAAAAATGTTGGTAACGAAACCCAGCGCCACCATCGGAAAAATCAGCCGCGTCATGAACGTATAAAACGCGATCAATTCTCCGAGCGTAATCAGGTTCAGGACGACCAGCCGCCCTCCCTGCCAGAGCACCAGAACGAACGTTAGCCCGACCAACATTTGGAGCAGCGGCATGAACAAGCTCCAGAAATAGATCAGTCGCAAGTTGCGATCGATGTATTCGCGATTGGGCGCGTCGAATCCGCGAATTTCCGCGTGTTCCTGTCCGTAAGCCCGGACCACACGAACGCCTGCCAGATTTTCCTGGGCTTTGGCGGAGAGCACCGCGAGGGATGCCTGAATTTTCCGTATAGGGCGTGGATCTGCCGGCCGAAGATCCATACGGCGACAGCCACGACCGGCACGGGAATCAGCACATAGATGCTGAGCGTGGCTGAAATCCAAAACATCAGAACCGACGGCGAGCACCATGGTGGCAAACGTGTTGGCGCTGTACATGATGCCGGGACCGAGGACCATGCGCACCGAATTCAAATCGTTGGTGCAGCGTGACATTAATTCGCCGGTGCGATTGCGCACGTAAAATTCCGGCTCCATGACCACCAGCTTCGCGAGCAAGTCATTACGCAAGTCATACTCAATGTCGCGCGACAGCCCGATCAGAATTTGTCGCGTCCAGTACGAGAACACTCCCTGCAGCGCGCAAATGATGATGAGTGCCGAACAGAAGATTTCCAGGGTTTGAGGGTTTCGCGGATGGTAATAAGGCAGCAAAAAGCCCAGTGAGATGTGCGTCAGCCGCCCCAGTTGCGCCAGGGGAGCTTCCGCACCTTTGATGCAATCGACAATCGCGCCGATAATCAGCGGCAGCAGCGTTCCGGTGATCCCCATACCGATCTGGGTGAGGAGGCCGACGAGCACTTCGCCCTTGTGTCGCGCCGACATACGGAGCCAGCCGCATGAGCTGCGCCCATCCCGAGACGCGCTTCTGCGCCTTGTTCGGTACCGATCCTGACATTGTATTGGCCGCTGCGCTCATTTCAGAATGGATTGTGGAGTCTCCAGTGACGGGTTCTCGCTCAAGTACCTTTCATGAGACTGGTCGAACGACTGATAGCGTTTCGTACTTTTGTTCCAGCGTACAATGAAGCGGCATCGTTTCGCTCGGAATTTTGTTCCGTGTTCGCGTCAGCACTTTGCAACCGCTCGGCCGAGGTGAATTTCAGCTCCAGGCCTAGCTTCGGATCCTGCCGGTATCGCAGCCACCATCCCGTGGCATGCGCCGCGCGCGAACCGCCGAGATAGCCATACGGATTTTTCAGATGTTCGTCGCAAAGCAACACTTCAGTCCATTTGCCGCCGTCGGTTCTGAGATTGGAGCGCGGGTAACGAAAATCGCCGGGGAATTTGCGGTGCCGTCGCTCAGCTGCTTGTCTTTCGAGGCGCGATTGGCCACCAGCACCTGCTCTAAACCGTTTTGCGCAAGATTCCCGCTGGCAAGAACTTCCGCCTGTTTGCCCAAAATCGCTTCAGCCGCTCTGCGGTTTATCCGCCGCCGGTTTTGCTTGCCTGGCTCGTCTGTTGCGGCGCCGAGCAGCCAACCAGCAAAGCCATTGACAGAGGCTACGGTCAGAATCAGGCGCGCGCATCGTTATCATCATTGTCAGTTCCGCGCGCTACAGGCTTGGGAACGCCAGAGTAATTTCAACCACGCGTCCCGTGTCCGGGCGCACAAGACTTCCATTACTTGTGGAACCTCAGATCCCGCCCAGTCAAATTGATAAAACATTAAATCCAAGTCCTGGCCGTTCTTCGCGGCTGGCCCGCTGGAGTTGGGCTCGCCATATAACCCGATTACGCGGTCCTGCGAATCACCCAGACGCAGGCCCAGTCCGGACAGCCAATTCCGGGGATCCAGAAAGTCCGGTCGGCGTTCGCTGCATTTTCCCTGTTTCGAGCCGAGCGTCGTGAGTGGAAACTCTGAATCATGGATTCGGCGTCGATTTCCGAGTGGATTTCGCGCCCGGAACAATCGTCGCGCCATGACCTGGATCCCGAATTGGTTCCTCTGAAAGTTTCTTGGGCTTGAATCGTTTTTTCGCCTTGGCGAGATTGTCATTGCCGGGACGCAATCCCGCGAGCAAAGTTTCGTTCTTATGGCGAACCGGGGATTGTGCGGCACCGCGTTCCGAGAAGTGCTTGCGCGTCCGGCGCCGCTCCCCGCGGCGAGCATCAGGCTAAGGCACAGCCAAAATCTCATCGAGCCGCGCTTCAAAATTTTCCTCTCCCTCAGACCATAGCCGGAATCGCTCGACGGGCAGAGTCTCGTCCACCACGCGCATCCACCCATCAGTTGCTGGATATTCTCTCTCGTTTTCTCCTGATATTCGCGTAAATTTTGAGGCTGAGACATCCACATCAAAAACCGCGCTTCTTCGGGATGCGGGGCTCGGCCACCTTCCCGGAATCCGTGTGAGAAGCCCGCATGACCGGTGAATAGGTGCTCGAAACCGAGGTCAGCGACAATATGTCCCGATTCGGCGGATGCCCCGTTGTCGTATTCGGGGCCGTTGCAAAAAATCGTGCGTTCGGGAGTTTTTCCAGCCCGCGGATTCCATATCGCGAATCCAGAGGTCCCATCGCGCCGAAACTTCGTAGCACACGTCGCTGGCGTTATCTCCTTTACAAGATCGACAATCTCTGCGGGAAACATGAGGTAGCCGCGCAGATCATATCCCTCAAGCGGCGATTGGCGGGGTTAATGGCGCGAATCGTAAGCCCGGTGAAATCCGGCGGGGTCGCGGAAAGGGGCACCGTGGCGAGGAAATGCTCGAAGTGCGAGAGCATGTTCTCTTCGCTGAAGTCGCGGACCCATACACTGGCATACGCGCGGTTGGGCATTGAGGCATTATACAGGCAACAGCCCGCAGGACTGAAAACGTCAAGGAAAGGGACAAGGCGTTATTGTGGCGGGCGGTCGATGTCCAGAAAATGCTTACTAAGTTTCTGTTTTGCTTCATCTTCAATAAACGCGGCCGCTAGGCCCATAAGGTTTGTATCCAGAAATTGTTTTTCGGACCACTGAAATGTCTGCTGGAGACTCTGATATTCCTTGGCCAGCGTCGTCGGCGTGAGCATGCGGCTGTCGGAGTTCACGTTGAGCGAGACGCCTGCGCGGTAGAGGCGATCGATGGGATGCTCCTGCAAGCAGCCAATCGAAGGGATGATTTGTACGTTGGCCGTCGGGCAAAGTTCCAGGTGTAAGCGCTCGCGCCGCAGATGCTCGACCAGTTTCGGATCTCGATGCTGCGCGTTCCGTGGCCGATGCGCTGCGGATCGAGCACACGCAGCGTTTCCCAAACACTTTCAGGCCCGAGAGCCTCCCCGGCGTGCGCGGTGCGAAACAGGCCGTGCTCGCGCGCGAAGCGGTAGGCTTCGACGTGTGCATCGAGAGGGAATCCAGCTTCGTCGCCCGCCAGATCCAGCGCGACGACCCGACTGCCGCGAAAATCCCGCACTAATCTTGCGGTCAACATGCTCTCCGCTTCGGTGAAGTGCCGCAGAGTGCAGAGGATGAGCCTCGCCTGCATTCCGGTTTCCTGGATCAATTGCTCCACCGCGCGGTCTACCACGGCGACGACGCGCTCCGAGGGCAAGCCGCGCTCGATATGCAGGAGCGGAGCAAATCGTATTTCGGCATAAATTACGCCATCGTCAATCAGCTGCCGGAAAAAATCTTCCGTCACGTGGCGAAGAGCGTCCTCGGTTTGCATCAGGAGAAAACCCTTGGGCGCACGGGACAGGAAATCGGCAAGGTTTGCGCAGCGAGACGGCGCGACGTAATCGCGCTCGTATTCTTCTCGTGTGACGTGCGGCGCCAGCCTCGCGACCGCCGCATAGCTCAGAGAGCAGTCCAGGTGCAGGTGCAGTTCGATTTTCGGAAGCGATCGCAGTTCCATTTTTCCAAGATAACCTGGGCCAGAGGTGCGGTCCAGGGACTTGCGGATCGCAAGCGTCCTCGATGATAGGCCTGGCCGCTGGTTAACGGGGAGACCTGCATAGAACTGATCGAGCGGAGTTCATTGTTCTTCTTGAAAACACGCGCTTGACAATCTCAATGCGAAACCTTATGGTTACCCATTATGCGTAACCGTACAGTTACACATTCCGTAGAGGCCGCCTTCGGCGCGCTCGCCGATCCCACCCGGCGCGCCGTCCTGGACCTGCTGAGGAACGGCAGTTTGCCGGCTGGACGGATCGCGCAGGCCTTTCCCGTTTCGCGCCCGGCCATCTCCAGGCACCTGCGCCTGCTGCGCCGCGCCCATCTGGTCGGCGAGCGCCGGGTGGGCCGGCGCCGCCTGTATCAGTTGAATCCCGAGCCGCTTCGGGCCATCGATTCCTGGCTCGAACACTACCGCAAGTTCTGGCAAATGAACCTGACCGACCTGAAAAGCTTTGTGGAGGCGGAATACGCGGCAGAAAAATCCAGCCGTCGCGCCAAATCGAAAGCGAAAAAGAAAAGCGAAAAAGGAGAATAGGACATGGCAACCTCTGGAGTGAGTCCCAATGCGGACGAAATTGTCAACGAGCTGCAAATCGCCGCGCCGCCCGAGCGTGTCTTTCAGGCGCTGATCGATCCCAGCCAGGTGGTGAAGTGGTGGGGACAGTCGGGAATGTATCGGGCCACGGAATATCACAGCGATCTGCGTCTGGGAGGCAAATGGAGCACCATTGGTGTAGCCGCCGAGGGCCGCCGTTTTGAGGCCACCGGTGAATATCTGGAAATTGATCCCCCACGGCTGTTGGTACACACCTGGATTGCCAGCTGGACAGGCGACGCTAAAACGACGGTACGGTGGGAACTCGAGCCGACCAAGAAGGGAACTCTGGTCAGGATCCGGCACACTGGACTGGCCGCTTATCCGGAGATCGCGCAGAGCTACAAGGGCTGGCCGCTAATTCTGGGTTGGCTGAACGCGTTTCTGGAGCGCGGCGAAACGATTGACGATCGCAAGCCGGTGTCCTGGAGTTGATTTCGAGAAGACCAAATTGGCTTTTCATTTCCGATTTTCATGGCGTCCTTCGCACGCGTTCGCACGGTTAAAATAGAATAGCGATCACGGCGAGGAGGACATCATGGGGATCAGTAATGATTTCATGCGCCAGCTGGGGCTCTCACATCCCATCATTCAGGCGCCGATGGCGGGAAGCGCAGACACCCCAGAATTGGTCGCGGCTGTCTCACAAGCTGGCGCATTCGGATTTATTGGCGCGGCCTACCTGACGCCCGAGCAAATCCTTGCCGCAGCGGCGGATGTACGCGCGCGGACTTCACGGCCGTTTGGGATCAATTTATTTGCACCGCAGGCACCCGGAAAATTTCCAAAAGACACGGAAATTATTCTATCCAGGCTCGCCCCCTACTTCGCGGAAGTAAATCTCCCGCACCGTCGCTTCCGAAATCGGCAGGCATCCCGTTTGACGAGCAGCTGGCGGCGGTGCTGCAAAGTGGAGCGGCTTCCTTCAGTTTTACGTTTGGGACGCTTTTTTTCGCCCCCCCCCCTTTTTGAACTGCTCGCACAGCGCTTTCCGACAATTTCCCAAACGTAAAACTGAAGGAAGCCGCTCCACTTTGCAGCACCGCCGCCAGCTGCTCGTCAAACGGGATGCCTGCCGATTTCGGAAGCGACGGTGCGGGAAGATTTACTTCCGCGTAGGGGGCGAGCCTGGATAGAATAATTTCCGTGTCTTTTGGAAATTTTCCGGGTGCCTGCGGTGCAAATAAATTGATCCCAAACGGCCGTGAAGTCCGCGCGCGTACATCCACCGCTGCGGCAAGGATTTGCTCGGGCGTCAGGTAGGCCGCGCCAATAAATCCGAATGCGCCAGCTTGTGAGACAGCCGCGACCAATTCTGGGGTGTCTGCGCTTCCCGCCATCGGCGCCTGAATGATGGGATGTGAGAGCCCCAGCTGGCGCATGAAATCATTACTGATCCCCATGATGTCCTCCTCGCCGTGATCGCTATTCTATTTTAACCGTGCGAACGCGTGCGAAGGACGCCATGAAAATCGGAAATGAAAAGCCAATTTGGTCTTCTCGAAATCAACTCCAGGACACCGGCTTGCGATCGTCAATCGTTTCTCCGCCTCCAGAAACGCGTTCAGCCACCCAGAATTAGCGGCCAGCCCTTTACTCTCGCGATCTCCGGATAAGCGACCACAGTTGCCGGATCTGACCAGAGTTCCCTTCCTGTCGGCTCAATCCACCGTACCCGGTTTAGCATCGCCTGTCCAGCTGACAATCGAGGTGATACCAACAGCCGTGGGGGATCAATTTTTAATATTATCACCGGTGGCCTCAAAACGGCGGCCCTCGGCGGCTACCCCATGGTGCTCCATTTGCCTCCCAGACGCAGATCGCTGTGATATTCCGTGGCCCGATACATTCCCGACTGTCCCCACCACTTCACCACCTGGCTGGGATCGATTAGCGCCTGAAAGACACGCTCGGGCGGCGCGGCGATTTGCAGCTCGTTGACAATTTCGTCCGCATTGGGACTCACTCCAGAGGTTGCCATGTCCTATTCTCCTTTTTCGCTTTTCTTTTTCGCTTTCGATTTGGGCGACGGCTGGATTTTTCTCCGCGTATTCCGCCTCCACAAAGCTTTTCAGGTCGGTCAGGTTCATTTGCCAGAACTTGCGGTAGTGTTCGAGCCAGGAATCGATGGCCCGAAGCGGCTCGGGATTCAACTGATACAGGCGGCGCCGGCCCACCCGGCGCTCGCCGACCAGATGGGCGCGGCGCAGCAGGCGCAGGTGCCTGGAGATGGCCGGGCGCGAAACGGGAAAGGCCTGCGCGATCCGTCCAGCCGGCAAACTGCCGTTCCTCAGCAGGTCCAGGACGGCGCGCCGGGTGGGATCGGCGAGCGCGCCGAAGGCGGCCTCTACGGAATGTGTAACTGTACGGTTACGCATAATGGGTAACCATAAGGTTTCGCATTGAGATTGTCAAGCGCGTGTTTTCAAGAAGAACAATGAACTCCGCTCGATCAGTTCTATGCAGGTCTCCCCGTTAACCAGCGGCCAGGCCTATCATCGAGGGCGCTTGCGATCCGCAAGTCCCTGGACCGCACCTCTGGCCCAGGTTATCTTGGAAAAATGGAACTGCGATCGCTTCCGAAAATCGAACTGCACCTGCACCTGGACTGCTCTCTGAGCTATGCGGCGGTCGCGAGGCTGGCGCCGCACGTCACACGAGAAGAATACGAGCGCGATTACGTCGCGCCGTCTCGCTGCGCAAACCTTGCCGATTTCCTGTCCCGTGCGCCCAAGGGTTTTCTCCTGATGCAAACCGAGGACGCTCTTCGCCACGTGACGGAAGATCTTTTCCGGCAGCTGATTGACGATGGCGTAATTTATGCCGAAATACGATTTGCTCCGCTCCTGCATATCGAGCGCGGCTTGCCCTCGGAGCGCGTCGTCGCCGTGGTAGACCGCGCGGTGGAGCAATTGATCCAGGAAACCGGAATGCAGGCGAGGCTCATCCTCTGCACTCTGCGGCACTTCACCGAAGCGGAGAGCATGTTGACCGCAAGATTAGTGCGGGATTTTCGCGGCAGTCGGGTCGTCGCGCTGGATCTGGCGGGCGACGAAGCTGGATTCCCTCTCGATGCACACGTCGAAGCCTACCGCTTCGCGCGCGAGCACGGCCTGTTTCGCACCGCGCACGCCGGGGAGGCTCTCGGGCCTGAAAGTGTTTGGGAAACGCTGCGTGTGCTCGATCCGCAGCGCATCGGCCACGGAACGCGCAGCATCGAAGATCCGAAACTGGTCGAGCATCTGCGGCGCGAGCGCTTACACCTGGAACTTTGCCCGACGGCCAACGTACAAATCATCCCTTCGATTGGCTGCTTGCAGGAGCATCCCATCGATCGCCTCTACCGCGCAGGCGTCTCGCTCAACGTGAACTCCGACAGCCGCATGCTCACGCCGACGACGCTGGCCAAGGAATATCAGAGTCTCCAGCAGACATTTCAGTGGTCCGAAAAACAATTTCTGGATACAAACCTTATGGGCCTAGCAGCCGCGTTTATTGAAGATGAAGCAAAACAGAAACTTAGTAAGCATTTTCTGGACATCGGTACCCGCCCGCCACAATAACGCCTTGTCCCTTTCCTTGACGTTTTCAGTCCTGCGGGCTGTTGCCTGTATAATGCCTCAATGCCCAACCGCGCGTATGCCAGTGTATGGGTCCGCGACTTCAGCGAAGAGAACATGCTCTCGCACTTCGAGCATTTCCTCGCCACGGTGCCCCTTTCCGCGACCCCGCCGGGATTCACCGGGCTTACGATTCGCGCCATTAACCCCGCCGAATCGCCGCTTGAGGAATATGATCTGCGCGGCTACCTGACGACTCCCGCAGAGATTGTCGATCTTGTAAAGGAGCATAACGCCAGCGACGTGTGCTACGAAGTTGCGGCGCGATGGGACCTGTGGATTCGCGATAAGGAATCGGCCGGCTGGAAGAAGCAGCCCGAACGCATGGATATTTTTTGCTACGGTTCGGAATACGATGGCGGGGTGTTCGCCGAATCGGGCCACTTCCTGGTTGATCTCGGTTTTGAGCACCTGTTCACGGGGCATGCCGGGCTTCTCACCACGGATTCCGGGAAGGTGGCCGAGCCCCAGCATCCCGAAGAGGCGCGGTTTTTGATGTGGATGTCGCAGCCTCAAAATTTGCGCGAATATCAGGAGAAAACGAGAGAGAATATCCAGCAACTCATGGGCTGGATGCGCGCGGTGGACGAGGCTCTGCCCGTCGAGCGATTCCGCCTGTGGTCCGAGGGAGAAGAAAATTTTGAAGCGCGGCTCGATGAAATTCTGGCTGTGCGCTAGCCTGATGCTCGCCGCGGCGAGCGCGACGCCGGGCGCGCGAAGCTCTTCTCGCAGCGCGGGTGCTGGACAATCCCCGGTTCGCCATAATAACGAAACTTTGCTGGCGGGTTTGCGCCCCGGCCGTGACACGTTTGCCGTGGCTGAAAAACGATTCAAGCCCAAGAATCTTTCAGGGGAACCGAATTCGGGATCCAGGTCATGGCGCGACGATTGTTCGGGGCGCGAGATCCACTTGGAAATCGACGCCAAATCCGTGATTCAGAGCGTCACACTCACGACGCTCGGATCGCAAGAGGGAAAATGCAGCGAACGCCGTCCGGATTTTCTGGATCCCCGGAATTGGCTGTCCGGGCTCGGCCTGCGCATGGGCGATTCGCAGGATCGCGTAGTCGGATTATATGGTGAGCCGAATTCCAGCGGTCCCGCATCTAAAAACGGACAGGATCTGGAGCTACTGTATTATCAGTTTGACTGGGCCGGGTCGGATGTTCCCCAGGTTATGGAAATCCTGTGCGCCCGGGACACGGGACGGGTGGTCGAAATTACGCTGGCGTTTCCCAGCCTTTAGCGCGCTGAACTGACAATGAGGATAAGACGACTGCGCGCGGCTTTGCGAACGCTATCCTGCTGTGCCATGTTTTTGCTGGCCGGATGCCAATCCGCGCAGCGGGTGGCCCCGGCGGAAGCAAAACCGGCGGCAGATGAAGCGCGGGGGGTTGCGGAAGCCTCACTGGGCAAGCAGGCTGAAGTTCTTGCCAGCGGGAATCTTGCGCAAAACGGTTTGGAGCAGGTGCTGGTGGCCAATCGCGCCTCGAAAGACAAGCAGCTGAGCGACGGCACCGCAAATTCCCCGGCGATTTTCGTTACCCGCGCTGCCGTTCTCGAACGCGACGGCGGCAAATGGTCTGAAGTTTTGCTTTGCGACGAACATCTGAAAAATCCGTATGGCTATCTCGGCGGTTCGCGCGCGGCGCATGCCACGGGATGGTGGCTGCAATACCGGCAGGATCCGAAGCTAGGCCTGGAGCTGAAATTCACCTCGGCCGAGCGGTTGCAAAGTGCTGACGCGAACACGGAACAAAATTCCGAGCGAAACGATGCCGCTTTCGTTGTACGCTGGAACAAAAGTGCGAAACGCTATCAGTCGTTCGACCAGTCTCATGAAAGGTACCTGAGCGAGATCCCGTCACTGGAGACTCCACAGTCCATTCTGAAATGAGCGCAGCGGCCAATACCCTGTCAGGATCGGTACCGAGCACGGCGCAGAAGCGCGTCTCGGGATGGGCGCAGCTCATGCGGCTGGCTCCGTACGTCACGCGCCACAAGGGCGAAGTGCTCGTCGGCCTCCTCACCCAGATCGGTATGGGGATCACCGGAACGCTGCTGCCGCTGATTATCGGCGCGATTGTCGATTGCATCAAAGGTGCGGAAGCTCCCCTGGCGCAACTGGGGCGGCTGACGCACATCTCACTGGGCTTTTTGCTGCCTTATTACCATCCGCGAAACCCTCAAACCCTGGAAATCTTCTGTTCGGCACTCATCATCATTTGCGCGCTGCAGGGAGTGTTCTCGTACTGGACGCGGCAAATTCTGATCGGGCTGTCGCGCGACATTGAGTATGACTTGCGTAACGACCTGCTCGCGAAGCTGGTGGTCATGGAGCCGGAATTTTACGTGCGCAATCGCACCGGCGAATTGATGTCACGCTGCACCAACGATTTGAATTCGGTGCGCATGGTCCTCGGTCCCGGCATCATGTACAGCGCCAACACGTTTGCCACCATGGTGATGGCCGTGGTGCTGATGTTCTGGCTTTCGCCACGCTCAGCATCTGTGTTCTGCTTCCCGTGCCGGTCGTCGCGGTCACCGTGTGGCTACTTTGGGCGGCAGATTCACGCCCTGTACGGCAAAATTCAGGCTTCCCTCGCGGTGCTCTCCGCGAAAGCGCAGGAAAATCTGGCAGGCGTGCGTGTGATGCGCGCTTATGGCCAGGAAGACGCGGAAATTCGCGGGTTTGACGCACCCAACCGGGAATACGTCAACCGCAACCTTCAGCCTGATCTATTTCTGGAGCATGTTCATGCCCCTGCTTCGGTGCTCATTGGGCTCACGTTTGTGCTGGTGCTTTGGCAGGGTGGTCGCCTGGTGATCATCGAGCCGAATTTCCCTCGGCGAACTGTCGCGTTTTACACCTTCATGACGCAGCTTGTTTTTCCGATGGTGGCGCTGGGTTTCGTGACCAATATTTTTCAGCGCGGCGGGCTTCGATGGGCCGCCTGAACTACATTCTCGATGCCGAACCGAAATCAGCGACGCCAGCGTCGCTTGTCCGAGCCGGACCGATGAAATTCGCGGAGAGATTGATTTCCGCAATTGACTTTACTTATCCCACCTTGCGCAGCGATTCGGACGGATCGAAATCGATATGGATCGGCCGCGGTGAACGCAACCCGTCCTGTACGATATCTCTCTGCATGTTCCGGCCGGCTCCATCCTGGCGATCGTGGGCCCCACGGGAAGCGGAAAATCACACTCGCGGCGCTCATTGATTGCGCGGTTCTGGGAAGCGCCCGCCGGGAACGCTGTTGATCGATGGCCGCCCGATTCGCGAATGGCCGCTGGAAACTCTGCGCCGCGCCGATCGGATTTGTGCCGCAAGATACGTTCCTGTTCAGCGAAACGTTGCGCGAAAATATCGCCTTTGGCGTCGATACCGCCGACGGACGCAGAGCCATCCACGAAGCCGGCGGAAGTCGCCAGCATCGCCGGGGAAATCGCGGAGTTCCCGGCGCAATTACGACACCATGGTGGGCGAGCGCGGCATCACGCTTTCAGGCGGACAGAAGCAACGCGCCGCAATTGCCCGCGCGGTGTTGCGCAATCCCCAAATTCTGATCCTGGACGATTCCCTTTCCAGCGTGGATACCGATACCGAAGAGCGCATCCTGCGCGCGCCTCGAGGATATCATGCGCCAGCGCACGACCATTCTGATTTCCCATCGCGTCTCCACCGTGCAGCACGCCGATCAGATCGTCGTTCTGCGGGATGGGCGCATTGTTGAGCGCGGCACGCATGACGAGCTTTTGGCGCGCGGCGGCTATTATTCCGATCTGTATCAGAAGCAATTGCTGGAGGAAGAGCTGGAACGCGCATGACCGACTTCCGCGAAGAAGAAGCGCTCGGAAAAATTTACGATTCGCAGTCTGATGCGCCGGCTGATGGGCTATCTGCGGCCCGTATCAAGGGAGTGTTGTCTTCGCCGTGCTGCTGACCGTGCCGATCGGGCCGCTGGAGTGGCTGGGACCCTACCTCTTCGAGATTCGCCGTGGACAGCTACATCGTTCCCGCGCTCCAACCACGCGATCGCCGTTGTCGGAGCGCTTCGCGGACTGACCTGGTTGTCCTTCGGTTCCTGGCCACGCTGCTGTTGAGCTTTGCCGTGCAGTATCTGCAGGTTCGCATCATGCAGAACGTCGGGCAGGAAACGCATGTACGATCTGCGCAAAGAAATTTTCGAGCGCCTGCAGCGCCTGCCGATGAGCTTCTACGATCGCAGCCCGGTCGGGCCGGCTGGTCACGCGCGTCACCACGGACGTCGATGCCCTGAACGATTTGTTCGCCGCCGGCATCGCTGCCATGGTCAACGACGCCTTCCTGCTGTTGTGCATTCGGCGCGATCATGCTGCAAATGAACTGGCGGCTGGCGCTGGCCACTTTCGCGGTGCTCCCGTTGATTCTGTGTCCACGTGGATCTTCCGCAACAAGGTGCGCGACGCCAACCGCCGCATCCGCACCGCCATCGCGCGAATCAATTCGTTCCTTCAGGAACACATCAGCGGCATGAGCGTCGTGCAGATTTTCAATCGCGAGCGGAAATCGCAGGAACAATTCGCCGAGCTCAATCGCATCCACATGGAGGCGTACAAGGACGCGATCCTCGCCTTTGCGCTTTTTTTTCCCGGCCGTCGAATTTTTCGGCGTCGCGGCCATATGCGACGGTATTCTGGTACGGCGGATTTCGATCGCTCGCCGGGGTGGTTGACGTCGGCGTACTCATCGCGTTCATGCAGTACGCGCAGCGATTTTTCCAGCCCATTCAGGATCTGAGCGAAAAATTCAATATTCTGCAGTCCGCTATGGCCGCCTCGCGAGCGCATTTTCAAGCTGCTCGATGAACCGCTGCCGCCTGCGCCGCCGACCGAGGGCCGCTGGCGCTTCCGCTCCGCGCGGCGACATCGAATTTCGCAACGTGTGGTTCGCCTACACGGGCGGCGCGAATCCCAAAGAAGAAGACTGGGTTCTGCGCGACGTCTCGTTCCACATGCGCCGGGGCAAACCATCGCCATCGTCGGCCACACCGGCGCCGGGAAAACCACCACTCATCCAGCTGCTGCTGCGATTCTATGAGATTCAGCGCGGCCAGATCCTGCTGGATGGCATGGACATTCGCCAACTTGAATGTGCACGATTTGCGACGGCAATTCGGGATTGTGCTGCAGGATCCGTTCCTGTTTACCGGCACGCTGGAGTCGAATGTCCGGCTGGGCGACCGAGATGTCAGCCGCGAGCGCGTCGACTCACGCGCTGCGTGAAGTGGGCCTCGGTTCGTTGCTGGATTCTCTGCCGGAGGGCGTCGATACGATCGTGAGCGAACGCGGCGCGACTTTTTCTGTGGGACAGCGGCAGCTGGTCAGTTTCGCTCGCGCACTTGCGCATAATCCGCGATTCCTGATTCTCGACGAGGCCACCTCGAGCGTGGACACCAAAACCGAGATGCTGATTCGTGAAGCCCTCGATCGCTTGCTCGAGGGCCGCACCGCGCTGGTAATCGCGCACCGGCTGAGCACCATCCAGCACGCCGACCGCATCCTTGTGTTTCACAAAGGCCGCTTGCGCGAGCAGGGTTCGCATCAACAGTTGCTCGCCGAGCGCGGAATTTACTACCGCTTGTACCAGCTCCAGTACAAGGATCAGGAACTGCGCACGTCCTTCGAGAGTTTGGAGAGTGAAGCAGGCAGATCCGTTCCCGGAAATGATTAGATTTTCGTAGCACAGCCACTCCTGGCTGTGTGGGGTTGCAATCGCAGTTCGACCGTGCGTGTACCGCCAGCTTACAAAACCGCACAGCCGCGAGTGGCTGTGCTACACAATGCCTCCGACACAAATCCTCATCTCCGCCGGCGAAGCTTCAGGTGACATGTATGCGGCGCGGCTGGCGACGGCATTGCGGGCCCGCGCCGACGTGCAGCTTTTTGGCATGGGCGGCACGCGGATGCGCGACGCCGGGGTCGACATCATTGCCGACTGCTCCGAAGTTTCGCTCGTAGGAATCGTCGGAGTCGCCAAGAAATACCCGGCTCTGAAGCGCGTTTGGAAACGACTCCTGGGCGAGGCGGCCCGTCGTCAACCCCGGCTCGCGATCCTCACCGATTTTCCGGGCTTTCACTTGCGCCTGGCGCGCGCGCTGAAGCGCCAGAATGTGGCGAGCGTGTACTTTATGTGTCCGCAATTCTGGGCCTGGAGGCCGTGGCGAGCCAACCTGGTTCGTGCGGCGATTCGTTCGCGGGCTATGTATTTTCCCGTTCGAAGAAGCGTGGTATCGGTCGCGTGGGGTGAATGCTGATTTCATCGGTCACCCGCTGGTGGGCAATGTGGCGGCCGCCAGAACACGCGCGGAATTCGCTTCTGACTTCGGACTGGACGCGAGCAAGCCGATCGTTGTTGTCCTGCCTGGCAGCCGCTCCGGCGAAATCGCGCACCACATGCCCACACTGCTGCAGGCATGTCGTTTAATCCAAAGGGACCGTGTCGCGCAGTTCGTTCTGGCCCTCGCGCCGGGCATAAAGCGATCGCAAATCAGCCAACATCTTCTGACGGACGTGCCCATGCACGTCGTTGAAGACGCAACGTACGACGCGTTGGGGGCGGCCGACGTATCCGTCGTGTCCAGTGGCACCGCCACGGTGGAAGCGGCGCTCATGGATGCGCCGATGATCGTTGTCTACCGCCTCGCTCCGCTTACGGCCGCGATCGCGCGATTGCTGGTGCGGACGCCTATGTTTGCCATGGTGAACCTGATTGCCGGCAAGCAAGTGGTTCCCGAACTGGTGCAGAAAGATTTCACTCCGGAGAACCTCTCGCGCGGAGTGATTCGCCTCCTGGATTCGCCAGAAGCTCGCGCCGAGATGCGCCGGGGATTGGCGGACGTACGCGAAAAGCTCGGTCCTCCAGGAGCGGTTGATCGCGCAGCGGATCTGATCGTGGAAATGTTGAACCAATCCTGACGCGAGGATTGAGAGCAGCCCCAGTCGGCGCTGGCCTCAACCCGTGGGTCTTGGTCCTAGCGAGCACGAAAGGACACAGGCTGACGTCCGCGCCACAAGGTGGCGCTGGCAACTCATCTGCTCCAGTTGGTATCCTAGTTGTGATACATGGTTGTGATACATGCCTCCGCCGGAGAAAGGCACCTGAAGCTCATGTCGAAATTTCGACTCCTCCTCATTCTGGCTGGCCTCGCAGGTCTAGCGGCCCCTGGTTGGACTCAGTCCCCAGGAGCGCCACAAGGTCCGAGCCGCGGCGTCGCGCCGGTCCAAACCCTTCCCGGCAATGCGTTCCATGCGACCAACTACGAAGTGCGCGCATCGCTCGACACCGTTGGCCTGGTGATGAACGCGCAGGCCAAGGTGGACTTCGCGGCCAGTGAAGCCGCGCGTGTGGTGGACGTCGAGCTGAATCAAAATCTGCGCATCAATTCGGTGCGCGACGTTTCCGGCAAGCCCGTCACCTATGAGCGGGACGACAACTCCGGCCTGAAATTGCACGTCACGCTTGCCGACACCGTGCCCCTCGGCGGAAAAGTCACTCTATTTTTTGATTACGGCGGCCCGCTCTCCAGCCGCTTGAACGATCCCAACCAGCCGATGCGCATGGCTTCCATCGCCAAGGACGGAGGGTATCTGCTGTTGCCCTCGCGCTGGTTTCCGCTGACCGATTTTCCCGCGAATCGCTACACCGGAATTTTTCAGCTCGAAGTGCCGGGAACGATGACGGTGGTGGGCACTGGAACACCTTCCGGAGCGCCACAGTCCGTCACTCCAAAGGTTACGGCATCCGCAGCTCCCGTTGCTGCGCTGGGCAATTCGCGCCACACCACTCCGGTATCACCTATGAGCGCGCCGGCACCACCTTCGATGGAAAACGAGCGGATGCTGTACACCTATCGCGTGGACAAGCCGGAAGCTGCCGGGACGTTCGTCTTCGCGCCACTGCAATTGAATCCGCAGCACGCCCAAGGCGCTGTCTATTCCATCTATACGCCGTCCGCTGCGGCAAATACGGCTCCAGCCTATGCAGACGCGATCTCCCACGTCCTCGATTATTTCAACGATACGTTCGGCGCGCTGCCCGAGCCGGGCATGACCGTCGCGCAACTCCCCGACGGAACGGTTGACGGTTACGCGGCGCCGGGACTGGTGCTGGTGAGCGCGCGAAACTGGTTAGCGAAGCCAAACGAGCGGCTGCTCGCGGATCTGGTCGCGCATCAGTGGTGGGGCACACAGATCACGCCCGCCACTCCGTCCGACGTCTGGGTTACCGACGGCCTTTCGCGCTACTCCGAGGGCATGTACGTCGAGCAATCCGACGGGAAGGAAGGCCTCAATAAAGCTCTTGAAGATTTCGCCGTCGGCGCGCTGATGTTTGACGATTCCGCTCCCATCGCCAATGCCGGGCGGCTGGAAGCGGGTTCCGAGGAATATCAATCGGTAGTCGTCAACAAGGGAGCCATGGTGTTTCACATGCTCCGGTCGATTATAGGCGACGCAAATTTCAACGCGTTGCTCAAGGATTTTTATTCGCAATACTCCGGAAAATCCGCGCGGATTCAGGATTTTGAAAAGCTGGCGGAAGCGCGTTTGTCTCAGCCCGCGCCCACCGGATTCAAGATGGGCAACTCGCCGCTGCCTCCGCGGAACCCGCCAGCCTGCGGCCGTTTTTTACGCAGTGGCTGCATTCCACCGGTGTCCCGGAATTCAATCTGGAATACGTGGTGTACCGCACCAAAAAGGGATTTCGCATCGTCGGAAAAGCGAAACAGAATCTGGACGTCTTTCACATGGATGTCGAAATAGAAGTTCAGACCGAAGGAAATCCCGAATACAAAACCATTACGCTGTCAGGGAAAGAATCCACGTTCACCGTGGAGACGTTCGGGCGGCCCAAACCCAACGGGATCATCATTGATCCGCACGACTACATTCTGAAATCCAGCCAGAAGTTGCGTGTGCGCGGCATCATCGCCCGCGGCGAATCGCTGGCTGCCCAGGGCCGTTATTACGACGCCGTGCAGCAGTATCAGAAGGCGCTCGAAGAGGATCGCCTGAACGCCCTGGCCGACTTCCGCATGGGCGAAGCGTTTTTCTACCAGCGCAATTACGCGGCCTCGGCGCAATCCTTCCGTGACGCGCTGGACGGCGCCACGGACCTGACCACGAAATGGACCGAAGTCTGGTCGCACATCTACCTGGGCCGCATTTACGACATCCAGGGCGACCGCACCCGCGCCGTAAACGAATACAGCAAGGCCAAGCAAACCGCCGACGATACCGGCGGCGCCCAGGCTGAAGCGGAAAAATCCCTGAAGAAAGCGTACAGCGAAACCGGCGCGTGACGCCTGTTTCGCGTGGCGTAGGCTTCAACCTGTGGAATTTGGTGGCAACACGTGTGGACCTGCTCCAACCAACACCCACAGGCGGAAGCCTGCGCCACGCGATTCCGTTGGCCCGCCAGTGTGTGCGCTCGTTATGCTCAGTATCCGGACAGCCCCGTAAGGTGCGGCGTGTCGATTCCCTTGTGCTGGATCATCACCTGGAATTTCTGCCCCAACCCTTCAGGATGAATAAGATTTTTCAGCAACAGTCGCGCCCGTAACTTTTCCATCTCTGACTGACCCGCTTCGTACAAATCCGCGAATTCGTTGTTACGTCCCAGCGCGACGAGAAATTGCGACTGCGTGACGAGGCCTGTGCAGACGAGGCCGGAACGGCGGCTCCATGATTCCAGCGCCGTGAAATTGACGTGCGCGGTCAGATCCTGTTCGCCCGGCATATCGAGAAGATCCTCATTCACGGTATGTTCGCGGTATGCCAGCAGCGTGCCGCGATTGTGATGCTCGTTGTAAAGAACGCGAGCCTCGTGGCCATAATCGATGGTCAGGACGAAGCCTCTTTCCAACGCGCGCCCCGCACTTTCGATCCAGTCGCAGGCTTCAAAACACACTTCCGCCTGCTGGCCTTCCTCCAGCGTTATTCCCTGCTCCTCAAAATATCGCTGCAGTGCGGGGGTGGATGGATCGCCGGTCACTTCGACAAATTGCACGCCGCCATATCCCACAAACATTTCCCGCAGTGCGCCGTTTTGCATGACGACCCGGTGAACGGGCAACGCATCCAGCAATTCATTGGAGAAAATACATCCCGCGGAAATCACGCGAGGAATCTCACCGGCGCTCGAAACGTGGCCCGCGGTGATGTGGCCCGCGAGACGCACGGCATGTTCCTCGCGGCGCGCGATGGATCGTTCCACTGCGCAATATTCCAAAGCCGAGTAGAATTCAGGGAGTTCGCGAGCACTGAAGTCCAGAATGTGGCCCGCCAACCGCCCGACGCCCGCAGCCGCCTCCGCCACAACGAACGGCCGAGGAGAACCCAGCAGTTCCCACATTTCCGCGAATTGCCGCGCGAGGAGGCGCCCGAAAATCGGATGGACGTCGACGCTCGTGTAATAGTCCCCGAAGCGGCGGGCACTCGCGCGCGAGTAATAGCCATGCGCGGGGTGATACAGACATTCGCGCATGAATTCCGCGAAAGGCATTGGGCCGCCAGTTTGAATTCGTGCTACCAGAATTTCCGAAAGAGCGCGCGAGTGTTCCCCGTGAACGGACGGCTTGCCCGGGGCGCTGGATTCGGGCGATGGACCGGGCGTCATGCGTTCTGGCGCTGTGGATTGCAGGTAAACATTTCCACGATGAAGTCGTGCAGGCAATCGTAGAGTTGCTTCTGAAAAATCCAGGGAAACTGTTTGCTGTCAATTTCGCGCGGCCGCAGCAGAAACACGTAGGTGTGCACCTGCGGTTCGGGCGGCGAGTATTGGATCAGCACCTCGACTCCTTCGGCAGCCGGGCGGGCGTCAAACGTGAAGAGCGGGTGCTCGTATCGGGCCAGTTCGGCACGTACTTTTTCGGCGAGCGCGTTCATCAGCGTCCGGCCTCGAATGCGGATCGCATCTCGCCGCCAGGGGCGATTTCCGCTCGGGCTTTTTCAAATTCGGAAAGCGCCGGCGCATCGAATAGCACGAAATAGATTTTTTCGAGGGAGTTGGGCTCCTTCAGATATTCCACAACTTCTCTAAGCATGATCCGCGCACATTCTGAAATCGGGAAGCCCGCGATTCCCGTACCGACGGCGGGAAATGCGATCGAGCGAAGACCTCGTTCTGAAGCGATACGCAAAGAATGAGCCGTTGCCGTGCGCAGTGCGCGCGCCGATGTGGTTCCACCCAACTGCATGCTGGCCGCGTGGATTACGAAGCGTGCGCGAAGTTTGCCTGCCGTGGTAATGGCCGCGCCCCCGACCGGAATGCTGCCGATGGCGTCGCATTCGCGCTGGATCGCGTCACCACCCTTGCGGCGAATCGCTCCGGCAACTCCGCCGCCTAGCTGCAAATCATTGTTCGCAGCGTTGACGATGGCATCGACATCCATCTCCGTCAGGTCGCCCTGCATTAAAATGATTTTTTCGCTGATACTCATGGCCGCGCTACAATTCCAATCCCTCGTTATTTTGAAATGAGCTTCAGCGCTTCCTCATCGTATCCCAATACCAGTTCGGCGCCGCGCTGCACCACGGGCCTGCGGATCAGATTCGGCTCAGCCGCCATTAACTTCAGGGCCGCTTCACGCGGCGGCGGATTCTGGCCCATTTTCTTGGCGCGGTAGAGTTCATTGCGCGTGTTCAAAAACATCCGGTAGTCGCGTTTTCCAATCAGTTCGTCCAGTTCCTCGACCGACATGCGGTCCTTCCCCAGATCACGCAGGTCCAATTCCACTTTTCGTTTTTCCAGAAAAGCTTTGGCCTTCCGGCAAGTGGTGCAGGACGGCTTCTGCAGAAACTTGATTTTCACTTTCAAGATGTTTTCTCCTCAAAAACCGAAATCCGCCGGCGCGGTGTAGGCGTGTTCGCGAATCCTGAGGCTGCCGATTCGCTCATCACCCAAACGTTTCAAATACTCGGCCCGGCAAGAAACGTCCAGCACCCAGGTATCCAGCCAGCGGGCGAAATCGTCCTGCGCGCGCGATTGTTCATGGTACTCGGCGAAGAAGGCATGATCACGCCCATAATAACCCTGAACGGGCGACGGGTGCCCGCCCCACGGTTCGTGCACTACCGCGGATACGAAAAAACCTGGATCAAAGTGCGGTTCGGGTCCGAAGCAATCACCTCCGGGCCGACGATTTCCTCTGCCACCACGATCACTTTACGCGCTGCGCGCGATCCGTCAATGGCCACACCCAGATTGCCCCAAAGATGCGAATTGCCGAAGGCGTCAGCCCTCTGGACGGGCACGATTGCCACGTCTGGCCGTAGCGCGCGCACTGCAATCATCCGCTCATCGCTCACGGGAGAAACAAATTCGCGCAGGTTGGCGTTGGTTTTGAGCAGTTCGCTGCCGAGAGCGGCGTAGGTAGGGAGAAACGGCACGCCGAGCGCCGCCGCATGCAGGGCCATCGCGAGAGTGAAATTCGTGTAGTCGACCGTCTCGATCGCGTTGGGAATTGCCTGTTCCACCGCACGCCGGAAGCAATAGCCGACACCCGCCGATGCGTTGCCCACCCACGCCGCCATCACGCGCGAAACGCATCCGGCTCCGAGCAACTGGTCAAAAAGAATATCGGAAATCGGTCCGATCAGTGTCAGGCCGCGGCGGCCCTGTCGGATCATTTCGTGCCCCGCCGAAAATGGAATCATCTGCTCCAGTTCCGCGCCCATCAGCACGGATGCTCCGGACGGGACGTGTTTGGCTATGGCCTGCTTCATGGAAACCACTTTCGAAGGAGTCGCCCCGGTCATGCTTTCGTCCAAAAGTGGTTGGGATCAACTTCGCGAATGGCAGCGAGTTCGTTCGCACTTGGCTCGGGCGTAAGTTTTAAATCCGCGGGGACGCGCAATGGCCACCCCGTGCTGTTCAGCACTTCCTCCTCGTGAATTCCAGGATGAATCGAGGCCAGGAACGCTTCGCCATCTTCGCCAAAGCGAAGCACGCCCAGGGTGGTGATAATTGCCGAGGGTCCAGAACCAGGCGGAAGCCCTTGTGCCCGCCGCCATCCTCCGCCGCTTCCATTTCCGGGAGAGGTGATATGCGCGACTTGCGCAACCAAACGTTGCGGATCGTGCGCGAGAATTACAACCGTGCGCTGCGCCAGGCAAGCAATGTCACACGCGCCTCCGGAGCCCGGGAGCCTCACCGCTTGTCCGTTCCTGCGGCCCCACGTTGTGTTGAGATTGCCAAAGCGGTCGACCTCCGCCGCGCCCAAAAAGCCGACGTGCACGCGGCCCTGTTGCAGCAGAGCCATCACCGAAATCATATCCCCGCAATACGTAGCCTGAAACAAATTCGCCGGATCTCCCATGGTGTACAGAAGAGTCGAGGCCGGCTCTTCGCGGATGATCCCGTTCTAAAAAGTCCCGTCGCGCGGGGCGCGTGTGTGCGCTTGGCGAGCGCAAACGCGATCATCGGCAATCGCATTCCGACGAACACCAGTTCGCCGTCGCGGATTTCCCGCGCCGCCGCCGACACCATCAACTCCCCTCTCGAATAGGCTTCTGCAGGCATAGTGAACGAGGTCAGCGATCTCAGGGAATGTCCCAGCGATCGACGTGCCACGCCCAACAATTTCAATGGCACAGCGGCGCGGCCTCTTACTTGGCAATTTTTCGAGAAGTTTGGCTAGCTGGCGGAAATAGCGAAGCTTTTGTCCACGTCCTGTGGCATTTTTCGCGCTGGTCGATGGCAGTACAAACACCTGCGCGCCGTAGAGCCGTTCCTTCCGCAACCCAGGCTTGCAGGGCCGCTGGGCGAAATTCTCAAACGTGCCCACGCCATTGAAAGCGATAACCTGCGGCGCGTACTGCTCGAATTTCTGAGCCAGCATGATGCGGCCCTCTGCGAATTCCTCGCGTGTCAATTCGTCGACGCCGCGCTCGGACGCTTGACCAGGTCGGTCAAGCCGATCCCGAATTCGATCATTCTTTTGTCATCGCGATGATCCAGCAGTTCTGGTATCGACCCGCGAATCGTAAAGCAGCGGCCAGAATTCGTTTCCGCGCCCGGCGTAATAATGTCCGACGCGCGCCGAACGATCGCCGGGATTGCACCCGACAATGATCAGCTTCATACCATTGCGTAAATAATCTGGTAGCGTCCTCATGTTAGCTGGCCTAGCGCCGCGTACTCCCTGTGTTTCTCGTTTGGCCGGATTGCCAGATTGCAGTGTCTGGAATGACTGCGCCGGATCGAGTTCCGGAAATATTCCCCCACGCAAACTGAAAGGAAACGAGTCAATTCTATCACCCAGCGGCCTGGTCGAAGTCCACGCTCTTTTCGCCATGTGCTCTCAGAAAGAAGCCGAAAAAAACGTGAATCGACACGCCGTGACGCATCATCAGAAGGATAGGGTCCGACCGGCAGGAAATGCAAAGGAGAACTATGGTACCCTGCCAAACGAGCGCGACCGGCCTGTGCACGCAGCCGCCGCCTGGAGCATACAGGAGATTGAGCGCCACCGACCCGAAACCGCTGGCTTCCACTATCGTCCGCGACGATGAAGCCGCACTGGTGTCTCTCGCCAAGGGTGGCGACACCAACGCCTTTGAAGAGCTGGTGAATCGTTACGAGCGCAAGATTTTCCGCTTGGGAATGAACATCACTCAGAACCGCGAGGATGCGGAAGACGTGATGCAAGACGCCTTCCTGAAGTCCTATCAGAACCTCGACCGTTTTCAGGGAGACTCGCGATTTTACACCTGGCTCGTGCGCATCGCCGTCAACGAAGCGCTGATGAAGCTGCGCAAGCGGCGTCCCAACCAGGTCTCTCTGGATGAGCCGCTTACCGGAACCGACGGTGAAGATTCGGTCTTCCGCGAGATCGAAGACTGGGGCCCGTCTCCGGAAAAGAAATTTGCTCAAACCGAGCTCAACGAAATTCTCAACAGCGTGATTGGTGAACTCGATCCAATTTTCCGCGTCGCATTTCTGCTGCGTGACGTGGAGGGCCTTTCCACGGAAGAGACTTCGCAGATTCTGGGCATCTCGGTGGCGGCAGTAAAATCGCGCCTTTTGCGGGCGCGGCTGAAGCTCCGCCAAAAACTCAACAAATATTTCCGACGGAGCGAAGCGCAGTGAACTGCAAGAAAGTAATTCTCGAATTGACCAGCTATCTGGATGGAGTCTTGGACTCCAATATGCGGGCCGACCTGGAACAGCACCTGGCCCGCTGCACCGACTGCCGAATCGTAGTAGACACCTGCCGCAAGACCATCCAAATCTTCTGCAATTCCGAACCTGTTCCGCTTCCTGAAGATGTCCGCACCCGTCTCCACACTGCGCTCCTGCAGCGCTTTCGCCGCAATTCCAAGACCACCTGAAGAAGCATTTGCCGCATGCCGGGACGGCGACGCGCCGGAACGTTTTTAGCGGCTTGTTCCCTGCCCACGGCGAGGCGTTCCATTGGAGCTTTCGAATCCGAAATCTCAATTCAATCAACCGGTGGAACGAGTATCTACGATCAGGAATGGCCGGAGTGCAAGTATCCTCGGTGTGCAAGATTTTCCTACCGGACTATATTCTTGTCTCCCGCGAAAAATGGGCACAGAATAGAACGCAACTGCGGCAAGCTCGACCGTTTGACAAACTGAAGCAACGGATTCGCTAGGAGGAAGTCGATGAACCGGCTCTCCCGCTGGATTGTGCTTTGCGCTCCCATTCTATTTTTACTTTGCCTGACGACACGCTCCGGCGCGCAGTCCGGCGCAAAAAATGGCGAGTGGCGAAATTATGGCGGAGATCTAGCCAGCACGCGGTACGCCGCCCTCGACCAGATCAATGCGGACAATTTCAATAAGCTGGCCATCGCGTGGCGCTTCAAGACGGATTCGCTTGGTCCGCGGCCGGAATTCAAGTTTGAATCGACGCCGCTCATGGTTCATGGAGTTGTCTACTCGACGGGCGGGACCCGCCGCGCGGTGGTGGCTCTCGATGCGGCCACCGGCGAACTGCTCTGGATGCACAGTGAAAATGAAGGCGATCGCGGCGCAAATGCGCCGAGACAACTTTCCGGCCACGGCGTAGCCTATTGGACGGACGGTAAGGAAGAGCGAATTTTATACGTAACGCCGGGTTACCGGCTGATCGCCCTGGATGCTAAAACGGGCAATCGCGTCCCAGGCTTTGGCACAGGCGGCGTCGTGGATTTGAAGAAAGATGACGATCAGGACATGGATCTGGTCACGGGCGAAGTCGGACTGCACTCAACGCCAGTCGTCGCGCGCAATGTCGTCATCGTGGGGGCCGCGCATCTGACCGGCGGTGTTCCGCACAGCAGGAAGAACGTAAAGGGCTATGTTCGCGGATTTGATGTGCGCACCGGAAAGCGTCTCTGGATTTTTCATACCATTCCGCTTCCCAATGAATTTGGTAATGACACCTGGCTGAAGGAATCCTGGGCCTACACCGGGAACACTGGCGTCTGGGGGCAGATTTCGGTGGACGAAACTCTGGGCCTCGTCTATTTGCCGGTGGAACTGCCAACCGGCGATTACTACGGCGGCGATCGCCCCGGAAACGGATTGTTTGGCGAAAGCCTGGTCGCCGTGGATTTGGAAACGGGAAAACGAAGGTGGCACTATCAACTCGTCCACCACGGCCTGTGGGACATGGATATTCCCTGCGCGCCGATTCTTGCCGACATTACCATTGATGGAAAGACAGTAAAAGCTGTCGCGCAACCCACCAAACAGGCGTACCTCTACGTCTTCAACCGCGAAAATGGCCACCCCATCTGGCCCATCGTCGAGCAGCCCGTCCCGCAAGGAGACGTCCCCGGCGAATGGTATTCCCCCACTCAGCCGATTCCTTCCAGGCCGCCGGCTTTTGACAACCAGGGCGTGTCCAGCGACAGCCTCATCAATTTCACGCCGGAACTGCATGCGGAAGCCGAGAAACTGGTCTCAAAATATAAAATTGGTCCGCTCTTCACTCCGCCGTCGGTCAGTAAGGCGGATGGTCCGCTGGCCACGATCGTTTCGCCGGGAGCGCTGGGCGGCGCGAACTGGCCGGGCGGTTCCTACGATCCCGAAACTCACATGCTCTACGTCTACTCTCGAAGCGACATCTCCGCGCTTGGACTCGTTCCTTCGCCCGATACAAAAGTTTCGGATATGGAGTACGTTCAGGGCACCGCTGGAATGTCTCCTCGCGCGGGAAGACCGATGGGCGCGCCTCCCGTTCTCGCTCCGAATCCCGAAAGTGGCGAGCCGGTACTGACCGTCCACGGGTTGCCTCTGCTCAAGCCACCTTACGGGCGAATCACGGCCATCAATTTGGACAAGGGTGAAATTGCCTGGCAGGTGGCACATGGAGAAACGCCGGATGGCGTGCGAAACAACCCAGCCCTCGCGGGCTTGACCATTCCGCGCACCGGTAGCGCCGGCCTCGTTGGCGTGCTGACGACCAAAACTCTGGTCATCGCCGGCGAGTCCGTGAACCGAACGATGCCGTCGGGTCCACGTGGAGCGATGCTTTTCGCGTATGACAAATCTACCGGAAAAGACGCCGGCGTCGTCTACATGCCTGCGCCGCAAAGCGGTTCGCCGATGACGTACATGCTGAACGGCCAGCAATACATCGTCGTTGCTGTGAGCGGTCCGAACTACCCGGGCGAATTGGTCGCCTATCGCCTGCCAGCGAACTAAACGGATCTCCAGCACAGACTTCAGCTCGTGGTTGGGCTTCATTAAACTCCACAGACTGAAGTCTGTGCTACCCGAATCCACAGGCTGAGGCCTGCTCCACTACCAACCGATGCTTTCAGCTTCGCAAATACTTGTTAAAAAAGTCGAAGGTCCGCTGCCAGGCCAATTTTGCCGCAGCCTCGTCATACCGAGGCGTCGTATCGTTGTGGAAACCGTGATTCGCGCCCTCGTATATATACGCGGTGTAGGTGATGTGATTCGCCTTCAGAGCCTCTTCCCAGGCAGGCCATCCCCCGGTAATGCGCGTGTCCAGCGACGCATAGTGCAACAGTAGGGGTGCTTTGATCTTGGCTGTGTCCTCGGCCGAAGGCTGGCCGCCATAGAATGGCACCGCCGCAGCAAGATCAGGCAGGCGCACCGCCAGCTTGTTGACCGTCGTTCCGCCAAAACAGAAGCCCACCGCACCCATCTTGCCCGAACACTCAGGGCGTGCCTTCAACCACGCGTAGGAGGAGACGAAGTCTTCAAACATTTTCCCCGAGTCGACCTTCGGGAAAAGCGCCAGCGCCTTTTCCTCTTCGCCGGGATAGCCGCCAAGGGACGTCAGGCCATCCGGCGCAAACGCCAGGAAATTGGCGACGGCCAAACGGCGCGCGACATCTTCAATATACGGATTCAGGCCGCGATTTTCGTGGATCACCAAAACTGCGGGCAACTTGCCAGCGATTTTCGCGGGGCGCGCATAGTACCCTTTGATGCTTCCATTTCCCTGCGGCGACGTGACCGTCGCATACTCAGCCTTGATGCGATCGTCATCCTTCGGCACCTGCTGCGCGAAGGCATAATTCGGCCGCAGGCTTTCCCAGATGGCCATCGCCGTCATGCCGCCCACGGCGTACTTATTTGCGCGATCCAGAAATTCCCGCCGGCTGATATCACCGTGGACGTACCTGTCAAAGTGGTCCAACAATTCCTGTGGAAAATCCGTCGCCTTTTTTTGCTCCATTAAATTTGCTCCTGCGCAGCGGCAGTTACGTCCAGGACCACGTGGTCCACGGCGGAGGATACCACTTTATGGATTTCTGCAAAGCGTTTTGAATTTTCCTGACAACCGCGTGATAGGCGCTACTCCGGCACATTCCCGCCTTTGCCAACGCCGGACACATTTCCTGCCAATTCCAAACTCTTGGCGAGTACGTTTCAACCTCGGAGACCCAATTCGCGAATAGTGTAGAATATCGTCTTGCGTTTCAGGCCCTGTAGCCTGCCGCTCGCAGAGGACCTATGGATCAAACCATACAGACCATCGGAGTCGCCAATGGCGGAGGAGACTGTCCTGGATTAAACGCTGTGATTCGCGGCGCGGTCAGAGCAGCGATTCTGGGACACGGCTGGCGAGTGATCGGCATCAATGACGGGTTTGATGGACTGATTTGGACGGAACGCACCATGCCGCTCACCGTCGAATCGATTGCCGGCATCTTGCCGCGCGGCGGCACCATCCTCGGGACTACCAATCGCGGCAACCCGTTTCACTACAAGGTGGACGAAGACGGCCAGCAAGTCGAACACGATTATTCGCTAAGGTGCTGCGAAAATGCCCGCAAGCTGGGCATTGATGCCATCATCGCCATTGGCGGCGACGGCACGCTCACCATTGCGCGCGACTTGGGAAGGCTGGGCCTGCCTGTCGTCGGCGTGCCCAAGACCATCGACAATGACCTCTCCGCCACCGAAGTGACGTTCGGATTCGACACCGCGCTGCACGTTGCCACCGACGCGATTGATCGCCTGCACACCACGGCAGAATCGCATGGCCGCGTGATGGTCATCGAAGTGATGGGCCGCGACGCCGGATGGATCGCGCTACACTCCGGAATCGCGGGCGGCGCCGACGTCATCCTGATTCCCGAAATTCCATTCACCTATGAGACGGTCTGCGAAAGGCTGCGGGAACGCGCCGCCACCGGCAAAAAATTCTCACTCGTCGTCGTGGCAGAGGGCGTGACCCTACCTCCTCGAGAGTTTGTCGAAAAAAGAAGTCCCGCGCCTCGACCCGGCCAGCTTGGGATTATTATTGGAGATGCCATCCACACCATGCTGAAGAAGGATGTTCGCGTTACCGTGCTGGGACACATTCAGCGCGGCGGTTCGCCCAGCCCGTTCGATCGCATTCTGGCCACGCGGTTCGGAGTCGAGGCCGTGGAACTGGTTGCCCGCGGCGAATTCGGACGCATGGTTTGTTTGCGTGCGGGCGAAATTGAATCGGTCCCGCTTGACGAAGCAGTCGGCGAAGTGCGTTTGGTCGATCCAAAGGGAAGCATGGTTCGCACCGCGCGTGCCGTTGGGATCACGTTCGGAGATCAATAACAAATGTTCTGGCGTATCGTGCGCAGCGTGGGATTCATTCCCGTCATCGTGATTCTGGGCGCGCTGCTCTACTGGAAATTTCATTCCGGCCCGCCGAAGGCCATTTCGGTCGGCTACGTCGCCGATCGCGACGTTATCCTGTGGAATACGCTCGCGCAGGTTCGCGAATCCGTGGCCGAAGTGCATTATGGCGACCGCCTGGAAGTGGTGCGTGTCGAGGGCCCCGCCACGCAAGTGCGCACTTCCTCAGGGAAGATTGGCTGGATGCGCGATTCGCGCCAGATGATGGACTCCGATCTGTGGGGCAAGAGCGCCACATTACTGGACCGCGCTCGCACTCTTCCGGTGCAGGCCATCGGCCGCACCAAAACGCTGAGCAACGTGCGCATCGAGCCCGGCCGCAATGCCCAGCGCGTCTTTCAATTTGCGCGCGGAACACGCTTATTGATTTTAAAACGCGCCGTCGCGGACATTTCTCCCGGCTCTGAGGATAACTCCCCGGAAGAAAAATCCACCGCAGCCGCGGAAGAACCGCAGAAAGCGAAGCAGGAGGACTGGTTGCTGGTGATGCGAGCGATCGATTCACCGGCAAGCAGCGATGGCGTCACACCGTCGCCGGACAACGCGGCAGTGAAGCGCTCCACGGGCGATGTGGTGAGCAGCGGGCCGGTTCTGCCGCAAGCAGGATCGCCTGCCGCCGCTCCGGGTGGGCTCGTTGCCGGGTGGGTGCTGGCCAGATTCGTGGAACTCGATTTGCCGGGTCCGGTGAAAGATCTCGCCAGTTCCGCGGATTTACACGTTGTGGCCTGGTTTGAATTGAATCGTGTGGCGGACGGCAGCGGCGGCAAAGCGCCGCAATACCTGGTCGCTGGATCGCGCGGCGGAGAGGGCCAGGTATGCGATTTCACCATGCTGCGCGTGTACACCTGGGGCACGGCGCGCAAGCGTTACGAAACTGCTTACGTCGAAAGCGATCTCTGCGGACGACTGCCCATCCTCGTATCGACCGGAGCAAAAGGGCCGGAGTTTCGATTTTCCGATCTGGACGACAGCAGCATGGAAAGAACGTACGTGATGGTTCAAACTGCCGTGCGGCGAGTGAAAGAGGCAGCGGCGCACGCGGCGCACACTCGAAACTGATCCGATGTTTTCGCGATATGCAGAGCTGATGCGATCTCCGAATGCAAATTCGCCGCATGGCGAATAAAAAATCCGATCCAATGCGATGGAAATTCTCAAAAACCGCTTTGCTCGCCGTTCTTTTCCTTCTCGCTTGCGGAAGTCACGCGGATCCGCCATCGAAACCCAAACCTCAGCCGCCTCCACCGTTTGAATTTCTCGGCGCCTGGGGAGACAAAGGCGAGGGACCGGGAAAGCTCGACGCCCCCATTTCCTTCGCGGTCGACGCGCTAGGGGATCTGTTCTTCGCTGACCCCGCAGCCGGCTTCGTTCACAAATTTGAACCGAACGGAACCCCGTTGCTTTCGTTCGAGGACCCGCGCGTGCGACGCGCCTCCGGAATCGCGGTGGATGCCGGTGGCGCGATTTACGTCGCGGACGCTCCGCTAGGCGCGATTTACGTTTTTTTCCCTGATGGAACATTTTTTCAATCCTGGAGGACCACCCCGCAGCGGCGCTTCTCAGGTGTACTAAGCATCAGCTCTGACGAAGAGGGCACACTCTATGTGCCGGATTCGACGAATTCGCGAGTCCTGAAGATCAACAATCATGGGCATCTCGTAAAGTCCTGGCCGGCCCCGGAAAAGCCGCTATCGCGGGAGGAGCGCCCTTCGTGGATTTCCGCGCAACCGGATAATTCTGTATTCGTCGCGTACTCGAATACCGGCCGGGTTGAGAAGTTTTCTTCCGACGGCGTTTCAGCAGCAGCATGGGCTGCGGCCAGCACTCCTTCGGCGGAATACAATCCCCTCACCGGACTGGCGGTGGCGGGCGACTTTGTATTTACGATGGCCGCTACGTCTTCTGTGATACGAGTCTGGACGACCGACGGCCAGCACAAACTTGACGCCGACCTCGGTACCAACATCGGCAAGATTGCCGCGCCCCAGATCGTCGTCACACCGCATGCCGAACTCCTGGTGTTTGACCCATCCGTGCCAAAAATATTCCGGTTTCGCACGCATCTGGAAAAAAGGAGCCGCTATGACTTTGCTGCTTACGGAAGCCGACGTTCGCTCGCTTCTGACCATGCCGATCACCATTGAAGTCGTGGAAGAATCGTTGCGAGAGCAAGGCAAGGGCGAGCTCGTTTTTCATCCACGCCAGAGAATCAAGCTTCCGGATAACGCGCTCCTGAATTACATGGCGGCCGGCGATCCGGTTCGCGGATACATTGGCATGAAGCTTTATACCGTGGTGCGCAGGGTCGCGCGATTCGTGGTGCCTCTGTTTCGTTCCGCAACCGGCGAAATGGCGGCGCTGATCGAGGCTGACGCGCTCGGCCAGCTGCGCACCGGCGCGGCTACCGGCGTGGCCACAAAATATCTCGCCGATGCCAATGCACGAGCCGTGTGCATCATTGGAACCGGTTACCAGGCGCGCACGCAACTCGAAGCCGTCGCCGCCGTCAGGCGGCTGGAACGCGTTCGCGCTTTCGGCCGCGATCCCGAGCGCCGCGAAAACTTTTGCCGCGAGATGAGCGAGCGGATCGGCGTCACCGTGGAAGCCGCGACCTCCGGGCAGGAAGCGGTGAAAGGCGCGGACCTCATCATTACCGCGACTTCCGCAACGAAAGTTGTGCTGGATGGCGCATGGATAACGCCCGGAATGCATATCAATGCCATGGGAGCGAACTGGGCGCAAAAGCGCGAGCTGGACGCCGCGGCGGTCGCCCGCGCGGACAAAATTGTGGTGGACTCCGTCGAACAATCCAAAATGGAGGCAGGCGACCTGATCCAGGCGTTCGGAGAAGACCAGTCAAAGTGGAATGCAGTTCAGGAGTTAGGGCAAATCGTCGCGGGCAAAGCGCCGGGTAGAACCGGAACGGATCAAGTCACGCTGTTCAAATCGAATGGAATCGCTACGTGGGATCTAGCCGCCGCAGTCCGCGTCTACGAAATGGCGATAGCGAAGGGTAAGGGACAGAAAATTCCAATCTGGCAGGCAGAAAACGAAGGGTAGGTCTTAAGTAGCACAGACTTCAGTCTGTGCTACTCATAACTTCATGGCCTCCGCAGCACCAGGCAGTTCGCCAGAATATCGTGCAGCGCCTGCTTTCTTTCCGTGAATCCGGCGATCAGATAGCCCACCAAAAACGTAAGGCTGGAAATAATTTTCGCAAGATTGCGCGCAGCGACCCGCGCAAACGAGGGACGCTGGCCGCCAAGGTCAGTGACATAAAGTTTCAAGACGCGTTTCCCGGGCGTGGCCTGCCAAGCCGATGCCTCGAACATGGTGTAATACAGCCACGTCGCGGCGATGGTGATCACAAAAGCAACCGGAGTGAGTTGCGGCAGTGACGCCAGCGAAGTGGACGCAGCGTCGGGAAATTTCAGGAACGCTGTCGGATAAAACGACGCGATCACTCCTCCCACTAGAGAAATCAGGACGGTATCAATGAAGTAGGCAATCGCGCGCAGCCAGAAGCCCGCAAAAGCCGGCCGCGGCGGCAACGCCGAGAGGGTTTGAATCGCGGGGGCTGCGGCGGGAGGCTCGGCGCTTTGCGGTACGTAAACTGGCCCAATTTGTGCGACGCTCAGAGGCGTCTGGCACCGGCCACAGACGCTGGCGCCATCGGGGACATCGGCTCCGCAGGTTTCACAGGTTAAAATCGCTATTCTCCATTTCAGGCCTCAAGAAAACTAACAGCCGCAGATTCGCTTTGCAACGGGAACTCCCTCGAGAACGAAGTGTCCATGTGCAGTGAAATTGAAGCCTCCCATCTTTCGCCAACGCCGCGAAGGACAAGACGCCCAATTCAAAACCTTTAGGGATCCAGCTCTCAGTAGGCAATCAGCCCGCGTACGGCAGCCAGGAGATCGCTGGTCTGGGGGAGGATTTCGTCTTCGAGGTTCGGCTGGTAGGCGCAGAAAGTGTCCATGGCCGCGACGCGACGCACCGGCGCATCCAATTCGTCAAAAAGTTCATCGGCAATGCGCGCGGCGATCTCTGCTCCGTAACCCCATGAGAGCATATCCTCGTACGCCACAATCACGCGATTCGTTTTCCGCGACTGTCGCCGCGATGGCCTCCCAATCATAGGGCGCCAGCGAACGAAGATCGATGATCTCCACCGACACGCCTTCGCGCTCCAGTTGCGCCGCGGCCACTTCGGCGCGATGAACGAAGGCGCCATAGGTGATGATGCTGATGTCGCAGCCTTCCCTGGCAACGCACGCGCTTCCGAACGGAACGGTGTAATCCGGGCCGGGATAGGCGAGATCGATTGTAAGGCTGGCGGTACAGGTGCTTGTGTTCGAGGAACAGTACGGGATCATCGCAGCGAATTGCGGTGCGCAACAAGCCGCACAAATCCAGCGCCGTCGAAGGCATCACCACGCGAATTCCCGGAGTGTGGGTAAACATCACTTCCCCGCTCTGGCTGTGATAAATCGCTCCGCCGGTCAGGTAGCCGCCGATGGCCACGCGAATCACCGCGGGCGATTTGAACGCGCCATTCGAACGCCAGCGAACCAGAGACAATTCGTTGCGCAACTGCATCATCGCCGGCCAGATGTAATCAAAAAACTGAATCTCCGCGACGGGCTTTAACCCGCGAGCCGCCATTCCCATCGCGCTTCCCGACAATGCTGGCCTCGGCGATCGGCGTATTGAAAACGCGATCGTATCCAAATTGGCGCTGCAGGCCGAAAGTGGCTTTGAATACGCCGCCCTTCCCTTTCACGCTCTCCAGATCATCTTCATTGCTGCAATCGGCCACGTCCTCGCCGAAGACCACGATCCGTTCATCGCGCTCCATCTCATCGGCCAGCGTGGCCGCAATCATTTCCACCATGGTTCGCGGTTCGCCTGAAAAATGAGGAGTGGACTCAAAGCGCGAAGAAGTAGGATCGACAACCGGAGAATACTGATTTACAAGAATGGATTCCTTCGTCGGCAATTCCGCGGACAGCGCCTGGTCCGACGCTTCGCGAATCTCCGCATCGACCTCCGCTTCGATGTTCTCCAATTCTTTTTCGTCAACGATGCCCTTGCGCACTAAGAACAATCCAAATTGGGGAATGGGATCGCGATGCGCCTCGTCTTCCCGGAGCGCGGCCGTCTTGTAAAGTTTTTCGTCGTCGGAAAGCGAATGGGAATAGGGGCGGGTCACCTGGGCGTGCACCAGCGCAGGCCCTTTTCGCGCGCGGCAATATTCCGCGGCGCGCTGCAGCACTTCGTAGCTGGCCAGCGGGTCGCTGCCATCGCACTCCGCCACGTGAAGCGCAGGATAATTGCGACACCAGTTTTGCGATATTTCCGCCCGGGGTCTGAAACTCGATGGGAACGGAAATGGCCCAACCATTGTCTTCAATCAAGAACAGCAGCGGAAGCTTGCGCAGGCACGCGGAGTTCAGTCCCTCGAAAAATTCCCCTTCACTCGTAGAGCCATCGCCACCGGAAACGTACACAATTTCGTCGTCGTAATGACGGACATGGTCGCCTAGCGGCGCCTGCTGCGCCGCCGTCAACGCGCCCGGAAATTTTTGGAAATAGAGAGAAGCCTCCGCCAACCCGACGGCCTGTGTGTATTGCATTCCCGTGGACGATGAACGTGGAAGAATATTTAAACGAGGAATGCCCCAGTGCGACGGCATCTGTCTCCCGCCCGAATGGGGATCGTCCTTCGCTCCCACTCCTGCCAGGAACATTTCCAGCGACGTGACGCCCAGCGCCAGGCACAATGCGCGGTCGCGATAGTAGGGATAGACCCAGTCATGGCCGGGTCGAAGCACCAGTCCGGCCGCAGCCAAGACTCCCTCATGCCCCGCACCGCTGATCTGGAAATAGGTCTTGTTCTGGCGTTTTAGCTGGATTTCGCGGTCATCGATGCGCCGGGAAAGATACATGGTGCGGTAGATACGAAGAAGATCCCCCCGGGACAGGCCTCGATACTGACTGGAGTCAAATTTCGCCGTCTTGGGGCGCGCCTGTACATGCATCCGAATCACCTTGAGCTGAGCCAGGTCAGCCAGTTTCGGAAGTACACCTCATTATATCCGAATGGGAGCCGCAAGCGAATAAACCGCGCAGAAATTTGTTTCGAAAGTAGCCAAGAGAATAGCTCAGCGTCGCCGGAATAACGTTGGGAAGCACGGATCTTTCTATCTGTGTCCATCCGTGGGAATCGTATTTGTATATCTGCAACCTGAAACAAAACGCGGCGAGCGCTCCGTCCCAGGGTGTGGTGCTGGGATCGGAACGCTCTGCCGCGGTAATGGCGGCGCAACCGGGGGGGATGAGCGCCGACATATTGCGAGCGCACATCATCGCGGCAGCGAAGGTGCGCAGGCAATCTCTAGAAATTCGCTGCGGGCTCTTCTTACGGCCACGCGCAGCGTCGAATCGGACTCTTCCGGGAGCTAGTGCCGCGATGACGGCAAAGCCAGCACCGGATCGGCGGATGCGGCCGAGGATGAGTCCATCTCAAGCACAAACAAACCCTCGGTCGATGACGCCGCGATTAGCTGGTTTCCCGCCGCGCGCGAGCGCAGAGCGGACAGCGAACCCTCGGCATTGGGGCCGTCCATGCGCCGCCAGGTCTTCGCGCCGTCCCGAGAAACGAAAAGCGCGCCATTGGCAGCCGCAACAACCACCGCGTTCCGGACCGGAGCCAGATCCTCAATCGATAGTTCGGAAAGGTTGGCCTGTTGCCAGGATCCTCCAGCATCCCGGGAAACAAATACGCCGTGATCGCTCGCCAGCACTACCGTGTTTTCATCCGAAGGATGGAGATGCAGCGATCCTCGCGGCTCAAACGGCAATGCGCGGGTCACCCAGCTCTTCCCACCGTCGTCCGACACTTCCAGTTGGCGCGAGGACAATGCCCAGACGTAGGAGTCGCCATTGCTGGTGCGCACAGCGCGAATGGAGGCTGTGCGTAGAACCGAAACACCTATGGAAGGCTGTCCCATCGGAGCGAGAGGAACGGCGGTCCAATTGAAGCCGCGGTCGCGCGAAACAAACAGACCATCTTCCGTGGCGGCGTACCAGGCGTCATGTCCAAAGGCCATGTCATTGACCCGGGCATGAAAAGGGATGATTGATTTTGTGGCTGCCGCGCCGGCAGAACTTAGGGCCAATTTCGCAGCCGGTGTTTTAGTACCCTGCGCCGACACTTTCTTCAAGGAAGCCGCCGGACGCGCCGCCGCTGGACCGGACTTCTCAATCACCTCATGGACCGGCATCCAGGAACTGCGGGCAGAATCGTAGCGCAGCAAACCGCCAGGCCCGGGACCAGCCATCCAGCCGTCGGGCGATGCAAAGATGTGGCGTGGCGGGCCAGACTTGAGCCCAGTGGCCAGCGGAGTCCAGGTATGTCCGGAGTCATTCGTTTCGAGCAGCGGCTCAAAATTGCTGGTCAGTACCACCAACGCCCGTTCGGGATGCTGCGGATCGACCGCCGCGTCCACAATGCGCCGATGCGAAAAGCCCTGATTCAACGCCCGGTACGTTTGGCCGCCATCTTCGCTCACCTGCACGCCGAGGCGTTCCGTGCCCAGAATCAGCCGGTCGGAGTTCGCCGGATCGATGATCATCGAGAGTACGCTCCAGGAAACCGGAGTAATCAGGCGCCAGTTCGCGCCGTCGTCCGATGTCTTCCAGAGGCCTTCGGTGGTCGCCGCGTACACGGTCGCCGAGCGCTTGGGATCCTGCAGAATGTGCACCGTTCGCCGCGAGTCTTTGGGAATGCCTTTGAACTTGGTCCAGTTCGCTGCCGCATCGGCGCTGTGGTAAATGCCGGAGCAGGCGCTGGCGAAAATGTGCGACGGATCGTTCTGATCGATGGTGATGCTCATCACATCCGAGTCGTCCACCATCCCCTGGTGAACCGGGGTCCAATTCTTGCCGCCATCTATGGTCTTCCAGGGCAGGTGATAGGTGCCGGCATAGATGGTGTTGGCATCATGGGGATCTATGGCAATCGAATCGAAATTGCGCAGGTCTTCGTGCTTTTCCGGGGAGATGCGCGCCCAGTGCTTTCCAGAGTCCTCGGAGCGAAAAACTCCATCCGTAGCCCCAGCAACGAGAATGTCCGGATTGCTTGGTGCCTGAGTGATTGCGCGCACGACAAGACCTTCAAGGCCAATCAGTTGCCAAGTTTGTCCGGCATCGTTGCTGCGATAAACGCCGCCTCCATGGAGCTTAAAGTCCAGCTTGTAGCGTAGAGGGTGTCAGCCGCGCGGGCGTCCACAGTCATGGACATAATGACGTCGTCGTGATGCTCGCCAATTCTTCCCAAGAGGTTCCAATGTTCTCCGCCGTCGCGCGAGCCGAAGACATGTCCGTCGGAAGTGCCCAGGAAAATTGAGCGCGCGTTGCCAGGAACAGCGGCGAGAGACTGGACGTCTCCACCGGGAGGCCCGAATTGCCGCCACGTCTGAGCATAGGTGGATGCCGTCAGCACAAGACTCAAACCGAAAATGAAGACAGACCGACTACCCACCACACCCATGACGAGTCCTCCGACCAGCTGCCCTCTTGCCTGGTTCCTTCTCTCCCTGCTTAGGAGCCGGACGAGACAGAGTCAGGTCCACACAAAAGCCTATCGGCAAACTCACAAATAGCACGCTGGTCAGAAGGACAGAATTGGGACGGCCGGTTTCGCCGTACGGACGGGCAAGCTAAAACTCGACGCACGAAGTGGGAAGCGGCGGAGACGACAATTTCAACGAGGATGTTGCCAGCACGCAGTACTGTAAGTTATAGTACGCATGAAGGATGTAAACAAATCCTGACTCGTATAGAGTTTACCGGGTGTTGCTTGAACGATGGCTGCAGCGGTATCTGTCACGAGTTCGTATTCCGTGTTATTTGTTGAGCTTAACGAAAAGTTGCCAGATTGCGGATTTGGCTGCTATTGTGCCATACGAATACAGGTTAGAAAGCACCTGGGGAGACGAAGATGGCAATTCTCATCCTGAAAGTCTTTGGCATGTGGTCCCTCATCGCCGTGGTGGCCGGGTTGGGCTTAGGTGCGGCCATCAGCCGCGGCGAGCGCGTTCGCAAGGAAGAATTCCTGTCTTGCGTGTTTGCGTCACTGGAGAACATGCAGGCGTCCCGCAGCTAACGTCCGCAGCGAGAAATCCGCGTCTCATTCCTCACTAAGAAGTTCTCAATCCAAAGAATCAAATAGAACCGATGTGGCTTGGAACTCGGGGTCACCCCCGCGGAGGATTTGCGGGCTGGCTGTTTTGAATGGCTCTTCGGTCGGGATGCGCTCGACCCAGCGCTGGTGGGAGAGCTTTTCATGCTCGGAGAAATCCAGACGGACGATCAACCGAATGTGCGCGGCGCCGGCTGTTGACGAATCGGGCTCCTTTTCCGCATCGTTCCCGGATTTCGCCTTCGCGCCCGCTTTGACCTTGCCCCGCTTGGCGGATTTCGGCATCTTCTCCTTAGAAGCCGACTCCCCAGGGGCCGATCCATCCGGCTCTTTGCGCTCAAACTTAACCTGGATCTTTTTGTCGAGGCGGAATCCCTGCTTCCAGCCGTCGATTCGGTGACGCGCTTGCTGGGCGGCTTCTTCATCACCGCCGAAATCAAAAATCAAAAAGGAATGTGCCATGCACAGAATATTGGCGGCGGACGGGCGCACTGTCAAGTAGCCTGGCAGTTCGCTAACCCACTTGAAACTGCGGCGAAGAGTGAGAAGTGTGTTTCGCTCAATCCTTGTCAGCGCACGTCGTAACGCGTTATGCTCCCGGGAGTAGGCTTGACGGGAAAGGGCCGCCACAACTTGCTTGGTACGCTTCGCAGACTCGGTGCAATCTCCGCGCTCCTGGCGCTACTGCTGCCGGGCGTTTCCGCAGTAGCAGATACTCTATCTGCTCCCGATGTGCCGGCGTGCTGCAACACCTCTTACTGCCCGTTGCGTCATCGCCAAACCGGCAATCAGAAAAACACGGAGAGCGATTGCGGAGCGATGAGCAGCCCGGGACGAGCAGTCAATACCGTTCGCGCCTGCGACGCATCACAACCGGTGGCTGTCGGAATGGTGACTTACGTTCTGGTCACGCCCGTTAGTCTGTGCAGTCCATCCGTGGCAGGCGCAGTTTCAGGATCGGTATCTCTCTTTTTTCGGCACCTTACCGGCGTTCCTCTCATTCCCCCTCCTCGAACCCTCACTGTTTAACTGACCGACGCACCGAGAAACAGGGACTTCCACTGTCCTACCCGCCGCTCAGGCGCGGTGTCCTTCAGCATTTGGTTCCCATGAGGGTGATCATGAATCTGAAGCAGTGTTTGGCTTGCCTTGGAATCGCTTTGGCCTTCGCCGTGGGTGTTGGATTTTTTCCCAGGGCTGCACGCGCGGAAATTTTTGGCACAGTACATGGCGTTGTCCACGACCCCCAGCACCGTCCCATCCCTGGTGCCGACGTGGAATTGAAGGCGCAACATTCGGATTGGGCGCAGCACCAGAAAAGCAACGATAGCGGCGAATTTGAATTCAGCGCCGTGCCGCTTGGCGAATATACCATTGCCGTCTCGCTCGCTAATTTTCGGTCGGCGGCGCAGAACGTCGTGGTGATGTCTGGATCGAGCCCGGTGCTGCACTTCGCCTTGGAACTGGCCAGCGTTGCCGAAAATACAGTGGTCACCGGAGAACCCATCAGCGCGTCGGTTGAATCGGCGACGCCCACAACGCTCTTGAGCCGCCAGACGATTCAGAATACTCCAGGCGCCGACCGCACCAACAGCCTGTCCATGATCACGGAATATGTTCCGGGAGCCTACATTACCCACGATCAGCTTCACATTCGCGGCGGACACCAGGTGAGCTGGCTGATCGACGGAGTCCCGGTTCCAAATACAAATATCGCCAGCAATGTGGGACCGCAGTTCGATCCCAAAGACATCGATTACATGGAAGTGCAACGAGGCAGCTACGACGCCGACTACGGAGATCGGACCTACGGCGTATTTAATGTGGTCCCGCGAACCGGCTTTGAACGCGACAAGGAATGCGATCTGGTCGCCAGTTTTGGAAATTTCTATCAAACCAACGACCAGATCAGTTGCGGCGGGCACACCGAGCGTTTTGCCTACTACGGCAGCTTCAGCGGAAATCGCAGCAACCTCGGGCTGCAGCCGCCGACGCCCGCGGTACTGCACGACGCGGAGAATGGTATTGGCGGTTTTGGTTCGCTGATCTACAACCTTGACCCCAAAGATCAATTTCGCATGGTCTTCTCTTCCCGCAGAGATTATTACCAGATCCCCGTTTCACCGGGCCTGATCACCGAAATTCCGGGCGTTCCGGGAGCGATCGCGATCACTCCGTGCTTCCCTCCCGCCACGTGCGTTGGTAGCGACGGAGTTCCCCAGGGAGGCATCTATCAAGGGGATGGCCAGCATGAAGCGGACACGTTTCTCAACTTCTCCTGGGTTCGCACTATCAGTCCTAACGCCCTGCTGACGGTCTCTCCCTTCTTTCACTACAACCGCGCGGATTACGCCGGCAATCCGAATGACTTCCCCACCGACACCACCGACAACCGCAGTTCCATTTACGCTGGCGCTCAAATCACATTCGCCGTGACCGTCGCGCGCAACAGCGTTACCGCCGGTTACTACGGCTTCTACCAGCATGACAGCCAGCTTTTTGCCATCACTTACACCGATGGCAGCGCCCCCAATTTGCTGCCGGATCGCGAAACTATCGGCGGAAATCTGCAGGAATTTTGGCTGGAAGATAAATTCAAGGCCACCTCCTGGCTGACACTTAGCGGAGGTTTGCGGCAGTCATTCTTCTCCGGCGGCATCAGCGAAAATGCCACCAGCCCACGCGTGGGAATCTCTGTGCAAGTTCCCAAGATCAACTGGATACTTCACGGCTTTTACGGCCATTTCTACCAGGCGCCGCCGTTGCTCACATTCTCGGGACCGGCGCTGGTAAACGCGGCCAGCGGACAAGGTTTCAGTTTTGGATCTCTAAGCGGCGAGCGCGATGAAGAGTACCAGTTCGGCCTGACCATCCCCTACAAGGGCTGGAGCCTGGATGCTGACAATTTCCGTACCCGCGCCAATAATTTTTTTGATCACAATAACCTGGGCGAATCGAACGTCTTCATACCGGTAACACTGACCGAGGCGATGATCCGCGGTTGGGAATTGACACTGCAATCTCCACTGCTCTTGAATAGGGCGAAACTGCACCTCGCCTATTCCAATCAGATTGGCGAATCGCGTGGAAATATCACCGGCGGGCTGATACCGACGGATAATGTTCCCTCGCCCGACTACAGCCAGCTGGATCATGATCAAAGGAATACTCTCAATTTAGGGGTGCAATCCACGCTTCCGTGGCGAATGTCGATCTCCGGCAATGTGTACTACGGATCGGGCTTCAGCAACGGCAATGGTCCCGCCGTGTTGGGACTCGCGCCCTGCTGCTCCGCACTGGATTACTTGCCAGCCCATACCACGATTGATTTGTCCCTGAGCAAAACCATTGGCGAGAACCTTACAGTCTCCGCAAGCGCTTTGAACGTGGGAAATCGCCGGGTAATGCTCGACGATAGCCTGACCTTCGGAGGCTTCCACTTCAATGATCCGCGCGAGCTTTTTGTCGAAGTGCGCTACCGATTTCATTATTGAGGCCCTCTAAAATGCCGGATCAGGACGCGACACGGATCCTTGACCAGCAGGCAGTTCAAGACCCGCCGGCTGCCGCGAGAATGTTTGAAAGAAGGAGATTGAACCTATGACGAAGATAAAACCCCCAAGATTCAGTTTGTTTGGATTCGTCCTGGTCGTTTGTGCTTCCCTTGCGTTGTCCAATTGTCAGGGCTCGCTAAAATCCTACGTCTTGACCGGACGCGTCATCAGCAAGCAACCGGTAACCCAGCAACTGATCGTCGATAGTGATGATATTCCCGGATTCATGCCGCCCATGGCCATGCCCTATACGGTGAAGGACCCCGACGGATTCAAGAAAGCTCAGCCGGCAGACATCATCCGCGCGCGCATCGTTGTGGGTACTGGGAATCAATTTTGGATTGACCATGTTGTGGTGACAGGCAAGAGCGCGCCCCCAAGGAGCAGGCCGGCGGGTCTTCGCAAGTCCTGATGATTGGGGAAAAAGTTTCGGACGTCCCGATGGTCAATCAGGATGGGAAGGTGATCCACTTCAGCCAGTTCAAAGGGGCGGCCGTTCTTCTGACCTTCATTTATACCCGGTGCCCTTTTCCCCGACTTTTGCCCGCTGCTAAGCAGGCAGTTCTCCACGATTCAGAAGGAATTGGCAAAGAATCCCGGGGAATTCAAGGATACCCACCTGATTAGCGTCAGCCTCGAACCCAATTATGATAAGCCGGCAGTACTGCGGGAATACGGATTGCGGTATGTGGATCATGACCCTGCCGGATTTCAACATTGGGATTTCGTTTCCACCAGTCCTGCAGGCCTGCAAAAGCTACTCGCCGAGTTTGGCTTGGAATATTCCCAAGAGGACGGCCAGATTTCGCACAGTATGAACACCATCTTGCTCGCGCGCGACGGGACAGTGGCGGAGATGTGGCCGGGCAACGAGTGGCAAACGTCCGAGGTGCTCAACGTAACTCGCCACGCTTTAGCGTTCAAGAATTAGAAGGGGGCCAGCGATGGATAAGCGAATCCGAAACGGGATGCGGCAACAGGAAAGGCGTGGCGGAAAAACGCGACGAGGAGCCGCGAGGGGAATCGTGGCTCCTCATCTCGCTCTGCTCTGAGAATTACGGTACCAGCGCGCTGACTTCGACCGAATACGCACTCTCCACACTGCTGGAATCCACCGAAGTCACAACGAAGTAGTAGGTCTGCCCGGCCTGCACACTGCCATCGGTGTAGGAAGTTCCGGCGACCGGGGTGCTGGTTAATTTCGTGTATGGCCCACCGGATGTCTGCGAGGAGTACGTGTTGTAGCCCGTCACCGTGGACGTGCTCGGCGACCAGGATAGCGCCACCGAATGCGTGACCGCCGCGACTCCCGTGCCCGAAAGCGAGATGGAGTCCGGCGAATTCGTAGCATTGCTGGCAACGGAAACTTTTCCCGTGACGGCTCCCGCCGTGGCCGGATTAAAGGTTGCCGTCAGGGTGGTCGCTTGTCCCGGTTGCAGGATCACACCGGATGCTCCGGTGGCATTGAAGCCCGCTCCGGAAACCGTGACATTGGAAATCGTAACGCTGGAATTTCCGGCATTCGTAAGTGTGACGCTCTGCGTGCCGCTGTTGGGAATAGTCACATTGCCGAAGCTTACGGACGAAGCGCTGGAATTCAAGAGAAGGGTCGCTGCGCTCACTGTAAGTGTGGCCACATTGCTCGTCGCTGTTCCGGCGCTATTAGACACGGTAACGTTGAACTGCGCTCCGGCAATTTCCGCCGGAGTCGTATAGGAAGCGGAAGTAGCGCCACCAATTGCAACCCCGCTCTTGCTCCATTGGTAGGTGAGAGGTGCCGTGCCGGTCACTGCCACGCTGAACGTGGCCGTCTTCCCTGAGAGAATCGTCTGACTGGCGGGCTGCGTGGTGATCGCGGGAGCCACGGAAGCGGTGGTCACCGTGAGTACGGCCGGGCTGCTGGTCGCCGCGCCCGCCGCGTTGCTTACCGAAACCGTGAATTGCGCGTTGTTATCGGCAGTTGTTTCCGCCGGCGTCGTGTACGAAGAAGAAGTCGCGGCACTGAGCGCCGCGCCGTTCTTCATCCATTGATACGACATGGGCGCGGTTCCGGTGGCTGCCACATGAAAGGTTGCCGCTTGCCCCGCGGTGATCTTCGCGCTTGCCGGCTGCGCTGAAATTGTCGGCGCAACTGCTCCGCTCGAAGAAGACGTACTGCCCGTTCCGCTCAACGCAATCGAAATAGCCATCGCGTTCGCGCGCACGAATTTCAGCGTTCCCGTGTAGGCCTGCGCGGACAGCGGCTTAAACGTAACCGAGCCCGTCACGCTCTGCCCTGGTTTCAACGTGACGGGAAAAGTCAGGCCAGAAAAAGAGAACTGCGCGCTGGAATCGGAAGCACTGGAAATCGTGAGGCTGCGCCGGTTCTCATTGGTGATCGTCACCGTGTGCGCCGCACTGGTCGAACCAACGACCTGGGTGCCGAAGCTGACCGACGTCGGCGATACCCTTACGTTCGCGTGTGCCGCGGTGGCACAGGCCAACAAAACCGCCATCGCTGCAATTGCTTGAATCATGTTTCCGAGCTTGCCGATATTTTTTCGTTTCTTCATTGCTGCTCCCCCGAGCACGCGCAGATTAGTGGACGGAGCATTGGGGACTCGACTGGTCGACCGGACAAATCGAGTACAGGGGAAATTGCGATGTTTCGAGACAGGTCCACGTGGCCCCAGGGACAGTAGCCAGGCGACTTCTGACTGGCCGTCGCGGAGCGGCCAACACTCACGAGGCCAGTAAGGCGCGTCGACTGACAAATGGGATTGCGCGGTCCGCGACGGCATGCTACGTTAGCGAACAAAAGGCGAAGCGCTGGAAAAGTAAAAAGGAGAGTGGCGTGGCTCAATCTCTAGCGGTGCGGCCTACGAACGAGGCACTGACGCTCGCTCGTGTCCGGGAAATCGTGCAGCAATTTACGGAGCGCGACCAGCACGGCGAAATCATTACCGCCGTTCATCACATCCCGGCTCGCCATGCCATCTTCGCGCCGATGCCGGCCTGGGTGCGCGAGGAATTGGCGCGGCCTATGAGGAAAAAGGCGTAACGCAGTTGTACAGCCATCAGGCGCTGGCCGCGGAAGCGGTCAAGGAAGGCCGCAACGTCGTGGTGGTTACACCAACCGCCAGCGGAAAAACCCTTTGCTACAACCTGCCGGTACTGAACACGATCCTTGAAAACCCGGACGCGCGCGCGCTGTACTTGTTCCCAACGAAAGCACTCGCACAGGATCAGCTCGCCGAGTTGCACGACTTGTCCGCGCGCCTCGATAGCCGCTTCGGTGTGTTCACCTATGACGGCGACACGCCCGCCGACGCACGCAAAGCCATCCGCGAACGCGGCCACATCGTTCTTTCCAATCCGGACATGCTGCACACGGGAATCCTGCCGCACCACACGCGCTGGCAGCGCCTGTTTGAGAATTTACGCTATATCGTGCTGGACGAGCTGCACACCTATCGCGGCGTATTCGGCAGCCACCTGGCCAATGTGCTGCGGCGTCTGCGGCGCATCGCCCGCTTTTACGGTTCTGACCCGCAATTCATCTGCTCCTCAGCAACGATCGCCAATCCGGGCGAGCTCGCATCGCGCCTCGCGGAAACCGATTTCCAGGTGATCGACGAAAACGGCGCCCCGGCCGGAGAGAAATTCTTTGTCTTCTACAATCCGCCGGTCGTGAACCGTTTTCTGGGAATCCGGCGCAGCTATATCAATGAGACATCGCGCGCCGCTCAGGAATTTCTGAAGCGAAACCTCCAGACCATCGTATTCGCCAACTCCCGCCTGTATACCGAAGTGCTGCTCACGTACCTGCAGCGGGCCAATCCCGCGCAACCGGGGCAGCGGCCCGTCATTCGCGGCTATCGCGGCGGCTACCTTCCCGGTGAGCGGCGCGAAATCGAGCACGGACTGCGCGAGGGCCGCATTCGCGGCGTCGTCTCCACTAACGCGCTGGAGCTTGGAATTGACGTCGGCTCGCTGGACGCCACGATCATGGCCGGGTACGCCGGCACGATCGCCTCCACGTGGCAGCGCGCCGGACGCGCCGGGCGGCGCAGCGGAAGCTCATGCGCCGTGCTGGTCGCGTCCTCGGCTCCGCTCGACCAGTTTATCGTGCAGCATCCCGATTATTTTTTCGGCCGGTCGCCGGAACACGCTTTCGTGCAGCCGGATAATCTCGAAATCCTGGTGAATCACCTGAAGTGCGCCGCGTTCGAATTGCCGATCGCCATGAACGAATCGTTTGGAGGCGTCGATGTTCCCGATCTTTGCGCGCGTCTTACCGAAGCCGGATTCCTGCATCGCACCGGCGAACGCTGGCACTGGACGCAGGAGGCCTATCCCGCGGACACAGTCAGCCTGCGCTCGGTGACCTCTGACAATTTTGTGATCGTGAACATTACGGATGCCGCCGAAGTGCTTGGCGAGGTGGATTTTTCCAGCGCGCTGACCACGGTGCACCCCAAGGCGATTTACCTCCATCAGGGACAACAATTCCACGTCGAGGCCCTGAATTTCGGCGAACGCAAAGCGTACGTAAAACGCGTCGACGTCGATTACTACACCGATGCGATTCGCTACACCCAGGTACGCGTTCTGGAATGCGCAAACAGCGAGCGCGTCGAGGCGCACGGCTCCGACGCACATGCCGCTCGCTCTCATGGCGACGTGCTGGTGCGATCGCAGGTCATTGGCTTCAAGAAAATTAAATTTTTCACCAACGAAAACGTCGGCGATGGAAAACTGGAGCTCCCGGAAAACGAAGTGCATACGACCGCGTTCTGGCTCACCCTGGAGCGTCCGCTGGTTGACTCTCTTCCCTTTTCCGTCAGCGACCGCCAGAGCGGAATGTTTGGCCTGCTCTATGCCCTGGAATCCATTGCCACGCTGCTGCTGATGTGCGACGCGCGCGACCTCGGCACTGCCATCGGCGAGCGCCCGCCGTCGCCCGGGTTGGATATCGAGTGGGAAGAAGCGGCCAGTCCGGCAGAAATAGCAGCCCTGGCGGAAAAGGAATTCTTCGAACCCAATCTCTACCTCTACGACGCCTATCCTGGCGGGATCGGTTTTTCCGAGCCGCTATACCGGGCGCACGAGATTCTGTTGGCAAAGACGCGCGAACTGATTGCCGCCTGCCCTTGCGAAAACGGATGCCCTTCCTGCGTGGGTCCGGTTGGCGAACGAGGCGAGCGCGCTAAAGAAGCGGCCCTGGAAATCCTTAAGCGCCTCGGCGCGTGAGCATCCGAAGAGCACGTAGGCGGTTTGAACCCCCGGATAAACGCGAATGAACGCAGATAAAAGAATAGAAAAGGCTGGAGGCGACACTGCGGTGCGGAAAAGATGAGTAATCTCGACAGATTCGCCCGCATTGCCGCGTTGCGCCCCGCAAACAGAAAAAGCGCTCTGTTAGAGCGCGTTCCGGAAACGATCGACGCGGACGGAGGTGATCGTCTCGCGGAGCTTCTAGGCGCGCGCATTCATCGAAATCATTACGGCGAACATCTGTCTCTTCGTGAGTGGTATTCAACGCCCGAAGTGTGCTCGCCGGATCCGCGTTCCCTGTCCTTGCTCTTGCCCCAGGCCGCCGACGCGCCCGATTCACTGAAGACCGCGCTCGATCCAAATCGGTGGCTATTTCTGGACACCGAAACGACCGGTCTGGCGGGAGGCACCGGAACGTATGCGTTCATGGTGGGCATCGCGTGGTGGGACGCGGGCGGGCTGCAGGTTGAGCAGTTCTTCATGCGCGACCTCGATGAAGAACATTCACTACTGCTCGAGCTTTCCGAGCGCATGAAGGAACGGCCCGTCCTCGTCACCTTCAACGGAAAAAGTTTTGACTGGCCGCTCCTCGAAACGCGTTATCGCATGACGCGATCATTCACGAAATTCGGTCCTAAACTGCATCTCGACCTGCTTCATCCAGCGCGCCAGCTCTGGCGGATGAGGATTGGCTCGGTGCGCCTGCGCGACCTGGAACGGCAGGTTTTGGGCGGCCACGGGCGTTCGCTCGACTGGTCGCGCCATGACGACATCGATTCTTCCCTGATTCCGCAAATGTATTTTAATTATCTTCGCCACGGAACAGCCGAGCCCCTGGTCGGAGTTTTTCGCCACAATCAGATGGATCTGCGCGGGCTGGCAGCGCTTGCCGGGAAAATCCTTACGCTGCTGGACAGTGCGAATGGAATCGCCAGCGCGGCTACTGCGGACGCACACAACCCGATTGACGTCCTAGGTCTCTCCAGGCTGATGCGCAAACGCGGCCATACAACCCGCGCGCGGCAGTTGTATGAAACCGCGCTTCGTTTCGGCCTGCCGCGGTCGGTGGAGCGGCTCGCGCAGTTGGAATTGGCGCAGATGGCAAAGCGGGAACTCGATTACACCCGTGCCGTGTCGCTCTGGGATGCGCTGCGCGAAGCGCCAGCCGCAAGCAAGCGCAAACTGACGTCGCTGCTTGCGGAAGACGCGCAGCGGGCGCTCGAATCCGCCATAACCGCCGCCGAGCAACTGGCGATTTATTACGAGCACCGGGCCAAGGAACCACAGCGCGCGCTGGATTTGACGGTTGCGGCGCTCTCTGAACTGCAGCAAGCTCAGCGCGACAATGTACTTCCCAACGACCGCGCGAATAGAATCGGCGCGCGTCTCGCACGCCGTCTCGCACGCCTGGAGCGGCGTTGCGCCGCCGCTCCCCTCCTGAAACTTGCGCCCTCCGGCAATCAATCAAATGCACGGAACGGCTTGGAGGGTTCCCGACGAGTTTAGGTTAAGCTCAGTCCGCAGCGGCTGGACCGAGGGAGTGTGCAGCATGTTTTTGGGCCATTTTGGAGTGGCATTTGCGGCCAAGAAAGCCGCACCGAAGGCATCCCTGGGCGTCTTGGTGTTGGCCGCGCAGTTCGCGGATCTGATCTGGCCGATCCTGTTGCTCTCAGGCCTGGAGCAGGTGCGCATCGTGCCGGGTCTGCTGGCTGCCTCACCATTCGATTTCACGTCGTATCCAATATCGCACAGCCTGATCGCGGAATTGGGATGGGGAATGCTTCTTGGTCTCGTGTATTTTGCGGTAAAGCGCGATGGCCAGAGCGCTTTCGTCGTCGGAAGCCTGGTACCCACGCACTGGCTTTTGGATTTCATCGCCCATCGGCCAGACATGCCCATCTATGCCGGCGGACCCAAATACGGGCTCGGAATGTGGCATTCCGTTCCGCTCACAATCGCCGTCGAGTATGTTGTGTTTGCCGCGGGAATCGCGCTGTATGTGGGCGTCACTCGCGCCAAAGACGTGATGGGGAAATGGGCGTTCTGGTCGCTGGTAGTTTTACTTGGTGTTCTTTACCCCGCCGCTTTATTTGGACCGCCGCCTCCCAGCGTGCAGGCCTTGGCCTGGAGCGCACTGGCCATCTGGATCACGGTGCCATGGGCTGCATGGGCCGACCGGCACCGCCAGTGAGGCCCGCGTAAACGCTTGAGCGAGCCGGAAACGCCGTTTGATTAACATGCGGATCGCCCGGATTTACAGGCACGACGGGTCCGGCGGGCCAACCCATTTCCATCGTCATGTGATCGAACATGGCGCGCGTCCCGCCCTCAAGGATGAAACAATCCGAGTTCGCGCAGCGAAGAAATACCCCGTCGTCGGGGGTATCGAATGAAAAGAAATTTGGCCGGCGCATCAGGTTGCTTCGCTGGCCGTACTTCATTTCCAGAATTTCGCTATAAGCTCCAAAGAATCGCGCGGCGTCCGCATCATTCGCCAGGTGAAGGCGAAACTCCAGCAGCGTGCGCTTGTTTTTTTGATTTTCAAAAATCGCGTAACGATCGCCGGACCAGTACGAAGCCAAGGTGGCCGAGCGGTCCTTGGGCAGAAACTCTTTGAAGATTTCCTGCAGCCCGAATTCCCCCATGTCGTTTTCGTCCAGTTTTTTCCAGTCCGCGGAAATCAGTCCCTTGGCAGCCGGAAGATCGACTTTCGCGGGCAGCACCCCCTGCAAATACAACTCGGGATGCATAATTTGCTGCGTGGAGGCCGGCGGTTTGTCGAACACCTTGTAGAAATCCGGCCATCCGTTTCCAGCCTTCAGCAAATGCTGCGTGAATTGAATGCCCGATAGATACGGAAAAAGCAGCTCATCCTGCAGCACCTTGGGAGCCTTGGAAAGTTCCGGACTGCTGTCCACGTCGCCCATCAGCATGGCCGGATCAAAATCTCCCAGATCGCGAATACTGCCCTTGCCGCCCAACTCGTAATCGAGCATCGCGGCCATCGCCGAACCTTCGATCACTGCGTCGCGCGCCAATTCGCCATCGTCATTGGGTTTCGCGGCATCGGTCCATTTGTCGATGTGAAAATGCTGGTCCTGCAAAGCGTGCGTCAATTCGTGCGACATCACCGGACGCTCATCCGCAGGCGAAGTCCAGTCGGCAATGAAAAATTCCTGACTGTCCGGATCGTACAGGCCGGCAATCTGTTCGGTCAGCACTTTGACCATGACTTGATCGAGCGGGTAGTCTTTCGGCAGCAGACCGAATTTCTCCATGGTCTTCTGGTCCGCATAGCGCTTGTCGGCGTCCTTGTCTTCCTTCATTTTCTGCAGCAGGTAGGCCCGAATTTCTTCACGGGAACGCATGCTCTTTTTTAACGGGGAAAGGATGGGCAGGGAGACCAGTTTGCTCATGTCCGCCAGCACTTCGTCCGCGGCTTGCAGGAATTCCTGGCTTTGGGCGGACGCCGGTGGAGGCAAGGATGCCGGCGGGGCGATACTTTGCGCTGCTGCTCCAAACGCCAGCATCAGCACAACAACCAAGCCAGTAAAGATTCGTTTCACGCCATCCGTCCCTTCCGCTTCAAAAACCAGAATTATCAGACTATCATTTTTGATGGGGAATTTGGACGAATGGATGTCGGCAATTGCCAAAGCCCCGTAAAACCGGGCTGTTTACGCGTGCGCAGAAAACGATCTCAGTTCACGGCCGGCTTCGCGGCGGGCAGATCAACCGTTTCGATTCGCTTCCACGCTCCGCTCTGGAAGCGATAAAAATCGCGCGCCATCTTGCGGCATTCGGACGGATGATCCTCGTCCACTTGCGAACAATATGCGATATGAAATCCGTTTTCATCCGCTTGATAGCTGGATTGCTGCACTAAATCCGAATTCCAAAGCTCGCTCACTCCGTGTCCGTCGAACTTCCAGGCGGAAAACAAGCCGGTCGAAAGGTCATCCGTCCGGCCGGAAATGGTGACGAACACAGGTTCGGAATTCGAGACCGGCACCAACTCGAGATCGCTGTCAAAAAAACCCTTTTGCACTGAATGATCGATCCTCGCCGCGAGGGCGTAATGTCCCCCGGAAGCAGCGTAAATGCGCACCGCCGCTGGCCCTCCCTGGCCGAAGTTGATCACCATGGCATACGCGGCAGGACTGCCCGCGAGTTTCACCAGTCGATAATTCTCTCCGAGGGGCGGAGTGCGCGACACCAGCGCCGCCAAGCCTCGATTCGCGCTCTCCAGGTTCGGCTCGGCGGAACCGTTTAGCATCGAACCCGCCAGCGAGTCCAGATACAGAAATGCCTGGTCCATCTGCGACTGGCTCTCTTGTGCGCCGCTCAGCCTGCTTGCGGAGAGATCTTCGCTAATGCGCTTAAAATCCGACGCGGCCTCACTGCCCGCCTGAGACCAAAGTGGCAGCACGTTGACACTAAACATGACAATTGCAATCAACATTGTTAGCCTTATCCCGGCGAGTCCGGCCGGGTGGCAACCTTTTTGATTTTGGAATCGATAAAATATAGAGTTCATTTGTGCCTCGACTCTAATACACTCTGAGAGTGGGGCGCAACAGCGGGGGGCAACCCGGCACGACAGGCTACTTCGCGACGTAGTCTACAAACCCAGTTTATAGATGAACGAATGAGCGCGGAATTGAGTTCGGACCTGTTTACTAAAAGGCTGTCGCCGGGAATCCTCATTTGAGCAGCGTAGTTTCCAGGATTCCTCTTTGCTCTTCGGCGAAACCGTAACAGGCAAGATCGCAACTCTTTCTCGTTTTAGTTGCGGCAGGATCACTGCCGTTCCAGGTTCATTGTTCTGGAAACGTAACAGAAAGGTAGCTGGCTACATGGCCATTCGGAGTTTGAGCCACCCAGGAGAACTTCCCGCGCCCGACATGCAGCCCGGCACGCGGCTGCGAAGGTCCCGTGAGCGTCTCGGGCTGACCTACCGCGACGTGGAACGGGCCAGCTATGAGCTGGCCTGCCAGCGCGGGCGACCCGATTTTATCGTTCATCTCAGCCGTCTCGCGGATATTGAAAATCGCGATGTAACCCCCAGTCTGTACAAGCTTTACGCCCTGGCGGTGATCTACCATCTGGACCCCAAGGAAGTCTGCCAGTGGTACGAGGTTCCGTTCGAAGGGCATTTTTCCGACGGCATTCAGCTGACCGCGCCCAATACCCATCTGGCTGCTCCCCCCGCGAAATTGCGCCTCCCGATTCGCTTCGATCCGGCTTTCGATCCGCGCCGCACGGAGTTTCTCACCCGAATGGTTGAGCGTTGGGGCGATTTGGAGGGCACGTTTTTCGATCAACCCTCCAGGTATCTCTACGGGTACGTGGGAGTAGATGACATGAGGATGCATCCGCTGATTCGTCCGGGCAGTCTGGTGCTGATCGATCCCAAACTGCGGCAGGTAAAAAACTCGGGATGGACCAACGAGTACGAGCGCCCAGCCTACTTCGTGGAACTTCACGGAGAATTTCGTTGCTGCTGGTGCCGCTGCGAAGGGGGAAAAATTATCCTGGTTCCCCACCCTCTATCGTCGTGTGCGCCGGAGGTTTACCGCTACCCCGACGAGGCCGAGATCATCGGTCAGGTAGTGGGAGTAGCGATGCGGTTGGGACCTAGTTAGTCCGGTGCGAGGAAAATACAGCCAGCAGCGCGCCCATGTTGGAGCAAAATAATTCATGCAAATAGCTGGGGACGCCGTCTGGGCACATCTCCTGGAAGCATCGATCCTTCTGCCAACTCTCCACGACGTCCCAAAATTTATCGCCCGCCGATCGAAGGCACGCGCGTAAATCGCTCTCTTGTTCCGTTAGCGGCGTTTCCAGAATTCTTGAGAACAACTCTTCATGACAGTGGGAGAGCGCCGCCTGAACGGCATTTTCTGAATAGAGCGATTTCAGGCCATCATGTTCATAGCGGCCCGTTTCCGAGTCCTTCAGTGAACTGACGTAGTAAAGCCGCCCAAAATCACTGGGGATGGCCGCCAATGTTTGCGAAGAGAAATCTTCGATCAACGCGCGGCTCTGCTGAAAGCGCTCTAACGATTCCACAAATTCACCTGTTCTGATTTCTGAACTCTTTGGATTGAATACAACTCAATCTACGGAGATCAGTGTATCAAAGTGGAGACTCTGGAGGGTCATCCACCATGAAAAAAATTCTGAGCGCAACCACTGTTGCAGCTTTTGCATTTGCTATGCTACTCCCCGTTGCCGGGCGAGTCAACGCGATGTCCGTTGATCAATCAGTTGTAAGACAAGCGGGTAACCCTTTGCCAGGCGGCAACGGCGGCGGACATTTCCAAGCCGGTAACCCTTTGCCAGGCGGCAACGGCGGCGGACATTTCCAGGCCGGTAACCCTCTGCCAGGCGGCAACGGCGGCGGACATTTCCAGGCCGGTAACCCTCTGCCAGGCGGCAACGGCGGCGGTCACTAGATTTCTAAGGTCCGGATCGAGCCGAAAACTGTCAGGATGTTACCCTTCAAGTGAAGTCATCCTGGTGGTATAATCCCGCCGCTCGGTTCGGACCGATGAATCATCTCGAAAACTTTCTTTCTTGGTCCACGTTGGCCTTTGAAATACTGCTTTGTGGGTTTGTGTTCGCACGAAAAGTACACCGAATTCTTCCGCTTTTCGCGGCCTACACTTGCACGCTCCTGGCTGGCACCACGATTGTCTGGCTGATCTATCGCACCACTGGATTTTATTCGGCCCCTTCGTATTTCGCTTGTTGGAGTTCGATCCTTTTGAACGCGGTGGCGCGAAGCCTCGTCATTCTGGAGTTATGCCGGTACGGACTCCGAAGGTATCAAGGAATCTGGGCGCTGGTGTGGCGCATTCTAGCGGCAGCGTCCGTCCTTCTGCTGGTCCGGTCGGCGATCGATGCCTGGGGGCAACCGAACCGGTTTGCGATTTATGGGGCAACATTGGATCGTGATCTTGCTCTAGCTTCGATTGTCGTACTCATCGTTCTGTTGATCATTCGCAACTATTACGGACTGGCTTTGGAGCCTTTGCAAAAGGCGATCGCATTCGGCATTTGCTTCATCAGCGCTGTGGACATCGTGGGCAACACCATTGTCCGGAATCTTTATAAAGGCTATCTTTTCTCCTGGTTCCTGAGCAGCCAAAAAGCGCTCTGGCCCGGTTTAAGTTCTCAAGTCCGGCGCGTGAACGACCTCTGGAGCACCGTGCATCTGTTCTCATTTATGTTTACGATGGGTATCTGGTGTTATGCGCTCCGCAAGCCGTTGCCTGCGCCGTCGGAAACACCGGTCCTTTTGCCGGCGCAAGTCTATCGGGAGTTGTCACCGGCTATCAATTTGCGCCTGAGTGCATTTAACAACAGAATGACGGAGTTGCTGAAGCCATGAATGAGTTGAGCGTCGTCATTCTTCTTGCGGGAGTGCTTTCGGGGATTGTCGTGTGGCTCCTGTTGCCTCGCCATAAGTCTACAAAGCTGACGGCCGCGTCTTTTCCTGCGGACGCTCAGGACCGGCTTCCCAGCGCCAAGCACTATAGTTACTTTCCACAAATTCGCCAGGCTCTCTCTGCCGCGGACTCCGAGTACCTCCGGGCCGCCGCGCCCCCGGAGGTGGTCAAGCGAGCCCTCCGTGAACGGCAGGCGGTTGCCCGCGGATTCCTTAAAGGGCTGCACGAGGACTTCTCCAACCTTGCGCGTCTTGGACGCGTGATTGCCTCGCTTTCGCCCCAAGTGAGCCGCCAGCAGGAAACAGAGCGGTTGATATTGAGTCTTAAATTTCAAATTGTGTATGCCTTTGTGTGGCTGCGCCTTTCCACCGGAAATCTTCCCCTGGTGGAACTGGAACGCCTGACGGCACTCGTCGGGAGGCTGGCCACGCGGATGGATCAGGCCATGGCGGAAATCAATGCGCTGTCCGCGGGACAGCTTAGTCGCGGCATCAGCGTTTAACCCGAAGCCGTTGCGCCGGCATACGCCAGTTCCACGCCACACCAGTCCCGAACACACGAAGCCCGGAAACTCTGCGATTTCCAGCACACCGAGCATTAAATCCTGACCGGCAAACGCAATCGAATCCCTAGTAACAGATCAGGCACCTTAGTTCCTAATTCGACACTTGCGCGCTCTCGGCCACCAGCCCTGCCGTATAATGGGGCTTTCTGAGGCTCCGAGTGCCCAAGACCAAAATACTGATCGTTGACGACGAAGAAGCCATTCGAGAAGTCGTATCGACTCTGCTCGAGGCTCTCGGGTATGAGTGTGCCACCGTTAGCAACGGTCGGCTGGCGAAGGAATATTTGCTGCAGCATCCCGTCGACCTGACGCTCAGCGATATGATCATGCCGGAGATGGATGGCCTCAGCCTGGTGGACTGGGTCCGCAAGGCCGAGCCGGACGTTCCCGTCATCATGGTCACCGCGATGCACGATATTTCTACCGCCCTCGAAGCCATCCGCCGGGGAGCCTACGATTACATCCTGAAGCCATTCGAAAAAGACCAGCTCTATCTGAGCGTGCGGCGCGCCCTGGAACATCGTCGGCTGGTGCTGGAGAATCGCAATTACCAGCGCAACCTCGAAAAACTGGTCGAAGAGCGAACCGCGCAACTGCAAGGCGCTCTCGAGCAGCTGGAGCGCTCCTACGATGACACGTTAGAAGCCCTCGGTGGCGCGCTGGACCTCAAGGACGCAGAAACGGAAGGCCACTGCCGGCGCGTCACGGCCTTTACCATCGCCATTGCCAAGGCCATGGACGTAGAGCCCGCGCAGCTTCCGCAAATCGCCCGCGCAGCATTTCTACACGACATCGGCAAAATGGCCATTCCGGATATGATCTTGCGAAAACCCGGCCCGCTCACATCGGATGAACGCGACATCATGCGCACGCATTGCGAAATCGGATACAACATGGTGAAGCGCATTCCTTTCCTCAGGGAAGCCGCAGAGATCGTGCTCTCGCATCAGGAATATTATGACGGTTCCGGATATCCTCGCGGCCTGCGCGCTGAGGAAATTCCCCTGGGAGCCCGGATTTTCGCCGTTGCCGATGCATTGGACGCCATGATCTCTGACCGCGTCTATCGCAAAGCGTTGTCGATTCGCCATGCGCAAGAGGAAATTCAGAGATGTTCGGGCACGCAATTTGATCCTAAGGTCGTCGAGGTATTTGTCGAAATGCCCGGCACCATCTGGACGGAGTTGCGGGAGAATATCGGCACGCCCTACCGCCTGTCCCAGTTAAAAACCGTTTGAGTACGGCAGCCGCTTTGAATTCCGACTCAGGGCCTTGCGTAAATTGCCCGGCGCTTGTAGTATCCTGCAGAAAAGGACAACCACAATGGCTCTGGTGCCTATTAAAACGGCTTCTACAACAGGTTACTGCGACTGCATTCACGGCTGCTACGAACTGGCCAGTCTGCGCGATGAGGACACCGGCAAAGCCTTCTGCCCTCGCTGCTCCAAGGAACATTTACAGATGAACGTCGGGATCGGCTTGCCGCAACCGGCACCCTCCAAAGTGTCCGCCAACTCAGGCTCGCCTGCGGCGACACCGCACATTCCCCCGTCCGCCGATCCTCCGGGCCGGCTGCGCTAGCTCGAACAACTCTAATTTTGAGCCGCATCGATTCTGAACTTTCGAGTGCGCAGGCTTCAACCTGTGGCATCTGGCGGAAGCGAGGTTCATCTTGCCTTGACCGACCTGCACGGGCTGAAGCCTGCGCCACGGATGCGCCTCTAGTGTCATAATAGAAGCAGCAGTGAGCACCACGATGCCTCAGTCGGCAACCTACGACATCTTCATGGACGGATCCTGTTCGTTCTGCCGCTGGACGCAGGAAAAGATCCAACCCTACGATTCCGCCGCGCGGTTACGTTTCCTGGACTACAACGACCCCGCGGTGGCGGCACAGGCTCCCTTCCCGCGCGAGAAACTTGACAACGAAATGCACGTTCGAACGCCGGAAGGCAAATGGCTGAAGGGATTCGCGGCGTGGGTGGTCTTACTTCGAGCGTTGCCCAAGCTCGCATGGCTCGGACGCCTCGCCAGCATGCCTCCTGTGCGCTGGATAGGGCCCTCCGCGTACGCTTTCATCGCCCGGCACCGTTACAGCCTGCCCGGAGCTCCGACGCGCTGTGAGGGCGATACCTGCGCGATTCCCGGGACGCCCTTCCAAGATGATCTGCGCGCGCTTTTCGCGTGATACCATATTCGCGCCGTGAAACTTACTCCAAAATTCGCAGGAACAATTCGAAGCGACATGACTGCCTCACCAATCTCTTCCACGAAAACGATCCCCATGCTGGATCTGCAAGCGCAATTCGAATCCATTGCGCCGGAAATTCGGGCTGCCGTCGAGGAAGTGCTGATCGCCCAGCAATTTGTGCTTGGGCCGCAGGGAGAGGCTCTCGGAGGAGAAATCGCTTCGGCTTGCGGAGTGCGCCACGGCGTTGGGCTGGCATCAGGAACCGAGGCGCTGGAACTGGGGCTGCATGCATGCGGCGTGAAGGCCGGCGACGAAGTGATCGTTCCGGCGTTTACGTTCATCGCCACGGGCAGCGCGGTGAGCGCGCTGGGTGCCCGGCCGGTGTTTGCGGATATCGAGCCGGTAACGTTCAATCTCGATCCCGATCAGCTTGAAGCGCGGATCACTCCGCGCACGCGCGCCATTGTGGTCGTGCATCTGTTTGGGCTTGCCGGCGGACATGGATGCCATTCTTGCGATCGGCGGAAAAGCACGGCATTCCAGTGATCGAAGACAACGCGCAATCGTTTGGCGCGACGTATCACGGGCGAAAAACAGGTTCGATGGGGCGGCTGGGATGCCTGAGTTTTTATCCCAGCAAGAATCTGGGCGCGTACGGCGACGCGGGAATGATCGTCACGAGCGATGAAAAACTTGCCGCGCGTCTGCGCTCGCTGCGCAATCACGGGCAGACGGGCCAATACCTCAGCACCGAGCGCGGCTGGAACAGCCGGCTCGATGACTGCAAGCCGCGATTCTGCGCGTGAAACTACGCCATATGGCGGAATGGACGGCCGCGCGGCAGGCGCACGCGACGTTATACGATTCCCTGCTGAAGGATTTGCCCGGCATCATGCCTTCCGCGCGTGCCGCCCGGGACGGGAACATGTCTATTACCTTTACACGATTCGCGTCGAGGGGCGGCGTCGGCAGGCCACACTCGTCGCGAACGACCGCGGCAATGAAGTGCGCAGCGATTTCGTGCAGCAGCGATTGAAGGAACACGGGATTGCCAGCACCGTCTACTACCCTGTTCCGCTGCATTTGCAGCCGCTGTACGCGTCGCTCGGAGGAAAGCCTGGGGATTTTCGCGTCAGCGAGCGCGCGGCGCGCGAAGTGCTTTCCATTCCGCTTTATCCGGAGCTTACGCGCGAGCAGATCGAGCGCGTTGCGCAGGAAGTTGCGCAAAGCGACGCTTAGGAAAAGTAATGGTATTGTGAGATCAGCCTGAGTGGCGCAGGCTTCAGCCTGTCGGGGTTTGACCTTCCAGGACAAAATTCCAGGCTGAAGTCTGCGCCACGCACGAATTCTAAAACTCAACGACTGTGCTGAATTTTCGCGGGACTCGGCCAACTGAAGCCTTTGATTCCAGATGCCTGGAAGTTAAAACGAGGAAACCAGAGTCTCGATCGCCAGAGGCTAGGCGGTTGCGGAAACCGCGCGGCGATACAGCAGGAACATCACGCTGAGAAACAGGATCAGCGCGGGAGTCAACAGCGCCAGAATTCCGTAGTCAAGCGAGCGCTGGCCAGCCTGGCCGATCGCGGACGCCGACGTATAGCAGAGCGCGCAACCTTGCGCGAACGCGCCTGCGCCGAAGCGAAGATCGCAAGTAACGCCACGAGAACAAATCTTATGCGCATTTTAGTCCTCCCTCGATCGAGCCTATGGCCCGGCCATTCTACCTCAACACTACCTCAATGCGGCCTCATTTGCAGCAGCCGGTAGGCTTCCGGAAAGAAAAAGATAAACATCATGCAGATGCAAAAAATCATCGCCGGAACCAGCAACAGCACCAGCGAAGATTTTTCATATTTCAAGTGCATGAAGAAGGACATGATCATCGCGGCCTTCACGACCGATAAAACGACCAGCAGACTCAGCATCATCGATGGAGGAAGCTGCATGTAGGCGAGAAACACTTCCAGCCCGGTGATGGCAACCAGTCCAACCCAGACCCCTATATTCAGCCCAACGCTGGCTCCGCGTGAGACTTCTTCGGCGTGCGCTACGGTATGCATCGTGTATTTTTCTCCCGTTACGAGCGGGTTAGTATTTCACGGACATCAAGTAGATCAGCGGAAACACAAACATCCACACCAGGTCCACGAAGTGCCAGTACAAACCGTTCACTTCGACGTCTTCGGCGGAAAATTTGCCGCGCCCGTAGCCGACCGCCACGATGCCCAGGTAAATCACGCCAATCATGACGTGCGTCATGTGCAGGCCGGTGATCCCGAAGAAGACCGCGCCGAAGAGCGGCGTGCCTTCCGGATTGCCGGTGATCGTGAAGTGCTCCTTGGTGATCATGTTCATCCACTCGGTCAAGTGCAGGCCGGTGAACAGCAGGCCGCCGACCATGGTGGCTACCATCCACATCACGGTCTTTTTGCGATCATTGCGCTGGGCGGCCATGACGGCCATGACCATGGTCAAGGAACTCGCCAGCAGCACGATGGTCATGGTGGTGGAAAACGCAATGGCCGGATAAATCGGAAATGGCCGCGGCCAATCGGGATTCGTGAGTCGCGAATAGCTGTAGACGATCAACAGGGCCGAAAACGTCAGCGTGTCGGAAACGATGAACAACCACATCCCCAATTTCTTCGAGCCGATCGCGAAGGGAGACTTGCCGCCGGACCAGGCGGAGTCCAGCGCCTCCTCGGTTTTGACGTCATGCACGATTCACCGTCCCAGTGTCAGAAGTGCCAACAGGAAAATCCACAACCCATCCATGAAATGCCAGTAAATTGACGTCAACTCCGCCGCCGTAGACTGCGAAATCGCGCGAACGGCTCCACGGCCGGAACATGACGTAGAACAAAGCCAGAATCCCTCCGGCCAGATGCGCGCCGTGCGCCGCGGTCAAGAGGTAGAAAAAGCTGCTGCTGGGATTGGTAGCCAGCAGCATGCCCTGCGGCGGCGAGCTGGCGCCAGGCAATAATCTGCCCGGCCAGGAAAAGCAATCCGAGCCCGGTGGTCACCCACCACCAGGATCGGAACGCCTCTCGCTCGCCGCCCTCCAGCTTCTTACGCGCCACCACGATGGTGACGCTACTTGCGAGCAGTATCGCAGTGTTAAACCAAAGCACCGGGGGAAGCGGCGTACTCTGCCAGTCCACGCCGAGACCTTTTCGAACAATGTACGAACTGGCCAGCGCCATGAAAAACATGACGATGGCCGCCAAACCCAGTTGAAGCGCCGTGAAATAGGCGCGGCGCGGCACCGGGCGGCGCGAACCGGAAGAATCTCCGTCGTCGTCGCCGCCGGCTGGGGGTGGAGTACCGCCGCCGTGACCTGCGTCGATCAGCTCGACATCATCAACAATTGTGCCCGGCATTTTTTAGCTCTCAATTTTGAAGCGACGCATCGGCCTGAAAACGCTCAGGCTTTGCGCACCAAGTCCGGGGCCAGATGCTGCGGAATGTAATCATCCGCCGCGCCCGGCACGCTGAACTCATAAGGTCCATGGTATACGATGGGCTCCACGCCGCCAAAATTGTCAAACGGCGGCGGCGAAGGGATCGACCACTCCAGCGTCGTGGCGTGCCACGGATTCTCTTCCTTCGCTTCCTTGCCCGCGAACAAGCTCCAGAAAAAATTAAACAGGAAAATCAGTTGCGCGCCGATGGTGATAAATGCCGCGATGCTGATGAACACATGCACCGGCTGGAGCGCCTGCAGGAAGGGTCCGGCGGTCATTTCGGAATAGCGGCGCGGGTTCCCTGCCAAGCCGAGAAAGTGCATCGGCATGAAGATGGCGTACACGCCGACAAACGTGAGCCAGAAGTGAACTTTGCCGATCCCTTCATTCATGAAACGGCCGAACATCTTGGGGAACCAGAAGTACAGGCCGGCAAACATGCCAAAGATCGCCGCGACGCCCATGATCAGGTGGAAGTGCGCGACGACAAAGTAGCCGTCGTGGAGATACAGGTCAAGCGCCGGCTGCGCCAGAAATAAACCGGAAAGTCCGCCGCTGACGAACAGCGATACAAAGCCAAGGGCGAACAGCATGGCGCAATTAAATTGAATTTTGCCGCCCCACAACGTTCCCAGCCAGTTGAAAGTTTTAATTGCCGAAGGCACGCCGATGGTCATGGTAAGAATCGAGAACGCGAACGCCGAGTACGGGCTCATTCCACTGATAAACATGTGGTGGCCCCACACGCAAAATCCGAGGAAGCCGATGCCGCAGATCGCGCCAACCATCGCGCGGTAGCCGAAGACCGGCTTGCGCGAAAACGTGGAGAGCAAGTGCGACGCCACGCCCATGCCGGGAAGGATGGCGATGTAAACCTCGGGATGACCGAAGAACCAGAACAGATGCTGCCACAGCAGCGGTGATCCCCCTTTATGCCAGGTGATCACCTGGTCGGTGACCACCAGACCGCCGGGAATGAAGAAGCTGGTCCCGCGATGCGGTCGAGCAACAGCAGGATGCAAGCCGCGAGGAGCACGCCGAACGCGAGCAAGCCGAGAATTGCGGTGACGAACCAGGTCCAGCAGGTCAGCGGCAAGCGGCCGAGCGTCATGCCTTTGGCACGAAGATCGATCAGCGTCGTAATGAAATTCAGCGCGCCCATCAGCGAAGCGCCGCAGAAAATCGCCAGGCCTACGATCCACAGCGTCTCGCCCGCACCTTGCCCAGGGCCGACGATTTCGCCGAGCGCGCTCAGCGGCGGATACGAAGTCCAGCCGCCGATCGGCGCGCCACCGGACACAAAAAACGCACAGATCATGACCACCAGCGATACGAAGGTGGTCCAGAACGAAAGCATGTTCAGCACGGGAAACGCCATGTCCGCCGCGCCGATTTGAATGGGAAGGAAATAATTGCCGAAGCCGGATTGCGGCGCCGTCGTAAGCACCATGAAGACCATGATCGTGCCGTGCATGGTCATCAACGCCAGGTATTGCTCCGGGGTCATCTGGCCGCCCTTGAACAGCGCGAAATGCGCGGTGGGCCACGCCAGATGCAGGCGCATCGAGCAGAGAAAGGGCCATGCCGACGAAAACGGAGAATAAGGCCAGCATCAAATACTGAATGCCGATTACCTTATGATCGATGCTGAACACGTATTTCCGGATGAAACCGGACGGAGGCTGGTGCTGGTGCGCGTGGCCACCGCCGTTTTCGTGTGTCACCATTGAGGCTCTCCTGGGTCTTGGTAGACAGGCTTCAGCTTGTCTGGTTTTAATTCTGATTTCCGAACAGAAACCCGACAGGCTGAAGCCTGTCCTACTTAATTCCTACTGGTTTTCAGATTCTCCGCTTCCTGATCCTGCTTCCCACTTTTCAAAATCCGATTCGGACATCACGGTCAGCATGCTGTGCATGCGGTAGTGGCCCAGGCCGCAAAGTTCGGCGCAGGCAATTTCGTAATCGCCGGGAACCGTGGCGTTGAAGTGCATATGAATTTCCATGCCGGGCACGGCGTCCTGCTTCAGCCGGAGTTCACGCACGTAGAAACTGTGGGTCACGTCCTGAGAACGGATGATGAGTTCTACTTCGCGATCCCGCGGGAACCACAATCACGGGCGAAACAATGTCATCCTTGGACGCTGGATCGGCGGGATCGAGCCCCACCGGATTGCCGGTGGAGGCGCTGACGAGCTCCGGCTTCTCGCGGCCGAATTTTCCGTCGGGGCCGGCATAGCGGAAATTCCAAACAAATTGCTGGCCGGTGACTTCGATTTGAAGCGCGCCGGGCGCAGCGCCCATGAAATGCACTTCGGCCCAGGCATTGCGCGCATACAGGCCCAGGCCCGACGAAGAACACGACGGTCGCAAGGGTCCAGATTATTTCCATGGTGTTGTTGCCTTCAAAGTAGCTGGCCTTTTGGCCGTGATCACGAAACTTGAAAATCGCCAGGGCCAGACCCAACTGCGCGGCGACGAACACGATTCCTGTAATCACGAAGGTGCGCGTGATATTGCGCGTCAATTTCGTGGCCGAGAGTCGGTGATAGCCGGAGGAAACCACCATACTTTGGCCCAGAAAAGGTACACGGTTGCCACAGTCATGAAAGCGAGAAACACAGCGAAGGCTAGCGCAACAGAGGTGGAACCGCGTTCTGTTCGTCGAATCAGCATCGTTTCCGCTCCAGGGGTCTTGCGGGCCTGACTACTGGGACCCGAAATCTCAACCTAAGACGTTCGCGCCTGACGAAACCAAAAACCAAATTGGGGCCTGAACGGCACATCATATACATCTCGCGGAGAATTTCAACAATCTTTCTTGATTGCATCGAAATAATTGATGGATCGTAGTTGATGACACCAATTCGGGTGGCATGGAACCATGCCATAAATCCCGGGGAGATCGCGATGAGGGGAATGAAAAATATGAGCAAAATTGTGTGTTCTGATCGGCGCTTTTTTTATTGTTACGCCGCCGTTTTGACAATTCCCAACCCAGGCGCAAGTTGTCAGTCCGCCGGCCACCGCCGCCTGCAAATTCTCCGACGGCAAGACGGTCACCGTGAGCTATTCCAGTCCCCGCATGCGCGGCCGCAAAATTTTCGGCGATCTGGTGCCCTTTGGAGAAGTGTGGCGCGCTGGCGCGGACGAAGCGACGGCATTCGTTCCGAACGCGAATGTGCTGGTTGGCGGCAAAACTCTTCCCGCGGGGAAATATACGCTGTTCACGCTGCCAACCCCGGCGAAGTGGACCCTGATCATCAGCAAGCAAACCGGCGAATGGGGTATCCCCTATCCCGGGGAACAATTCGATTTCGGCCCGCATGGAGATGAAAGTCTCCAAGCTCTCCGCCCCGCTTGAAAACTTCACCATTTCGTTCGATCAGGCTGGGACCAGTTGCACGATGAAGCTGGATTGGGAAACGACGCGCGCATCGATCGACATCGCAGAGAAGAACTAGAGGCATGGAATATTTCACGCTTGGTTGGCGTCACGGTTTGTGGCGCGGACTTCAGCCTCGGGTTTGGTGCTCGGCCAGAACGCAACCCCACAGTCTGAAGTCTGGCCACTGAGTCTGATTCACAATCTAATTCACGCCCACGATCTCCCGGTGTATAAGTGTGCGCACCCGGAAGGCCCCAACTGCAACGCCGGCGCAAATGCCTGAAACCCGAGAAACGCGCCCCTCGATTCCCGCCCGGCAGGTAGCCGCGGTTGTTGTAGGAAACGCGCTCGAATTCTACGATTTTTTAACGTACGCTTTTTTCGCAGTGTATATCGGCCGCGCTTTTTTCCCTTCCAACGTTTCTTCGGCTAGCCTGCTGGCATCCTTGGCGACGTTTGGCGCGGGTTTGTGACGCGGCCAATTGGCAGCATCGTGATTGGCAGGATGGGCGACCGGGCGGGCGAAGCCCGCCATGGTTCTGTCGTTCTCGCTGATGGGCATCGCGATCCTGGGCTGGCGTTGACCCCGTCGCACGAGATGATTGGAGTTGCTGCCCCGGTGCTGGCGATTTTCTTCCGTATGCTGCAAGGTTTCGCGCTTGGCGGCGAGGTTGGGCCCACGACAGCGTTCCTGCTGGAGGCAGCGCCGCCCGAAAGGCGAGGATTTTATACGGCGTTTCAAGCCTGGACTCAGAATTTGCTCGTGCTGGTGTCCGGACTTGTGGGCTTTGGACTCGCGAAAATTCTGAGCGAACGGCAATTGCAGGATTTCGGATGGCGCATTGCGTTTCTGATCGGAGCCGCCATCGTGCCTTTTGGGCTGATTGATCGACGAAACCTACCGGAAACGCTTCACCTGCCCGAAGCTCCGAACCGGAACACGTTCCGCTGCGTCCGTTCCTGCCGGTGGCATTTATCGGATTGATTGTCCTGGCGAGCGGGACCATCGGCACGTACATCCGGAACTATATGACCACCTATGCGATCGTAACGTTGCATATGCCCACGATGGCGGCCTTCGCGGCGACTCATTTCCGGGCTTGAGCGGGGTGGCCTTGATCTGGTGAGTGGCGCGATTTCAGACCGCTTCGGCCGGAAACCGATCATGCTCGTACCGGCATCATACTGCTTGTCTCGATTTTTCCGGCATTTTATGTCATCTCGCATTTTCGTAGACCGCGACGTTGCTGGGAGCGACCGCCCTGATCTCCATTTTGGGAGCGCTGTCCACTTGCCCCGATGGTCATTTGGCTGACCGAGTCTTTTCCGCGGGGATTCGCTCTGGCGGCGTCGCGGTTGTTTACGCCGTTCGCAATCGCCACGTTTGGCGGCACTACCAGTTTGCGGTGACCTGGCTGATCAAAGTGACGGGAATTCCCTGGCACCCGGCCTGGTATTGGACTGTGGCGCAGTTGTTGGTGCTGGAGCGCCTGATGCGGCGCATGAAACGGCCCCGTGGAAACTCCGCTGCCAGTAGCGGCTGAAGCTGCGTCGATCGAAGTGTTAAACCAGGAGTGAGTCGTTCGGAGGAACCTTAGGCTTGGCCAGAGGCATCAGTATTACTTTGGATTGCCAGCGGGACTAACATTACGCCGAATCGTTTAACCAGGAGAGGCTGATAGCCAGTGGTACCGCGCAAACTTAATCCGAACTGCGGGCAGCCGTGCCGTGGCGGTGCGGATTCGGCTTCGGACTCTTCGACGATTTCACTGTCCCATTCCACGGTGATGCCGCGGCGCACGCTTTCCGATGCCGCGCACAGTCCTTCGTGATGTTCCAGGGCGCGCTCGACCGTGGCGCGTTTTTCCTTGGGCACTTTCAGGCGGTAATGCATCTTGATGCCGGTAGGATCATTTTTCCGTCGACTTCCTCGATGCGGCCTTCGGCCTCCACCTCAAGCTTGTCGGGATTCGCGCTTACTCCGCGCGCTTCCAGAGCTCCCGCCACCGTTCCGGTCATGCAACCGCCAACGGCGGCGACGATGTAGTCCAGGGTGGAGGCCATGGGCTCTTCGGGGGAGAGCTTGAAATACTGGGCGATCCCACCGTGAATGCCCATGCGGATCGCGCCGGGAAAGCCGGCGATCTCCGCCGCTTGATTTTGCTTTTCCCGGGTTCCTTGGAGATTTTTACTTTTGAGGTCTGAATTAATTTTCCCATTGGGATTCTCCTGTCGGACCACTTCATCTGCGACTTAAGCGAGCGCTTCCAGCAATTCCGCAACAGAAAACGGGCGAGCCGTCTTCACAAAGCCGTGAACAGGCTGCGCGGGTCTGTGCCGTAGGAAATAGAATACTCTTTTCCCGAAACAGTTTTCGGGAAAAAAGCTGGAAGTCCGCGTCGAACGCTTCGCGCGTCTCGGCGTTATTGGGGGCGAGCAGACGGTCGTTGATGAAAATTTCGATGTCCTGGCCGTTGAAACGGAATTTCCCGTCGAGCCGAGGCTCCGTCTCCAAGCGATGACAGGCTGTGAGAGCGGAGTGCGCGGCCTGCGACAAGCGATCCAGATTACTGCCGTCGACGCTCGACTTGCGGTTGTAGCGGACGCCCAGACGATTGCTGGTGTTGTCGACGCTGTAGTTTCCCTCGTGTCCGATCAGGACGACGCCGGGACCGCCGGGCACGTGGGTGTAGTCGGCGACGTCGATCAGCAGTTCATCCCCGACCCGGTTTTCAATCCAGCTGTGAAAAACAGGGATCAGCGGTTCGAGATCCGCCTGATCGAGATTCGGAACGAGGAGCTTCACATTGACGTGCTGAATTTCCATCTCTTCGGATTCCTTTTTCCGCGGGCCGTAAGCGAACGCCGCGCCGGAACTCTTCGTCTGTTGAATTTGTAGTGCCCGCCTTCAGGCGGACACGAGTCCGATTCACGGACGCCAGCATGAGCGTTCGCGCCGAAAACGCGCCTCAGACAGGCGCCGGCGCTGAAATGCGGTTATAGCAACTATGCGCCGCATCGATGAAAAGCTGCGCTTCGTCGATCAGGTAACGCGCCGAGTCCTGCGTATATGGTTCGCCTGACTTTTCCTGAGCGCTGAAGAGATAGTGCGCGAATTTTCCGCCGGCAAACGGATCGAAGAATTTCTGCGTGTCATAGAATCGCGCGCGAAATTCCCGAACGATAAGCGCCGGATCGTCCGCGATGTTGGACGATTCGATCTTCACCAGGGCTTTGGCCGCCTGCACCATCGATTGATACGCGGCCTTGCCGGCTTGCTCCATCCGGCCATCTTCAAGCGACACCTGAGCCTCGAACAACACCCTTTCGGCGGAGGCCAGATCGAACTCCACCGACGAAACAACTTCACCCGCGCATTCTCCCACTCCCAGGTCAGCGAGAGTATATTCGCGCGGATCGCCCCAGTCCTGAAAAAACGAGCGGTCCGAAGCATTGGCCGGTGGGCGGGACAGATCCTCCAGCATTTTTTTCAGTTCAACTTTGCCGGTGCGGGCGATGAAATCCTTGAAAGTTTCGCCGTTGTTGCGATTGGCGGCGTAACGATCCGTGAGCCGGGATACAACCTCAGGTATATTTTTGGACGGGATGGCGATGACGGGAAGGCCATAGGACGCTCCGTTATTTTCCCACTGGCCGCCCAGGACAACCTGGAAGTGCGGAACGGCATATCCGGACATCTTGCGGCTTACGCCATAAAATCCGAGATCCGCCACATGATGCTGGCCGCAGCTATTGAAGCAGCCGCTGATCTTGATGTGCAGCTTCACGACGGAATCATCCAGCTGGAAATTTTTCTCCTGGAGCCTTTTACGCAACTCCGCGGCCAGACCGCGCGAGGAGGAAATTCCCAGCTTGCAGGTGTCCGTTCCCGGGCAAGCCGCGATGTCCACGATGCTGCCCGCGCCGGGGTCGGCGAGCCCCGCGTCCCGCAGGGCTTTGTGCATTTCGACAGATCGGCCTGGCTGACCCATCGCAACACGATATTTTGCTCCACCGTGACGCGGATGGTCTCTTTCGTAAAGCGGCGCGCGATATCCGCCAGGGATCGCAATTGGTTCGAGGTGATGTCTCCCAGCGGAAGCGCGATCGTGACCACCGTGTAGCCTTCCTGCTTTTGCGGCCGAGTGTTGGTTTTCACCCAGCGCTGGAACGACTCCGAGCCCAGCAGCGGCGGCTTTCCGCCGGGACGAAGTGGCGCCTCCTGCGATTTTCTCGGCATCCTCGATGAAATCGGTCCATCGCGGATCCTCCGGCAGGATTTTGCGTTCCTCGAGCACCAGTTCCTTGAACTTCTCGATTCCCAAATCCTGCACCAGGAACTTGATGCGCGCGCGGCTGCGATTTTTCTTCTCGCCGAGCGCGCGAAAACTCGGGAGATTGCCTGCGCCAGCGGCAGCAATTCCTCCGGCGGAACGAACGAGTCGAATAGCTTGGCCTGATAGGGAACGGCGCCGAGGCCTCCGCCCACGTAGACTTCAAAGCCGCGCTTTTCTTTTCCGTTCTCGGTTCGCGTCACCGCCACCATGCCCATGTCGTGCATGCTCGCCGAGCCCGCAGGCGTGCTGCGCGCAGCCGCTGAAGGACGGCTTGAATTTTCGTCCGAAATTCTGGGTTCCGGATGGCCCATCAGAAATTTGGACAGGGCGAGAGAATAGGGCGTGACGTCGAATTTCTTCATCAGGGCACACGCCCGAGTACGGGCAAGCGGTGACGTTGCGCACCGAATTTCCGCAGGCCTCGCGCGTGGTGATGTTGGCCGCGGCCAGTCGGCGCATCACGCTGGGCGTATCTTCGATGTGCACGTAGTGAAGTTGGAAATCCTGCCGGGTGGTCACGTGCGCGATGCCGTCGGAATATTCCTCGGCGAGGTCGGCCAGTCTCCAGCTGCGGCGGCGTTGAGTCCGCCGGCGGGAATCTTGATCGCTGCATTCCCGGCGCATCCCACATGGTATGGGGGCCCTTGGTGAGCTCGCCGGACGGATAGTCGAGTTGCTGGACCGTTTTCCGTTGTGACGCTGACCATTGTCATAGCGCTGACCGTAGGCGCCTCTTCGCAGCCGTGTTTCGGCAAACAGGCGCTCGTCCAGCTTGCCCTGCTTTCGCAGGGCAATTTCGGTTTCAAAGATGTCTATTTCACGAGCCAGACTCTCCGGGATTTTCCCGGCGAGCCGCTCCGCCCAGTATAGAGTTCGAGACCTTCATCTACGATTGCCTCCGTCCCAAGGTGCCCGGAACGCGCTGACCATAGGCAGTCGCGATCTCGGTTACCCATTTACCTCAGCGAACTGCTTAATTGCCGGGCGTTTTGCAATTCCGGGAGCGACGCATCCAAAAACAAAAAACCCACCATCGGGTTCGCTCACCGAGGTGGGCTGCCTGCGCTTCGACCATCGCGTTTCCTTATCGCGCGAGTCCCCCACACTCGGCGCACTGTTGCAGCAACAACAGATACAGGCGCCGAACTCGATTTGTGATTCACGGGACCACACTATCTTACAGCGGACCGTCGGAAAGTTCAATTCGCGGAGTACACCATCCTCAGATTCAAACCGCGCTGCACGGTGTTGCCAGCGTACCCGAAATCACCGCTTCCACTACCGCTTCAACCGGATGGATTTTCGATTCGCCATGCAACGAACCTACTTTAGCCATGGAACTTGCCCATAAAGAATCATCCGAAAAAAGAAATAGGACATCGGCCAGCGCTGCACCGCAAGGTCCTGAGACAAACATTGGACCCGGCGTTCGCGTCTGGAGAATGTGGATACTGATTGGCGCCTCAGTGGTGGTAATTGGCGCAGTTCTGGCCTTGATCCGGTATTTTCCCTTCTCTGAGAAGAGCGTTATCGAGTCGTTGCGTGAAACATTTCCCAGCGAAGTCGCTATTGGCCATTTCGAGACCACCCATTTTCCGCATCCTGGTTGCGTGGCCGAGGGGGTGACCTTCCGCTCCACTTCGAGTGCGGCAGGCTCGGCGCCCGTCGTTACGATTCACAAGCTCACCATTCAGGGCGGCTATCTTGACTTCCTTCTGCGGCCTCATTACGTGGCGAAAGTTTATCTGGATGGTTTGCGGTTGCATGTTCCACGGCTCGGAAATGCTGGCGCTTTCAACGGCGGATACACGGATTCGCGGATTACAATCGGCGAACTGGTGGCCAATGGAGCGGTCCTCGAATTTGCACGCGCCGGCAATCAGCCCGCGAGGCAATTCAATATTCATGAACTTACGCTGGATTCCATCAGCGCCAAGGGGGGAATGTCCTACCGCGTAGTCATGCACAATCCGGTACCGCCGGGAGAGATCAAGTCCACGGGACATTTCGGACCGTTTCACGCCGCTGATCCAGGCCAGACTCCGGTTTCGGGCACGTATTCCTTCGACCACGCCGACCTGGGTGTGTTTAATGGCGTTGCGGGAACGGTTGACTCCGCGGGAAACTTTTCGGGACCGCTGGGGCGCGTGAATGTGGAAGGCGCTACGAATTCGCCGAACTTCGAGGTCGTGCGAAGCAAGCATTCCGCGCCGTTGTCCACCCGATTTCAACTGTCGGTAAATGGATTGAACGGAGACGTGACGCTAAATTCTGCACGCGCGACCTATTTCAACACTGAGATTACGGCCAGCGGGAGCGTGGCGGGCCGGCAAGGCTGGAACGAGAAGTTCACGGCGCTGGACTTCTCGGTGCGCGACGGCCGAATTCAGGATATTTTGCGGCTATTCGTCAGCGAAGACCGGCCGCCGATGTCTGGTGTCACAAACCTGCAGGCCCACGTGACGGTTCCACCTGAAGGAGAACCGTTTCTGAAGGAGGTGACATTGCAAGGCGATTTTGACATCGTCAACGGACACTTTGAGAGACCGAGCCGGCAGGAAAGCGTTGACGAATTAAGTGAGACGGCTCGCGGTCTAAAAAAGACCAGGGACAACGAGAAAAATGATGTTCCTCCCGAGGAAGACGTTGCCGCGCATGTGCACGGACATGCCGATGTCCGGAACGGCGTGGCCACGTTCAGCGATCTCATGTTCGCCATACCAGGTGCGGACGCACGGACGCACGGCACGTTCAACTTGATTTCCGAGAAGATCGATCTGCACGGCACGGTGAAAATGGACGCCAAGTTTTCGCAAAGCACGAGTGGAATCAAGGCCTTGTTCGCGAAAGTGTTGGATCCGTTTCTGGATAAGAAGAATGGTTCCGTGGTACCGGTCGTCGTGGATGGCACGTATGGCAATCCCCACTTCGGGGTTGATCTGAATCCAATCAAAAAATAGATTGCGTGGATTCGGGTAGCCCCGAATTCTGCCCGGCACGCGGCGGTCGCACGCGAGGCGCCTGGAGCGGGCGCAATAAGAACGCCGTCGCGGAGTTTCTTCTAGCGGCCGTCCGGATGGTCGTGGCGCCAGTTCCAATAGTTTTTCTGATCGTCCTTGTTCAGTTTGTTGTAGTCGCGGTAGGTTTCACGGCGTTCATCGTAATAGCGATGGTACGCGCGATCTTCATTATGGTCCCAGTGGTGGTAGTCGCCGTGATATTCGTCGTAGACGCGCACGCGCCCGGCGCAGCCGGAACTCGCGGCTGCAATTAAAAAACCCGCAGCAAGACATATCGAACTGAGAATTCGTTTGGCTCGAGGCATGTCGCAAACCCTCCGTGAAATCATGGGCATTTAACGGTCGTCTCAGCAAGTTTCGACCAAGTGCATTCGGCCGGCCCTCCCGAATCGGGAGATTGCCGCCCACTTTCTTAGATGCGGATTTGGAACACTCGAACCAAAAAACTGCCCTATTTGCACTGACATTTCCCCCGGGAGGTCTAGAATGCACCTGGAAATGCAACCCTCCGGGATACTCCAGCCTGCCCGTCAATTTCCCGTTGTTCAATTCATCGAGAATCGCTAATAGCTCTTTAGCTTGGCGAACCCGTTAGCTGAGTGACCGCCGGCCTTGATCCGGCATCTCATCAGGCACCAGCCCGATAGGTACGATCGGCCGCGATCCCCCCAGCGCCGCGATTTCAATCTTAAATTCATTTTTCGGAGGCGTTCTTCATGGCTCAAAGACTCTTGCTCGCGTTGGGAGCAATTCTCATATTTTCAATTTCCGCAAGGGCGCAGGGGATGGATATTTTTGGCGGTTATACCTACGAACGGCTGGGCACTTCGCCGGCAAGAAATCTAAACGGAGTGGAGATAGCAGGGCAATATAAATTAATGAACTGGTTTGGCGTGGTAGCCGACCTGGATGGTCATTTTGGCTTACCCTCGCGAACCGATGGCCGCACGCTGCATTTCATGGTCGGGCCACAGCTGTCCCTCCCCGCGCGAATTTCTCCCTTCGTTCATGTTTTAGCCGGCATCGGCCACGTCTCCGAAAACGGAATTGCCAACACTTCATTTGCAACGGCGGTCGGCGGCGGGATTGACATGCACATCTTGCCGCTCATTTCCTGGCGCATCATTCAAGGAGACGACGTGATCACGCATTACTTCGGCGGGATTCAACACAACGCCAGGGTGTCAACGGGGATCGTGTTTCGCTTCTAGCCCGAGGGCACTACATCGCAGGGGCACAAGGTGCCGTGCCCCTGCGGGCAGCTCGCGGGCTTTGTCCGGAGCGATCAGATGCGGTCAGGTGCGCGTGGTGACATAGCGATCCGGATGGCGACTCTTCAGGAGGTGCCTCACCCGGTCGCAGGCTTGCTCGAGGGCGTCATACAGTCCTTGAACTTCCTTGGTTTCCCGCGACAATTTTCCCGCGTCGATATCGGCCGCGAGTTCGTGGCACAGATTCGTAACGCGGCGAACGCGGTCCGCCACCAGCATCGCAATCGTTTCGCTGGGGTCCTTGCCTCTCAATTGAAATTCGCGCAACTGCTGAACCGCAAGCGCGGTGGTGCGAAGCGTATCGACGGTATCGCGGAATTCGTTCAGCAACCGAAAGTCGATGCCTTCGGCCTGCAGCGATTTTTCCAATTTTTGCAGTTCGACGGAGGTCTTCTTGACCTGCAGGTTCACGCCCCAGAAGCTCTCGCTTGGGGTAATTAACTCGACAATGATGCCCTGCGAAACGCCTTCCCTGGAACTGGGAGTGGCCAGCACGCGGGCCTCGGTGGTTTCCGCGGAAAGAAAATTGGTGAGCATGATGCGACTGCCTACGGGAGGATAGATGGTCATTTCCAGGAAGCCGCCATTGGCGTTGACTTGTTTGGCGACCGCCTGAACCATTACGGGAACGCCTTCGGGATTGCGCCAGTTCGCTTCGATCGGTACGGCAACCAGAAAGCGATAACTCTTTCTTCGCTCTTCTTTCGATCCGTCTGGGGTAGTTCCACGTCCGGCCATGATTGCTGCTTTCCTTCTGTCCATGAACCCCTTCTTTTCCCCCCAGGCTGATTTTCACCCGGCCCCGCTGATCCCGAATCTATTCAATCGCAGCTTAATGACATGTCCTGAAAATTACTACTGTACGAAAGGACAGTAGGCAAGAATGGAAACTTAAAGTGGATACAGGGATCGCCGGAGTTACTGTCCCGCAGGGAAAACGGGAATCTTAGCGACGGATCTATTGACCTGAAGTGGCCGCATCCATGCTGACGCGTGCCGGAATGGGACGATATCCGCTGCGTGTGCGGATTCGATACTTCTTGTATTTCGGATTGGAAAGTTTCACGGTGATGGTGCGCCATCCGCGATTGGGATTGGGCTGCGGGTAGTAGCTCATGAAATAAAGATGGGCAAGATCTTCGCGGATTGAAGTGAACGCATCGCGCTGATCCTTCCAGCTTTTTGCGAAGTAGGCTTCGCCCCCGGTGCTAGCGGTCATGCGCGAAAAGACAGCCGCGGAAGCCGCGTCCAGCTTGGCTTCGCGCGTGCTGATCATGTAAATGGGAACACCCTCGGATTGCGCCAGTTCGTCCACGTCTTCGGGCGAAACCATGCTGGAATTGTCCGGGCCGTTGGAGAAGACGACCACAACTTTTCGACCGGAAGATTGTGCGGCGTCCTTGAGGGTCATGAGCAATGCATTATAGAGGGCGGAATCGTCACCGTTTACGGTCTCGCGCACGCCGCGCAGCACCTGGGAGCGGTCCGCGGTGAGCGAGGCGGCGCGGTAAAAGTCCCGGCTATAGGAATAAAAGGCAACCTGATAGGGATGATCCAGCGTGCGCACGAATTCCGCGATGGAGTCTTGAGCAAACACGAAGCCGCGTCCCCGGAACATATAATTGCTGGTGTCAAACAGAATGAAAACGTTGGAGCCGCTTACCGCGGAAGCGATGCCTTCCATCGAACCGGTTTGCGTGCCACCGCGCAGCGGTGCGGTGCGTTGCTCGCCCGCGTCTTTGGCGCTTGGTTGATTCGGATCCGGCGCGGCTTCGAGCAGATTCTGCGGGCCTTCGTTCCCTTCCTCAAAAGTGGCCAGCTTTTGCGGGAGGGCGTCCTCGCTGATGTCAAAATCGGATGGGTGCAAGGTGGTCACGTAGTTGCCCTTTTCATCCGTCACGGCCACATTCAGTTGCACCATGGAGACCACCACGCGGATCACGTTCCCGCCGGTGTCCTGCTCGTGGTCCTGCGCTACCAGCCAGCGGGCGGCGAAGCTGGCCGCGAAAATCAGAACTCCTATTGCCGCCATCAGGTTTCGTTTAGCCATGATTCCCTCTTAGGAAATAGCCCGGGCAGAAGCCAAAACATTTTAAAGTCCAGCGACGGGTCCGCTCTTTGGCAGCGCGGCAATCTTGCCTTGCCGGAATTCTTCTCCGGTTTCACGCATCGCCCGCAGCACGGCCGACCAATCTTCCAGGTGCGAGGCGAACGTTTGCTCCACCATGCGGCGCGTTAACTGCGGGACCAGCACGTTGAGCATCACCGGCGAATAGCCCAGCTCGTCCGCGAGGCGTCCCCAGTACAAGTTGCCGGAGTCCCAGGATTCCGCCATTAAGCGGCTGGAGTAATAGAGAAAGGTTGGAATCGGTTTCATATTCATCAGTTCACGCCCGTAGCTCTGTGCCAGAGCGGGATGCGGAACCCCGAAGTCTTCAGAGATTCGCTCGAAACTTGTTTCGACTGAATAGCGCGCCAGCAAATCGTCCAGTTCCTTGCCCGCCGGTCCCCACGCAGACTTCTCTGAAGGATGGCGCTGCCGGAATTGGGCAGCCAGATAAAGACTTTCCGCCGGGGCGATTAACGTGAGCGCATCCTCGGCATGCCCCGCTCTCAAAGCCGCTTCCACTTGCTCCAACCTCTGAGGGAGCAGACAGTCCGACAACAGGCTGACGATGGGCTCGCGAATTTTTTCGTCTTTTGCCGCAGCGGCCAGCAGTTCCTCGCCGCCGCGCTGGTACAGCGCGACGGCATGCATCTCATTGTGGGTGACGCTCCACCACCGCGGCAGGACAGCGCTGGTAATCAACCCGGGAACCAGATCTTCCCAGATCAGGGACTGCACGTTCTGGGGCACGATAAAATCCTGTTCGACTCTTGCCAGGGCATACGGCAGATCGGCCATGGAACCGATCAGATGCGCGCCGCCGCTGGCTGTCCATCCCCGGCCAAAAATGCGCGGCGAACGCCAGATCTGGTCGCTGGCCTTGGCGGCCTCACCGGAATAATCGCCGCCGGAAAAATCATGGGAGCGCACGAAGAGCGGATTGTTGTGCATCATTTGCGCGCCCGGCGGCTCGTAATAGGCGTAATTGAGGCCGACCAGCGTATCGCGCAAGAATGGAGTAAGCAGCGCATGCGCTTGCGTCAATTCCGCCGGGTTCGACGGGCTTTTGAGAATCTTAATTAAATCGGTTCGCATCTGCAGCGCCGTGTGGCGGTTGCTGTAAACACCCGCGGCGAATTCGGTCCGCTCGCTCTTGGTGAAGAGCGGCTTGGGCATCTCGAACTCGCGTAGCTCGCCCGCCAGCGGGAGCAGCGAATCAGCGACATCCCTCCCTTTCGCCATTTGGTCCAGACCATCGCCCAGGGAGATTAGCGTATCCAAAGAAACCAGACGCTGATCGTCAATCACCTGATGCATTCGGCCGGCCATCGCGGATCGCAACTGCTGGCCTTCTTTGGTGTATTGCTCGGGACCAGCGAGCAAAGCAAACAGCTGGTCCTGCGGCAGATAAGGCTTGCCGGTGGCGGCCCGCAGCAGTTCCGCCAGCGCGGCGCGTCCCGCCTCATACACCTGGTCCGAGGAGTGCAATGTGGCGAATGGATAGAGAATCTTTTGCCAGGAATCATTCAAGCGCGCGTCGGGAATCTGGCCCTGCCGGGCCAGGATTTGCCACAGACCCAGATTCGCCTGCAACATTCCCAGAGCGTCGGTTTTCGCCAGGTGATCCGGAATTTGATTCAAGCCTTCCGCAACGCTGAGAAACCGTGAGATGGATGCATTGCTGAGGGTGTTAAATTCCGCAAACACCGGATATTGATCGCCGAACAGCGGAAACTTGTCCGCCAGCAGGCGCGCCGTCGGCCCATCCAGCTGTTCGCCGGGTGCGCGTCGACGATCGATCTCCGTCAACATCAGAAAGTTGTAGACGGGGCCCTCCGGCATCGAGTATCGGGACACCCCAACCATTCCTTCGACCACCTGGTCCGGGCTGTTCCAGCCGCCTGATTTGTCCGCCCATTCGCGGACCAGCTTGGAATCCGTTTTGTGATGCAGGACCGACTTCCAAATATCGATGTCGCCTGGAATATGCGGCTGGCCCTTGGCATCGAATTCCAATCGAGCCTCGAGCAGGAACAGGCCTGGATCCGGCCGAAACGAGTGCCTGGTGGGAATGGGCGAAATGTCGTGTCCACGGAGGGCATCGTAAAATCGCTGCAAATGGTGCGGTGCCGTGAAGTACGCCTGCTGCGTTGCACCGACCCGCGACAGCGTATCAAAATAGGCCGCCAGCCAGCCGCCGTCCTTGGACACCAGCTTGGTGATGAATTCGGCCGGGGACCGCGGATTCGCTCCGACTAGATCCCGCCAGGCCGATTCCGCCGGCGCTCCACCCGGGACGAGGACTTTTCCAGACCGCACACTGATCTCGCTGCCGTAGAAGTCCAGCACCGGTGCGCCCAGAAGCAATTTCTTCATCCCGACGGATCGCCATAGATATTTGCCGGTTTGGGTATCCATGCGAGACATCGCCCAGTACAGCCGGGCCAAGTCGGGGTCCCGCATGATCGAATCCACGACTCCGCGATTGGCGTTTTTCTTGTTCTGTACCCAATCCTTGGACTGATAGAGGACAGGAACTTCTGCCGATGCGTAAGGACTATCGAACGGCTTGCCGTCCCGGAGCGCCTGCTCCAGGTCGGCCAGCGGAAATCCGGAATCGATGGTCAGAAACGCCCGGTTGGCGTCCGCGGTTTCGAGGGCCGCTTCTGCCCCGCAACCGTGCTGCAGGCGATATCCAAGAATGACCAGCAAAGCCTTGGCATCGTCACAGTTCGACACATGTAGCACTTCCCCTTTACCGGCGAGCCCTCGCAACTCCCTTGCCTGGTCCAGATACCAATTCAGGAGCACCAGAAATTCGGTCGGTCGGCCGGCCTGGTATCCGCTCATCACGATGTTGCGGGCCAGCAACGGCAACACCTCTTCCTGCGAAACTTTCTGGCTGATGGCCGCCATTCGCAGAAAGGATCGCAGCGGACCGGGCAGAGACACCTCGTTTGCAGAGTCCAGTTCGTTCGGGGCGCTGGATTGCGGCAGCGTGGAATCGTCGGGAAGAGGATCCTGTGGCGGGACCGCGGGAACCGCGCCTGAAGCGCGACTGGTAAAGCCGAGCAGAAGATATAGAAAACTGCTCAGGAGGAATACAGCGAAGAAGCTACGTTTCATGGCCCAAACCTCCACCGACAGTTGGAGACTTTGACTTTTAGATCCTGCGGGCCGTCGGCAGGGACGGCGCGATGCTGATTCCTCACGCGGCTTTTGCAAGGCGGATGGAATTGGGAGTTGCGCCAACACGCCTTGGCCGAATCTCGGTTTTGATTCTGTCCTGAATCCCGGCGGGGCCGCTTTCTGTCCGACGCGTGAAGTTCCGTGGCTGCGAAGGATAGATCATCTTTCCAACCCCAGTCAATTGCCAACGAATAAACATCCGTATCGGCAAAAATCACCGGAAGGGCCAGTAGCAATCCATCAAGGCCCGCTCATTCTGCAAAAATGGCCGAGCGTTGTCGATCCTCGATTCACTTGACGTCTGCGTGTTTCATTCGGGCCGCGACTAAGTTCCGGCGCCGCTGAAGAGTGATCTGGAACCGGCAATTAAAAATTAGAAAACCGCGAGAAATTGTCGCTCCCTGGGGGCGGGGGGTACGGGAAGGGTACAGGAGAAACTTTTTTTAATCAACAGGACCAATTCGTTGCACCCGCACAGCTGAAATCCGCATCACTACGTCCCCCGCCGCGGCCGATGATAAACTCAGGCGCACCATCTTTCGGCGTTGCCTGAAATCGAATTCGCCGCCGTGAATTCTGCTTGGATCGGAATTGAGGAGTCGCTATGCTGGCGCCTATGAAAATCGCATTTATAGGATTGGGAAAAATGGGAACGGGCATGGCCCGCAATCTGCTTCGCGCGGGTCATAGTCTGGCTGTTTACAATCGCACCCGCGAAAAGGCGGAGGCATTGGCCGGTGAGGGTGCGCGCGTCGCGAGCTCGCCCGCGGATGCCGCGCGCGACGCGGAAGTCGTGATGACCATGGTCGCGGACGATCTCGCTCTGGAGGAGATCGTCTTCGGGGCGGATGGCATCGCTTCCGCCTTGCGGCATGGCGGCACTCATCTGTCGCACAGCACGATTAGCATGGCGATGGCCCGCCGGTTAACCGGCGAACATTTGCGCGCAGCCAGGGCTATTTGAGCGCGCCGGTTTTTGGACGCCCGGAGGCCGCCGAAAGCAAGAATTTGGTGGTGGTGGTCGCCGGTCCTGGTGAACTCGCGGAGCGCTATCGCCCGCTATTTGAGGCCGTGGGCCGCCAGACATTTGTGGTGGGCGCCGAACCGTGGCAGGCCAACGTTGCCAAGGTGTGCGGGAATTTCATGATCGTCAGCGTCATTGAGGCCCTTGGAGAAGCGTATGCGACCCTGCGCAAAGCCGGCGTCGCGCCGGAATCTTTTCTGGAAATCATGAACGCGTTGCTTGGATCGCCGGTGATAACCAACTATGGCCGCATCATCGCTCAGGAAAAATTCGAGCCCGCGGGATTCGCCTTGCATCTGGGACTGAAAGACGTGCGCCTGGTGCTGGCGGCTGCCGAGGAATGCGCCGCGCCGATGCCCCTGGCCAGTCTGGTGCACGACCACCTCCTTTCGGGCCTGGCGCAAGGCCAAGCCGAAAAGGACTGGTCGAGCCTTACGCAAGTGATCGCGCGCAACGCCGGACTTCGACCAATAGACTGATGCGCGCCGGCGTAGGAAACCATTGGTTTTTTGCCGCACCGGAATGCAGAACATCTTCCGGATCCGACGCCGCTCCCGTGTTGGATTAGCTCCATGAAACCAGCTAGCCAAAAGGAGAATCACAAATGTCTCTAGTGGATTTTGTCCCCGGCCAGAGATTCGAGGAATACAAGGAACGTTTCAAGCAGCATTACAAACTGGAACGCCGGCCGGACGGCGTCATTCTGGTGCAGGCGCACACGGCCGGCGGCCCCATTCAGCTGAGCGTCGAGAATCATCGCTCTGTCGGCCAACTTTTCAAGACCGTCGGCGCCGACCCGGAAAATGAAGTCATGATCTTTACAGGAACGGGCGAGGACTTCATGATGGATGCCGATCCTGAGGGCTTCAAACTGGAGCAAGAAGACCTGCAGCACTGGGCCTACGAGTATGCCTATAAAGACGGCAGAATCAATGTCAGTTCCCTGGTAAATGATCTGGAAATTCCCACGATTGGCGTGCTGAATGGGCCGGGCTTTCATACCGAAATCTGCCTGATGTGCGACATCACCATTTGCAGCGAGGATGCGGTGATTTTCGATCTTCACTATGACATTGGCTCCGTGCCGGGCGACGGCATTCATAGTTGTTTATGGAATTGCTGGGCGTGAAGCGCGGCGCCTACGCCTTGCTCACCGGGCAGGCGATTGACGCGAAAAAGGCGCTGGAATATGGACTGGTGAACGAAGTCGTCCCTCGCGAAAAACTCCTCGATCGCGCCTGGAAGCTTGCCGACCACATCATGATCCAGCCCCGCATCACGCGCCGCCTGACCACCCAGATCATCCGGCGCCCCTGGAAAAAAAGAATCACCGACGATCTGGACGGCGGCTTCGGAATCCAGATGTTCGCGCACCTGGCCAAGAAAAAATCCATCCACAGCAGAAACCATATAGCCTCATCCGTAGCCTACGTAAAGAAGGGCGATCAAAATAACATCAAATAATTTCAAGTCGTTACAGGCAGGCGGCTAAGTAGCCAGGTTTCGCCTGTGGGGTTTGGTCCAAGCGAGCCAAAACCCCACAGGCGAAGCCTGCGCCACTGAAATCTTCCGTTTTCTTCTTAATCCTTTGGATTCGTCGCAAAAATCGACAGTTCCGGCGCGAACCCGCGATCGTCCATTTCCAAAATCGCCTTCACCATATAGGCGATGTCTTCCCCGCGCAGTTTGTTGGCATTTTCCTTCTGAGGCAGTCCAGCTGTCGGATAAAAATTCGTCAGGACTTCGCTGGGATTAACCAGGAACACCCGGACGTTATGTTGACGAAGTTCCGCCCTCCAGCATTCAGTCATGCCCCGCAACGCGAATTTGCTGGCGTAGTACGCGGTCCCCTTCGGCGCTCCGCGCAGCGCGGCGGTCGACGCGATTTTACAATATTCCCTCGCTGGCGCTTCACGAATTGCTTCGCCGCCTCTCGGGCCATGAGCATCGCTCCCGTAACGTTGGTCGCAAACACCGCCTCAAACTCCTTCGATCGAAGTCGACCAGATTTTTGAATACGCCGCTTCCGGCGTTTTCACCAGATATGTCCAGATCGCCGAACTGCTTGAGAACTTCGCGATAGGTGCGCTCAACGTCCGCTTCCACACGACGTCGGCATGAATTCCATGCACTCCAGTTCGCGCGCCGTTTCGGCCAGGCGAACCTGATCGCGTCCGGTGATCGCCACGCGCGCTCCGCTCGCGGCCAGCGATTTCGCGACCGCTCGCCCAATTCCGCTGCTGCCGCCGGTGATCAGTGCTACTGCATTCTTGAGATTCATTTTCTGTCCTCCCCTGAGTTGCGAGCCTTGGGATCTTGCCACAGCCGGGGTGTGGCGTCGCTTCGGTCTCGCAGCTCGCAGAGCCGATTCAATCGTGGTCCGAACGCGCGACCCGGTTTCAATTCAGGACGACTTTAGTCTGTGGATTTTTCTGCCGGGGTGCGAGCGGAGTGCCCGCCGGCAAAACTCAACAGCCTAAAGTTGTACTGCTGTCTTCTCGAAACTTTCAAATGCCGGTTGTCCTAGCAAACATGTTCGAGGATGTCCCAATTCGGCCGTAACCCGAACTGCACCTTCGCGGGGCTAGGCCCTGATTCTTTGGGATCTTCAAACGTGAGGTCGACCTGCAGCGTTTTTTCGTCCACGCGACGGATGCGCTCAACAATATGCATCTTTTCGCCTCGGGATGGCCCACGCGATCCAGCCAGTTCTTTCCGTTCAGGCCGATGGTGTCGACCACTGAGTGTCACCATCCCAATGGCCGATGGAGTGGCCATTGTAGGTAGGAGTCGATCGGCAGGGTGCTGGCGCCCGTCCACAAAAATATAGCGCACGGTATGATCGTATTCGAACATCTCAATCACTTCGTTCGGGGTCTGCACGATCTGCATGGGGAAAAGTTGCAAATAAATGTACGGCATGCCCGGCGGAGCGCACTTGTAAACGTGATCGTTGGTTTCGGAAAGTTTCACGCCCCGCCGTCCCTGCGACGGTTTCGACGCTTTGTACCGTTCCCAGCCCCAAGGCGTCATCGGCGGGTCGTCCTTGCTGAACGAGGCAAATCCATAAACGCCGGATGTGGCATTCCAAACTCCCGACAGATCCCGGCTCGCGGTTTGAGATTGCGATGTGGTTGCGTGTGGCTCGGGTTCGCCGGGGTGCTGTCTGCGCGCGGGAAACCGCTGAGAATGCCAGGATCACCGCCAGCGCTGATGTCACTACCGCAAGCCTGTTCCACATTCCGGAACGCCTCCCTCTCCGATTCGCGCGGCCAGATTTTCTAAGTTGGAGCTTTGGTCAGCGCATCGTACGCTTCCCAGCCGCGCGACACAAGGTTTGACATTGTCACCATGTGTTGCGTGAACTCTTTTGACGGTCAGGAAACAAACACGGAGTAGATGAGATAGGACAAAAGTGCGCCAATGGCCACCAATAGCAATCCTGAAAAGCGCCGTTTATTCAGGAAGAAAATGAGGGTGAGTCCGGTTAGGGAAACCAGCGTCATCAGGATCGCGGAAAAATCGATGACTGCGGACCATTTTTTCCCGGTGTCGCGGCCCTTATGCAGATCATTCAATACGGCAACGAGACTGAAGGGACTCACCGTCAAATCATATTTTCCGGTCTGGCGATCGATGGTAGCGTCGGCTTCGTAGCCAGGCCCCTTAAAGAGGACTTCGCATTGGTCGCCATCGACGTGAAAATCGGAGAGCGTCGCCTTGGTGTGGTAGGTCTTGCGAAAATAATTTACGAGTTCCTCTTTGGCCACGTCTCCCGGACCGGGAGTGTTGACCCACGACTTGTCGACGTTTCCGTGGTACACCGTTGGCCGTTGCTGGCTGTCAAACCATTCGGCGTGATTCAACGTGAAGCCCGTCGCGGCGAAAAAAAACAAGAGCGCGAAACTGAGCATGGACAGGTAGGTATGCAGCCAGCGGGCAAGGTGCGCGAAGCGCCGTTTCCAATGCAAATACCGTGGGTCGTGGGACAGCTTGCGCGAATCTCCGGTGGGATCTCCGCCCGAGTTATTGGGCAGTTTTGTGGTAATCAAGGGTAGCCGCCGCAATCTCTACACCGCCCGGCATCGGGAACTGTTTGGGCGATCCGTTAAAATCGATCTCCTGATGCAACAATTGGTACGAGCCATGTTCTCGCACAGCTTCGATCATCACGGTATACTTCCCCGCTTTGACCGGATTGCCGGTGTCATCTTTTCCATTCCACTGGAACGTGTATTTCCCCGGAGGGCGAGTCGCGCTGGAAACGGAATTCATGATGTGAGTATCTTCGCTCACTGAGCGGACGCTTTCGTCGTGGCTCCACGCGCGCAATTCGTGAAGATATTTGTACTTCCCGAACCACACCGCGATGGTTCGCACCGGAGCATGTTGCTCATCCTCCACCCACACGGCCAGGTAGGGCCGATGGACGCGGTAGCCTTCGATCAGACTGAGCTCGATGGTCACCGTCAATTCATATTTGGGATCCCATTGGGCGAAGCCGACTCGCGCGGCAACGTTTTCGAAGGTTGCCATCGGACGCTGCACCGCTATGGCACGCGGTGCCAGATACAACTCGAAAGCACTCCAGCCGCTGCTTACAATTCTTTCTCCATTCTTGGTCACCAGGAGATATTCCACGCCCGGAATCCCAGCCACTAAACGCGCGCTTTCCTCCGGCGACAATATCGAAAGAGCGGTCGCCAACGCTCCGGCAGTTGCCGGGGACTGAGCGATGACCGTGGAACTGATAATCTGGTCTGCGGGCATCCCTGTCTGCGGATTGACGATATGGGAATAATGACGGCCACCGATTTCGACGCCGCGCCGGTAGTCTCCGCTCGTGGCCACGGTGCGATCACGAACGATGAGTCGCGCGAGGGGCGCGCCATTGTCCGCATCCGATTTGGGATCGGCGATGTCGACGGCCTCGCTCCAATCGCCACGAACCACGAGATCTCCGCCGATGTTTACAACCAGCCCCTGCGCACCGGAAGCTTTGAGCGCTACTTCAGCGGCTTGTCCGGCGATGTAGCTTTTTACGAAAGAATTCAGCGCAAGCGGGGAGTCACTTGTATGCGTCGCCGTTTGATTGATTGGGTCGAGTTGCCAATGCACTCTGTGCACGCTGGCCACCGCGGCATCGAGCTCGCCCTGCGATGGAAACCGCTGCTCCGCGGCGGCATGCTTCCAGATGCGTGTGATGGTTTCGGCGGAGGCATCCAGGGCTCCATGCGTCCGATCCCGCCACTCGTCAAACAGACGCAGAACTTCAAACAATTCCGGAGAAATCGCGACGGGCTGATTCATGGTGCGAAACCAGCGGCTGAATTCGCTGTCCGGGTCCCATGAACTCAGGATATGCGCTTCCCTATCGATCTCCGCTAGTACTGCCTGTTTGGCTTCTTGCGATTGGGCTGCGGAAGAGGCCATCACTTTTATTTCCAGCGAAGTGCCGAGGACATTTTCGTAGTGAGCAACGTACATCTGGTTGCGTGCATTGGTGGATGAAACGGCCGGGCACGTCACCAAAAAAAGAAGCGCGGCGAGAAGGACGGCCACGTTCATGGGCATCGATTTCGACAAGAAGTCTCCGCTGCGTTTCGACCGAGAAGTTTACACCAGCGAACTCTCCCGAGCGAGACCGCGGCCAAGGAAGCTCTGGGCATTGCGTCGATTTGAGAATGCGCACGCGTCCTCTTGGGACGACCGGCGGGTTTCCCCTCTTCAAGCTTAACTTTTCGGCGTCAAACTGAGCCACCAGCAAAAACTGCCCAATTGACGGAAAGCCGGTATACAATCCGCGCAATTCGGTTTCCCCATCGCGATCTGCAGGCAGGGAGAAAGGTTTCGCGCAAATGAAACGCAACCTTATTCGATTTTTCGTAATGGCCGTGACGGCGATATGCCTGATTGGAGCCCACACACGAGTCACGACGGCGCAGTCGGCGCCATCCACGCCGCAGAAAGCCAAGGCGCCACGCTCCATTCGTCTTTACGTCTTCGACTGCGGCGTTCTGCACAACGCCGATATGGGCCGCTTCAATCTGAAGAAGGAAGACGTCACCACTACGGACATGTCCATGGCCTGTTTTCTGATCGCGCACCCCAAGGGAAACATGATCTGGGACACCGGCGCCATTCCCGATGATTCGTGGACGCCGACCGGCAAGATGGTGACCCAGCACGTCACGCTACCGGACGGGCAGCAACGGGACGCGGATGTAGACAAGTCGCTGCGCGGGCAACTCTCTCAAATAGGGTATTCGCCTTCCGATATCAATTATCTTGTGCTTTCGCACTACCATTACGATCACACCGGCAACGCCAATGAGTTCGCGGGGGCGACCTGGATTGTGCCTAAGCTCGAACACGACGCCATGTTTGGAGGAAAAGCGTTCGGCACCATGCAGCCTTCGACGTTTTCGGCTTTGCAAAAGAGCAAGACCATCCTCATCGAGAAAGACGAGTACGACGTGTTCGGCGACGGCAGCGTAATTATCAAGTCCGCTCCCGGACACACCCAGGGCCATCAGGTGCTGTACGTGAAGCTGGCCAAGACCGGCGGCGTCGTGCTATCGGGAGATCTCTATCACTATCCGGCGGAAATGAGACTCGATCGTGTCCCAACTTTTGAGTTCAGCCAGGATCAGACGCGCGCGAGCCGCAAAGCAGTCGACGCTTTCCTGAAAAAGATGAACGCACAGCTTTGGATCCAGCACGATTTCGATGGCAATGCCAAACTGAAGAAATCGCCGCAGTTCTACGAGTAGTTCGCGCCCGCGTCAATGAAAACAACCCGCGAACCTGATCGATCGCGGTTTTGTCACTCGATAGCCGCTCGCTCGTTCAGCAAAAGCCTTCGCAACATGCGCAGATCGTTCAGCACCGGGCTGCAAGCTTTCACGTGGCCTTCCAATTTTTGCAGCTTAAAAAGAACAAGGCGCAGCGCTTCCACCCGGCGCGATGGTTTGCCGCCTGTGCAGCGTCAATATCCCTCTCGATCTCCGTACTTACCTCGATTAGCGTCTCAGAGAGCAAGCGGAAATATTCCTGGGTGTTTTTGACGCTGTCAAACGGAGTCCCGGGACGGTATCCCAATCTCTGCGTTTTCGGGGGCATGCTCGAGCCTGCCTTTCCCGTTCTGGTTGAATAACCCCGTCATAATATTAGCAATGTCTACCGCGGGACTGCAGGGGCGGCCCGGCAAGTGTGATTAGAAGCTAACCCGGTGAAGGAACCCTCGAAGGTGAAAGAACCGCGGCATACAAGCTCCGCTGTATTGTCTCCTCGGGGTTGGTGCTTTAACTATATGAGGCGTATCACCAGGGTAGGGCTGCCCCTCGATGGGCGCTGTGCGGTCGTCCCATACCCGAATTCTTACCAGTCTAGCTTGGAGGCGAAGCATGGGCGCTGCGCCAGCACCACGCAGAAGTAAGGGAACGACTATCCCGGTGATTCGTGAGGCTGAACCGAAATGCGAGGAGTTTGAGAAAAAACTGCGCGCGCGAATCGCCCGGCGAGCGCACCAGATTTATGAAGAAAACGGGCGCGAGCACGGCCGGGATCTGGCGCACTGGTTACAGGGGGAGGCTGAACTGCTTTCGCCCGTTCGAGAAGTGCGGGAATCGGGATCGTGGTTAACCGTGAATGCGCCGCTCGCCAATGTAGCACCGGAAGCCATCACGATCCTGGTACGGAGTGACCGGGCCATTGTTTGCGTGGAGGCGTGGGAGATCACGGACGATCTGCCGGACTCCGATTCGCGTCACCGAGTTGTATATCTCGCCGTAAAATGGCCGAGTGAAGTGGACTCATCGACATGCAGCGCCTATCTCAAGGATGGAGTGGTAACGCTTTCTGCCAAGTATTCATCACCCGGAGCTTAGGTTTCCCAAAACTGGCTTTAAGACTATAAAAGCTATGTCCGTGGAACAAGGTCGTACATAGTTATGTAGCACCCAGGCTCCACAGAATGAACAACCGAAACGTTTGCATTCACGGGCACTTCTACCAGCCGCCGCGCGAAAACCCCTCGCTCGAAGCGATCGAATTGCAGGATTCGGCTTATCCATATCACGACTGGAACGAGCGAATCACCGCCGAATGTTACGCGCCGAACGCAGCCTCGCGAATTCTGGACAGCGAGCAGCGCATCGCTCAGCTGATCAACAACTACTCGCGGATCAGCTTTAACTTTGGCCCTACCCTGCTTTCCTGGATTGCCGAAAAAGCTCCGAAAGTCTACGACGCGATTTTGCAGGCAGACACTCTCAGCCGACAGAGATTTTCGGGTCACGGCTCGGCGATCGCCCAGGCGTATAACCATATGATCCTGCCGCTCGCGAATGCCCGCGATAAAGTGACGCAAGTGAAATGGGGGATCCGAGATTTCGAATTTCGCTTTCGAAGGAAACCCGAGGGCATGTGGCTGCCGGAAACGGCCGTGAATCTCGAAACACTTTCAGTGCTGGCGGAAAACGGAATCAAGTTCACGATTCTGGCGCCGCGCCAGGCCAAGCGGATCCGGCGGCGTGGAAGCCGGACTTGGGAAGACGTTACCGGCGAGCGGATTGACCCCAGCCGCGCCTATTACGTGCAGCTCCCGAATCGCAAGCGGATCAATATCTTCTTTTACGATGGGCCAATATCGCAGGCGGTCGCATTTGAAGGCGTCTTGAACGACGGACAGCGTTTTGCGGATCGACTGATCAGCGGCTTTTCGGAATTGCGGGACTGGCCGCAACTGGTGCATATCGCCACCGACGGAGAGGCTATGGCCATCATCACCATTTTGGAGAAATGGCTCTTAGCAGCGCGCTGCTGCACATCGAGGAGAGCAATCTTGCGCAGCTGACGAATTACGGGGAATTTCTGCAAATCCATCCGGCGGAATATCTGGTCGAAGTCGTGGAGGACAGTTCCTGGAGTTGTGTGCACGGCATCGAGCGCTGGCGCACGAATTGCGGCTGCAACTCCGGAGGGCATTCGGACTGGAACCAGGAGTGGCGCGCGCCGTTGCGATTCGCTTTGGATTGGCTTCGCGAACAGGCCGCCGCGGTGTTCGAGGAAAAGGCGCGTCCGCTGCTCAAGGATCCGTGGCGCGCCCGAGATGCGTACATTTCGGTTGTCCTGGACCGCTCGGAGGCTTCGGTTTCGGAATTTTTTGCGAGCCACGCGCCGCGGCTGCTGACCGAACAGGAACAGGTCACCGCGCTCAAGCTCTTGGAAATGCAGCGCCATGCCATGCTGATGTATACCAGCTGCGGCTGGTTTTTTGATGAACTTTCCGGGCTCGAAACGGTTCAGGTGGTTCTTTATGCGGGACGCGTTGTCGAACTGGCCAAGGAATTTGTGAATTGGAATGTCGAGGAACAATTCATGGATCGCCTGCGACTGGCGAAAAGCAATTTGCCCGAACATGGCGATGGCGCTCAGATCTACGAAAAGTGGGTGAAGCCGGCCTTCATTGACATTGACCGCGTCGCGGGGCATTACGCGATTACTTCCCTGTTTGAAAATTACGGCGACAAGACGCGGATATATTGCTACGACGTAGAGCGCGAAAACTTTTCCCTCGCAACGAGCGGCAAGCAGCGCCTGGCGACCGGCCGCGCGCGTTTTCGCTCTGAGATCACCCACGAGTCCGCCACGATCAGCTTTGCGGTTCTGCACATGGGCGATCAGAATATCGCCGCGGGAGTGCGTCCTTCCGATCCGGCGTCCGATGAGGCGCTGTGGGCAAAGTTGCAGAGCGCGTTCGGCGAAGCGGACACCACCGGAGTGCTGCGCATCCTCGATGAAGAATTTGGCAAGGACCTGTTCTCTTTGCGTTCCTTGTTCCGTGACAAGCAGCGAGAAATCATGGGATTGATTCTGGATGAGGCACTGAGCTCCACGGGCGCGGCCTACCGTGAGATTTACGACCGGCAAGCCCCGCTGCTGCGCTTTCTGAACAGCTTGAGAATGCCCGTGCCGCCGGCCATTCACTCCGCAGCGGAAATTGCGGTGAACAGCGAACTGCGGCTGGCGCTGGAACGCCCCGAACTGAACGTGGAAGCCATTCGCAACTACGTGAAAGAGGCTTCCATTAGCCAGATTAATCTGGACGTCACCACCCTGGAATATTTAATGCGCAAGCGCCTGGAGAAGAAAGCGGAGGAGTTCGCTTCGGAGCCGGATAATATTCAAACCGTTGAATGCTTGCGAAAGGCGCTGGAACTGGCGACGTCATTGCCGTTTCCCGTGGTGCTCTGGGAAGTTCAGAATATCTGCTACGGTCCCATCATCAGGAAACTCGGCGAGTGCAGCACGCAAGACGGAAATGGCAATCACGATCGTGAACGGTGGCTATTTGAGCTGGGGCTTCTTCAGGACCAGCTTCGCATCCACCGCATTGTGGCCTGAAATGACTCCTTCCACGCGTATTCCCTGCGCGACTTATCGGCTGCAATTCAGCAAGGACTTTACCTTCGCGGACGCCTGCAACATTCTTGACTACCTGAAAGAACTCGGCATCACGGATATTTACGCGTCCCCGATCCTTCGCAGCCGCCACGGAAGCGGCCATGGATACGATGCCACGGATCCCACGCGAATCGATCCTGACCTCGGCTCGGAAGAAGAATTCGCGCGATTTCAAAACGAATTGCACAGCCGTGGCATGGGACTCTTGCTCGATATCGTTCCCAATCACATGGCCGCCAGTCATGAGAATCCCTGGTGGATGGACGTTCTGGAATACGGCGAGGAATCGGCCTACGCGCCTTATTTTGATATCAACTGGCATCCGCCCTCGCGTATTCTTGACGGCAAAATTCTCCTGCCCTTTTTGGGGCGGCCATTTGGGGAGACCCTCGACTCCGGGGAAATCACTCTTTCCTTCGGCGGGGATCGTCTTTTGGTGCGCTACGGCGAATCGATTTTCCCGGTAGCGCCGCGGTCGTACCGGCGGCTGTTGCAGCGCAGTACGGAGAGCCTGAAGGCCAAGCTCGGTGAAAGTTCGCCTGCGTATCAGGAATACGCGGGGATTGCTTCCTCGCTGTCGCCTTATTCGGAAAATGAAGCAGGACGGCGCGACTCCATCGCCGACCGGCGGCTGAAGTTCGATTCGATCCGCGATAGATTTCGAACCTTAGTCGAAAACAGCCCGGAAATTCGCACCTTCATCGACGACAGCGTGGCTCGCCTCAACGGTACTCCGGGAGAACCCGGCAGCTTCTCGGGTTTGGGGCGTCTGCTGGCGGAGCAAAACTACCGCCTGGCCTACTGGCAGACCGCCAATGACACGATTAACTACCGCCGTTTTTTTACGATTTCGGACCTCGTAGGCATTCGCGTCGAAGACCCCATCGTATTTGAGGCCACGCACGGCCCCGTTTTTCGATGGCTTCATCCCGAGGTGTTCACCGGACTGCGAATCGATCACATCGACGGATTGCGGGATCCGCAGGCCTACCTCAATAAGTTGCAGCAAACGCTGGCGCGGGACGAGACCTCGAATGGAGATTCGCGAGCGTATGTGCTGGTTGAGAAGATCCTGGCGCGCGAGGAAAGCATTCCGGCGGCTTGGCCGGTCAGCGGCACCACCGGTTATGACTTTCTCGATTATGTGAATGGACTTTTTGTATGCGCCCCAAACGCCGCGGCGATCGAAGGCGTCTACGATAAATTTACCGGCCGAACCTCAAATTTTGAGGATGTGCTTTACGAAAAAAAGAAGCTGGTGATGAGCACTTTGCTCGCGGTGGAGATGCGTTCGCTGGGGCGCGAACTTGCGGAAATCGCCGCCAGCGACCGCTACGCGCGCGAAATTTCGCGACTGTCGCTGCTGGACGCACTGATCGAAGTGACGGCCTGCCTGCGCGTGTACCGAACGTATATCCGCAGCCTGGATGTACCGGTCGAGGCCAGAGAATACATCGAGAACGCCATCGAGTACGCGCGCCTCCGTAAGCCGTATGTCGATCCGGCGTGCTTCGACTTTGTTGCCGATGTTTTGCTGCTCACCGACAGACCCCATCTGAATCCCGAACAGCGCGAGGCTCGACTCTCGTTCGTCCTGCGCTGGCAACAATTTACCGGACCGATCGTTGCAAAAGGACAGGAAGACACGGCGCTCTACGTCTATTATCCACTACTTTCGCTGAACGAAGTCGGAAGCGACCCGCGGCCCTCGCAAGCGCCTTCCGAGGAAGCGTTCGCAAGGTTCATCCACCACCGCCAGGCGCACTGGCCGCACAGCATGAACTCCACGACCACTCATGACACCAAGCGCAGCGAAGATGTTCGCGCTCGCATCAGCGTGCTGTCCGAAATTCCCGAAGAGTGGAAGGGCCGGCTGGAGACCTGGGCCCAATGGAACATTCCACATAAGAGCGTGGTAAACGGGCGATTCGTGCCCGATCGTAACGAGGAATATTTCATCTATCAAACCCTGGTGGGCATGTGGAGCGATCGTCCCGAAGATCACATATCCATCCTGGAACGCCTGCAGGCCTACCTGGTAAAGGCCACGCGCGAGGCCATGATCCACACCCGATGGACTCGGCCGAATGAAGCTCACGAGCAGGCGCTCCAGAACTTTGTGACTTCCATTTTGACTTCTCCGGTAGCGGCCGATTTCCGGAACGACTTCAACGTTTTTCACAAATCGATGGTGTTCTTCGGCGTGCTGAATGGTTTGAGCCAGACGCTGCTGAAAATAACGTGTCCGGGCGTTCCCGATTTTTATCAGGGTTCTGAGCTATGGGATTTACGCCTGGTCGACCCCGACAATCGGCAGCCCGTGGATTTTGCGCAGCGTGAGAAATTATTGAAGAGCCTGCGAGACAATCCGGGAGAGATGGCCGCGGACCGCGCGGCGCAACTGCTTTCACACTGGTGCGATTCGCGGATCAAACTCTATATGATTCGGCAGGCACTCCACTACCGGCAGGCGCACCTGGAACTATTCGCGAACGGCCAGTTTTGCGCCCTGCGTACAAACGGAGATCATGAGCAGAAAATTGTCGCGTTTGTCCGCCAGCATGAACAGGTATGGTGCTTGATCGTAATTCCGCGATGGCAAGCACAGGACCGCTTCGGTGCGAATTCTGTCGAGACGGATTGGAAGGACACCCGGATTGTTCTGCCGCACAATGCGCCAGCTTCCTGGACCAACGTTTTCACAGGTTCCGCAACGATAGCGTTGCAGAGGGGTGGACAAAGCTATCTGGAAGTGAAGGAAGCACTGCGCGATTTCCCGCTGGCCATGCTCGTCCCCGGGACATCCTCGAAATGAACACTCCCCCGTCAGGTCCTACGCGTACGCTTGGGGAGTTGCAGCGGCTCGCCCGGTTCGCAACAAGAAACCTTCAGATCGGAAGCTACGATGCCGCTTGGGCGGTCCATGGAGACGATCAGAAATGAGTTGGACTGACCCGACCCGCCGCTTACCCCTTGGCGCCAACCGGCACGCGGATGGGCGTTGGGAATTTTTGGTTTGGGCGCCACACCGGGACAACGTCGCACTCCATCTGGTGGGCCCGGGCGAACGTTTGGTTGCAATGTCCAAAAATGAGGCCGGTTACCACCAAGCTCTTGTGGACGATCTCGAGCCGCACTCTCGCTATCGTTACCGTCTCGAAGATTCCCAGGAATATCCGGATCCGGCGTCACGTTTTCAGCCGGACGGTGTTCACAAGCCCTCCGAACTCGTTGATCTCGCCGCGTTCCCCTGGACCGATTCCGGCTGGGAACCACCGGGCCTTGAAGACAGCATTTTCTACGAACTCCATTTGGGAACATTTTCTGAAAATGGATCTCTGGATGGCGCACGCGCGCACTTAGCGCAGTTGGCCGACATGGGCGTAACAACCATCGAATTAATGCCCGTCGCGCAGTTTCCGGGTTCGCGCAATTGGGGCTATGACGGCGTCTACCCTTTTGCTGTTCAGAATAGCTACGGAGGCCCGCTGGCGTTGCAGCGGTTCGTAAATGCGGCGCATGCGGAGCGACTAGCCGTCGCACTCGATGTGGTGTACAACCACCTCGGACCCGAAGGAAATTACCTCAGTCAATTCGGCCCGTACTTCAGCAACCGGTATCGAACGCCGTGGGGCGAGGCCATCAATTTCGACGGCCCGGACAGCGATGCGGTGCGCCAGTTTTTTATCGAAAATGCTCTCTTCTGGTTTGAACAATTCCACATCGATGTTCTGCGGCTTGACGCCATTCATGGCATTTTCGATTTTGGCGCCTTCCACATTCTCGCGGATCTTGAAAATCAAGTTGAACTGGCGGCCAAGCGCCTGGGGCGCGAACTTCACCTGATCGCGGAAAGCGATCTGAACGACACGAGAGTCCTGGTGCCGCGGGAAAAAGGCGGGCACGCGTTGCCCGGGCAATGGAGCGATGATTTTCATCATTCGGTGCACGCGCTTCTCACGCACGAGTCGCAGGGTTACTACGCCGATTTCGGAAGTTTAGAACACCTGGCTAAAGTTTTCCGCGACGGATGGTATTACCAGGGACAGTATTCCGGATTTCGCCGCCGGCGCCATGGAAATTCGCCGCACGGAATTTCTCGCCCGCATTTCGTGGCGTTCAGCCAGAATCACGATCAGGTGGGCAACCGCGCCTGCGGAGATCGCCTCAGCACTCTCGTCAATTTCGAGGCGCAAAAGTTGGCGGCAGGTGTGACGTTGCTTTCACCCTTCGTTCCTTTACTGTTCATGGGCGAGGAATATGGAGAGACCGCGCCGTTTTTGTATTTCACAAGCCACGGGAACAAGGAGTTGATCGAAGCTGTGCGCCGGGGACGGCGCGCGGAATTCGCCGAGTTCGGCTGGCATGACCAGGTTCCTGACCCGCAGGACGAAAGAACATTCGCAAAATCAAGACTCCAGCATCAGTTGCGCGATCGTCAACCGCATCGCGCGCTGCAGCTTTTCTATCAGGAGTTGATCCGCTTCCGGCGCGCCAATCACCTGGGGGCCAACGCGGACTTGGACATCACGCATACCGAAACGATTCTGAAAGTGTTTCGGCGCGCGCCGGGCCGGAGTCTGATGATGATTTTTAACTTTGGCGATGACCATCGTGAATTCCCTTTCGCCGAAAGCGACGGATCCTGGGCAACGGAGATTTATTCCGCCAGCCCGCAGTGGCTGGGGCCTGGTGGAAATCTTCCCGTCAAGATGAACCATCACACGAACGTTTTGACGCTGGCCGGCAAATCCTTTGTGGTGCTCAGCCAGCAAGGCAAAGAGTAACGACACTTTATCCTGGGGAAAGCTGAGCCCTGCGGTGCACAATGCGCCCGGTATGAGCGAGAACAGTGTTGGAAGATAAGTCTAGAGGTATCTCGCGACTAATTGCATCCTATGACCAGGGGGTCTCTGCGCGTGCCGAAAGAGCTTGATGACGGCCGGCGTCGTGTCGCCATCGAACACGTTCTGCCTCAAATCGATTGCGGTCGATTCCCGATCAAGCGCGTCGCCGGAGAAACTGTGGCCGTGGAGGCGGATGTGTTCGCCGACGGGCATGACCAGGTCGCCTGCCAGCTTCTGTACTGGCGGGAAACCGACAAGACGCCGCAAACTTCGCCCATGGTGCCGCTTGGTAATGACCGCTGGCGCGGCGAGTTTGTGGTCTCAAACATCGGACGGTACGAATACACAGTGGAAGGCTGGATCGATCGCTTCACCACCTGGCGGCGCGATCTGCAAAAACGGATCGATGCCGGCCAGGACGTGGACATGGCCCTGCTCATCGGAGCGCAGTTGCTGGAGGACGCCGCTGTGCGCGCTACCGCAGTGGATGCTGAATTCATATGCCGCGCCGCGCTTCGCCTGCGCGACAAAAAAGATGAAGAGTCCAGACCACTTCCGCCCTGGACCCGGAACTTTTGACCGCGGTGCTGCGCTATCCCGAGCGGGATCAGGTTACCCGATGTGAAAAACGCTTCGCGGTGGTGGTAGATCGCGAGAAGGCGCAATTCTCCGCGTGGTACGAATTATTTCCCCGGTCCTGCGCGTCCGAGCCCGGGAAGTATGGTACGTTTCAGGATTGCGAGGCGACGCTTCCCTACATCGCCTCGATGGGTTTCGACGTCGTGTATCTTCCGCCGATCCATCCGATCGGGCACACCTTCCGCAAAGGAAAAAATAATTCGGTGGCAGCGCAGCCCGACGATGTCGGCAGCCCGTGGGCCATCGGTTCCGAAGAAGGCGGCCATATGTCCATCTGATCCAGGGCTCGGACGCTGGAGGATTTCAAGCAGTTCGTCTCGCGAAGCCCACCGCCAGGGGCTGGAAGTCGCGCTCGATATTGCATTTCAGTCCACGCCCGATCACCCCTACGTGAAGGAGCATCGCGAATGGTTTCGGACGCGGCCCGACGGCACGATCCAATACGCCGAAAATCCGCCAAAGATATATCAGGATATCTACCCGTTCGATTTCGAGACCCCGAATGGCAAGCGCTATGGAAGGAGCTGAGGGACGTATTTCTTTTCTGGGTCGAACAGGGTGTTCGCATTTTTCGCGTCGACAATCCGCACACGAAGCCCTTTGCGTTCTGGGAATGGTTCATCGACGAGGTTAAAAAGCAGGATCCCGACGTGCTCTTTCTCGCCGAGGCATTTACGCGGCCGCGCGTAATGTACCGGCTCGCGAAGCTGGGCTTTTCTCAGTCCTACACGTATTTCACGTGGCGCAACACCAAGCAGGAATTGACGGAATATTTCACGGAGCTCACGCAAACCACGGTCGCGAATTTTTCCGCCCTAACCTGTGGCCAAATACGCCAGATATCTTTTCCGGAATTTCTGCAGGTCGGCGGGCGGCCAGCGTTCATGATCCGCCTGATTCTGGCGGCTACGTTGGGCGCCAGCTACGGAATTTACGGACCGGCGTTTGAACTATGCGAAAATACCCCTTACCAGCCGGGCAGCGAAGAATACCTGAACTCCGAGAAATACGAACTCAAGCATCGCGATCTGGATTCGGCCCGGAGCCTGAAAGACTTTATCGCCCGGATCAATCGCATCCGCAAAAAAACATCCGGCGTTGCAGAGCAACCGCAATCTGCGCTTTCACGCCACGGACAACGATTCTCTAATTTGTTACAGCAAAGCGACGGACGATCTTTCCAACATCATCGTCGTGATCGTCAATCTCGATTCGCTGCACACTCAGGCCGGCTGGGTGAATCTCGACTTTGAGTCACTAGGACTCGATCCCGATCATGCCTTTCAAGTGCATGACTTGCTGGGCGAAGGCCGCTACCTGTGGAAGGGACCGAGGAATTTTGTGGAACTGATACCAGAAAGCCTGCCCGCGCACATTTTTCAGCTGCGCCGTTGGGTACACTCGGAAACGGATTTTGACTATTACCGGTAGAGGAAGTGAAACAGCCCGGCCGCGAGAGCATGAATGAAAAGGAGGTCACGTGTCACAATCGGCCCTAAGTGAATTTGATCTGTATCTGCTCGCGGAAGGCACGCACACCCGTGCGTACGAAAAGCTGGGCGCTCACCTCGGGCGAAAGAAATGGCCGCCGCGGCGTGCAGTTTGCCGTCTGGGCGCCGAACGCCGAGCGCGTTTCCATTATTGGTGACTTCAATGAGTGGCATCCCGCCGCTGATCCTATGCAGTCCGAGCACCGCGGGGGTCTGGGAGGGTTTTGTCGCGGATATTGGGCCAGGGGCCCTCTACAAATATCATATCGAATCGCGAGATCGCCGTTACATCGTGGATAAGGCCGACCCGTATGGTTTCGCTGCGGAAATTCGTCCTCGCACGGCGTCGCGCGTGTGGGACCTCGGAGACTATTCGTGGCACGACCAATCCTGGATGGCCAACCGGGCGAAAAATAATTCACTCGACCGCTCCAATTTCGATTTATGAGGTGCATCTCGGATCATGGAGGCGCGTGCCCGAAGAAGGCAACCGCTGGCTCACCTATCGTGAGATGGCTCCGCTGCTGGCGGACTATGTGCACGACGCGGGCTTCACGCATGTCGAATTCTTGCCGGTCATGGAGCATCCCTTTGATGGTTCCTGGGGATACCAGATGACTGGCTACTTTGCGCCGACCAGCCGGTTCGGAACGCCGGCGGATTTCATGTATCTGGTCGACTATCTTCACCGGCAGCGGTATCGGCGTAATTCTCGATTGGGTGCCGGCGCATTTTCCAAAGGACGAAGCCGGACTCGGCTACTTCGATGGGTCTCACCTCTACGAGCATGCCGATCCGAAGCAGGCGGAACAGCCGGACTGGAACACGTTCGTTTTCAATTACGGGCGCAATGAAGTTCAAAATTTTCTGATCAGCAATGCCCTGTTCTGGTTCGACAAGTACCATCTCGACGGCTTGCGCGTCGATGCGGTGGCCTCGATGCTCTATCTCGATTACGGAAAGCGCGAAGGGCAATGGATTCCGAATCGCTACGGCGGCAAGGAAAATATCGAAGCGATTCATTTTTTGCGGACGGTTAACGAACACGTCTACGAAGCGTTTCCCGACGCCATGATGATCGCGGAAGAATCCACGGCCTGGCCGCAAGTTTCGAGACCCACCTACCTCGGCGGGCTGGGATTTGGCTTCAAGTGGAACATGGGCTGGATGCACGACATGTTGAACTACATGTCGCAGGATCCCGGTTTACCGCAGCTATCATCACAACCAGATCACTTTCAGCCTGGTCTATGCATTTCAGCGAAAATTTTATCCTGCCTTTTTCGCACGATGAGGTCGTCTACGGCAAAGGCTCCATGCTGCGCAAAATGCCAGGCGACGAATGGCAGAAATTTGCAAACCTGCGCCTGCTCTATGGTTTCATGTTCGGGCATCCGGGAAAAAAGCTTCTGTTCATGGGCGACGAATTCGGGCAATGGTCGGAGTGGAATCATGACGTCGAGTCTCGAATGGCATCTGCTGAAAGAGCCGCTTCACGCGGGACTGCAGCGCTGGGTGCGCGATCTCAATACCCTGTACCGCGGCAAGACCGCGCTGCATGAATTCGATTTCGATGCCGCGGGTTTCGAGTGGGTCGATTGCAAGGACTCGCAGCGAAGCATCATCAGCTTCCTTCGCCGCGGCCCGGCGGCCGGCGACCAGATTCTTTTCGTGTGCAATTTCACGCCAGTCGTCAGAGCAGAATTACCGCGTTGGCGTTCCCCTGCCGGCGGCACGTGGAAAGAAATCCTGAACAGCGACGCGCCGCTTTACGGCGGCAGCGGACAAGGAAATCTTGGCGGACTTTCAACCATTCCGCTGCCGATTCACGGCCGGCCCTACACGTTGAATATGACGCTTCCACCTCTGGGAGTGCTCGTGTTCCAGCCGGATTCAGGGAGCGCCAGGTAAGGCGCGAGAAAGGCATCATGGCAAAACGCCCGGGCAGCGCGGCGGATCCTCTGTGGTACCAAGAATGCGATTATCTATGAGCTGCATGTCCGCGCATTCAAGGACAGCAATGCGGATGGCATCGGCGATTTCCAGGGATTGATGCAAAAACTGGACTACCTTCAGGATCTGGGCGTCACATGTGTGTGGCTGCTTCCCTTTTTTCCCTCTCCGCTGAAGGACGACGGTTACGACATTTCCGATTACCTGAACGTCCATCCGATGTATGGGACCCTCGAGGATTTTCAACATGTTCTTGGAGGCTGCCCACGATCGCGATCTGCAGGTGATGATCGAACTCGTGGTCAACCACACGTCCGATCAACATCCATGGTTTCAGACGGCGCGTCTGGCCCCGCCGGGCTCTCCGGAACGCGATTTCTACGTCTGGAGCGACACCGATCAAAAATACAAGGATGCCCGGATTATTTTCACCGATACCGAACGGTCCAACTGGACGTGGGATCCGGTGGCCAAGCAATATTATCTGGCACCGTTTTTTCTCCCATCAGCCGGATCTGAATTTCGACAATCCCAGGGTGCTGCGAAGAAATTCTTAAGGTCATGCGCTTCTGGCTGGATATGGGCGTTGACGCGCTGCGCGTGGACGCCATTCCCTACCTGATCGAACGCGACGGCACCAGCTGCGAGAACCTTCCCGAAACGCACGCCATCATCAAAAAGCTCCGCGCGGAAATGGACGCCGGTTACGCCAATCGCATGATTCTGGCGGAAGCCAATCAATGGCCGACCGACGTGCGTCCTTATTTCGGCGACGGCGACGAGTGCCACATGGCATTTCATTTTCCGCTCATGCCGCGCATCTATATGGCACTGCGCCAGGAAGACCGCCTGCCGATCACCGACATCGTCGCGCAGACTCCGCGATATTCCCGACACCTGCCAGTGGGGCTTATTCCTCCGGAATCACGATGAACTCACGCTCGAGATGGTCACCGATGACGAGCGCGATTATATGTATCTCGCCTACAGCGCCGATCCGCGAATGCGCATCAACCTCGGAATCCGCCGCCGCCTCGCGCCGCTGGTGGACAACAATCGCCGGCGAATCGAACTGCTGAACAGCCTGCTGCTTTCCTTTCCCGGCACTCCCGATCCTGTATTACGGCGACGAAATCGGAATGGGAGACAACATTTATCTTGGCGACCGCAACGGCGTGCGAACTCCCATGCAGTGGAATGCCGATCGCAACGCCGGATTTTCGACCGCCACGCCGGCACGCTTATACAGTCCCGTGATCATGGATCCGGTCTGGGGATATGAAGCGATCAACGTCGAAGCCCAGCAGAGCGATACCTCCTCGCTGCTGCACTGGATGCGCAACATGATCGCCCTGCGCAAACTGTTTCGCGTATTTGGGCGCGGCACGCATCGAATTTCTCGATCCCCTGAACCGTAAAATCCTGGCCTATCTTCGGCGCTATGACGGCGAACAGGTTCTCTGCGTGGCCAACCTGTCGCGCTTCGCGCAGCCTGTCGACCTCGATCTTTCGGCGCTCGAGGGCATGATTCCCGTCGAAATGCTGGGCTACGTTGAATTTCCCACCATCGAGCGGCAGCCCTACCGGCTTACTCTGGCGCCCTATAGCTTTCTCTGGCTGGAACTGCAGCGCAAAATCGAAGTCGCGGAAGTGGCCAACGATTCCGTCAAGCACGTTCCCTTTGGCGTGACTGCCGGATGGCAGAGTCTTCTGGAAGGCACTAGCCGTGAGCGGCTTGAGACCATCGACCTTCCCGATTATTTGCCCAAGCAGCGTTGGTTTGCGGGAAAGAGTCGGCGCATCGCTTCCGCCAGAATTGTGGACGCGGCGGAACTGGGGAAGTCGCATTCGGCGGTACTGCTCGTGGAAGTACATTTTGAAAGCGGCCCGGCGGAGACCTATCAATTGCCATTGGCAATGACTTTTGGCGAGGTGGGTGATGAATTGAGACGCGCGGCCCCGAATGCAAGCCTTGCCGAAATCCGCTCGGAGGGAAAGAGGGACTGCTGCACGACGGCGTGTTTGACGACAAAACGTGCGCGGCGCTCTTTTCTCTGATTGAGAATTCCAGCAAGGTCGCAGCGCCGCACGGCGTCATGCAAGGGATCCGCAGCAGGGCTTTCCAAGATATTTTAGGTGCAAAGCGATCTCCGCTGCCGGTGCGGCGTGGCTCGGCCGAACAGAGCAATACTTCGATCGTTTTTGGAGATCGGTTCATCCTCAAGCTGTTCCGCCGCCTGGAATCCGGCGTCAACCCGGACTGCGAGATTGGCCAATATCTCACCGAAAAAGCTGCTTTCGACGGAGTACCTCCGTTTGCCGGCTCGATCGAATACCTGCCAAATTCGGACGCCGAACCCACCACGCTGGCGATGCTGCAGGGCCTGGTGGAGAACGAGGGTGATGGCTGGAAATGGACTCTCGAGGAACTCGATCGTTACTACGAATCGTGCGCCGCTGCCGCCGTGCCGGAGAATTTGAATAGTGAACTGAGTGACCCGCTCGCCCTTTCTGAGCGCGCCGGTTCGGAACTGGCGCGGGACCACGTCGGCATCTACCTGGACTCGGCCGCCATGCTTGGACGCCGTACCGCGAAACTACATCTGGCGTTAGCTTCTCCGACGGACAATCCGGACTTCGCCCCTATCCCCTTGACCCAGGAAGATCTTCAGTCCCAACTTGCGGAAGCGCGCCAGCACGCTGCCGAGGTGTTCGACGTGCTGAAGGAGCGCGTCTCCCATCTCGCCGATGACGTCGTTGAAATTGCCGCCTCGGTTCTTAGCCGGCGCCGCCGGGTTCTGGATTATCTGGGGAATGTGAGATTTGAAGGACTTCAGGCTCAGCGCACCCGCATTCACGGCGATTACCATCTGGGGCAAGTATTACGCGTGAAGACCGATTTCGTGATTCTGGATTTTGAAGGCGAGCCCGCGCGCCCGTTAGCTTATCGACGCTCCAAGCAAAGTCCGTTGAAGGATGTAGCCGGTATGCTGCGGTCTTTCAGTTATGCGGCACACGGCGCGCTGATTAATTATACCTCCCGCCATCCCGAGGATTTTGCCCGACTGGAGCCCTGGGCGCAGCTCTGGGAACGCTCGGTGTCGGCAGAATTCTTGCGCGCCTACCGGGAGACCGCTGGTGGCGCGGAATTCCTTCCACCGTCCCGCGATCACTTCAGGAAATTGCTCGATGTCTATCTTCTGGACAAAGCTCTTTATGAAATACTCTATGAATTGAACAGCCGACCCGGATGGGTGCGCATTCCCCTGTTGGGCATGATGTCACTAACGATCTAGATCGTTCGACGCGACGCCGGCGGATAGCCTGATAATACGGAGAATCGAAAGGAACCGTTAAGGACTGAACCGTGGAAGTGGACTCCATCCCGCAACAAACGCAGGACAAGACAGCGCCGCCGGAAAACGCCGATCTGGTCGTAGGCGTTCTGGCCGCTCGAATCCCGACGCCATGAAATCGCTGTACGAGGGGCTTCAGGGCCTCAGCGGATCGCCGCGTATCGTCATCCTTCACGGCAGCGCCTCCAACAACGGGGTTCCGGCGAATTCGCAGCCGATCGAAGGAAATTCGACGTTCACCGTGCTCCCCTGGCCCGCGCAGGGCGGACCGGATGCAAGCGTCGCGCCAGTGCAAAGTATATCGGCAGCGTGCCAGTCGCTTTTCACGACCACCGAAAAACTGGGAGCTCGCGGCTGCTGCCTGGTGGCATCCGAGATGGATCACGCGACGCCGGGTTGGGTCTGCCAGCTGCTGAACCCGTTGCTCGAATCGGAGATGGACCTGGTTGCGCCCTACTACGCGCCGCGAAAATCGCAGGGCTTGCTGAACAGCGGCATCCTCTATCCGCTCGCACGAAGTTTGTATGGCAAAAGAATTCACAACCCGCTGGGGCCGGACGTAGGTGTATCGCGCCGATTGGCTCAGAAACTGGTGGGAACAGCGCGAAGCTCCAATGCCGCCTCGGGCCAGACGCATCCCCTGGCGTCACTGACGCCCATGGCCGTCTGCGAGAACCTGCAAATCTGCCAGGTGCGCGTGGGATCGCGCCTGTATCCACCAACCGACTGGCTGAACATGAGCTCGCTCCTCGCTCAAGTCCTGGGGCCAATCTTTCTGGAGATGGAACGCGGGGCCGCCTGCTGGCAAAGAACGCGCGGCTCGCTTCCCGTGACCACCGCCGGCGAATCGGTAGCACACTCCGAGAACGAAGACACGTCGGAAATTAATATCCATCGCCTGTTCGAAACATTTCAGCTCGGAGTTCGCGACCTCCAGGAAATCTGGAGCCTGGTGCTGCCGCCCGCAACTTTATTTGATTTGCGAAAACTTTCACGCCTGACGCCGGACAAGATCAGCATGCCCGATGAACTATGGGCGCGGATCGTTTACGACTTCGCGCTCGCCCATCGCCTGAGGATCATCAATCGCGATCATCTGCTGCGGTCAATGACCCCCTTATACCTGGCATGGGTGGGCTGCTACACGCGCGAATTACAGACGACCGGGCCGGCTTTTGTCGAGCAGCGCATCGAGCGCCTCGCGCTGGCCTATGAAGCGACCAAGCCTTACTTGATTTCTCGCTGGCGGTGGCCGGATCGATTCAACCCATAGACTCAATCCGTAGCGCTTTTGAAATGGAGGTGCTGTATGTGGGACCAAGTGAAACAAGCACTGAATCAGTCGACGACCAAATTCCTCACCGGGCTGGCCCATCTGCTTCCCGGAATGGTGGCGCTGATCGTGGCGCTCCTGATTTCCTTCGTGCTGGCATGGATCCTGGCGATTGTGGTGCGACGCTTGCTCACCAGCATGCACTTTGATGAGCGTCTCATCCATTGGGGCTTCGGTTCTGTTGCCGACTGGGCGCCGATGAACAGCCCCACGCGCCTGGTATCGCGAACGGTGGCCTGCCTGGTAATCCTGACGGGATTTCTGATCGGAGTGGCAGCGTTTGACGCCGAATCGACCTATCTTCTGGTCCGCAGTGTGTTCGCCTACATTCCCAACGTTATCGGAGCCATGCTTGTGTTGTTGGTCGGAGGCATCATTGCCAGCTTTCTTGCCAGAAGCGTTTTAATCGGGGCGGTGAACCTGAATCTTCAGTATGCGCGCCTACTGAGCCTAGGAGTGAAATGGATGGTCACCGTCCTGGCGGTCGCCATGGCGCTGGAACATCTGGAGATTGCTCCGGGTATCGTCAAGTTGGCGTTCGGCATTCTCTTCGGGGGGATCGTGCTGACCCTGGTTTTAGCGGTTGCGCTTAATTCGAGAGAGCTGGTCACCAAATCACTAGAGCGGGACACCAAAGAGTCTTCCCCCGAGCATATCGAGGAGCCTTTCCGCCACATCTAGACGGGCAAATTCGATCCGAAATCGAATGGCCTATTGAGCCACGTTTCAGGGTCAGACTTTGGCTAATCAGAGATTTCAGCGTTTATTCAATCTCGAATTGCCTTCAACTCGATTTTACGCGATAATTTGCATCGCCAATTCGCCGTGATATCTCCCACATAAATCTCAGCGAAATCCAGCAACCAGGGTATTCGCGCAACTTATCCCCGCCAGTAGGACTCATATAGGGCGAATCCCAGAGTTTAGGAGACTCCTTCGGAGGGTCTCTGGAGTATCCGTCGATGATTGTATGTGTGGTTGCTGCGAACTCTGAAGAGAATGGAGCCAGGATGCCAGATCGATTGCGTAGGATGTTGCTTTTTTGCGGTGCGATTGTTTGTTTGTTGTTGATCTCGATCACTTCGGCAACAGCGGGTCCATGCAGTCCCGATAGTAATGAAGCGCCAGGGATCTATGTACCCGATGAAGGATGCTTTGCGCTTGGTGTCGGCTATCAATATCAGCATTTCAACGTGCTGGGATCTTCGTTTCATGACAACGGCTACAATGTGAATTTCACGATGCATTTGTTTGACCTCGTCACCGGGGCCGATGGGCGCCTGACCGTCGGACTCGAGGGGGCTGCGAACGCGGGATTTGGCGGACATCCAAACGGGGACTCGTCGCTGGACGCGAAATCACTTTTCGTCGGTGCGGGCCCCCATTTAGCGCTCTCGAGCCGGTCAAGGATCGAACCTTGGGTTCACGGACTCGTCGGATGGCAACATTTCCGATTTACACAATCCGCTACGATCGGTTCTAACTCCGCCCTGGGCTTCATCGTGGGCGGCGGATTAGATTTCAGGCTTGCGCCGAGGGCGTATTGGCGAGTTGAGGGTGACTACGTCGGGACGACCTTCCAGTCGTCCATACAGTCCAATTACGGAGCCGGAACCGGGCTCGTCTTATACTTCTAGTCTGGCTTATAAAATCCGGCGAGTTGCGGCTAGACCACGCGCACTCGCCGGATATTTGTTTGGCCGGCTGCCGTTCTTCGACTTCAACGGCTCGTCCAGGCAAAACTTCGAGCCGCTTCGGGCCTTTTGCTTTTGTGCGGCGTGTGAGAGAATGCCTGTGCTGCGGCAGTGGCGGAACTGGCAGACGCACCAGCTTGAGGGGCTGGCGGTAGCAATACCGTGGAGGTTCGAATCCTCTCTGCCGCACCAACAAACCCTCTCCAAAATCCCTTTACAAAATATCTTGAAACGTCCCTGGATAATCTGGATGGCGGGGTGTTAAAACCGCCAGGTTTTCGGCGTTTGTCCCGGCAGAGACAGTGGAACGGGCTCATTCAAAACGGAATAAACGATATGAATTGCGGGAAAGCTCGAAGCAGTTCAAGCGGCTGCCTAACGTGCCACTTACTTCGTTGGCGCCGGCGCAGCGGGAGCAGGCACGGAGGCCGGTGCCGCGGGGGCCGGCTTGGACGTCTTGGAGAATTGTTGCAGCACGGAACTTCCCGTGGAGGCCACCGTCGAGTTCTGATGCATGGTCAGCGCCATGGACGTAAGCATGAACATGATGGCGCACCAAGTAGTGGCCTTGGAAAGAAATGTAGCCGCGCCGCGCGGGCCGAAAGCAGTTTGGCTTCCCGCGCCGCCGAATGCGCCCGCCAGATCGGCTGCTTCGCCGCTTTGCAGCATGATTACAATGATCAGGAGCGCGCAGATCACCACGTGCAGCGTGACCAGCATGAAATAAACTTTCCAGCCGAGCGCCAGCAGACCCAATCCCACCGCCAGCGAAATTGCCCATTTCACTTCTCTTGGCATTTCTTTTCCCTTACTTTCAGAAATTCACAATGGAGGCAAATGCCTCCGGATTTAAACTTGCGCCGCCAACGAGCGCTCCGTCAATCTCCACCTGCGCCATCAATCCCTTGATGTTGTCGGGTTTGACGCTGCCGCCGTAGAGAATCCTCAAGCCAGCAGCACGTTCCGGAGTAAACGTTGCCGCCGCGACCTGGCGCAAGAACCGGTGCGTATGGGCCGCGATTTCCGGCGTCGCCGTACGGCCCGTGCCAATGGCCCATACCGGCTCGTACGCAAGGATGATACGCGAGAACTCGGCACCGGTCAACGCGGCGACGCCGCCTTTAAACTGACGCTCCAGCACTTCCTCGGTTCTGCCCGCTTCGCGATCCGCCAGCAATTCGCCCACGCACAGGATGGGCGTCAGGCCCACCCCGAGCGCCGCCTTAATTTTCTTGTTGGCGCTCTCATCGGTCTCGCCGAAGTGTTGCCGCCGCTCGGAATGCGCGATGATTACCGCGCGGCAGCCCGCCTCCACCAGCATGGCCGCGGATACTTCGCCCGTGTAGGCCCCTTCGGGTTCGCCGTGCATGTCTTGCGCCGAGATCGCAATCGGAGTTCCCTGCACCGCATCCACCGAGACGGCGATGGCCGTGAAGGGCGGCGCGACAATAATATCGCAGTGGACGCAGCCCTGAACCAGCGGCACCAGCGCGGCAAAATAGGCGCGCGCTTCGGCCTGCGTCTTGTACATCTTCCAGTTTCCCGCGATCACCGGTCGCCGCATCGCGCCCCTTTCGATTCTCCGTACCTCGCCGTGTCCCCTGGATTAATGCGATTCAGGATTTATCGGTCAACGCTTCCACGCCCGGCAATTTTCTGCCGCCGAGGAATTCGAGCGACGCGCCCCCGCCCGTCGAAATGTGGGAAACCTTGTCGGCCAGTCCGGCGGCATGGATCGCCGCTACGGAATCTCCGCCGCCAACGATGGACGTGGCGCCCCGGGAAGTAGCGGCCGCAACAGCGTGCGCGATTTCCAGGGTGCCCCTGGCAAACACCGGCATTTCAAACACACCCATCGGGCCGTTCCATACAATCGTTTTTGCGCCGGAAAGCTCCGCCGAATATCGTGCGATGGTGTCCGGTCCGATGTCGAGACCCATCCAGCCATCCGGCGTCGCTTCGACGCTCGTCGTCTGCGTCTCCGTATCAGGCGCGAAACGGGCGGCCAGCACGTGATCCGTCGGCAGCAGCAGGCGGAAATTGCGCTGCTTCGCCTCGGCGAGCAGTTTCCGTGCAAGGTCCAGCTTTTCCGTCTCCACCAGAGATTTCCCGATTGGCAGCCCCTGCGATTTCAGGAACGTGTAGGCCATGCCGCCGCCAATGAGCATGGCGTCAGCCACACGCATTAGATTTTCCACGACTTCAATCTTGTCAGACACTTTTGCTCCGCCGAGTACCGCTACGAATGGCCGTTCGGGATTCGAGAGCGCCTTTCCCAGGTAGGTTAGCTCCCGCTCCATGAGCAGTCCGGCTGCGGACTGCCTCACGAACCGCGTGATGCCCACGACCGAAGCATGCGCGCGATGCGCCGACCCGAAGGCGTCGCACACGAACAGGCCGTCGCACAGCGCCGCTAGTTGCTGCGAGAACTTCTCGTCGTTGGCTTCTTCCTCCGGGTGATAGCGCACATTTTCAAGCAGCAATAAGCCGCCGTTGGCGAGGGCGCGGCTCTGGGCTTCGGCACCGGCGCCTACGCAATCCGCGGCAAAATCCACAGTCGTTCCGATCATCTCCGCGAGTTTGGCCGCCACCGGCTTCAGACTATATTTCGGATCTGGCTTGCCTTTGGGACGTCCTAGGTGGGACGCCAGAATCAGTCTTGCGCCACGCTGGCGGGCAAACTCGATCGTTGGCAGCGTCTCGCGGATGCGGGTGTCGTCCGCGACGTGCCCGCCGTCGAGCGGAACGTTAAAATCCACGCGCATAAAGACGCGTTTCCCATTCATTTCCAAATCACGAATCGAGAGTTTGCTCATGATGGAGTGTGAGGCGCTACATTCGAATGGAATTCAGGGACTAAGCCCATGTTATTCGTTGCCGAATGTCGCGGCTGAAGCCGCGACCCACAAAACGTGAGAACCGCGAACGTGCTTCCGATTCGGACGCTGCGCACAAATCGCCGGCCACTCGTCGCCAGTCAGCATCACTGGCGACTGCATCTCTACATCTTTGACGCGATCAACGTGATCAAGTCCCGGCAACGGCTGGAATATCCCCACTCATTGTCGTACCAGGCCAGCACTTTGGCGCAGTTGGTTCCGACGGTACGCGTGTATCCCGAATCGATGATCGAGGAATGCGGATTTCCGCGGAAGTCGGCGGAAACGAGTTCTTCTTCCGTGTATTCCAAAATGTTCTTCATCGGACCATCGGCCGCGGTCTTGAGCGCGGCATTCACCGAACTCACGGTCACAGGCTTCTCGGTGAAGACGGTCAGGTCAACCACGCTGACGTTCGGCGTCGGGACACGGATGGAGTAGCCGTCAAGTTTCCCTTTCAGCGCGGGGATCACCAGATGTAGCGCTTTCGCCGCGCCGGTTGAAGTGGGAATCATGGAAAGCGCCGCAGCGCGAGCGCGCCGCAAATCCTTGTGCGGCAGGTCCAGCAACTTCTGGTCATTGGTGTACGAATGGATGGTGGTCATCGTGCCGCAGGAAATGCCGAAAGTGTCCTGGATTACTTTGGCGACCGGCGCGAGGCAATTGGTGGTGCACGACGCGTTGGAGATGATGTGATGCTTCGCGGGATCGTAATTCTTGTCGTTCACGCCGAGCACGACGGTCAAATCCTCTTCCGTAGCCGGAGCGGAGATGATTACTTTTTTTACCGTTCCGCGCTTGTGTTTTGCCGCGTCGGAGGCTTTGGTGAACAGGCCAGTGGACTCGATTACGATTTCCGCGCCGACCGACGGCCAGTCGATCTCGGCGGGATCCTTGGTCTTGAACACGCGGAAACTCTTGCCGTCCACGGCAATTGAGTCTTCGGTGTGGGTCACCGTCTGGTGGAGATTGCCTAGAACGGAATCATATTTCAGCAAATGCGCCAGGGTCTTGGAGTCCGTAACGTCGTTGACGGCCACGAATTCAATCGCTGAATTCCCCAACGATGCCCGCACAATGTTTCGCCCGATGCGGCCAAAACCATTGATTCCCACTTTAATCGGCATGAATCCTCCGGAAGAATGAATCGCTCACTCAGCACTCCATTTCAATCAGACGACGGGGCCCGTTGCTGGCGCAAAACCGGTACGAGATTCCACTCATCGGCACGCTTCGGGTCCTGTTGAAGACCAGTTCAACGCCCTATTCAAAAGAACATTTGGTGAATGATTACCGCGATCGCTGTTGACCTCACCTCAAGGCTTGGACGTCAAAATACCTCCGGATCGTCCGGATCCACACCACGCAATCTCAAGATGCTAGGTGGGCCATCAGGAAAAGTCAAACCACTTCGTTCATGTGATGTGTCAAAAATCTGATTCCGTGGATCAGCATGAATCGCTCATACTTCGTGGTCTTCGGCGAGGCTTAGGATCGCATTCAGGTTGGGCTATCTCCACCTTTTGAAAGCCGCTAAAGAGGGATCCTCCAGACCAATTTACTTTACGCCAAAGTTCGGAATTTACTGCGGATACTGGTGAACCTGCGTTACTTTATCGCCTTCAAAACTGACAAAAACTGTTTTGGCCGGCGGCGTTCCGTAAATCCAGTCTTCCATTTCGCTTCCGTCGGCGGTTTTTTCGCGAACCTTACGATCAGGCCGTCCCATCGCGGCGAGCACCATATCGTGATCCATGCCAACCACTGGCTGCTTGTCCTGAATCGCTTTCTGAATTTCGGGAGGCAGGCTCTCCACCCACTGCACAGCCGCCGAATGCCGTTTTGAAAAATCAAGCAGGTCGGAAAGATACTGCTCCAATTCTTCCGCAGTCATCTCTGGCAGCGGCTTATCAAAGTCCAGATACAGGGTAGCGCCGGCGTTTGTATTCACCGGAGTATCCTGCTGAGTCGTCATCGTGGGCACGCCGCCCACTTCCAGATGGATGCGGTCGCGCAGCCGTTTTTTCCCTTTGCCGCCACCGTTGACGTCAATGACGATTTCCTTGTCCTTGAAATCAAGGTTAGTGATCTGGGCGTGGTCCCCTGGGTTGATGGCGGAACCCGCGGAGATAACAGCCGACCGCAAGGCGTTTTCGTTCAGCGGAGCGCCTGCTTTCAGATGAAAACCCTTTTTTCCGGCAGGAATGGATCTGACAACCTGCACCAGTTCCCCATCGACGTAGCGAACCAGGGAAAGTCGGGACATGGGCTGAAGTTGCCCGGCAGGAGCCTTGGGCGCGTGGTCCACATCATCTACGGCATCACCCTTCGTGTCGGGTTTTCCTGCACCCGACTTCTGGGGAGGTTCTGGCAGGAGCGCAATACTCTTGTTTGCGGGAGAAGTTGTCGCAGGATTCGTAAGCGATATGCGAGCTGCTCCTGGCGCGTCTACACTCAACAACAAAGCCGCCGTCGCCATGATGGACGCTAGTCGGAGCATTTCGCACCTTCGACCTCATTTTAACACCAAACCCGCCCCCTGCATTGTCAACGATTTGTCGAAACCGCAGCGCGAGATTGGACGGAAACTCCCTCGCGGTCAATCCGCAACGGCAGCAACTCCGCTCCCGCGGCGACCACCGCGGCTTCGACCCGCTTTCGCGCCTCCGGATCAATCACGAGCGTGACGCACCCGCCGCCTCCCGCGCCGCAAACTTTCCCCGCCAGCGCGCCCTGACGCCTGGTGGAGGAAATGATCCGGTCGATCAGCGTCGTGGAAATCGTCCGCAGATTTCTACGGCGAAATGCCCACTCTTCGCGCATCAGGCGCCCCACCTCGCCCCAATTATTTTGCTCCACCGCTACGCGCGTCTGCTGCGCAATGATGGAAATTTTTTCCAAACTTTCGGCCACGCGGCGATTTCCATCGATGTGCTTCTTGAACACTTCCCAGTTGTTGATGCCGTGCTGGCGGGGCTTTCCCGTATAGCAGAGAACCAGACGCTGCTCAAGTTCGTCAAGATCGCAGTGCAAGGCTTCACGCCGTTCACCTCCGGATGCAAGAACAATCGCGGATGCGCCGCCAAAAGCCGGAGGGTAATGATCCTGTGTCCCGGTAGGTACGCGAATGACGACGGCTTCCACGTCACGGCTGATATGGATCCAGTCTTCGCGGTTCATGCCCGCCGCGGTCAGCCGGTCCAGCGCGGCGCAAATGGCCACGGCCATGGCCGATGAACCGCCGATTCCCGCGCCGGATGGGGCTTCGGAGTCCGTAGTCAGCGTGAAGCCGCCTGCCGGTCGAAAAACGCGCACCAGATGCGCAAGCAACGGCAACTGATTGCGCTTTGCGCGAAACAGCGCCTCAAATGACGCAAAGGATTCCCGGCGTCCAATATCGCGCGAGGCCAGAACGATGCGGCGGGAGGACTTTGGCGCGGTCTCGATTACGCACGAGGCGTACCGCGTGATGGCGCAATTAACAGTCAGGGCGCCTTCGTGAAACAAGTACAGCGGCCAGATATCCAGCGTCCCGCCGGCCAAATCAATTCGCGTCGGCGCCCTTGATTCGATTCTCACTTTGACTTGTATCCTCTCTCCCGCTAGCCTCTTGATTCGTTCGAATGTTCCGTCGCGCGCGAATCATAGCAGATGAATCCAAAGCCTCACGCCGAAACGAAGCCCAGAGATTCCGTAATTGCACGGTTCATGCTGGGCTTCGACGGCCATTCCCTGCCCGCTGAACTCGCGGAATATTTAAAGCTCGGCCTCGCGGGCGTCGTTGTCTACCAGCGCAATTTTACCAGCGTGGAAGCACTGCGGGAGCTCACGTCGGAAATCCGCCGGGCCGCCGGACGTCGCGTATTGATTGGGATCGATCAGGAGGGCGGCACACGGTTCGCCCTGCGAGACCCGTTTACCGCATGGCCGTCGGCCGCGGAACTGGGCCGGTTGGGTGACTCCACCGTCGTGGAGCAAGTGGCCCACGCCATGGCCATTGAACTCCGCGCCGTTGGATGCAACGTGAATTTCGCTCCGATGCTGGACTTGCATGTGAATCCGGAGAGTCCCGTAACCATGGATCGAAGTTTCGGCTCAGATCCTCATGCCGTGGCGAGAATGGGGGTAGCGTTTGATCACGGCCTGCGGTCCGGAGGGGTGTTGTCTTGCGCCAAGCATTTTCCCGGGCATGGCGACGCGGCCGTCGATCCGCATCGGGACCTTCCTGTCTTCGCTGGAACAATGCAACGCCTGGAGTCCGTCGAGCTCATTCCGTTCGCAGCGGCGGTTGCGGCCGGTGTGCCGCTGGTGATGACTGCGCACATCCTGCTGCCCCAAATCGATCGCGAAAATCCGGCGTCCCTTTCGCGCATAATGCTCGACGGCGTGCTGAGAAAGGGCTTGCGATTTGACGGTCTGATTCTCGCTGACGACCTTGGGATGGGTGCCATCGCCAAGAGATACGGCACGGGAGAGGCGGCGGTGCAAACGCTTCGCGCAGGCACCGATATTGCCATGCTGTGCCATGACTGGCCGGCAGTGGCGCCCGCGGTCAACGCGGTCCGGCAAGCCCATCAGGAGGAACGCTTCGATCCGGCCGAGTGGCGCGAATCCCTCGAAAGGATTGACCGGGCATGCGCTCTCGTCGGCCACCAGGAACGGCTGCCTCCGCTCGCGACTTTGGGGTGCGAGCAGCACCGCCTGCTGAGTCGGAAGGTCCGCGAAAACCTTCGGTAAACTTCCACTTTTCTAGGCGCTCTCTGAAGTTATTCGTTCGGCAAATCACGAAGACAGAGGACACCGAGCACCGGAGGATCTCGCTTTTTTCAACGGCCTAGTCAGATGATTTAACGATCTTGGGGGCGGCGGAAACCGTGCCGGACGATGCCGTCTTGTTGGCCTCAACCTTGTCATGCGCGAGGTGCGGTTCGAAACATCGCCGGCAGCGAGGCTCATACATGCCTGCGGCGCCCACCACGATCAGATCCTCGGATGCGACCAGGCGCTGCGTGTGCACCGCCGGATTCCCGCACTGCACGCAGATGGCCAGCAGCTTGATGATTTCCTCCGACACCGCCAGCAGGCGCGGCATAGGCTCGAAAGGACGCCCGAGGTAATCGGTGTCCAGGCCGGTGACGATCACCCGCTTGCCAGCGTCAGCCATGCGCATGCACACCTCGACCAGTCCCTCGCCAAGAAACTGGCCTTCATCGATTCCGACCACTTCGGTTCGCGGCTGAACCTTTTCGAACACTTCGGCTGCGCTCCGCACGACCTGCGAAGGCAATTCGAATCCGGAATGTGAAACGATATCCGTCTGCTTGTAGCGCTGATCGATTACCGGTTTGAAGATCTGCACACGCTGCCGGGCAATTTCGGCGCGTTTCAGGCGCCGGATCAATTCCTCGCTTTTTCCCGAAAACATGGGACCGACGATTACTTCGATCCAGCCCATGTTCCCTTTCACGATGTCCACTTGGCCTGCTCTCCTAAATTTGCGCTGCGGAAGAGTAGCATATCGCGCGGCAGTTCCCGCGAACCACGGCGAAAAATGAGCGGGGGCAATCCCCTCGGAATCGAGTTCATCCGTGAGGGATCGCTAGGCTCGTCAGGACGATGCCTGTTTCGTCTTGCGATAGCTTTCCAGCAAAAACTTCTTCAGCGCTTCCACGTCCGGGAATACTTCCGTCGGCGCAGGCTAATATCCAACCGCTGATATCGGCCACTGGCGCGTCCGTCACGAGATAGACGGGGATGCCTCTCCGATGGGCAAAAGTCAACTCGGCGGAAGTTCCGCCGGAGGTAGTCGTTGCACCCGGCCCAATCAAGCAGCAAATAACGTAGTCGGCTTGCTTCTCGACAATATCAAGATCGAATTGGATGATCTTGCGAATCACGCCGCGGAAACGTCCCACGTCCGTTTGCTTCCAACCCCGGAAGTTCCGGACTTCCTCTTCCGTGAGGTTTTTCATTTCGTCTTCGGCGGGATCGTAGACGCGATGTCCGAGTTCGGTCTCGACAAACGGGGTCAGTTCGCGACGCCACAACTTGCCGCCGTCCGCCGCGAATTCAATCGGGCCACATAGGTAAGCCAGCATGAGGGTTAGGATCGGGCTAAACTGAATTTGAAGAAAAACTGGAGCGGCCGACGGGATTCGAACCCGTGCCTGGACCTTGGCAAGGTCCCGTACTACCCCTATACTACGGCCGCCCGAATCACGGAAACTCTAACACGCCATCGTTTCGCCGACAAGATGCCAGGGCCAACGAAATGAGTGCGGACATTACAAATGCAGCCCGGTCGACGCACCTGCCGTCGAAGGGAACCTGTCACCGCCTGTAAGACAATGGGATCAGCCGACTTGCAACACTCGCGCGGTCTTCACGACCGGTGACTTGCGCTGGCGCTCCGCGAATCTGGAGGCCTTTTCCCGGTCCGTGTACACCCGAGCAAACCGCTCGCCGTCCTTGTAAAAAACCGTGACCTGCCAGTGCTTGTGTTTTCGCCGGCGATCCTTGCCAAGCTTGGTGCGTTTCCGTGCGGTTTTAGTTTTGGGCATGATCTGAATATCTCAATGGCCGTTCGTACGCGCAAGTGGCAATTCGGTCAATAGTTTGCACGCAAGCCAATTATACTGCAATATCTTGTTGATTGTAAGGATCAAAGGTAAGGTACCAGCAACCCCTCCTTTGCAAGGCCCCGGAAGCCGCTGCGCACCTGCCGGCTGCCGGTTTTATCTCTGGCTGGCGCCTCCAGCCATTCTTAAAGAAAACATAAAGACGTGATTGGCGGCAAATCAAGTGCGATCACTTTTTGCCGACTATAGGGAGGTGGAATCGATTCCCTGCCGTTTATATCTAAAATCCTATCCCGGAGGCGGAGCCGGGATTTGCTTCCCGTTTTGGGACGCTATGCAAATGCAAATGAACATGATCACAATTTTGAAACTCTTCCTCTGCTCGCGGGAGCGTCTAATTAGAGAGCAGGCTTCCGCGGGACAATGCGAAGGCCATGGCTCACTCGGTGTTCCGCTTCTGGAAACTTTTTCGGGATTTAACGCAATGTTGAATCAGCGTTATAGAGACAAGCCTATCCTCACGGGAGGAGCAAGCCGAATTCGCTGTGACCTCGACGACGGTCGCACGGCAAGGGATTGGAGGTACCATGATTGAAATCAAAGAAGGAGCGAGGATCGAAAATCCAAGGGCATACGAGCTTGGCGCGGTCGAACATCTTCGCCATTTGCTGGAAGCTGGCAACCCGGCGCAACGGGACCCGCGACGCGAGCATTTTTACGAAGTGGAAGGCGATCACGAGACCTACTACATTCATATTTCACCGATCAGCGGAAATGTGGTGCTGCTGGCAAAATGGCTGCGCCAATCGCAGGGCTGTTGCCTCACTCAGGACACCTCGTCGGATAAGACCGGAAACTGTTCCAGCCTCCTCGTCGCGGCATTACACCGGATATAGCTTGGTTCTGGCGGAACCGCGTGGCGGTATTTCTTGCGACGCTACGGTTCGCGAGCGGAACCCCGTTGCGGCGATCATGCCGGTGGGCCGGAATCTTCGAGGGCGCAAGCGGGCAAAAAAATAGGGCGAAACGGCGGTCAGCCGTCTCGCCCCGAGACTTACAGGCTGGTGACGTTCGCTGCCTGCAGGCCCTTGGGGCCCGAGGTAACCTCGAACTCAACCGCTTGGCCTTCGTTCAGCGATTTGTACCCCTCCGCTTGAATCGCGGAGAAGTGGACAAAGATGTCCTCGCCGGACTGGCGCTGGATGAATCCGAATCCCTTGCTGGCATTGAACCACTTGACTGTTCCTTGTTCTTTCACTGTGTTTCCTTTTCACTATTTTGAGCTATTTGGTGCTTCTCGACCGCCTCCAGCCGTACAACAAAAAAAGGCTGCGAGTCTGAACCCGCAGCCCCTTTAATCGAATCTAAAGGTTTTACAAGAGCAACAAACGCAATTGGACAGTATCACGAACTTTGTATGGGGGCCTAGCGATTTCCACAGGGCTACCTACGGAACGATCCGGGCCGACGGCAGGGGTTGCCGCTGCCCCATTCCCGACGTTTGTATTAAAACTATTATTAATTTTGCATACGTCACGCCTGTTTCCGGTGGCGGCCCGGCGGCGCCACCAGGGGCCGCCGGCGGAAGCCTGCGCCATCTGATGTTTTACAGGCGATGCTGGAGTTCGTTTTGCAGGTCGTGTTGGCGGGCCGCGGACAGTTTCGCGCCGCGTTGGGTGACGTAGAATACGTCGGTCGCGGTGCCGCCTTCGGTATCGATCAAGCCCACTTCAATATTGAAATTGGCTCGGCAAATGTGGAGCTGATGTCATAAAGGAGGCCCGGGCGGTCCAACGCCACAATCTCGACCACCGTGCTGTGTGAAGAGCACTCATTGTCCATATGAATCCGGGTGTCCACACTTACCTTCGGGGGCCTCTTTTCCGGCTGAAATTTTCGTTTCATCAGCGCCGCCACGTCCAGTTCTCCCGAGATTGCCGCGCTCAACTGCTGCTTGAGGCGGATGACTTCCGACGGGTTGTGATCGAGGGTCTGGAAGCGGTCCGAAAAACGCAATGCATCCAGAACGATTCCATTTTTATTGGCACAGGCGTCGGCTTTCAGAATGTTCATGCCCCACGATGAAATCGTCCCGGCCACCTTGGTAAACAGGAAGGGGCGATCCTTGGTGACCAGGACCAACTCGTAGTATTGGTCACGCTTGGTGATGCTGATCTCCGCCACGGAATGCCCCAGCCGGCGGTACATCCGGTAATGCGCGGAGATTTCCGCCGAAGAATGGGTCAGCAGATATCGTTTCGGAAATCCATCAAGGAAATATCGAAATCGTTCCGCCTCCACGGCATCCTCGCCCTTAGGGATCAGGCGCTCAAGTTGATCGGCGTCTTCCCCCGCAAGGTACATGCGCTGGTCGTCCACTGAGCGATTCAGATAATTTTCCGTGGCGGCATACAATTGCCACAACATTTCGGCCTTCCATGTTGTGAGCGCTTCGGGATTGACGGCCTTGATATCAGCATAGGTGAACAGCGTCAGCATCTTCAGATGCTCGATGGTGCCCACGGCCTTGGCAAAATCGTGCACAGCCTCCGGATCGAAGATGTCGCGGCGAAGCAGGGTGGCGGACATGCGCAGGTGGTTGGCGATCAGGAAGGTCACCGTTTCGCGGCCAAACGTATCCAAGTGCAGCCGCTCGAAAACACCGGCGATTGCCTCCAGGCTACCCTCGACATGGCTCTCGATAGGCATGCCCTTTCCTACGTCGTGAAAAAGAAGCGACAAATACAGCAGGTCTGGATGGTCCAGCGACGCAAGAATGTCGCGGAAAGCGGCGATGCAGATCTCCTTCCTGGAGGAAAGGCTATGCAGATTTTCGATGGTAACGAAGGAATGCTCGTCGACCGTGTAGCGGTGATAGTAATCGCGGATCACCAGAGAATCGATGGCCTGAAATTCCCTGAAGAGCATGTCGAGCAATCCAAGGCGGTGCATCGCGCGCAAGGCGGATGCAGCGTGAGGGAGTACCAGAATCTTGTGGAAGTATTCCCAAAGATCCGGCCCAGTGGAATTCCACTTCTGGATTCGCGGCAAGGCGGCTTCGACGGCATTTTCAGTCTCGGCAGTGAGTTTCAGATCGTTCTGCGCCAGAAAATCAAACAGGCGGAACATGACTCGCGGCTCGCCCACGGAATCCGCTTGCCGCAGCGAAATCCGGCCGTCCTCCACGCTAAAGTCCGAACTGGATAACGGTGACGAGCCGCGGTCCCAGCAACCGCCTCCAGAGCGATTTCGCCCGCGGAACTTCGTCAAAGAGTACGGTCAGCCGGTCAATTGCGCGGGCCTGCCGGAAATAGACGCGCATCCAGTCATTCGGAGAGGCCGCTTCCTTCCCATGCAGGCCGATGCCCTTGGCCGCGGCTTCGGACTGCATCTCATACGTCAACACGTTAAGGTCGCGACCTTGGCGGTAATGCAGGTAACACCGGACAGCATCCAGAAAATCAATGGCGTTGACCGCATCCGCCCGTAACGGAGCCGGCAGCAGTTGCTACGGGATCCTTCCACTCGCGCGAACGCTTCATTTCCGCGATTTGCGAAAGCCAGCAAGCCACTTGATAATCGCGCAAGCCGCCCGGACCGTCCTTGATGTTGGGTTCGAGGTGAAATATGGTTTGGCCGTATTTCTGATGCCGGGTGTGAGCCAGGCTGGTGAGTTCCTGCATCAAGGTATCGGACTCGCGAATCACCATGGCGGGAAGGACGCGCGACCGCAAGCGTTGATAAAGTTTTTCGTCGCCGCAGATGTAACGGCAATCGAGAAGCGAGATGTTGAATTCGATGTTATTGCGATAGAGCTTGCCGCATTCCGCGATCGTCCGAGTGGTAGGGCTTACGCGAAGATGGAGGTCCCACAGAGCCTGACTGAGCGGGGCGATGGCCTTCTTGCTGAGAAATTCCTCATTGCCTTCCTTGGCGCATAGAAACAGAAGATCGATGTCCGAATACGGAAATAATGCCCGTCGCCCGTAGCCGCCCATGGCGGAAATGCAAAAGCCTTCGATCGGACCGCTGGCCGCCGTAACTTCATTCCACAACTCCATGACCACGGAATCAATGAGCGCCGTACGGTCGCGAATCGCCGCCTTTCCGTCCGCGGTTTCTTCAAAGCGCTGCTGAATCCTCGCGGATTCCTCCGCGTACAATTCCTGCAAACTGGAAGTGCGACTGTCGAGCTTCATATCCGACGTACGAGGCCCCCGCCCATCTTTCATTCCGGTGAGCTCCCCCATCTGAAACTCAGGGTAAACCGGTGGAGCCCGCACTCCACTCAGAAAAGCTCCGGAATCGAAACCCGTTTCTAGTTCACATCCTTTTTTCAGATCGCTGGATGGCGCTCCGTGATCGCGCGAAGACTACAGCGCGGAAACACCCCGCTCCTGGTTGCGAATTCGGATCGCCTGGTCGACCTTGGAAACAAAAATTTTTCCATCGCCGATCTTTCCTGTTGAGGCGCTTTGCAGAATCGCGTCGATCGCGGCGTCCACCAGATTGTCCGGGATGACGATTTCAATTTTGATTTTTGGAAGGAGATCCACCGTGTACTCGCGCCCGCGGTAAACTTCGGTGTGCCCCTTTTGCCGGCCGTGCCCGCGCACATCAGTGATCGTCATGCCGCCGATGCCCAGTTCCGTGAGCACTTCTTTCACGGCTTCAAACCTGGACGGCTGAACGATCGCTTCAAGCTTCGTCATCATTTTCGTGTCCTCAGACTGAACCGCAGATTCAATTCCTTGCTGCGTCATGGCAGCGCCCTACACTATAGGGCTATTCTGCCCGGTAATTCCACTTGTCTGACGTACTTGCGGACACAGATATAACATCCCGCGCGCTGGGCGCCGCGGCGAGCTTGCGAAAAGCCAGCGATTCCTTTCTCCTGGGGAAAGCGTTGCATTGAAAATAAAATCGTCGCGGATTGCAAATAAAGTGCCGCGCGGCGGAGCGCCGATTACGCGCCTCGCCGCGCGGCATTTTCTGGAAACGCCAGGGCCGCGACTGCCGGCTATCCAAGCTAACGTCTCGCGCGTTCCAGAGCCCCTTCCCTCATTTCCGGCGGATCCTTAGAACATGAAGCCGGCTTCGATCACGCCGCGAGCCTGGTTGGTGTTGCCTCCGCCCGAGCCGAATGCGAATCCGAACCCGACGACGAAGTTGGAGACGTGAACGATGCGAGAAGTCGCCGCGAAGGAAGAAGGCGTCCTTCACCCAAGTCGGGGTTACGGTGAAAGAGAACGCTCCGGTTCCGGGGCCATATCCCAGCAAGTTCGCTTCGTTGGTCGTTACGCTTCCGCTCGACTTGATGTATTCCGGCCGCACCGAAAGCGAAACGCCGTGTTTGAAGTTGTAGTTAGCCAGGAGGCGCCGCCGTTGGTGTGTGCGCCGGGGGTAAGGTAAACGTTATCGTTCGATTTGACGACCGTGTATTGATAGTACGGGCTGATGGTGACGGGCCTTTGGTATAGGTATAAATGAGGTTGTAGACCTGCTCGTTGTTCTGGTAGCCCGGGGTCGGAAATGAGGCCGGAGCCGCGTCCGCACGTACGATTCCCGGCGTTCCCGCCAGCCGCGAAAGTGATCGTATTCGCCCCGTTGATGGCGTAAGCCAGCAATCCACTACAACGATGTGTAGCGATTAGAGTAAAAACCATCGTTCCAGCTAAACGACAGGGTGAGCTTCTTGTAGGTGTCATTGAGCTGGATGCCGCGGCTGATCGGCCGGTTCCTGGTTCCACAGAAGGCCGCGCTCGATGTTCATGTTCTGAAAGGTGAAGGTGTACTCATCGCCGATCAGCGTGGGCAGCGATCCGACCTCAAAGCTGAAATTGCCCTTTACCAATTTCAGGTATCCCACGGGGAACGGACCATAGTCGAGCCTGGTGGTGTCGCTGGTCTTAAGGAACGGATATCCGACTACCGGCAGGTTGTAGGCGCCACCTTGCAAGTAGAATTGAACCACGCCGGAGGTCTTCTGAATAAAGATCTGTGCGTTGCTGAGGTCCACGTGCCCTTCGTCGCCACTGGAAGTCGGATTATCCCCGAACATCCCGATTCCGCTCAAAATCCCGGTAATCTTCAATCTTTCCAAACGGACCTGCGGGAAGCTCGTGAGGCGATTCCCGTTGCCAGGGGCCCGACATCGAGGGAGTCGGCAGAGGCGCGGGAGCGGCCGGAGCGGCCGCGGGTGCCGGAGTCGCCGCCGGAGCGCTTTGGTCCTGAGGAGCCGGGTCTGCGGAGACAGCCGGACCATCGTCTTTCTTGGTCGCCAATTCGGTATTCAGTGCAGCCAATTCGGCCTTAAGCGCGTCAATGCGCTGTTGCAAGTCCGCCGGAGCTGATTCCGCGGCGGCACTCGTCGAACTCGTCGTGCTCGATGCAGACGTCTCGCTCGCTCCAGCCGCTTCGTCCGCGGCCAAACGAGTCTTTGCGTGGCTGGCTGGAGCCCCAAATCCCACCAACCCTAGTGCTAACAATCCTGCACACACCCCATAAGTCTTATTCATAGAATGAAAAACTCCTTTTCCGCTGGGAGGCCGGTTGAGGGCAGGCCCCGACCAGCCCGCGAAGTGTATGGTCGGTAACTATGGGCGTCCAATTCATACTTTTTCTCGTAGCAATCAGGTTTGTGGCGTGGACCAGACGAATGATCTGCATTTGGAAAAGAAATGAGCGAATTTCAGCTGCTAGATCACGGGCATCTGGAGCATGCCTGGCGGCAAGATCTGGTGTTGACGAGTCCGCATCGAGGTGTATCCAGGCGGCAGGAGGAAGATGGATCGCGTCATTGAAAAAGGGCGGCATCCACAAGGCCCGTCGCTTTTTGAAAAGACGGCCCTGTAGCGGCGGTATCGCCATTTACCCGGAGGCGGCGTCGGCAGCGATGTGCCGGTCCGCGCGAGCGTAAAAAAGGTATCGCTGGAGGCTTACTCGGGCTATGGAGTAAGATTTCCGGAGACCTGATACTGTCCCCGCATCTGCTCGATGAGGGGCTGGGTGCCCAAACCAGGGTGGTCCAAATTAATCTGTCCGATCTGGACGGGCGCATGCGCGAAAGTTTTAGTACTACAGCCAGCGTCCCCGTCTGCGCTGGTGAATTGTGACCGCGAGATCGAGGGCAGAAATCTCTTGGGGGAACCGCTTCCATGAAACGCGTCCCGGTAAAATGGATTGTGTCTGGGGTGATCGTGTTTTTGATTGTCATCCAGTTTGTTCAACCGGCCCGCACGAACCCGCCGGTGATTCCTTCGCGCTCCCTCGAAGCGCACGTTGACGTCCCTCCTGACGTGCAAGCGGTTATGAAGCGATCGTGCTACGACTGCCACTCCAATTCGACGGTTTGGCCGTGGTACAGCCATGTCGCGCCGGTTTCCTGGTACGTCATTCATGACGTCAATACCGGCAGAGGCCATGTGAATCTTCAGAACTGGGAAGCGCAGGTGAACGAGCAGGAAGGCAAAGAACATCTGGGGCTGATCTGCAAACTGGTGCGCGAAGGAACTATGCCGCCGGCCGATTATCGTTTCATGCACAAAGGCACGGATGTGACGCCCGCGGAAGCGGCGGCGGTTTGCGCATGGTCACAAAAGGTAGGAACCTCGGAAGACTCGGATGACAAAAAGTAGGATCTGCTTCCGCCGGTCCGGTTTCGAGGTTTGGGATGTGCGGGAAAAATTGCTGTCCGGCGGCAGAAGTCAAAAGCAGCCAGGCTGCAACCTATCCTACTTTATTCATACAGCAAAACTGCGATTCGATAATTGGAAAATCCTACCCTGGCGTCACTTGGACAGGCGCCTGTTACAGCGGCGTGGTACTTGCCGGTTTGTATTCTTTGTTCCAGCAGATCGGGAAGCGTTTGCAGGTCCGGCGTGGCGTAGTGCAGAACGAAGGAAGGCTCGTGGCTCCCGGCATAGCCATTATCAAGAACGCAGGAACGCCGCGCGTCAGTCTCATAGTTCAAAAGTTTTAGCCCGTGGGAGCGAAGTTTTGCATTGACGATTCCTTCTTGTTCTTCCACCGACAGCATTGCAGTCGCCAGCGAAAAATCTTCCACCGCGAACAAAACGCCTTTGTGTTCCGCCACAGCAATGCCCACGGAATCGAGTTGCGGGTCCAGCAGGTTCGCGCGGTGCGCCGGCGATTTCATCCATTGCTGATGGATGTTCTCCGCGCTGGGACCTTCCGTGACGTTTTCCGCAAGCGAGCTGAAGCGCGCCCCTGCACGAGTAGCTCGCTCGGCCATTCCCGGCTCACCGGGCAGTTGGTGCGAGAGCGTATTCTGCGCCGCCATGCGCTGCGCATGGTGCAGTGCGGCGTCGGCCAGGGTGGAACTCCATTTCAGCGGCGCGAGTTTGCGTGACGCGCGCTCGTGATTCGCCGATTCAAAAAGAATTTGCGCAGGGCCGTTCGCCTGGCCGCGGGCCGCGCCCGCGAAAAAAATCAGGACCGCTGTTACGCCGGCGGCCACCCACCTGAATGCAAACTTCGTCGGCCAAAACGTCTTCACAGTTCACCTCATCCTGAATTTATTTTACCCGCCGTGCCGAAGGCATTCGAGACTCATCAGCCGCCGTGGTTCTGTAGCACGCACCAATCGTGCTCGAATCGAGCGCCGGACTGTTCTGATGACCGCCAAATGTCGCGTGTGAGACAGCGGCGTTTTCGATATGATGGAGAGCTTTGGAGACCTCATGGAACCTGCTCTGGTGGATTTGAAAAATGTGCGCATCATTCGGGGCGACAATGTGGCCCTCGATGACTTCAGCCTGCGGATCAATGCCGGCGAACATGTCGCGATTCTTGGGCCGAACGGCTGCGGAAAGTCCAGCCTGATCAAGACGATTACGCGGGAGTGCTACCCGGTAATCCGCGAAGGATCGTCAGTTACCATCCTGGGCCAGTCGCGCTGGAACATCTTCGAGCTGCGTTCGGTTCTCGGCATCGTCTCGAACGATCTGATGCAGGATGTTACCGGCGAAACCAGCGGCCGCGAAGTGGTCCTCTCCGGTTTTTTCAGCAGCACGCGCATTTTTGATCATCAAACCGTCGAGCCCGCGCAGCGGGAACGCGCCGACGCCGTGCTCGAGCGGGTTGGCATCCCGCACCTTGCCGACCGGCCGGTCGCCGAGATGTCTTCGGGAGAAGCCAAGCGAATCCTGATCGCCCGGGCCTTGGTTCACGATCCGCAGACCTTGCTCTTTGACGAACCGAGCAACAGCCTGGACGTCTTCGCGCAGCACGGCTTGCGGCAGACGATGCGTGAACTGGCGCAATCGGGCATCGGAATCGTGCTGGTCACGCATCATCTTTCCGACGTCATCCCTGAAATCGACCGAGTGGTATTGATGCGCAGCGGAAAAATTCAGGCGGACGGCAAAAAGACGGATTTGCTGAATCCGCAAGAAATTTCGCGGCTATTCGGTATTCCGATCGAAATAACTCAGCGCGACGGTTACTACCACCTGTGGTGATATCTTCCTCTGGGTAGGAAAATCTACCTCTAGTCTGAATCAGCTCACAGATAACACCCCTATTTACATCCATTTGCTGCGGCTTGCGTTCTGGCATGCGTCTTGCACCCATCTACCGTGCCAGCCACACTTCTGTTCGAGGTGCGATATGAACAAGCTTGCGCTTTCTGTGGCCGGGGCACTACTCGTCTTCACCGCAGCTCCCAAAATCGCGTCCGCAGCCTCGCCCCCGACTTCCCTGCAGCAGGAAACTCCAAAGAAGACCAAAGTATACTCAGGCACAATCATCAAGAACGGCAACGGCTACGTCCTGAGCGACGCAGCCAATAAACTCTCCTTCACTCTGGACGATACGGAAAAAGCCAGCCATTACGAGGGGAAAAAGGTCGAAGTGACCGGAACCGTGGATATCGCCACCAACACCATTCACGTCGAAACAATACAGGAGATTACGTGAGCCAAAGGGGTGAAGAGCGTCTATGAGAGAGGCGAAACCGGTTGCTGCACCCTTATGATTTCCAAGGGTGCGGGTTTAGAGTTGGTACCATCGGGCCGTGAGAATGGTATTGGGCCAATAATTTAAACCAGACTGGCTGAAACCTACGACGCATAGCTATACGGAGTAGGAAACGCTATCGTCAGCCACGATGGTTGCAGCCCCATTGCTCGACGCCGAGGCGGCAGCGGCAGCCGCTTCCTGCTGTTGTTGTTTTGTACCTCGACGCATCGCCACGACGCCGGTCCGCACCATTTCCAGAATGCCGTAGGGACGCAGCACCTTGAGAAGCCGGTCGATTTTTTCCTCGCTGCCGGTCATCTCCACGGTCAGTGAATCGGTGTCAAAATCCACCACACGCGCGCGAAACACGTTGACCACTTCTAAAACCTGGGAGCGTTCAATGTTGGACGCGGAAATTTTGATGATCGCCAGATCGCGGCAGATGGACGGCTTACCGGTAATATTCTCCACCAGCAGCACATTCACGAGTTTGTAGAGGTTGGCTTCGACGCGCAGCGCCTGATCGCGGTCGGCATCGACCACAATCGTCATGCGCGAAACTTCCGGCTTCTCCGTGCGTCCCACGGTTAGCGAATCAATATTGAACGCTCGGCGGCGAAACAGCGAAGCCACCCGCGTCAGCACACCTGGCTTATTTTCGACGTGCACCACAAATGTATTTAGCATCGGTTTTCTCACGCGTCCGCAGCCGTTTCAACAATGGGGTTCGGCCGGCGAATCATTTCGTGCAGCGCAGCGCCCGCGGCCACCATCGGGTACACCGAATCTTCCTGCTCCACCTGGAAGTCGATCAGGACCGGCCCCTTGTGCTGGTGCGCCATTTCCACCGTCGGCACAACCTGCGAGCGCTGGGTCACGGCCACCGATCGAATCCCAAACGCATCCGCCAGCTTCACGAAATTGGGGCTGAGGATGGGGGAAGCTTCGTAATTGCGTTCATAGAAAAATTCCTGCCACTGGCGAATCATGCCCAGGTAGCCGTTATTGATGATGGCGATGTTCACTTTCAGTTTTTCCTGAACCATCGTGGCCAGTTCGCACATGGTCATCTGGAACCCGCCGTCGCCGACCACGACCCAGACATCAGCCTCGGGCCGAGCGGCCTTCACGCCGATCGCCGCCGGAAGCGCGAAGCCCATCGTGCCGAGTCCGCCGGAAGTGATCAGCGAACGCGGCTTTTCATGCTTGTAATACTGGGCTTCCCACATCTGGTGCTGGCCCACGTCGGTGACGATGACGGTGTCACGGTTGCGCGTTTCATGCCACAAATCATTGATCACATGCGCGGCGTACAGATGCCCGTTGTCGGGCAGATTCTGAATGTCGCGGACGGACGAGTCGCCCTTCAGGCGGTCAATGTAGGTAAGCCACTCGACGCGTTCCTGCGCCTTCAGATTTGGCAGCAGTTCGCGCAGCACGGCTTTCAAATCGCCGACCAGCGCGACGTCCACCTTCACGTTCTTGTTCACTTCGGCGCGGTCGATTTCGATGTGGATCTTTTTTGCATTCGGCGCGTAGGTCTTCAGATTGCCAGTGACGCGATCGTCGAAGCGCATTCCGAAGGCGATGAGCAAGTCGGCTTCCTGAATCGTGGTGTTCAGCCAGGCTTCGCCGTGCATGCCCATCATGCCGAGGCTCAGCGGATGGGACGCCGGGAAACCGCCAAGTCCCAGCAGCGTGAGTCCAACGGGAATGTTGTTTTTCTCGGCGAAGGCGCGCACTTCGTCCATGGCGCCGGACAAAATGATGCCGTGCCCCGCAAGGATCACGGGCCGCTTGGAACTGTGAATCAGATCGAGCGCCTGCTTTATACTCCGCGGAAGTCGGCGAAAGATCCGGGCGATACCCGGGCAACTGCGGAGCGATTGGCTTGCCGTCGAACTCGCAGGAGGATTGCTGGGCATCTTTGGTAATGTCCACGAGCACGGGACCGGGGCGTCCGGACCGCGCGACGTAGAACGCCTCGCTGATCGTCTGGGCCACTTCGTCGGCGCGCGTCACCAGGTAGTTGTGTTTTGTGACGGGCAGCGTGACGCCGGTAATATCAGTTTCCTGAAACGCGTCCGAGCCAATCAGCTTGCTGCCCACCTGCCCGGTAATGCACACCATGGGAGAGGAATCGAGCATCGCGGTAGCGAGGCCGGTGACCATGTTCGTCGCGCCGGGACCGGAAGTGGCGATGGCCACACCCACTCGGCCGGAAGCGCGCGCATAGCCGTCGGCCATGTGCGTGGCGCCCTGTTCGTGGCGAACGAGTACGTGGTGGATATTGCTGTACTTCAGCGCGTCGTAGGCGGGTAGAATGGCGCCGCCAGGATAACCGAATACGGTCGTAACTCCTTGCTGCTCCAGACATTCCCACAGAATTTGCGCGCCTGTTTTGATCATAAAGTTATCCGCCGAAATTCAAAGATTCCATGGGCAAACCGATTCCTCGGCCCGCTCGCAATAGTATAGCCGAAGATTATACAGGAGAAATGGGTAGAAAGGGTCAGTGCGTACGGCGCTTTAGTCTTTGGGGTTCGGACAGGCCGTGCACGGACTAAACCCCACAGACTGAAATGTGTACTACCAAAACCAATCGCGCTAACCAAACAGAGAATGCCGGCGCTTTATACGTCTGACCAATCGAGAATTACCTTCCCCGCTTCGCCGGTGCGCATGGCGTCAAAACCCTTCTCATATTCGCGCCAGGAAAATCGGTGGGTGATGACCGGAGAAATATCCAGGCCGGACTCGATCATTACGGTCATCTTGTACCAGGTCTCAAACATTTCGCGGCCGTAAATCCCCTTGATTGTGAGCATATTGAAGATGACACGGCTCCAGTCAATCGCGACTTCCGTGGAGGGGATGCCCAGCATGGCAATCTTGCCGCCGTGGCACATATTGTTCAGCATCTCCCGAAAGGCTTCCGGCGATCCCGACATTTCCAGACCGACGTCGAAACCTTCGCGCATGTCGAGACGTTTCTGAACTTCCTGGAGGCGCGTGGTCCGCGAATCTACCGTGATCGGGATGCCCGCTTTTTCCGCCAGCTTCAGGCGCTTGGGATTCACGTCGGTGATCACCACGTGGCGCGCTCCCGCAAATCGCGCCACCACCGCCGCCATGATGCCAATCGGACCGGCGCCCGTGACGAGTACATCTTCGCCCAGTACGGGAAACGATAGCGCGGTGTGCACGGCGTTCCCGAAGGGATCGAATATGGCCGCGATCTCCCGGGCGATGGGCCGCGTGTGCTTCCACACATTCATCATTGGCAGGACGACGTACTCGGCGAATGCCCCCGCGCGATTTACTCCCACGCCCTGGGTAAATGCGCACAGGTGCCGGCGTCCCGCGAGGCAATTGCGGCAACGCCCGCAAACAACATGGCCCTCCCCACTGACCAGATCGCCGGGATGAAGGTCCGCAACGTTAGAGCCGACTTCAACAATTTCGCCGCAGAATTCATGCCCGATCACCAGCGGAACGTGAATCGTGGATCGCGCCCATTCATTCCAGTCGTAAATATGCAGGTCGGTGCCGCAGATTCCCGTCGCCAGAACGCGAATCTTGACGTCGTTGATGCCAGGTTCCGGCTCCGGAACATTTTCGAGCCACAGCCCTTTCTCATCGCGGCTCTTTACGAGCGCTTTCATGGCAAATGCACCTCAGAGATTTTTCGGCTAGCTACGGGTTCAAGCGTCCGCAAGTAAAGGACACGCGAACGCCTGCTATTCGCGCTCGGCCCGCTTCGGACCTGCAGTGATCGCAGGCCGCACCTTCTCCGACCGGTGTCGCGGCACACCATCGCCAGACTTGGGCTTGCGATTGGACTTTTCCATCTTGGATACCGCGTACGCGAGCAGACCGAAGACATCGCTGAGGCCGCTGCGAACGCGTTCCTTCCAGTACTTCCCTTCCTGGCCGATGTGCCGGTATTTTTTGTAGCGGTTATCCAGCAGTTGCCGCATCGGAAGTTCGGTGAGCGGGCGAAGAGCAGCAAGCAGGTGGCTCTTCAAAGTTTCCGCCGCAGCCTTGGGATCAAGATGCGCACCTCCCTCGGGCTCCGGCACAACCGTGTCAATAATTCCTAATGCGTGGAGGTCCTGCGCGGTGAGTTTCAGAACATCGGAAACCACTTCCGCTTTTCCGGCATCGCGGTACAGAATCGCCGCCGCACCCTCCGGAGAAATTACGGAATAAATGGCGTTCTCCGACATCAGAACGCAGTCCGCCACTCCCATTGCCAGCGCGCCTCCGCTTCCGCCTTCGCCGATAATTGCGGAAACAATCGGCGTAGGCAAGTTGGCCATGGTCGCAAGATTGCGCGCCAGGGCAAATGCGATGCCGCGGTGTTCGGATTCGTAGTTGGCCTGCGCGTTCGGGCAATCGACCAGCGTGATCACCGGAATTTTAAACTTGGAAGCGAGCCGCATCAGGCGCAACGATTTGCGGTAGCCTTCGGAATACGCTTTGCCATCATGCGAAGCAAGCTTTTCCTCCGGCGTGCCGCCACGTTCCTGGCCGATCATGATCACGGTGTCGCCGTTTAATTCGGCGATGCCTCCGATGATGGCCGGATCATCGCCACTCCAGCGGTCTCCGTGGAGCTCGAGGAAGCGTGAAGCCATATGCGCGATGTAGTACTTCGCCGTTGGGCGCCCGGTGTGCCTCGCCAGGTTCACTTTCTGCCAGGCGCTCATGTGTTTGGACCTCACCGGAGGCGGCAATTCCTTGCTGCCCGGTTCCATGGCCTTGTTGCGCTTCAGGTGGCCGATGAGGTAGGCAGTGACCGCGGTCAAATCGCGGCGTCCGATAACCAGATCGATCAACCCCGCGTTCAGCAGCGTGTCCGCTCGGTGGGAATCCTTTGGAGGCGCAATGCCCGTCGTCTGTTCGATCACTCGCGGGCCCACAAATCCGATTTGCGCGTTGGGCTCCGCAATCAAAATGTCGCCGAGCGATGCGAAGCTGGCGGTAACTCCGCCAAAGGTCGGATCCGTCAAAATCGAAATGAAGGCGAGTTCGTGCCGGTCATGAACGGAAGCAGCGGCCGCAACTTTGGCCATCTGCATCAGCGAAAACATTCCTTCCTGCACGCGCGCCCCGCCGCTGGCCGCCACGCTGACCAGAGGAATTCGCCGCTGCGTCGCTTCTTCAAAGGCGTGCGCGATTTTCTCGCCTACGACGGAACCCATGGTTCCGCCCAGAAATGCGAAATCGAACACAACGAGAACCGCCTGGTGTCCTCCGATGCGGCAAAATCCCGCGGTCACGGCCTCGCGGACGCCGGTCTCGCGGCGAGCATCCTCCAGACGAACGCGGTAGGTCTTATGATCGGCAAAGCCAAGCGGATCGACCGATACCAGATCACGATCCAATTCGCGGAAGGTGCCTTCATCGGCCAGCAACGCGATGCGCGCGCGCGAGGGCATGGTCAAGTAATGACTGCAACCGGGGCAAATGTAGAGGTTCGCTTCCAGCGTGGCTCTGGCTTGGGCCGCGCCACACCCGGGACACTTCACGGTAGCAGGGACGGAAATTTTGCCTCGGAGCATGGGTTCCCTCTTCCTGGTTACTGTCGTATGGGTAGGACAGGCTTCAGCCTGGCCGCCGACGCAGGCGAACGAAGCTCACTCACAGGCAGGCTAGAGCCCGTCCTACGGAAGCCTATGTGCGGAATTCCGCTCCTTAATTATCGCAGTTCGCGGGCACCCTTTGGATTAAAAATTGGTGACTGTGATGATTGAAGCAAAGGTGCCGGGGGTGGATCGCCGCACGGCGATCAATTCTCAGAAAATAAAAGACTTGAAGGATGATTCGGAACTAGAACTTAGGAGGGAGGAGGGCCGAATGTGGGTGTTCATTCGGCCCCGGGGTGGTCAGGATTGCTATCTGCTCACGTGTGAGATTAGGGGAGACGCGAAATATTGTCCAATTCATCGTTTTGATGGAATGGATCAGATTCCGCTGCACTGAAGTGAAACACCGGAAATAACGGAAAGATGAACGTTGCTTTTGGGCGACTGCCACCCGCGAGAAGCAATTCTCTGCGGATTCACACCATGACTCCTCACATGTTTCTGAAAAATTACTTAGAAAGGAGTTGCAACGCTGCATCGATCTTGGCGTGCCTGCCTACGGTGGAGGGAGCTTGCAGGCCCAGAACCGTGCGGAAAATAATTTCCAGATCGGAGCGAAATGTGCGGGTGCGCGAATACTTCAACGCCAATTGCAATTTTACGGGCATTATTTTTTGGATGTATTGCTCTTCGATCGATCCGTCTTGAAAAAAACGTTCTTCATCGCGGAAGCTTAGGGTGGCCAGGTCCGTGATTCCTGGCGGAGATTGCAGCAGTTCTTCATACTCGTCGCGAAACAGCCGGACATGATTTTCCAACTGAGGGCGTGAGCCGACCAGTTGCATCTCGCCTTTCAATACATTCACGAGCTGCGGCAACTCATCGAGTTTATATTTTCGCAGGAAACGGCCGACTCTGGTCACGCGAGCGTCATGCGGCGCCGTGACGGGACTTCCGAGGACGGAAGTTGCAATCATGCTTCTGAATTTTAAAAACCGAAAGGGACGAAGGGATTTGCCGATGCGGGGATGGGAATACAGCACCGGCCCGCCATCATCGAGTTTAATCGCCAGGGCAATCATGGCAAACGCAGGAGCCAAAATCGTCAGACCCGCCACCGCACAGGTTGCATCAAACACGCGCCGCAGCAACCGTTTTGCTGCGGCACCCGCGGGTGCTGAGCCATATTTGCGTCGGTTGTCCGTTTCCCGCCAGAATCGATTGCGGCGCAGCAATTTTTCCATTGCCGTTGTTGAGACGGACTTGATGCCCGCATCAGAGACGGGCTCGGGTTTTCCTGGGGACAAATGGAGAGAAGCGATTTGCTGATATTCGCGCTGGGCCACGGGAATATCCTCCGATCGACCGTCGTTTTTTTTAGCTTTGTGGGGAACCGAAAATTGGATCAGTCAGCCTCTTATTTTGTGCCGGCTGCGGAAACCTTTCGCACGGGAGCGGTCGCGTCCGACGTCGCCGGACGCCAAAAGACTCCCAGGCAAAAACCGAGCGCATAGGAAAGGTGATACGTGGCAAACACTATTGGCAGGAACGGAAGAAAAATCCATCCCTTCTGCCTTGCGACCTTAAATGCCGACGTAAAGGACGCCGTGAGATACAGGGCCGACATCGCGAGCAACGCCTCCAGAAACGCGACTTCCTGCGACGAGGATCCTTCCAGGCTCGCACCGGCCGCACCTGCGAGCAAGATCATGGCGATGAATAGACTTAAACCGGGGACAACGTTTCTCCAGGAGGGCGGCCGCCCATATTTGCGAACGACAGCAACCTTCCAGTAACCGTTCTGAAAGTATTGCCAAAAAAGATCTGCGAGCGTGGATCTCGGTTGGTACCAGGAGACGATTCTGGGTGATTGCCACACCGTTCCACCATTGGAAATCAGGCGGAGATTTAGTTCATTGTCCTCTCCTCGAATCAATTCTTCGTCGAACAGTCCGATCCGCTCCAGGGTACACAATCGCCAGCAGCCATAGGTGACGGTGTCTACAGGGCCTTGATATTGGGGATCGTGAAATTTCGCGCCGCCACAAGCGAAGGGCGCGTGAAATGCGAGGGCGATCGTTTGTTGCGTATATCCGTCCGCGCGCGTCAGCGCCGGCCCTCCGACATTATCCGCGCTGGTCTCCTGAAGCACCTGGACGCAGGAGCGGATGTAATCCGGGGCGTAAATCGTGTGGACGTCCATTCGAATAATGATTTCTCCCAAGGCCTTCTCGATCGCGCGATTCAGGCCCGCGGAGGTGAGTTTTTCGGGATTGTCGATAATTTTGGACGCCGGAAAGCGCCGTTCGAATTCCTGAAGCACCCTGCGAGTTCCGTCAAAGCTCATGCCGTCGGCGATGAGGACTTCCATCTCGATCCGGCCAAGGTCCTGGCGACGAAGACAATCGAGAAACGCCTCAATATGCCGGATTTCATTGCGGCATGGGACGATGACCGAAACGCGAACGGCTTCATTTCGCTGCATCGATAGCTCCTCTGACTAAAACTTGATTTCAAACTATTCGGACGCTCTTAGCGGGTGGATAGGAACCGTCGGTGTTCTGCAAACCGATCGAGTCCCGGCGAGCAAATATCTCTTTCGGCAACTTTCAAACCGTGCCCCTCGCAGACTCCGGCGAGTGCTATCGAGAGAGAGAGAGCAATGGTCGCCAGCTTTTCCCAATACAACGTGGATAAGCCGATGCTGTCCAACGCGAGAGTAAAGATCAGTGCGAGGATTAAAGCTCCCTGGGGTTGGGCCCGCAAGCTTTGGTACAAGAACCATCCTGTGCGGACAAACTGAAAAATTGCCACCAGAAAAAGTAGAAGGCCGCCCAATCCCAACTCCAGCCAAACCGTAAGGTATGCGTTGTGGGCCAGGCCTTCGCTTCCGATTAAAGTTAAATAGGGCAATGCCTGACCGAAACCCTGACCGAGAACAGGTTCCGCCTGGATTCCTCGAATCGCCATTCCCCATCGGTCGTAGCGATTGCTGAAGCCTTCTCCAGTTGACAGATTCACTGTGGTGGCTTCGGTCGTTAGTTGAGGATCCCGGGTTTGCAAATACAGCAAGGCGCAGAGACATGCAGCGGCAAACACTAGGATCCATGTCCAGCGGCGCATCAGACCGAGAAAGAGAATGAATCCCGCCGCGATACTCAAGCTGGTACCGCGCACGTAAACCATCGCCGGCACGAGGGCGAATCCCGTCGCCAGGGCGGGCCATAGGATTCTGTTCGCGAGCGTCTTGTTGAAAATCATGCCACCTACACCCGCAGCAAATACGAGCAAGACCGCGGCTTGCCCTGTCGTATTGGGATTCCAGGTGCTAAAGGAAGCCGCGCTCTTTAACTGTTGAAAATTCGCGGCGCTGTTGGCTGAGTTTTCGCCCAGATGCTGGTGGATCTGAACGACGAGAGCTATTCCCGCACACATCAACCCCGCAACGAAGAAACGCAGCCTCCTTTCCGACTGCAAAGTTCGCGGAAGCACCAGGAAAATCACGCAGCATCCCGCCATTTTGGCGGTCTCATATCCGCCCGGCGGCGTTCCTTGAGCTGTTTCTACGGCGATGGAGAAAAGAGATAAACCAAGGAATATGCCCTGCCACATCAATATGTTTTTCTGCCAGCGCAAGAGCGGAACTGGAATCCACAGAACGGTGCGCACCAGCAGCAGTAGAATCAAAATATCATCCACGCGCAGATTGACGGTCGTGCCGAGGGGATAGGCGGCGTCCGGAAATCCGAGCGCCAGGGCGTACAAGAAAACGGCGTAGTCCGCCTGGATCCACAGGAACGCGATGCCAAGGGAAATTGCTGCGCCGATTTCAAACCAAAGTGTGGGCGTTGGGTACATGGAGATTACTTTCTCAAGGAGGGCGCGGGGCCTTCAAATCCGCCTGGAATCGCGTGATATTGGGCTTTGGAGTCTCTCCAAACGGCCGAGTTCAGCGCACCACTTCGATGCGTGAACTTTTTTGAATGAGACGCGCAGGAACACCGGCCGCCACGGCAAACGCTGGAACGTCGTGCGTCGCCACCGAATTGGCCGCGAGGAGAGCGCCGCGACCGATGATCACTCCCTTGGTGACCGTCGCATGGGCGGCGATCCACGATCCCTGGCCGATGCGGATTGGGCCCAGATTGCGCGGACCGAAGCGATAGGAACCATTCACTTGGGTGTGATCTCCGGCGACCAGCACGGCGTAAGGACCGACTTGCACTTCGTCCTCAAGGAGGATCCCTCCCTGCGCCTGCAGCCAGCAGCCCGCTCCAAGAAAGACATCGTTGCCAATTTCCACGCGATTCGTGAAATTGATATTCACGTGACGCGCTACCTGCAGGTTCTTCCCGCAACTTTTGAACGACGGCCGCAGCAAAAACCCGCGCATCCGTAAGAACGGTCGCAGATCAGGCAGCCAACTCGTGGCGATCGCGACCAAATGAAACCAGAGATATTGGAGCACTCGCATTTTCTACTCCTTACTCCTGCGGAATTACTGCCGGCTGCGCGGAAAGATTTACATTAAGTTCCTTCACCACCGTGGCAATAAATCGGTCCAGAGTTTGCTTGCGTGCGGCGCTCAAGCCATTGCAAATCAGCGTGCGCCGCAGTTTGGCGTCGCCGATCACGAGCTCCATGGCTCGCGCCAGAGCGCGCGCGTCCTTCGGAGGAACGAGCAGGGCATCGTATCCGTTCGTAACGGTGGTCGGGACGCCTCCAACCGTGGTCGAAATGCACGGCAGGCCATTGGCGCGAGCCTCCACCAGAACGTGCGGCGTTCCCTCGGAAAGCGTGGGGAGTACGAACAGATCCGCGGCGCGCATACGATCGAGCAGCGGCTGGCCGTTCGGCACATAGCCACTCCAGCGAATGCGCTCGGAGATGCCACGTTCGGCGGCCAGAGCGTTCAGTTTTTCGCGGTAGGCTGGGAACTCATCGGGTCCCACAATCTCCAATTCCCACGGCAAGTCCATTTTGAGCCGTGAGACGGCGTCGAGCAGATATTCGATTCCCTTCTCCGGCCGGATGAACGCAACGCAGAGAATTCGCACGACCGGTCCCTGGCAGGTATCGGCGCGATAAAAAAACTCGCTTTCCCGAACCGTGCTCGAAACCGTCTCGACTGTTCTGGGAGAGCGGTGAGAGCGGGCCAGCTCCGCGCCGTTACAAATCAACGAACCATTCGTGAGCCGTCGTCCCAGGCGCGTGACGAACCGATCTTGCAACGCATAGAGCAACGCGAAGCTGTCAAACACAGGTCCTCTTCTGGTGCCCGTGGATAACAGCGTGACGGGGTCGCCGATAATCCAATGGCATACCGGTTTGCGGAATACCATCGCGCACAAGTACAGCACTGCCGTGTACGGGCACATTCCCCGAATGAAGAGCACATCCGCCCGCCGGCAGGTTTGCCAATAGGCGTGGGAGATTTTAAAAAAATGGAAGATGGAATCCATGGTGTCATTCCAGAAAGGTTGCGGCACGAGCTCCAGATTCGGCGCATTCAAAGGGACATCGAACGGCGCAGGAGGAGTAGCGTGTACAACTCTGGCGCACATGACGACTCTTGCAAACTGCTCCGCGAGCGCTTCCGCAACCCGGCCCGAAGCAGCCTGCATGTAGAGTTCGCCGGCATCGGAAAATGCGGCTACATTTGTGACGTATCCGAGAACTCGGTTCATTGGAGGCAGCGCCGATCGATCACGCGGGAGACCGCGAATAACGCAACCACAGACCTGCGAGCTGGAGATAAAGGATCTTGAGATTACGCGCCTTAAAGGGCCAGAACTGGAACGCTGAAATCCTGAACCATTTCGCAGCGGCGGCAACCAGGACGAGTAACTGCACGCAGGCACCCATCAGCACGGCGAACGCCATTCCCATCAACCCGAATCGTCGCAGCAAATACGCTGCCGCCGTGGCCATGGCGGCAGTGCCAAACAACTGACTCACGACACCTGAATGGGGACGCCCCGCGCCTCGCAGCCCTTGATTCAAAATATTGGCAAGAGCGGTGATGGATGCCGCCGAAGCCAGCAGAACGGCCGGCCAGATCGCTGGCGAAAAACTTTTCCCGAACAGGGGCACAACAGCGAACGGAATCACACAGGACAACAGCATTCCCACGCTGCACGAAATCAGAGCGGATTGCCGGAATGTTTCGGTGATTATTTTTTCCTGGCTTCCCGCGTTTCGTTCATTGGAAAGAAATGCGAAGGACGTGATTCCCAAAGCCTCGCCGAGGGACGATTGCCCATTGGCCAGCGCCGCGGCGACCGCATAAATTCCCGCGGCCTCCGTGTTCAGCAGGCTTACGACGAGAATCGTGTCAAATTGCAGCGCCACCAGATTGCTGACGGTTGCTCCCCAGTAAGGCACGCCCGCGCGCAGTAAGCGGCGGCATCCGTCCAATCGCACATAGCCGGCAACGAGCGATCTTCTGTGCACCCAAAAGCGCAGAACAACCGCCAGCAAGTGGCTTGCAAGAAGCGCGATCACGAACCAGCGAACCGGGGCCCTTCGCGCAAGTCCCACAGAAGTAATGAACGCAAGATAAAAGACAAAAAAGGAAAGCCGCAGGAGATTGTAACGGCGCCATCGCATCAAACCGTGCTCAACCGACAACAGAACTTGATTGAACATGTCGAGCGGGATGAGCAGCAGGCATAGCCGCGCGACAGGAAGCAGATAACCTCGATCTGAGGGCAAAAGGAGCGGAATCAAGAAATATCCAGCCAACAGATACAAGGGGGCGCTGACCAGCGACACCGCGACTCCTGCGGCGATCCAGTCGGATTCCCGTTGCGGTTCCCGGGCGACTTCCCGCGCGAGGGCCCAATTGCAGCCCATCAATCCCAGGTTGCTCAAAATCGTGGGCCAAAGAATCACCGTGGCGAGTTCACCTCTGGCGGCGGGACCCAGGATGCGCGCGGTCATGATACCGGTGCCGGCGCCGCAGGCCTGGATCGCCACGCTTGTGGAAAATGTCCCAAAATTGGCTTTGGAAAAAATCATGATTGGCGGCGCTGATTACGCTGCACCCTCTTCATCATCCGGGCGGGCGCAGGCGTAATACGAGTAATCGTTCAGCGACGAACCCAGATTGTTGAGAACGACTCCGATCAGATTGGCGCCCACCGAACGCACTTGCGATTCGGCGTACTGCACGACCTGTCGCGGCGTGTCTCCGCCTTTCACCACCAGGATCGTTGCTCCCGCGATGCTTCCGAGGATGCGGCTGTCCGCGCGGTTCAAAAGAGGCGGCGAATCGAGGATCACGAAACGATAGGTGGCCATGGACTCCTGAATCATCGCCCGCATGCGGTCGGAAGAAAGCAGCTCGGAAGGATTCTCGGGGATGGGTCCGCAATGCAGGACGGACAAGCGTTTGATGGATGTAGGGTAGACCATCTGCTGCCACGCACCCTGGCCCGCGAGATAGCTGCTTAGCCGGGAATCCCCTTCCGGAAAATACTTCTGAATGTGCGGCCGGCGCATGTCCGCATCCACGAGGAGAACGGGCTGGCCCAGTTGCGCCAGCGAGAATGCCAGGTTGACGGCGACCGTGGTCTTGCCTTCACCGGGGTGTGCGCTGGTCACCAGGATGGAATTCGCATTGCGGCCGGAGGCGGAGAGGATCACCGAAGTGCGCAGTTCGCGAAAGGCTTCGGAGAAAGCGGATCCTTTGTGAATTCCAAGATCGTGTCCGCGAGCATCTTCGATTAGCGCAGCGCCCACCGCGGTGTTCGCATCGGCAAAGCTGAGAATCAGTTCGCGATCGGCCCGCGAGGCCCCCTTTCGCCGCCCACCGCGGAGCGCTCCGAACGTGGGGATGAAGCCAAGCACCGGAACACCCAGATAGTGGAAGACATCTTCGCTATACCGGATGGTCTGATCCAAATGTTCCTTCAGGAATGCCATGCCAACGCCGAGTCCGAGGCCCAGGAAAGTTGCCAGACCTAGATTGAGAGGATAATTTGGCGCGATTGGTTTGTAGGGTACCGTTGCAGGATCAATGATGCGAACGTTGCTGGCGTTCAGTCCCGACGAGACTCCGGCTTCCTTTAGCCGCTGCAGCAATCCTTCGTATAACTGTTTGTTGCCATCCACTTCGCGGCTCAGGATTCCATACTGCACGGACTTTTCGGCGATCTGGTTGGCCTCCGCCTGCCTGTCTCGAAACGCCAGCTGCACCAATTTTTCGCGCCGGAGCGCGGCGAAATAATCATTGCTGATTTTTTGCGCCGCGCGCCTGCGCTCCCTCTCCAGGGAACCTTGAATTTGCAAAATTTGGCTCTGTATTTCTTTAACCTTTGGGTAGTCCTCCGTGAACGTAGCGGCAAGTTGGGCGTGCTGGCGCTGCGCGTCCGCCAGCTGAACGGTAAGGTTCTGCAATAAATTGCTGTCAAAGACTCCGGGCAGCGAGCCGTAGTCACCGGATTGAATGAGCCGGAAGATCGATTCCTTCTCCATGCGATCGGCCTGCGCTTTGGTCAATTCTTCCTGAATCTCGCGAACACGCTGGTTCACGATGCTTTCCTGATCGCCCTTGTCCGTTACCAGATAGAGAAGGCCGTTCTCAGCGGCATATTTCTGCATTTCATTTTCGGATTTTTCGAGCTTGGTCCTCAAGCCGTCGAGCTGCTTGGAAAGCCAGGCGGAAGCTTTCTGCGTGGCTTCCCAGCGCGCTTCGAGATTTTTCTGAATATAATTATCAGTAATGGCGCTAACGGCGCGCGCCGCCAATTCGGGATCGTGCGAATCAAAACGAAGTTCGACAGCGCGGCTGCGCCGGATCGGCCTGATATCCATTCGGTCCTGGAAACGGGTGAGTATGGTTTCGCGGACGAACAGGTCGGACGCAGCCTCGCTGTCCGTGGGGGGCGGGATCGCCGGAACCTTACGCGCCTGCCACGGCCAGGTGTGCATGGTGGGTAGAAATTCGGCTTGCCGGTACAAGCCGAGTTCGTGAATCACACGTTCCGCCAGATCGTCGCTGGCGAGGACTTTGTATTGCGTTTCCAAATATGCGTCGGAGACTTCGTCCAGCAGAAACATCTCCTGAGGATTCGCCACGCTCGGGCCTTCCTTGTCAATTTCAATCATCACCTTCGCCCGGTACACCGGTTTTTCAAGCAGCGAGCCGGTGAGGACGGTGACAAACATCACCAGGAATGCGGTGACCACGGTCCAACGGCGCTTGCGGATCACTCTCCACCAGGCCACGAGATCGGGCGGCCTTTCCATGTGCCTCGGTGAGGAAGGCCCGGGTACAATCCGCGCCCGTTCCACGCGGACGTCGTGCGGCGTGATCACTTCCATTTTGTTGCGGTCGTTGTCGTCGGGAACCATTGGTTTACCACTTATAAATTGCAACGCCTGCGGCGGTCTGAAGCGCGGCCTCGGAACCCCGGTAAAGGACGCTTCTTAGTCGTACTGTTGGGAACAAAAACGACATCTCTTCGGCTGCAGAAACATGTCCGGCGACTTGCCAGAAAATATCCTGGCGAGGTTCGCTGGGATCTCGATCGCTTCCCAGTGACCGGGTCCGTACGAATAATGCGCGCGCGGCGTCATGGCCGAAGTGTGCGTAAGGCCCTCGGCAAGCGCGAGCGCCTGCAGCACGGAAATATTTTCATTGTTCTGCAAGACGAAGCCGCCGGGCTTGGCGACTTCTCCCACCACGTAGACGATTCCCGCGCGGGGACTTTGACGATGTCGCCGGGACGCACCAGAACGTTCAAAGCGGGATCCGCGGCATCAATCAACTTTTTGATATCGATCTCCTCGATTTCAGGCTTTCTTTCCAGGAATTGCCTGCTCGGGGCTGTCGTTGGCTGCGGGAAGACATCTTGATGCGGATCCGGCGCCGCAGCGAATTTCTGTCCCGCAGCAACCTCAAGACCGCTGGAGCCTTCCGATTCCGGCCGTCCCCGCGCCGTGCATGACGAGCACCGATTCACCCGCATCGTCCGCCAGCCCCTGCGCCATGGAAAGAACCTCGATCACAGTCTTCATCCCGCGAATCTGAAATACGCCTGGCATTTTCACTGCGCCTACGACAGATACGGCATGGCTCTGCAATTCCTGCACGAACACGCCAACGTGCGGATCCTTCATATAGGTTTTGCGCAAAGGCTTTGCAGCAGGATTCGAGTTCTCTGGGAGTCAGTCCTGCGGCGTGTACCGCGCCCAGCAACGGCGAGAAATCTCGCCGCTCGCCGTGACTCGCACGGTGCAATTCATTTCCGGCGCTTCGAAAATGGAGATGTTCAACAGATCGTCCGGGCCGATACGTGATTCTGTGTCGGTGGATTCTTCTGCGGATCCGGCAATTTCCCTGGAGGACTGTTGCGAGCCGCGATTGACGTCGGTTGACGGCCGGGACTGGACGCTTTGGTTCGCCGCAATTTGGGCGCTCGCGAGATCTGCCATCAGGAAAAACACAATTCCCACAAACACGTTGAGAAGTGATGACGATTTACGGAAGTCAGTCATTTAGGCGAAGTCACCGCCCGTTTCGGAAAGATTTGCGCCACGAATTCAATGCATTGCCCTCAGCTCCAATGGTGCGGATTCGCAGCTTCCATTTTTCCAAAGCACCGATGCAAAAGCCCACCAAAGGGCGGATACGCAAATCTAAGCGACGAAGCAGGCCGCGGTGGTGGAACTGGAGGTGGCTGTCTCTCGGCGCAGCCTCGTTCGCTCTGCCGGCCGGTGCGGCTGGCGAGAACTGCACCGGACAGGCCCACGGAATCTCCTCCGCCATCGCCCCGTTGACGCTGAATTGAAATAAAGAAGGATCCATAGGCCTGCCAGAAATCTGAACTGCTAGTTCGACGTGATGACAACAATCCTGACCCTGGACGGCGTGGACGCCACGGCCATTTACAACCAGGGAGCAGCGAGAGTACATGCGCCTGAATGTGCCGCTGGATTCCATCGACCAGTTTCAGGTTCAATCGGCAAAACTTCGGAGCGGACGTACAAGGGGGCTCCGCGGGTGGACAAGTCGCCGTGGTTTCGCCGTCGGGGGACCAATACTTTTTCACGGCGATCTATTCGATTACTTCAGAAACGATGCCCTGGAAGCGCGTACACCCTTCAACGGTCCATCGCCAAACCCGTTTCTGTTAAACCAATTCGGCGCGGGATTCGGCGGCCCCCTCGTCCGCAATAAGACTTTCTTCTACCGCCAATTATGAAGGACTGCTGGCAAAGGCTGATGGAACACAGATCCGGCTTAGTGCCCAGCCCGGCCTTTCTCACGCAGGCGTCCGTAACATCGCCGGCTCTACTGCCGATATTGAGCGCCTACCCGCTGGGGACCTCGCCGTCATCGAATCCGAACGTTTGGAATTATGCGGCGCCCGGCAGGCAAATCGATAACGAAGACTCCGGCATGATTCGCCTGGACCAACATTTCTCCGACCGGAACACCGCGTTCCTGCGC
>CAVOIX010000013.1:0-8370 GCA_963695945.1 uncultured Acidobacteriota bacterium | reverse complement strand
TTATCCAGCGGAACCAAATCCACGCGATTCGAGGTCATTACGTCTCCAGAATTGAAAATCGCCGCGCTGTTTCGACAATCCGTGAGAGCCGGGGACCGAAGTCCACTACACAGCCTTTCCCCACACGCTGGCAGATTGCAGACGCTTACCGCGCCGGCACGAACAAAAGGCCCATCGTCCGAAACAAATTGGCCCGCACAAGTTGTTTTACGGGAGTCACCGCGGGGCACGTCGCACTACCCGCGCTATGCGGAAGGCGGCGCACGCAACGGGTGATAGGAGAGGAAAACATCGCCCGGACCGGAAATCTGAGTTTCCGGCGAATCAGGAATTCTTGACGCAATTCTCCGCACGGTGATCCTCGATTGCCCGAGGCACGGCGTCATCTCGTCCCCAAACAGACATTTGAACGGAGCTGCGAACTTCGACGAATGGCTGGCGGACATTTCCAGCACGGGAGAACCACCCAGCGGCCCGTTCTGAATCAAAATCGGAAGAAAACTCCACTGCACTATACCGAGCACCAACACGCCCGATAGCAGAAGTAGAAGGCCGATATGTCGACGGTATGGAGTGCGTTTTGAATTCATCTATGGCCTCCGTGAACCTGCCGGAGGCTGTGATAATGTATCGAGGCTAGCATCCTGCTTGAAAACGTGTCAAGAATGCAGCTGGAAACAGATACGCTCAGGGCAACACGCCCTGCTAAGTAAGTTCGACGCTTTGACGGGGACTTTGGATGCGCGGAAACGTGCTTTTTGTTGAGGATGAACAGGCCCTGCAAATGACCGTGGGCGACCGGCTGCGCAAGGAAGGCTACGCCGTCGACTATGCCGCCAACGGAGACGAAGGCTACGAGAAAGCCACTCAGCTTCCTTTCGATCTGATTATTCTCGACGTGATGCTCCCCCAGCGCGACGGTTTCGATGTCTGCAAAGGAATTCGAGAATCGGGGTTGATTACACCCATCCTCATGCTCACCGCCCGAGGCCAGACCAGCGACAAGGTCAATGGCTTGAAAATTGGAGCGGACGACTACGTCACCAAACCATTCAACATGCTGGAGCTGATGGCGCGCGTGGAAGCATTGATGCGCCGCGCCCCCATCCGCCCGGCAGCCCAGACCGGAGGTCTGAATTTCGGGGCCCTTCACGTGGATCTTTTGGGAACGGAAATCACGCGAGACGGCAAACCGGTGAATCTTTCCGCGCGCGAGTTTCAGCTATTGCGGCATTTCATTGAACATCGCGGGACCACGCTTTCGCGTGAAGAACTTTTGAAGCAAGTGTGGGGCTACAGTGCGGAAATGTATACGCGCACGGTGGACGTGCACGTCGCGAGCCTGCGGCAGAAGTTGGAAGAGGATCCCAAACAGCCGAAGCTCATTGTGACGGTGCAGGGCTTGGGCTACAAGTTCAAGGCCTAGGACGGCATTTTTGAAAGCCTGTCAATTCCAGCGAAGCGAGGCCTGCCTCGCCGCTCTGGACTCAGCACGAGGAACGATTCCCGAGTCGCATGGAAGGACACGATTGAGAGCATTCTAGCGCGATGGATCCGGCCGGCTCATGAAATTGCGCATCAAAGAGCGCGAGTTCTCGACGATGATCATCGTCCTTGCGGTCATCGTGGTGATCGTCCTTGGAGTGCTGCAATACCGCTGGAGCAACCAGGTCAGCGAAGCCACCAGCATCCGCCTGGCCGACAGCTTGCAGATGTCCATGATCAACTGGCATTTGGATTTCTTCCGCGCGTTTTCGGAAGTGTGCGTGGCGCTGCGCGTCGATCCGGAATCCAGCGCGCAGGATGATTGGGAGCAATACGCGCGAAGATATGCGGATTGGAAGAAGACCACCGCAAATCCGAACCTGGTTGCAGGACTCTATATTTTGCGGTTCGGAGATCCGGGGTCGCCGGAAGTGCTGCGCCTGGCCGCCGCGGACCAGAGATTCGAGCCGGTAGGATGGCCTTCGAGCCTCGCCCTGCTGCGCGAAGAACTCGGACCATCCTCCTCGAAACTCAGCATGGACGGAACTTCCATTTCTTCCGGATCCGCGAACCCCTCCGCAATCTCGGACTCCAACGCCGAATTTGCTAGCCGCTTTTACACCGGAGGCCCGCTGGCGGGCTGGCAGTTTGAGCCGCGTATTCCCGCGCTGATCCGCTCCATCTCGCGCGATCCCTCGGCCTCTGCCGGGCGCCCGGCGCCGCAGCGAAATTCCAGTGACTGGATCGTGATCGCGATGGACCGGAACGATCTGCAGAACAACCTTCTTGCAGAGCTGGCCCAGCGCTACTTCAGCGGCACCCAGGGACTCGATTACCAGGTGGCAGTAACCAGTGGCAGCGTTGCCAGCCCGCTCTATTCCTCGGATGCGGACTTTGGCAGCGCCGCAATCGCCGACGCTGACGGGACAATGAATATTTTTGGACGGCTTCGCGGGGGTGGGCAGGGATCCCCGATTCATATTTTCCATACACCCGCGCAGGAAAGCGGGCCAGCCGCCTCCGTGGCGGTCACGTGGTTTCCGCTGCTGCACGATGCGGGCGCGGAACAGGACTGGCGATTGATCGTGAGGCATCGCCGCGGTGGTGCGCTTGGCGCGTTCGTCGCGGATTCGCGACGCCGCGATCTGGCCATCAGCTTCGGCGTGCTTCTGCTGCTGGTGATCAGCATGGCGATCCTGATCTTTACCAGCATGCGCGCGCAAAGACTGGCCAAGCTGCAAATGGATTTCGTCACCGCAGTGTCGCACGAACTGCGGACCCCGCTGACGGTAATCAGTTCGGCCGCCGAAAACATCGCGCATGGCGTGGTGGAGGGGAAACCGCAGCTGGAACAATACGGATCGGTGATCGGCGCGCAGGCCAGAAAATTATTTGAAATGGTCGAGCAAATTTTGCTGTTCGCCGCAATCCGCGAAGGACAGCAACGCTACAGCATTCGCGCCCTGGATGTTTCTGAGATTTTGGACTCCGCGCTTTCCGGCACCGCAGGCCTCGTTCGCACCGCCGGCTTTTATGTGGAGCAGCAAATCGAACCGAATTTGCCGCGCATCGTGGGGGATCTTCCCGCTCTTTCCCAGTGCGTGCAGAATCTAATGACCAACGCATTAAAATACGGAAGCAATCAGCACCTCGATCTGAAATGGATTGGCATTCAGGCGCGGTTCATCGAGCACGGCGTGACCGGAAAAGAAATCCAAATCAGCGTGGTGGATCGCGGCATCGGGATCGCTCCCGAGGAGCTTCGCCATATCTTTGAACCGTTTTATCGCAGCCCCTCGGTAACCGCCGCGCAGATTCATGGCACCGGCCTTGGCTTGCCTCTGGCGAAGAGCATTATGGAGGCAATGAAGGGGCAAGTGACCGTGAAGAGCAGCCTGGGCCGCGGCAGCACCTTTACCCTGCACTTGCCCTGTGTGGAGCATTCCGCGCGACCCGTGGAAACAAGATCACTGAAGCAGTTCCCTCGTGAACCACAGAGCCTCGAACTCCCAGTAAATCAAGCAGCTAGTCCGCATCCAGGTTTGGCTGCGTCGACTCATCGCGGCCCTTTTTACAACATCCTTACAGCGGCAGGTTTCGGTTTCAGTGTAATTTCAAATTCGCGCATTCAGATGTCATAGCGTCGCGGGACTTCGGTGTTTCCCTGGGTGGCTCCCTGAGGTGGCTTTTCGGGTGTCGCTCTGATCCCGCGAATCGCTGCGGTTCCGATTTACCGATACCACGGACGCGAACCTAACTTGCAGTCTAAGGAAGATGTGTGTGCTGAAGCGATTCAGAAATAATTTCGCGACCGCGATTCTATTCGCCGGAATTTTGGCGTTCACCGGGCCGCCCGCATTCGGGCAAATGAATACGGGAGAAATTGGCGGGATCGTTCGGGATCCGACCGGCGCCGTCATTGCCAGCGCCACCGTCGCGGCCGTCGAAACCGGAACACAACTGAAATATACAACGGCCACAAATGCCTCCGGCGAATATCTTCTTGCACAGTTTCCCGTGGGCAATTATGACCTCACCGTCAACGCGGAGGATTCAAGCAAGTGGCGCAGCGTAACGTCGTGTTACATGCAGGGGACCATCTGCGCCAGGCTTTTGCCCTGGAACTCGGCGAACAAAACGAGACGTTGACCGTAAGCGTGACGCCGGGACTACTGCAAGTGGAGTCCGCCGCCATCCAGGAACCATCGAACAGAACAGGTATCGACCTGCCCCTGAAGGGCCGCGACTTTATCGATCTGGTTGCACTGACGCCGGGGGTCACGACCCGCCGGCGGGACGCGCGGATCCGCACTGCAGCAGACCGGACAAACCTTACGGTATCCTGGGCAGCGCGGAGGACACAACCTCTATTTCGTCGATGGCGTTTTGTCACCGATGAGGCGTTTAACAATCTGGTTCTCAGCCCTTCCGTGGACGACGTTCAGGAATTGAACATCAATCAGACTTCCTACGATGCGGAGTTCGGCGGAAAATCGGGCGGAATTATCAACGTCATTACAAAATCCGGCAACAATCGCTTTCATGGCAGCCTGTTTGAGTTCGTGAGGAACGATTTCTTCGACGCCAAAAACTTCTTCGATAAACCTACTCAGTCCAATCCCCCGTTCAAGCAAAATCAGTTTGGCGGGTCCATAGGAGGGCCGATCCAGCACGACTAGACATTTTTCTTCGCGGATTACGAAGGTGAGCGGTCCGCAAATCCCTCACCGACACCTTCACCGTGCCTACGGCCTCGGAAGCCGCCGGCAATTTCAGCGGATCAGGAATTACGGTGATTAATCCCAGCACGGGAACCGCGTTTGCCAACGATACGATCCCCGTGATGGATCCTGTCGCGCAGCCCTCCTGGCGAAAGTTGCTCAAGGCCTTCCCGGAGGCTTTCCCGCGATCATCGCGCCGAACGCCACCGTCAGCGCCACTGATCTGAACACGATTGCCATCAACCAGTACGACGCCCGGATCGATCATACCTTCAGTCCCTCCGACAGCGTCTTTGTTCGCGGTTCGATCTTTGACGATAATGAATTCGATCCGTTCGGTTTGGGGGCCCTGAACGAAACTCTGTTGCCCGGCTTTGGATACAGCCTGCGAACCCACACCGACAATTTCTCGGCAGCCTGGACCCACATTTTCAGACGTCCTGGATTAACGAAGCGCGCTTTGGATGGATGTGGGTTAGCGGAGGGCAGACATCCGAACGCGGTAAGCAACTTTGCCGCACAAACTGGACTGCAAGGAGTGAGCGCCAATTCATGGATACCGGCTATCCCGACGGACCCTTACTGGATTTTCTACCCTGGGAGAATCGACGCAGTACGTATCGCGCCGGACAACAATTACGAATTGTATGACAACGTCATCTGGCACCACGCCACACATACCGTGAAGTTCGGCGGTATTGGTTTCACCTGGATTCGACCCGTGAACGCCAACAATGCTCGCGGGACATTTCCGGTCTCCAGCACCGCCGTCGAATTCTTGACCGGCAATGCCCTGGGAGATTTTTTGACTGGGTACGACCTGGCCAAGGTTCAAGTGGACTGGGCGGGCGCGGCGCGCTGCTGGGCCGCACCAACTGGATCCACCTAGCTACCTGGAAGATAGCTGGCAGATCATGCCGAGCCTGACTCGATATCGGACTCGTTACGAGTACAACCAGAACGTAACAGACCGAACAACAATATGGCCGATCGTAAATACATTGGTGCCGGGCGGACAGTTTGTCATCGCCAGCAACGCCAAGGCCAGATTTCGTCGGCTGGCGTCTTCCTTTCTCTCCGCGCGTTCCACCGGCACTTCCCTACGTCACTTCACGCGCAGGCAGGCTGGAATAACAGCCTCCTGCCGGACGCCCACTGCGGCTGGCACCGAGAATCGGAATCGCCATGGGGGTTGCCGGATCAAAAGACAGTGTTCGCTCCGGATTCGGAATTTACACCAACCAGGCAGCCTACAGCATTGTGCAAAATATGCGGCTTGAATCCGCCGTTTTACTTTGCAAAAAACGTAACAACCCGCTACGGCGGGTTGCCGGTTTGGATACCGGAAAATATCCTGACGCCCCACTATCCGGAACGATCAGCGCGAATAGCCTCAACCACGATTTCAAAATCGAATACAACAACGTCTGGAATTTTGCCGTTCGAGCACACCTTCTCCTCGACACTCCATTGAGGCCGCAATACATCGGGTCGTACACGGTTCATGCCGATAATTTGACGTACGCAGAATCTCTTCCCAACACCGGTTTGAGCAGCAGTGGACCCGGCCACGTGCGCCCCATTTCCGCGATTGAGCGGATTCACCTCCGTCACCTGGGATGGTTGGGAAAAATATAACGCCCTGGCTATCACGCTGACCCAGCGGCTCTGGCATCACCTGGCCGTTAACAGCAACTACACCTGGTCCAAAGCCCTGGACGATGCCTCCAATCCGGGAACCAATAACGCCGAGCACAACCTGCCGCAGGATCCCGACGAACCTGGCCGCAGAAAAAGGACCGTCGGACTTTGATCATCGCAATCGCTTCGTAACCAGCTTTTTGTATGAACTGCCGGTTCTGAAAGATTCAGGGATGGGTGAATGTCGCATTTGCGGACTGGCAAATCGGCGGAATCTGGACGCTGCAAAGCGGGTCCCCGTTCACCGTCAATCTTTCCACGGACAACGCCAACAACGGAGCAGCCGACGCCCCTTCACAGCGCCCCAATCAGATATGCGACCCCAACAGCGGGCCAAAGACCACGGCGGAATGGTTTAACACCTCTTGCTTTGTGACGCCTGCGCCGCTTGCTCTACGGCAGCGCAGGACGCGATACCGTGGTCGGGTCCCGGAACCGACAATTTTGATGCGACGCTGCAAAAGGATTTTTCATTGACGCGAGGGATTCAGCCTGCAGTTTCGCCCGGACATGTTCGATTTCTTCAATCACCCCAATTTTAACGCCCCGGTCGGGGCGGGCAGGATGTTCAGTTCTTCCTCAAGTTTCGGGCAGATCACCAGCGCCAGTGATCCTCGGGACATGCAGTTTTCTCTGCGGCTGGCGTTTTAATCGCGCTCAGGCCGCGTCGCTGCGCTTGGCCGGGCGCACGATTCGCGGGGCTATCATTCGGGTTCCTGGCGCGAGGATGTGTACGGAACGCTGGAAGACAAATTCGAGGAACCGCCTGGCGACCGACAGTTTTGAAGTGATGGGATCTCGATCGGAAAACCCTTCGACGCGAATCACCAGGAATCCCGGACCGTTTTCGACATGCAGGCGCCGAACCGTGCGGTATGGCTTGGCCTGAAACGCATTGGCCAGACGCAGCAGCGCCGCTAACCGCATGATCGCTTGCCGCACTGGCAATTCGTAACTCTTCAGCTTTTCATGGTCCGGACGGCAGCGCGCGCCGGTGGAATCGCGCCACCAGCGCCGTGAACTCCAGATCCTTTTTCGGCCACCCGGCGGCGGAGATAGTTTGCGAATCATCCGGTAGGATTCCTTGTGATAGGCCTTCCTCTCTTGATGCGCCCGGACTCCTGCAGCAAAGCCGCGGCATGCAAAATCAAGCGCTCCTCAAGGGGCGGTTCTTTCGGCATCAGCCCGCAATTCGTGGCACCGTCGTACAGCTGTAACGCCAGCCGGGCAGTGCGGCGGACGCGCGCAAAATCCGGGGTCACGAAGCTGGCCCACTCGCCTAGCCGGGCGAGTCCCGTGGCTCTCAAGTCTTTCTCCGCCGGCAAACCTTCGCGCCAGGTCCGCAAGGGAGATGCTTTTCCGGCCATTTTTGCGCGGTATTGCTTTAACCGCACGGACCGTTCTTGTTCCAGCTTGGCCCGCCAGGACGTGAAGCTGCTTCGTTGAGCAAGCTACGGCTTTTCACAATCAGCTGGTCGAGTATCGTAAGGTCGTGAATTTCTCCCAGCAGATCCTGCACGAATTTAAGATCGGGCGCCCAACCTGCATACATCGACGGCAAAAAATTCTCCACGCCGTAGCGAAACTTCTTCAGTCCCATCCGCAGACGGTGGTAGGAGCGCAGGCTGCGACCGCGCTGCGCGCGGCGATTCAAATCGGAAACGCGCTCCCAAATTTCTAAAACCAGCGATTCGCAGGCAGGCCTGTCGGACACCACATGGCGGTAATGCTTCGCGCATTCTCTTCGCCATGCCCGCCACTGCTTGCGGTCAAACTCACGGATGGCCGCGCGCGATCGTTGCGATCCTGTTCCTGTGTTTTCTTAATCACTCCGAAAAGCGCTTCCGTAGAAGCTTCGCCCGGAGCGCCGAGCTTTTCGATCCATTCCGCCAGAACCTGGGCATCGCGCAGTGCGCCGAGCCGCTGGAATGTGCGCCACGCAGACTTCCGCATGGCTTTCCAT
>CAVOIX010000012.1:0-18403 GCA_963695945.1 uncultured Acidobacteriota bacterium | reverse complement strand
TCGCACCCGGGATCGAGATCCCTCATGATGTCGGCGATCAGGATGCATCGGCGCAGCGAAATACGCAGGTCGTGAATCGGCTGTGTGGGCAATGCGCCGCCGATGTTGGAGTGTTCCTCCAGTACGCGGTCCGCCCAATAGGGCAGGCCAACCTTTTCTTCGATCGGCGAATGGGGTTGTGACACGACGGAAACCGTTGCCCTTCCGAGAGTCTGGACAGAGAGACCATTTTAGCTGCTGGGATTGTGGAAAAACAAATTTGGCAGGGCTAGTCCGGCACGACCGAGGTTTGTTCCTTGCGGGCGGAAATCGCGGCGGCTACCGGCCGGCGGGGTTTGGAGTAGTGGTCGTACACTCGCCAACCCAGGAGGATGGCCATTACCGCGGCGTATTCAAGCGGCAAATGGATGTCCGACTTCACCAGCCAGAAGTAATGGATTACTCCAGCGATGGCCGTTAGATAGATCGCGCGATGCAGCATGGCCCAGCGCTTCCCGCCGAGCCTGCGGATCCAGCCCGCCGTGGAGGTAAGCGCCAGCGGAATCATTAGAACAAAACCAGTGAACCCCACGGTAATGTAGCGTCGCTTCAGGACATCCGCCCAAATGCCGTGGAGATCGAAGACCTGATCGAACGTCAGGTAAATGCTAAAGTGGCAGAAGCCGTAGAAGAAGGCGAACAGTCCCAGCATGCGCCGGAAGCGGATCAATTGCGGCTGTTTGAGCAATTTGCGCAACGGCGTCACAGCCAGAGTGATGGCCACGAACCGCAGCGTCCAATCTCCGGTGGCGTGCTCCAGAAACTGCGTGGGGTTCGCGCCCAGCCCGCCGGTAAACGCTTCCCAGATCAGATGCCCGCCGGAACTAGGCAGATCAGGAACACCACCGCTTTGGTCCATTTGCTGGTCAGTATGGAATTCATATTATTAGTCCGCTTTAGAAATTTTTCTTGAGGTCCATGCCGTTGTAAGACTGGCTACCTGGTCGCCGTAGCCATTGAACATCTGCGTGGGCGTGTTCTTGAAAAATCCGCGGCAGGCGCGTTTCCCTCGCCTGGCTCCAGCGGGGATGGTCCACCTTGGGATTGACGTTGGAATAAAAGCCATATTCATGCGCATTGGTGATGTTCCAGGTGGTTGGCGGCTGGTCCTTGACGAACTTAATTTTCACGATGGATTTGATGCTCTTGAATCCGTATTTCCAGGGAATGACCATGCGAACGGGCGCGCCATCCTGATTCGGCAACGTCTCGCCGTACATGCCCATGGTCAACACGTCAAGCGGGTGCATTGCTTCATCGATCCTCAGGCCCTCGACATAGGGAAGATCGATTCCGGCGAGGCTCCACAACGGCATTTGTTTTTATCGAAATAGCTTTCGAACGCCACATACTTGGCGTTGGAATTGGGCTCCGCGAGTTTGGCCAGCGTGCTGAACGAATAGCCAGTCCAGGGCACAACGATCGACCAGGCCTCCACCAACGATGCCGGTAGATGCGTTCCTCCAGCGGCGCCAGTTTCAGGATTTCGTCCATGGAAAACTTTCGCGGCTTGGCGCATTCTCCTTCGACCGAAACCGTCCAGGGAGAGGTCACAAACTTTTGCGCGTTCTTGGCCGGTTGATCCTTTTCCGTGCCAAATTCGTAATAGTTGTTGTAGGTAGTTACGATCTTCTCGGGAGTGATCTTCTCGGTGGTGCTGAACGGGCTTCCCGACATTCCTTGGAGCTTGGTCTGGGCGATCGGCGCGAACGGACTGTGTCAACAGGTCTGTTAAAGCACCTCCCGCCATGGCCAAACCGCCCGCTAACCCCAGGCCATACAAAAATTTGCGGCGATTGAGATAAATATCGCGGGGAGTGACATCCGAATATTTCAAGCCTGAAGAGGGCTTTATTAACATATATACCTCCGGGCGCCCAGCATGCCTTGGTTCAAATCCATTACATCCTATGACCATTGTACGTCGAAATGGCCTGATTGGATGACGTGCAAGTGCGGGAAAGTCTGTCCAGTGTTTCCCATTTACGCGGACAGGTCCTTGATCAGCGACTGCCGCAATCGTTCCTGATGCTCAACGGTTAATTTTCCACCGGCGGCGGCGAGGTAAAATACGTCGATCGCGGTTTGGCCTTCGGTATCGATCAGGGCGATGTCAATGTTGCATTCCTGCTGGGCGAAAACCGGAGCTGATCCTATACAAGAGTCCGGGCTGATCCTGCGTAACGATCTCGATCAGCGTGCTGTGCGCCGAGCACTCGTTATCAAATTGAATCTGCGGCGGCGCGGCCATCGCCGCGGGCTGATCTTTTTCCACTTCGAGCCGTTCTCGCAGCATGCGCTTGAGGTCGCGCTTTCCGGAAAGCACATCGTGAACGGTGCTCTTGAAGCGCTCCCATGCGGGAAGATTCATTTCCAGCGTCCGGTAGCGATCGGTGAAGGAAAAGGTATCCACGACAATGCCGCTGGCGTTGGAGAAGGCGCCCGCTTTTCCGATGTTCATGCCGCACGCGGCCAGCGCCCCGGCCACCGTCGAGAAGAGGCGCGGCCGGTCCTTGGTCACCACCGTCAGTTCGTACCAATGGCGGGTGCGTTTCACCGCCAGTTGTACGGGGTCCTGGCCGAGGCGTCCGGCCATTTCAAAGTGGCGCAGAATCTCATCGACCGGATGGGTGCGCAGATAACGCCGCGGCAATCCCTCGAGAAAAGTCTGGAGCTTTTTCCCGGCGGCCGCAGCCAGCGAGCGCAGATGATTCAGGACCTCGTCATTGGCGTCGCCGTGAACGCGTTCGTCCACGCTGCGATTGAAATAATTTGCCGTGCCGATGTAAAGCTGCCAGAGGTCTTCCGCCTTCCACGGCGTAAGCGCTTCCGGGTTTACCGCTTTGATGATCCGCGTATGTGAAGAGGCACAGCATTTTCAGAAGTTCGGGGCTGCCGATGCTCTCCGCGAATTGCGCCACCGTATGCGGGTCAAAAATATCGCGCCGCAGTCCCGCACCCAAATCCTGATGATGCCGAATCAAGAAGAGCACGGTTTCCCGGTCGGCCTCCGGGAGCTCCAGGCGTTCGAGACATTTTCGGGCAATCGCGAGGCTGGCGGGAATATGTTCGGTGAGCGTGACGGCCTTGCCGGTGTCATGCAATAAAATCGCCAGGTTGAGCAGCTCGGGCTGATCCAGTTCGCCGAGAATCCCGGCATATCGTTCATCCCATTTGGATTTGGATTGCCGCAGGCCGTGCAGATTTTCAATCGCCTGCAGGGTATGTTCGTCCACCGTGAAGCGGTGCGAGACTTCGCGCACGGCGAGCGCATCTATCCCCTGCAATTCCGGCAGGAACAAAGTCAGCAGGTGTAGGGCATGCATGGCGCGCAGCGCTTCCGCCGCATGGGGCTCCGGCAGGATATCCTCCAGAAACTTCCAGAAGTCGCGGCCGTTCGGAAGACTTCCGGCGAGGCGCGGACGCGCCTGCTCCAGTTGATGCTCGGCCGTCGGGCTGAGTTTGAAGCCGCGCTGGGCGATCAGCCGGAAAGTGCGAAAAAAAAGATCCGGATCCGACAGATTCTGCGGCCTTTGAAAAAAAACCAAGCCATCGGCAACCGAAAAATCATCGTCAGAGAAGCCGGTTCGCCAGGTCTCCAGCTGGCGATAAAAGAGAGACTGGGCGGCGGGCATTTCCTCCAGCAATTGCCCGGTAATGTGATCGACGTCTCGCGCGTGGCCGAAATAAATGCGCATCCAATCCGCAGCGCTACGAGCGCTGGTATCCGGCGTTCCCACTTTTTGCGCAGCCGCATCGTCCTGCGCGTCCCAAGTCAAAATGTTAAGGTCGCGCTTATTCCGGAACTGCAAAAAGCTGCGCGTCGATGCGAGGAATGCGAACGCGGAATCCATCGCGCTTTGGATCGCGGGAGAAAAACGCGAATGGGGATCGGGCCAGATCCCATGGGTGTCCATCGCAGAAATCGCCGCGAGCCACCGCGCGGTGACGTAGTCCTGAAACCCTCCAGGGCCCTCCTTCACGTTCGGCTCGAGGTGAAATACCGTGTTGGCGAATTTGCGGTGGCCGGTTCGTGTCAATTCCGCCAGCCGCTCAACCAAAGCTTGCGACTCCGGCACCATGACTTCGGGAACCAGGCGATTCCGCACGCCGGAAAATAGTTCCTGATCACCTTCGAGAAACCGCAAGTCCAGGAGCGCAAGCGACGCGTCAACGCGATCGGGATCGAATTGAAAGAATTCCGGTGCAACGCCGGACGTCATATTGCACTTCAATCCGACCTCATTCATGCCTTGTGAAATTTGCGGAATGGCATCCCGGAGCTTCTCCGCAGCCTCGGCGTTGCCCGCCAGGAATATGAGATCGACCTCCGAATATGGGAAAAGCGTTTGCCTGCTGAGATCGCCGGCAGCGGCGAGTGCGACCTGCGAAGTTTCAAGGCCCCAGGGGGACGTGATTCCCGTCCACAAACGCCGAACGAGGGAATCCACAAGCGCGGACCTTTCCAGCAAGTAGTTCAGGCCATCTTTTGTAGCGGAAAAATCGCGCTGCAGGCGGGCGGATTCGGTTTCGTATCTCTCCGCAACTCCTGGCTGAGGGGGGACGGTGTGGGCATGCCGGCTTTCTGGTCTCTCACAAAGAAACGCGCCAGCTAGAATCGCATGGCGCCAGCGGAAAAACCAGTAGCTACATGGAAGTCTCCCAGTCGTAGCCTTCTTCGCCATGCTGGGACAGGTCGAGCCCTTGGGTTTCGTGCTCCGGCGAAACGCGCAGGCCGATCAGTTTGTCCACCACGAACAGGATGCCAAGCGTCCCGACAATTCCCAGACACCAGGCCATGCCCACTCCAACCAACTGATTCAGCAGTTGGTGCGCGTTGCCCTCGATCAGCCCGGAAGCCAGGGTGTTTCCATTCGTATCCAAAGCGCGCCTTCACCCGGGCCACCATGAAATAACAGAAAATACCGGTGATGAGGCCGATGAGCATGGCGGGCATTGGCCTGACAAACCCTGCCGCCGGTGTAATCGCCACCAGGCCGGCCACAGCGCCGGAAATCGCTCCCAAAGCGCTGGGCTTGCCGCTGATCTTCCACTCAGCGAGGGTCCAGCCTGCCGCGGCGGTGGCGGCGGCGAAGTGGGTCGCCACAAAAGCGCTGGATGCCAGGCTGCCCGCTGAGAGGGCGCTGCCGGCGTTAAAACCAAACCAGCCTACCCAAAGCAGGCAAGCGCCAATAAAACTCAAGACCACGCTGTGGGGAGGCGCAGACTCGTTCGGATAGCCCAGGCGCTTGCCGAGATACAGCGCGCAGACCAACGCCGAAACTCCCGAAGTTACATGCACCACCGTTCCGCCAGCAAAATCCAGCGTGGGAAACGCGCCGCCGAGTGAGGCGTTCAACAGGCCGCCCTGCCCCCACACCATGTGGGCCATCGGGCTATAAACCACCACCGACCAAAGAGCCATGAACACCAACATGGCCTTAAATTACATGCGTTCGGCAAACGCTCCGCTAATCAGCGCCGGAGTAATCACGGCGAACATGAGCTGGTAAATCATGAAGGTGAGGTGCGGAATCGTCGGCGCATAAGCGGCGTTCGGCTGCCCATCCACGCCGTGCAGGAACGCATACTCGAATCCTCCGATAAAACGATTGCCCGATCCAAACGCGAGACTGTATCCGACCAATCCCCATAAAATGGTGATCAGCGACATCATGGCGAAGCTCTGCAGCATGGTCGCCAGAACATTCTTCTTGCGCACCAGGCCGCCGTAGAACAGTGCTAACCCCGGCCCGGTCATTAACAGCACCAGAGCGGCGCTCATAAGCATCCACGCGTTGTCCGCGGAAACTTTGGCGTCCGCAAGTTTCTGCTCAAGATTGGCGATGCGTTCCGCGTCGGTGTGAATGCCCGGGGCCACCAACGCCGCGAGTGCCGGCCGGCGCAGACTAGGCGTGGTTGCAGACGTCATGACCGGTGAGAGCAAAAGGAACAACGCAATGCCGGGAAAAAGCAAAGTTTTTAGAGTTTTCATAGGTTTGAATTTTGAAGAATAGCAAAGCCGACCGTCGAAAGCCACACCATAAGTGATTCTTAATAATATATTTAAGCTTGATCGCCGCCGTCCGCCGGGGCCCGTACGACCCGCGTCGTTCCGCCTCGCCGCGCTCGGAACCCGCAACCCTTTGTTCCCTAGAACTCGACGCATTGGAATTCTGATGTAACCCATAGATTCTTTCGTACAATGAATCCATCAGGCTCTTGCTACAGTGTTTCCATGGCCTCCGTGCCTTCCAAGATGCCTTTACAAAGGCTTTTCGGCGACTATCAAATCGGGTCGTTCTACGACGAGATGTTTTCGGCGCCCGATGTGCCGCGCCCGCATTACGCCAAGATATTCGAAAAACTTGGCGGGATGATCCCCGCGCAGTTTGAGGAGCGGCGGCAGCATGCCGATCTTTCCTTCCTTCTCCAGGGAATTACGTTCACTGTGTACAGCGACGGACGGGGAACGGAGCGGCTGTTTCCCTTCGACCTGATCCCCCGCATCATTCCGAATTCCGAATGGCAGCGCATCGATCGCGGGCTCTCGCAACGCGTGGTCGCGCTCAATTTATTTTTGCAGGATGTATACGGCAAGCAGCGCATTTTCGCGGACCGCCAGATTCCCCGCTCGCTGGTGTATTCCTGCAAACATTTCCTGCGCGAAGTGATTGGCATCGAAGTTCCGCGCGGGATTCACACGCACATTTGCGGCATCGACCTGGTGCGCGATTCCAAGACCGGAGAATTCTGCGTGCTGGAAGATAACGTGCGCACGCCTAGCGGAATCTCCTACGTTCTGGAAAATCGCCTGGTCATGATGCGTACTTTCCCGGATGCGTTCCACGAGTATGAGGTGCTTCCGGTCAACCACTATCCCGCCGAGCTGGCGCGGATTCTGCGCAGCTTGTCACCACGGGGAGGAAACGACGCGCAGATCGCCCTGTTGACGCCCGGCATTTATAACAGTGCGTATTTTGAACATAGCTTCCTCGCTCAACAGATGGGCATCGAACTGGTTGAAGGCCGCGATCTGATCGTGGACGGCGGCATCGTTTACATGAAAACGATTCACGGCCTGAAGCGCGTCGACGTAATTTACCGGCGGGTGGATGATGAATTTCTGGACTCGCTCACCTTCCGGCCGGACTCCGTCCTGGGCGTTCCCGGCTTGATGGGAGCGTACCGCGCGGGAAATGTGGCGCTGGCAAACGCCGTGGGCAACGGCGTCGCCGACGACAAAGCCATCTACGCCTACGTGCCCACATTCATCCGCTACTACCTCGGAGAAGATCCGATCCTGCGCAGCGTGGATACCTATCTTTGCTCCAAAAAAGAAGATCTTGCATACGTGCTGGATCACCTGCCGGAACTCGTAGTGAAGGCCGTGGGCGAGTCTGGCGGATACGGAATGCTGATGGGCCCGACCGCGGAACGCGCGCGAATTGAGGACTTCAAACAGCGCATCAAAGCGGACCCGCGAAACTACATCGCCCAGCACGTGCTTCCGCTTTCGCGCGTGCCTTCCTACGATCCCGCGCAAGGAACGGTTGCCGGCCGGCACGTGGATCTTCGGCCCTATTGCCTGTATGACGGCGAGAAGGTGACCATCGTGCCGGGCGGACTGACCCGCGTGGCCCTGCAAGCGGGCTCTCTGGTGGTGAATTCATCTCAAGGCGGTGGCAGTAAGGATACGTGGGTGCTATTCGGAGATGAGTGAGATGCTGTCGCGAATCGCAGAATCACTTTTCTGGCTGGCGCGCTACATCGAGCGCGCAGAGTATACCGCGCGCATTCTCGACGTGAACTTCCACACCGTGCTCGAGCAATCCAAGGAAAAATACCGTCTGCACTGGGACCCGCTGATCGTCATGGCCGGAGAAGAGGAACGCTTCCGGTCTTTGTACGGGGAGGCCGACGCACGCGCCGTGTTTGAATTTCTCGCATTCCGCCAGGACAATCCCAGTTCCATCGTGCAGTGCATCACCAAAGCGCGCGAAAACGCGCGCACCATCCGCGATTACATTTCACGGGAAATGTGGGAAGACATCAACAGTCTCTATTTCACGGTAAACCGCTTCCATCCGGATGAGGAAATGTCGGCGGGGCCGCACCGTTTCTGCGATGCCATCCGCTTTGGCAGCCACCGGTTTCACGGAGTTACCGACGCAACGCTGCCGCACGACGAAGGCTGGGAATTTTTGCGTATCGGCTGGTTCATCGAGCGCGCAGAAATGACGGCGCGGCTGGTCGATGTGCAGTATCACATTTTGTATGACGCCCCGGCGGAAATTGGCAGCGGCGACAATCACCAGTGGATGGCCGTGCTGAAGTCCGTGGGCGCCTACGAAGCCTACCACCGCAAGTATCACTCCTCCATCGAACCTGAAAAAGTAGCCGAAATGCTGATCATGCACCCGTTGCATCCGCGCTCGATCCGCTTCAGCATGACCGAGGTGCAAGCTGGCCTCCGCGCGATCAGCGGCACCAGCGCGGGCTCCTACGCGAACGAGGCGGAACGCCTTACGGGCAAAGTTCTGGAAAGATTACGCTACGACCGCATCACGGAAATATTTCACCTGGGCCTGCATTCCTATCTAAGCGACATGCTGCAGATGTGCGGAGCAATCGGCGAGGACATTGCCCGAAACTATTTCTACTACGCGGTGGTCGCATGAACCGATATCATTTGGTGCATTCCACGGAATTTCGCTACGACGGCCCGGTTTCGGAAAGCTACAACGAGGTTCGCCTGCGGCCGATCCATGACGAAACGCAGAGTTGCCTGTCGTTCCGCCTGATCACCAACCCGGCGTCGCGCGGCACTTCCTATCGCGATTCGTTCGGAAACTGGGTGCATCAATTCAATATTCTGCCGGAACACCATCATCTCAAGATCGAAGCGGAATCCGTAGTTCTGGCGCATGACGCGCCGGCGCTGCCAATCGGCGGCATGAAGCTTTCCGATCTGGAGGACCGCCGCGCGGAACTCGAAGAGGAATTTCTCGATTTCATCGGGCCCACAGGCTACGTTCCGCATGTACCTCAATTGGACGAACTGATCGATGCGGCCAGCCACAACAGCGATGGAAGCGTCTCGGGATTCGTCAAGCAGGCATCGTTTCTGATCCACGAAAAATTCAAATACGTGAAAGGCGCGACGCACGTTAATTCGTCGATCCAGGATTCTTTGGCCGTCTGGGCGGGAGTTTGCCAGGACTTTGCCCACCTGCTGCTGGGAGTGGTGCGCAAGAGAGGGTTGCCCGCGCGCTATGTTTCGGGTTATCTCGTTCCAGAAGGAGCGGCCTCGCCGGATGCGAAATTGCAGGAAGTCATCGGGGGATCGGCTTCGCATGCCTGGGCGGAAGTGTATTTGCCGGACTCCGGCTGGGTTGGCCTGGATCCCACACTTGGGAAACCGCTGGGCTTGCAGCACGTACGCATTGCTTACGGACGTGACTACGGTGACGTGGCTCCGGTGCGGGGAGTGTACAAAGGGCACGCGGGGCAGCGGCTTTCAGTGGATGTTAGCGTGCGGCCCGCGATCGACGACGACGGGCGCGAGCAGCTGAACGAAAACAAACTCGCGACTCCAGAGCCTCCACTGATCGTGGAGCGCGCACAGCAACCCGCCCAGCAGCAACAATAGGTTGCGGTAAGGTCTAATCCCTGCCCTCGCGCTTAGATTTGCGCCGGCGAGAGTTTCGTGCTTACATCGCTTTTCTCTTTTTAGATCCGGCTCGAGAACTCTTGGCGTGATCACGTCCTGTCCCGTTATGGTTCGCTCCAACCAAGGACATTATACGCTTGAGCTCGCGTTCGAGAGACGCCTCAATCACATCGGATTGACGTTCTCCGCGTGCGACGCGACTCACGTAAGAGGGATCCACCTTGAGTTGCCGAGCGACGCGGCCGTACAGGCCCCGGATCAGCGACGCCAGGTTTGTGGGCGCGGGTTTCTGAACACTCTTCAAGCGGGCCATGATACTCCTTGAAAGTTCGAAGGTCGGGCCGACAAGCAACCGTTTAACGGTTATGTTAACTCAATCCGTGCCGGCATGCAACCGCCAAAACCAGATTCGGATCGCTCAGGGCATCGCCCGTGACTTCCGCGGGCACCGATTTTAAATGATTACTTAAGGAATCAAAAGTAATTTCCCCGTGGTCTTTCTTCCTTCCAGTTCCCGATGGGCCTGCTGCGCTTCGCTCAAAGCATATAGATGCTCGATGCGCAGCTTCAGGTTACCCGCCTGAATCATTTTCAACACATCACCGGCCCGCTGCTGGAGCTCGTCGCTCCCGGCCATGTAATGAACCAGCGTCGGACGCGTGATAAACAACGAACCCTTCTGCGCCAGCTTGCCCAGGTCAAACGGCGGTACCGGTCCGCTGGAAGCGCCGAACAGCACCAGGTAGCCGCGTGGGCGAAGCACGTTGAGATCCTGATCGAACGTGGTTTTGCCGACGCCATCATAAACGACGTGAACGCCCTTGCCATCGGTCAGCCGTTTGGTTTCCACTTCAAAATCCTGCTTGGTGTAGAAAATGATTTCGTCCGCTCCGGCTTCGCGCGCCAGTTTGGCCTTTTCCTCTGTGCTCACCGTCGCGATCACTCTTGCGCCCTGGTTCTTTGACATTTGCACGAGCAGCAAGCCGACGCCGCCCGCGGCCGCGTGAATCAAGGCAATATCGCCTTTTTTCAACGGGTACGCGCTGTGGGTCAGGTAATGCGCCGTCATGCCCTGCAGCATGGCCGCGGCAGCCTGGTGGTCGGTAATGCCATCGGGCACGCGGACCAGGCGATTGGCGGGCACCGCCTCATATTCCGCATATGCGCCCTGAACGCCGGTAAAGGCGACTCGCTCGCCCACCCTAAAATCCTTGACGTCGCTGCCCAATTCGCTGACGACCCCGCTCCCTTCCTGGCCGATGATAAAGGGCGGCGTAACGGGATAGCGCCCTTCGCGGAAATAGACATCGATGAAATTGACGCCCGATGCGGCAATCTTCACCAGCACTTCATTCGGCTTGGGCTTGGGAGTCGGAAGGTCCAAAAAGGTCAAAACTTCCACTCCTCCCGTTTGCGGGACTTGAATCGCTTTCATCTAGACTCCTCTTGGGGTTGTGCTCGTCAGGCCGCTACGCAAATTCAGAGCCGGGATAATAAGCCAGACAGCCTGTGGAAAAATTGTGGATCGTTTTATTTTTTAAAAAAAATAGTTATGATTTTAAGGCCACTAAAAAAGACATGGATTGTGACTTGACAGATCGCCAGACCGATGATTGGGGTGGGTGACCACAAGGCCGAACGGATCGCGAGTGCACCCAATTTCCTCGCTTTCCGCTAGCGCGCCCATACTTTCCAGAGGACGAGCCCAAGGGTCGCAGCGGCCAGATAAGCAAAAAGTGATGTCAGGAAGATGTGGCCAAAAACAAAGTTTCGGCCGGACGGCCAGTCCTTGTGTTCGTAGTAGGTGAAGTCAACGGCGATTCGCAGCGCCCAATATATGCCGATGAACAGAGCGATTCCCAGCGCGGCACGGTCACCGCGCAGCATCTCGCTGTGCAGCGTAAGCATGAGGGTTCCGAACGCAACGATGGTGAGCACCGCGAAGCCGCCGTGAACCCACATCAGTTTGCGGTTGAAGGAAGTGAGTTTCTGAAGGTCCTCTTTCCAACCAAGTTTTGCGGGCACCTGAAAGCTGGCGATCAAGACGCAGAAGTGTCCGATTTCGGCCAACCAGAGCGCCGTGCTGAAAATCTGATCCGTGGTCTCCAGGCCAAGCAGTGAGGCGGTGTGATTCAGCATGATTACCCTCCTATGCGTCCCTACCGGGCGCCGATCGCCGCCAGAAATGGTAGGATTATGCCGCGCACAAACCAGGGGTGAAACAACAAGAAAGCCGGTGCGCCCGCACAAGACACGGCGAACAACCACCCTCGAACGCCGCAATCCAGTCCCAGCCGCCTTCCGAGGCGCGATCTTTCAGACAGAACTCCGAAGCCTTGCAGAACGAAATAAAAAGTTGGCAAGCCGTACCCGCCGCCCCCGGGCACCGAGATCACCAGTTCGTGAATGACTCCCGAGGCAAGAAAGGATAAAAGCATCGCCAGGACGGCATTGGTTCGCGCCCTTACCGGTAGAAAAATCAGGCGGTGCGTCAGCTGGCGGAAACCTAAATTCCAGCGACGCCCCCAGAAATCGCTCAAGGACGTGGCCGAAAGCGGCGCCCGCATGATCGGCCGGGCATCCACTCCAGCGCAGCGCCAGAGTAACGACAGAATGTGGAACGTCCCAAAATGCAGAACCAAGATAATTCCCAGCATGCCGATCCATCCGGCAAGCAGTGCATTATTCTCAGGAATGCGCCGCGCGACCGCCCATAACAGCGCCACTCCCGAGGCGGTTTTAAAGATGGCCCAAAACCATTCTCGCGCTTCAGGAGCGTAGGCATGCCTTTCGGGATTGAGGAATGCTTCCGCGTCCATGCCAGGCCAAGCGAAAAGATAGCCGGCGCTCCGGCCAAATGTTGCACCGACAAAATGCCGGTGCTCCCACCAACTCTGCCATTTGCAGCTAAAGAATATCGAGGCGGCCAATATCCACATGAAGATCCACGGCTGCAGGCTACCGCGCAGCACGACGGTCACAATGGGCAGAACGATCAGCGGGATCCATCCGATCGCAACGGTGTTTTCGGCGCCCGCCGCCCACAGCCAGGGAATTAGCGTTCCCATGATTCCTTCCTCTCCGTCGTACGACGATTCTTTCGGGACGTTTTACACACACCTGCTGAACATGTCCGATGCTCGGCGAACCAACGATAACTGGCGTCCAGGATGCGAGGGACCCCGGGCAGCTTCGCAGCAACAAACAGCGGCTAGGCCCACCAGATTTGCCGTGAGAGATAAACGACGGCTTCAGCGCCGCCGTAAATCTTTCCTTCACTTGTGGCCACCCGCATTTCCTGAAGCAGTTCGGCGGCGGGCAAATCCAAGAGCGCTTGCACGCGCGAATCCTGCAGGGCGGCAAGGCCATAGCCGCGCTTCTCCAGGGTGCGTTGAAAGCGACGGGCCAGCGAAGTGCAAACGGGGCAGCCGCGATCAAAGCAAACCCATCCCCGGGCGGCATGTTTTCCTTTTGCATCGGTCATTTCTGAACTAAGAGAAATCATGAGCCACCAAAAAAAGGCGGTTGCCCGCCTCTTCCCTTCAGCTGCGCAACAGTTTCGCAGGCCACCGCGCAGCTTCACGATTCCCTTGAGCGCGCCCGGGGAGAGGCTGCGAAATTCCTCGAACAGGGCGCTGAGCATAATGATGAATTCCAGGAGTTCTTCCATGTGCTCGCGCGCGTACACGTCCGTCGTGCCGGATTTCTTGGCTTCGGCCACGCATTCCCGGACCACGGCGATCGTGGGGTCAAACTCGCGCCGCTTGCGCTCTTCGAGGATCACCCGGAACATTTCCCAGAGGTCTTTCATCGACTCAAAATGCTGCCGCCGGTCGCCGAACACGGACACTCCGCGCACGATGCGCCAGCCCTGCAGTTCACGCAGGCTGGTGCTGACGTTGGACCTGGCTACGGATAGAGTTTGGGCGATTTCCTCGGCGGTAAGCGGGCGGGCGGAAAAAATAACAGGGCGTGAACCTGGGCCACCGTGCGGTTAATGCCCCAGCGGGTACCCATTTCTCCCCAGTGGAGAATGAACTTCTGAGCGGCGGGAGAGAGCGAATTGGTAACGTCAGTCATTTCTGTCTGTACAGAAATTACTGCATTGTGGTTCGCTTGTCAAGTCCGTTTTCGGCGGGCGGCGAAGGCCTCCCCCGAATCTTCCGTGCGTGATAGGGCCATCGGGAGCTAAAGCGCTTATTTTTCAGATCTTTGTGGGTGGACCAGGTTTTAGCCTGGGGTGCTGTCCTTGCTTGGACTAAATTCCACAGGCTAAAGCCTGCGCCACCTCGATCCGCGAAGTCCATATGCGAGATAGGCTGAATGCTAGAGTCCCGATTTGCGGCGGTCCCTGATTTCGACCAGATGTTGACGCAGCGCTCCAATGATCTCCTGCCGCTGGCCGTTCTGGATGTTCTTGAGCAGCTCTTCGAGGGCAATATGCACGACGTCGTGGTGGTGGAGTTCCTCGGGCGCGACTTCGTTGCTGAGCTCGAGCCAGATGCCGTGGAGCAAATCGATTTCTTTGGACGTTAGCCGCGGGGCATGTGGTCCCAGATAAAAGATGTGTTCCTGCCCGCCCGGCGTGTGAACTTCCAGGGTCAGTTGCGGCCGCGGCTCCGGGAGGGCTTCCCAGGCCAGGCCCGCGATGCGCGCTTCGTCGGCCACGGCGCGCCAGGAAGACATTCCCAGGGCGATGGTGGTGGATTGCAGGCTCTGCGCGGCGCGCAGGATTCCGTCCCATTTTTGCGTGGCGGGAGCGACGGCAAGATGGATGGACTTCCCTTTCTTTTCCGCAAGCGCCAGGGCATGCGTAAAAAGTTGCTGCTCGTTGACGCTGAAAAGTTCATTCGCGGAAAGCTCATGTTCGCCCGAGCTGGCGCGGCCGACCAGCCGGAGGTGGAGCACCACAACGTCCTTGTCGCGAGGATTCACGCGATTAAGAACCGCGGACAAATTATCGAGAGTGTTGAAATTGCGGATCATCACCAGAATATTGCCCGGACGCACGCCCAGGCCTTCGGGCGACAATTCGTCTCCCGGTTCGACGTTGAACATGTCCAGTTCGGAATGCGCCGAACCATGCTTTTTGGTGACGTGTTCGGAAATCTCAAAAACCACAAAAAAGACGATGGTGAAGGTCACCCCGGCGATCGTCGCCACTTCCTTGGTGAACAGATTCACCAGGCACAGGGCGAACAGGATGAGCGTAATAATCCCGAGACCAACGGGAATTTCCACGCCGAAGAGCTTTAAATTAAACGGGACCCGAAACTCGCGCTTGCCGGGCTGTTTGTAACGCAGCACCAGGACGGCCAGGCCCTTCATCGCAAAGCTCCACATCACGCCAAACGCGTACGCTTCGCCGAGAACAAAAATATTTCCGCGACTTAGAAAAATCGTCAGCAGCTGAAGTCCCACGACCAGATTCAAGATCCGGTACGAAGTCCCGAAGCGCGGATGGGGATGCCGGAACCAGTCGGGCAGGATTCCATCTTCCGAAACACGATTCATCACGCCGTTGGACCCGACAATGGCCGTGTTGACCGCGCCGGCCAGCATCAACGTTCCGACCACCACGATGAATGCGCGAAACGCCAATCGCACCGCCAGTGGACCGACCAGGTACATCGCCAGGCCGCCAATGGGGTTATCCGAAAAGCTGTTGCGCACCGAATCCGGAATGATCATCACGGCAAAGAATGCGACGCCGGCGGTGAAAATCAGGCTGTAGACGAAAATAACGAAGCCGGCCTTTTCCAGATTCTTAAGTTTCGGGGCTTCGACTTCGCGGTACACCTGCGCCATGGTCTCTTCGCCGCTCATCGCGAGAACGGAATGTCCCAGGCCGATCAGGATGCCGATCAACGCCACGGTGTAGGGCAAGCGCGTGTATTTCAGCCAACCGAGCGCGTCATCGGCATAAACGATGGTCGAAGGACGCGGAAGCGGCGGAAGATGCGCGCCGCGGACATATAACGTGTATCCGCACCAGGCCAGCATCATCACGACCATCACGGTGGTGACGTACATGATCCGCAGCGCTTTTTCGCTGGACTCATGAATGCCCTTGATGTTTTCCCACCAGAAATAAACGGTGACAAGCGCCGCGAACACCGCCGCCGTCATGTTCACCGGCAAAACCACGGGGGCGTGAAAATATTGCAACAGCTCGTTCAGCAACCCGACCAGATACAAACCCGCGGAGACGCCGCTGATTGGACCGGTCAGGATGTAGTCAAACATCAGCGCGGAAACGGAAATTTTTGCCAGCGTGCTGCCCATCGCCTCTTTCACCACGCGATAGACACCGCCGCGCACGAACATGCTGCAGCTCTCGATATATACGGAGCGCACGGCATAAGCCAGGATCATAATTGCCAGAATGAACCACGGTCCTGTCTTTCCGATAAAGTGCTCCGCGATTGCACCGGCATAGAACGCGGATGAACCCATGTCGTTCAGAACAATGGCCGCCGCTCGCCAGAAAGACACAAAAGCGAGCATCGCGGTCGTGGCAATCAGGACTCTGGGAAGAGCAGGTTTCTCGGCCGATTCGCGGGATGGTTGAGTTTGGTTAGTGGACATATCTGGTTAGGTTGGGAACCGCTGCAACGCGCTAGCGCCGCGGGAGTGTCTCCTATCTTATTATGAGCAGACCCTTTGGGCCGCACGCATGACGCGACAAAACGAGTCTTGGCCGACACTGCAACGGCCGAAAAGTTCGCGCGCGTTTGCAAGCTTGTTCCTAGGTATAAATCGGCCACTTCCGGATGCGCCGCGATTCACGGCATAAATAAATACATTAAACTTCGTAAAGAACTCATAAAGAGAGCTGATATTTCTTGCGTGGAAATTCCACCAGGCGTCGACAATCGCGTAAGCTATTGATACTGAGATGTTTGTTAAAATGCGACAGGGGATTTGCCCAGCGCAAGGATTACCGGTAGCCCTCCTTGACGCGCCGCGTGGAACACCATTACTCTCTCTTTACACTTTCGAGGGGAACAGTTATATATTTTGTGTAATCGTAAATAGCTTGCGCAAATCGAGAACTGACGGGACGCTTTCTTTCGGGCGGTATGGAGAGTCTGGATCGAATGATCATGACCCGCGTAATTTTCCTGCTGGTGTTTACCGTGCTGCTGGGATACGCGGCGATGCGCCTGCGGCGCCGCCGGAACAGCGCTGAAGCGAATGTTAGGGGAAGTGGATTCCGTCCCAACATTGGCTTCACTCGACTCGACGGGATGGAGTCGCTTTCCCTGCTGCTGGACAACCGGTCGAGGGAATTTGTTTGGGCGGAAGAAATTGAAATTTTTCTCAGCGGTCTGCGAGCGGAACAACAGACTGCCGAACCATCCTTCCACGAAGTTCAGAAAATCCGGCAGACGGTTCGAGGGGGCGACATGCTGCCTATCAGCCTGGCCCAGGTGATTTATAAAGCGGCAGGCGATCCACAACGCAAGTACTCTTGTGTGCTCTCCTCGCTCCTGCACTTTCGTATCGGCGAGGAATGGTTCGAAAAGAACCTGGAGAATTACAAGATACAGATGATCGGACTGAAAGCCTCGAAAATTCAGCGCCAACGTAAGCCGCTCGCAGTCTCCTCCCCGCACAACAAGTCGCAGGATGTACCCGCCGGCTCGAGCTAACAGTGAAATAAAATATCCTCGGGAGCAGCGGAGCAACTTTTCCGAATGGAATCGCTCAGGGGTTGGCGGTCACAACGCGAACGCGTTGCCTGGCCGCGCGTAGGTGCGAATTTACAAAGTCGCGAAACCCCGATAATCAAAACGAAATGGGCCGGCCTGTGCTGCCAGGCCGGCCCTGAGTTTAGTCTCCTGAAAAAACCACGCGGCACTCTCGTCACGGGCGGGTTCACGTGTCCGGTTATCGATCCGCGACCGCGCAGCGTACTACGGCACGACGTATGTCGTAGTGAAGGAGCCGGTGTTGTTATTGTTATCCTGCACGAAGACCGTCCAGCTGTAACTTCCTCCGGTCACGAGAGGTGCGTTGGGACTCGCGCTGTTGTCCACATTGTACTGCACGGAAGTCTGACTGCTGGGAAGGCCGTTTCCGCTTCCCGAACCACCATAGTAGTTCCAGAATTCTGACGAGGTGCCGCTGTTGTTATAGACGGTCACGCTATACGTGTAGGGCAGCGCCAGTGGTGGCGTTGCGGGAGCGGTCCAGTTGAGGACCGGAACGGTGGCCGTGTTGGACACCGGTGAATTCATCGTCAAGTTTTGCGCGAAGGAGGTAAGCACAGCAGTTATCTGGCTCGTAATGATCTGCGTGGTTCCGTCCGAGAAGGTCACTTGGAATTGATACGGATCCCCTACCGTTGGACTTGCGGAGCTATTGTAAATCGGGTTGTAGTCCGCGTTGTGCGAATCGGCATTCATGTCGTACGGCACAGCCACGTTGTTTCCAGAGATGAGCGTCACGGAAATAGGAATTTTCGTTCCAGGATCGATTTGCACGCCGATTCCGTAGCTGTTCGGCTGACCGCTGGACCCGTTGACACTCGTCGGGATCCCGACGAGTGCCGTGACGCTGGTGAGCGTGATGTCGCCCGTGGTGTTGCCGCTGACCGTGATCGTGGGCGGGTTGCTGTGGTTCGTCACATCGGTGATGTCGGGCGGGTTAACTTCGCCGTCGTCGTTCAAGTCGAGGATGGCGAAG
>CAVOIX010000011.1:0-6429 GCA_963695945.1 uncultured Acidobacteriota bacterium | reverse complement strand
GGGATTATGAGACCCTCGCTCTACCCCTGAGCTACGCCGGCAAAAATAAAGCTCTCCATGTTACGGATGCGTTCTGAGGACTGTCAAGCAGGGAAAGAATACCCGAAGGCGGGAAGGAATGTCCAAACCGCGTGATGCTCCGAAGCGATCTGGAGCCGCCATGCCGATACCCGGCCGATCTGGTCGGATCTGATTGAAAAGATAGACTTTTAGTTCCAAACCGGGGTAGTACCGACGTACCGTTGACCGCGACAATCGAAAATCCTACTCTGCCCATGGACAGTACGTAATTCAATCAGCTGCCCCGCACCGGCCAGGCCATAGCGGACCGAGGGGTATCGTCCAGAGGTGTTGTTCGTTTAGACACATGGTTACAATTTTGTTCCATTAAGGAACAGATGTACATATGATCACTCCGGGTTAGTTTCCTGTCCGGAGGGTCTATGTATAAGTGTCTAACGCTAGCTGCTTTTGCCCTGCTCGTATTGTCAGGCGCAATGGGGCTTCGAACGGTTGCGGTGACACATGCCGCAAATTTCGGAAACTCCAGTCTGACCATGCAAGGGCGACCTTTTCCACCTCCAGGCGGAGGGCAGATGCAAGGTCGGCCTTTCCCGCCTCCAGGCGGAGGGCAATTGCAGGGTCGGCCTTTCCCGCCCCCAGGCGGAGGGCAATTGCAGGGTCGGCCTTTCCCGCCCCCAGGCGGAGGCCAGTTGCAGGGTCGGCCTTTCCCGCCTCCAGGCGGAGGCCAGTAACTAGAGCGTGTACCTAGGCGACCGGGTCCACGCGGAGGTTGGTTTCCGTGCTGGACCCAGTTACCTACGCGATCTGGCTAGCCGTTCTCCTCGTTGAGTTCTTCTCTGTGGTATCTCTGGTACGGCGCGGAGCCCTTTCCAAGCACTTCACCCTGGTCTTGTATCTCTGTGCCTGCCTGGCAACCGACTTCGGCAGTTACAGCATTATCAAAACGTTCGGCTACTCGTCGAACACCTACTTTTATTTCTATTTCTACTCGCAATCCTTGCTGACAATTTGTCTGTTTTTTGTGCTGATGAATCTGTATTCGCACGTGTTTTCGGATATGGGCGTGGGAAAGCACATCCGGGCCGGCGCCATGCTGCTGCTGGCGGGGACGGCGGGAATTTCCTATTACCTGGTGGCGGCGTCCTCCACTCGCTTTGTGACTCACTTTGTCGTGGAACTCGGTCAGAACCTCTATTTTGTCGCGGTCGTGCTGACCTACGTGCTCTGGGGCGCGATGGCCAAGCTGCGTGAAAACAGGACGCAATTAATGCAACTGGTTCTCTCAATGGGCGTCTATGTCAGTTTATCAGCCGGCAGCTACGCTATTGATAACCTTTACCCCAACCATGGATTCTGGAGATATTACTTCCCACTGACATCCATGTGGCTGCCTATATCCTGGGCGTACACGTTCCTGAAAGTTCCCAAGGACGCCCGGTTGGCCACCGCGAGGGTGCTCGCTCCAAATCAATGATCGCGGCCCTGGTTCTGGTAATTTCATTGCTGACGCTGCTGCAATTCTTTCTCTCCTATACCCGTTCGCTAATCGCAAAATCGCGGAGCCATGAGCTCTCCGAGCAGACGCGTGAAATTTGCGGCATAAGAGCCCGCGGTATGGCCGGGGATCAATTCCGGCGGCTCCTGGGATTGATCGACCTGTGCCCCGAGCCGGGTGGCGACGATCTTCAAGTGCGGGCGGTCGCGATCTATTTTGGCTTGCTGGGTCTGCTGGGCGTACTCGCAGGCTGGGTCCTGCCGTCCGCCACGCCATGGATTGATGCGGAGCGCGGTGGCTGCGCCTGCGTTGCCGCCATGGTTCTGGATCGTCGCATCGCCTACAGCCGGAGGCTGGTCGCGCAACAAGCCACTCGCTAGATGGTTTCCTCCACCTGCGGTTCCTTCCCATGTTCCCGGAAACGTCTACTTCCGATTGTTAGATTCCGGCGTTCGTTGCTACCATCCTTGCTTCAGTGCGCTGTTGCAGGAAGGACGCCGCGGATTTTTGCGCGGCGCGGCGAGTCTCGTATCCGGCGAATGCATCCGCCGCCGCGATTTTTTTCGATGAAAAAAGAACTCCATAGACGAATCCTCGAAACCGTCGAACGCCACGCCATGATCCGGCCGGGCGACCGCATCGGGCTCGGCGTTTCAGGCGGCGCGGATTCCGTGGCCATGCTGCGAATCTTCGCCGAGTTGCGCGCGCATCTGGGGATCACCCTGCTGGTTTTGCATTTTCACCACCAGTTGCGGGGAACGGCGGCGGATGAGGACGAATGTTTTGTGAAAGCCCTGGCGGAGGAATTTCAGCTGGAATTTCAATCCGGCCGCGCGGATGTCGCCGGCGAAGCGCAACTGCACGGCTGGAACCTGGAAGACGCGGCGCGCCGGCTGCGGTATCAGTTCTTCAACTTGGCGGTCGAAGCGCATGGCTTGAACCACGTGGCCGTCGGGCACACGGAAAACGATCAGGCTGAAACCGCACTCTCGCATCTGTTGCGCGGCACGGGTCTGACGGGACTGGCGGGAATCTACCCGGTGTCGGGTTTCATTATTCGTCCTCTGCTGGGAGTGGGACGCGAGGAATTGCGAGTGTTTCTTTCCGCGTTGGGACAGCCCTGGCGGGAAGACGCCACCAACCAGGATACTTCCCGCACGCGTGCGCGAATTCGCCACCAGCTCATTCCTGTGCTTCTGCGCGATTTCGATGCCGCCGCAGTGACGCGCTTGTCGCGGTTTGCAAGTCATGCCCGCGAGGACGAGGCATTCTGGCGCGCTCTTGAGGAAGAGCGCTTCGCGGCCCTGGTCACACGAGAATCTTTCAACGCGCTTTCAGCAAGCATCGCCAACCTTTTGTTTCCGTTTCCTTCGCTCACGGCTTTAGGCCCCCAGCAGGTGGCCGGCAGGCCCATGCCGATTTCACCCGCGGCAGGGTCTCCACCGACCATGGCCCTGACGCGGCGCCTGATCCGGCGGCTGGTTGCGGAGCTCCGCGGCAGCCGTGAACAAATGACGGCGCGTCATGTCCAGAGCGTGATTGATCTGGCCACCAGATCCCAGAGCGGCGCAAGAATTGAACTTCCAGGCGTGCTCGTTGAGAGAATTTTTGACCGTCTGCATTTCACGAAAAACTCAGCGACGGCGGGCGCGCCGCAAAACGGCGCAGCAACCCGCGAAAATCTCGACTTTGCCTACAACGTTTCGCGGCCGGCGCGAATGGATTCGACCTGCGTTGTGGTTACGGAAATTCACCGCCGGATCAATTTGAAAATGGTTGACTGGCCTCCAGCCCAGAGCGACACTGTAGTGGGCTGGGGTGCCCTGGATTTCGATCGTATCCGTTGGCCGCTGGTGCTTCGAAATTGGCGTCCCGGAGACTCCTATCGCCCACGTGGGAGTCGGCGCGTACGAAAATTAAAGCGGTTGCTACTGGAATCCCGTGTTCCCCGAAGCGCCCGGGGAAGTTGGCCTGTACTGACAAGCGAGGGGAAAGTGATCTGGGCCTCCGGCTATCCGGTAGCCGAGGAACTTGCCGCGCATCCGGGAACGCGGACCGGTTTGGTGATCGGCGAGGAAGAAGTTTAGATTCAAGCGAGAGCGAGCAGACGAGGGGCGGCTGCTCGGTGCTGAAAGGTATTTGAAGGAGGCCGGATTACTTTGGCCCTCAGCATGCATCTAATGGATCATAGGCAATGGAGTTCTATCTAAGGGAAGCGGCCATCGAAGTTGTGATTTTGGATGGCGGGAATTGCATCGATTCGTTCTTAATTTTATGCATAGCAGTTTCGGTATCCCGTGCGCCGGAAAGCTCCGGCAGGTGAGGTAAGCCGTGAACCCCAGTTCGACATTAAAAACGATTATGTTTTGGATGTTCATTATTATGCTGGCGGTCCTGCTGTGGACGCTGGTCTCCAAGAGCGGCCAATCCGCGCGCGAGGAAGAACCCAGCTACAGCGAGTTCATGGCCCAGGTGGACCGCGGCAACGTCAAGGAAGTGACGCTATACCTTTCGCCCAACAGCTACGAGGTTGAAGGCGAATGGCGCGAGCCTGCCAAGAAATTCCGCACCACGGTGTTCAAGGAAGTCGGCTCCGGACCTGACCAAAGAACTGCGCGACAAGGGCGTGCTGATCAATGTCAAGGAAGTGACATCGCGCCGACTGGGTTAATTTCCTGCTGACTGCCGCGCCGCTGCTTTCTGCTGGTCGGCTTTCTGGATCTTCATGATGCGGCAGATGCAGGCGGGCGGAAACAAGGCGCTGAGCTTCGGCAAATCCCGCGCGCGCCTGCTGACCGCGCAGCAGAAAAAGGCCACGTTTAAGGACGTGGCCGGCATCGACGAAGCCAAGGAAGAGCTGCAGGAAATCATCGATTTTCTGAAGGATCCGCAGAAATTCCAGAAGCTTGGCGGACGCATTCCCAAGGGCGTGCTGCTGGTGGGCCCTCCAGGCACGGGCAAAACCCTGCTGGCGCGCGCCATTGCCGGCGAAGCCAACGTGCCGTTCTTCTCCATTTCCGGTTCGGATTTCGTGGAGATGTTCGTGGGCGTCGGCGCCAGCCGCGTGCGCGATCTGTTCGAACAGGGCAAGAAGAACGCTCCCTGCATCATTTTCATCGATGAAATTGACGCGGTCGGCCGCCATCGTGGCGCCGGCCTCGGCGGCGGGCACGACGAGCGCGAACAGACGCTGAACGCCTTGCTCGTCGAAATGGACGGCTTTGAGTCCAACGAAGGCGTCATCCTGATCGCCGCCACCAACCGGCCCGACGTGCTGGACCCGGCGCTGCTGCGCCCCGGCCGCTTTGATCGCCGCGTTGTGGTGCCGCGCCCGGACATCAAGGGCCGCGAAGAAATCCTGCGCGTGCACACCCGCAAGGTGCCCCTCTCCGACGACGTGGATCTCTCGGTCATCGCCCGCGGCACGCCGGGTTTCTCCGGCGCCGACCTGGCCAACCTGGTGAACGAAGCTGCTCTGTGGGCCGCGCGCCAGAGCCGCAAACTGGTCATGATGGCGGACTTCGAGATGTCCAAGGACAAAGTCCTGATGGGCGTCGAGCGCAAATCCATGATTCTGTCCGAGGAGGAAAAGCGCAACACCGCGTACCACGAAGCGGGCCACGCGCTGGTCGCGGCCATGACGCCGGGCACCGATCCTCTGCACAAGGTCACCATTATTCCGCGCGGCATGGCGCTCGGGCTTACCATGCAGCTGCCGATCGACGACAAACACACCTACACCAAGAACTATCTCGAAGGGCACGCTGACCGTGCTGATGGGCGGGCGCTCCGCCGAGGAAATTTTCCTCGGCCACATCACCACCGGCGCGGGCAACGATATCGAACGCGCCACCGACATTGCGCGCAAGATGGTTTGCGACTGGGGCATGAGCGACGCTGGGTCCGCTGGCCTTCGGCAAGAAGGAAGAGGCCATCTTCCTGGGCCGCGAAATTGCCCAGCACCGCGACTACTCGGAAGACACCGCGATTCACATCGACCAGGAAGTTCGCAGCATCGTTACCACCGCCTACGAGAACGCGCGCAGCATTCTCGAAAACAACCGCGACATGCTGGAGCGCATTGCCCTGGCGCTGCTCGATCGCGAAGTTCTCGACGCCACCGAACTGAAACTGCTGATGGAAAACAAGCCGCTGCCGGAGAAGGTGCGTCCTACGCCGCCGTCGCCGCCGCAGCCGCTGCCCGGCGCTGAGCCGAAGCCGGCGCCGCGCCCCGAGTTGCGCCCCGCTCCCGGCTTCAGCAAGGGCTAAGGAAGCATTCAATATTCAAGTAAAACGCCCACCCATTCTGACGAATGGGTGGGCGTTTTTGTTCGCTAGCGCAGGCACTTTGACCGTGCGGGTTTTGCAAACGTAGGCGCGTTGGCAGATTGCGGACAGCTTACGAAACCACACAGCCAGGAGTGGCTGTGCTACTAAAAACAACACGCGGCAGTTCGCTGCTTCGCAAACTGCCGCGTTTCGCGTTACTTGCAGACACCGAGACTCTTACCTCGGCGCAGACTTGCTCGTTGTACTTCTCGTTATAGATCTGGCGGCTGGCATTGTTCTGCCGGCGGTTGACGTTCGTTCCTCTCCTGCGGCGTCAGTTTTCCGCCGTTGGCTGCGCGATCTGCCGCCACGTGCTTGTTGATATTCTGCTCGTGGTTCTTCGGCCTTGGCGGCCTCTGACGGCGACATCTGCCCGCTATTGATTTCCGTTGGCGATTCGCTGCTGCTGTATTGTTGCGGCGCGCGCCCACTTCGTTGTTGCCATAGGTCGCCGTGTTGGCATTGTGTTTGTCGTTGTAGATGGACTTGCTGAGGTTGTTCTGCTGACCATTGACTTGCTGGCGCTCCTGGGGAGTCAGCGTGCCGCCGTTGGCGGAGCGGTCATTATGAACTTCTTTGAT
>CAVOIX010000010.1:0-62227 GCA_963695945.1 uncultured Acidobacteriota bacterium | reverse complement strand
ATTCGGCCCTTGGTGGCCACCAGCAGAGGCGTCGCTCCGGAACTGGCTACGATTTGCACGACGTCATCGACCTCTGACGGAATGGAGCCTCCGTGTTCGATCACATACTTCCTGATCGAGTCCGGTGCGCCCTTGCGGATCGCCCGGCCGTCGAAATCAACGCCGGACATGCGCGTCTGCGCGGTGAAGGGAATAAAGGTGGCCTGGGGCGAGGACAGCGGCCGCCCTCGCAATCCGTATTTTTCCTTGGCCAGGACGACGATCGATCGGCCTTCGGGCGTTTCGTCGGCAAGGGAAGCCAGTTGCGCCGCGTCGGCCAGTTCCGCTTCCGTCACGCCGGGGGCGGTGATGAATTGGTGGCCTGGCGATTTCCTAGAGTGATGGTTCCGGTTTTGTCGAGCAGCAGCATGTCCACGTCGCCCGCGGCTTCCACGGCGCGGCCGGACATGGCCATGACGTTGCGCTGGATCACGCGGTCGATTCCGGCGATGCCAATCGCGGACAGCAAGCCGCCGATGGTGGTGGGAATCAGGCACACCAGCAGAGCCAGAGCACGAAAGCGCTTTGTGGCGCTCCGGAATAGATGGCGAAGGGTTGCAGCGCCGTAACTGCCAGCAAGAAAATAATGGTCAGCCCGCACAAGCAGAATGTTCAGTGCGATTTCGTTGGGGGTCTTTTGCCGCGACGCGCCCTCAACCATCTTGATCATGCGGTCGAGAAACGTTTCGCCGGGATTGGAGTGATGCGAACCTTGATTTCGTCGGAGAGCACGCGCGTGCCGCCCGTAACTGCCGAGCGATCGCCGCCGGCTTCACGGATGACCGGAGCGGATTCTCCAGTGATCGCGGATTCATCCACCGAGGCGACGCCTTCGATGACTTCGCCGTCTCCGGGAATAAATTGCCCGGCGATGACGACGACGACGTCCCCTGCGCGCAGTTTGGAGCCGGAAATTTCCACCGTGTAGCCGTCTGGTTTCAGCTTGTAGGCCACGGTTTCAGTGCGCGCCTTGCGCAGCGTGTCGGCTTGGGCCTTGCCGCGGCCTTCGGCCATGGCTTCGGCAAAATTGGCGAAAAGTACGGTGAACCACAGCCAGAGCGTGATCTGCAATCGAAGGCGAAGCCCTTGCGTGTGGCGCAGAAGGTGGCTTACGAGTTCCACGCTCAACAGCGCTGACCCGATTTCAACGACGAACATCACCGGATTCTTCATGAGCGTCATGGGATTCAGCTTCCGGAACGAATCCCAAATGGCTCGCCGGGCGATCGGTCCGTCCCAGATGGATTGACTCTTTCTTTCTTGGGCTGTCATTTTCTTATTTTCCTTAGAAGGTCTTCCCGGCGTTCATCAGCAGGTGCTCGAGGATCGGGCCGAGGCTAAGCGCGGGAAAAAATGTCAGTGCGCCGACGATTAAAATTACAGAGATCAGCAGGCCGGTGAACAGCGGCGAAGTCACCGGAAAAGTGCCGGAAGTTTCCGGCACATGTTTTTTCTGAACCAGGCTCCCGGCGATCGCCAGCACCGGCAGGACCATAAAGAATCGGCCAAACAACATGGTCGTAGCCAGGGTCGTGTTGTACCAAAGGGTGTTGGCGTTGAGTCCGGCGAACGCCGAACCGTTATTTGCGCCAGCCTCGGCGTAGGCGTAGAAGATTTCCGATAAACCATGGGGGCCCGCGTTCGCCAGACTGGACAAACCAAACTTAGGCGCGAGAGAGATGGCGGTGAACGTCAGCACCATGAGTGGATAGATCAGCACCGTCAGCATGGCCATCTTTACATCGAACGCTTCGATCTTTTTGCCCAGGTATTCCGGCGTGCGGCCGACCATCAAACCGGCGATGAATACGGAGAGAATGATGAACACGATGATTCCGTAGAGGCCGGAACCGACGCCCCCGAAGACGACCTCTCCGAGAAGGATGTTGATGAGAGGAATCATTCCGCCAAGAGGCGTATAGGAGTCGTGCATCGAATTCACCGCGCCGCAGCTGGTGTCGGTTGTCACCACGGCCCACAGAGCGGAGTTGGCGATTCCAAAGCGAACTTCCTTGCCCTCCATGTTTCCAGCCGGCTGCACATGGGTCGAGTTTTGAACAATGGGGTTTCCACGCGCTTCCGCCGAATATGCCGCGGTGACGCCGACAAGAAACAGGATGGCCATCGCGCACCATACCGCCCAACCGTGGCGGGGAGAGCCGGTCATCTGTCCGAGGGTGTACGTCAAACCCGATCCGATGGCAAAAATTAAAACCAGCTCGACGAAGTTGGTGAGCGGAGTGGGATTCTCAAAAGGGTGAGCGCTGTTCGCGTTGAAGAAGCCGCCGCCGTTGGTGCCGAGTTCCTTGATCATTTCCTGGGAGGCTGTGGGGCCGAGCGCGATGGTCTGCTCCTTCACGATCTGGGTGGAGGTTTTTCCAGCGGCATCGGTAGTCTGCACCGACTGCGGATCGACGAGCTGCGCGGTCGCGTAGGGCTTAAAATTTTGCGGCACGCCCTGCCAGACCAGGAGTAGCGCTCCGAGGACGCAGCCGGGCAACAACACCCAGAAGGTCGCGCGGGTCATATCCACCCAGAAATTGCCCAGGGTCTTTTGTTCGCGGCGCGCGATTCCGCGAACAATAGCGATGGCTAGGGCGATGCCCACCGCGGCGGAAATGAAATTGTGGTATGCGAGGCCGGCCATCTGCGTCAGATAGGACATCGTGACTTCCGGCACATAGGCCTGCCAGTTGGTGTTGGTGGTGAAGGACGCGGCCGTATTAAAAGCCAGGTCCGGCGCCACAGCGGTCAGATGTTGCGGGTTAAGCGGCAGATGATTCTGCACTCGCTCAATCACGTAAGTGACAAACATCGTGACGCCGCTGAACATCAGCATCGCGCCGGCATATTCGCGTCCAGCGCATTTCCTTGGTTTCGTCGACGCCCGTCAGGCGGTAGACCAGCTTTTCGATCGGGCGCAGCACCGGGTCGAGAAATGTCTTCTCCCGGTTGAATACGCGGGTCATGAAGGAGCCCAGCGGTTTCGTGAGCGCGAGCACGACGAGCAGAAAGAACAGGATTTGGAACCAGCCGTTGTTTGTCATGGTCAGAACTTTTCCGGGCGCAGCATTGCGTATACCAGATAGACCAGCAATGCCGCGCACACCGCTAGAGATACGATCGTGATCGAGCATTTCCGTTACCTCAATCCGTCGCAGAATTTTACGTACAAGTACCGACAGCACGAAAAAATCAGCGTCGAGATCGTAAAAATCATGTCCAGCATTGGCTTCCTTCCTTTATCGCCCCGGTCGCATGATATCCCTGCGCGTGCCCGCGACGCTGGTCACCTTGTGGAAATCCGACGCAGTGCTCGCGAGATACTTCTGTTGGCGCGTGCGCCCGGTCATCCGCTTGCGCAACCACGTGGCGGTCTGGCGCCGGGAACGAAATCACCGAAAGGCCCCCTTGTGCGCTGTGCGAAATCGGGTGGGTCACCACGAGCACATCTGGCCAGTCCCGGCCCTTAAATTCCGCCGCGTACTCCCGGTCGTCCCTGCTGGGCCGGTGTCCCGCTTTCCAGAAGTTGACCAGTACAAAGAGTAGAAAAACGACGCCCACGCCATTCAATATCAGAAAAATAGTCATGGCCTTGGACCTCCTCCCGGCGCTGCCTGAGTGCCTCCAAAATTCGGCATCGCTTGCGGCTGCCGGCGGGTCTTCATAGATCCGCATCCTGGCAGGCACTTCTCGATGCCGATTTAGTACTTCTGAGGCACGTCATTTTGTGCGCTTTGTCCGGCTGCAATCCGCTGTCGCCGGCGATTTCATTGCTGTGTAACGAAGCGATCATGCGTCTTGCGGAGTTAGGAAGTCGTGCGCAGCTCATAAGGATTCTGTAAGACGCACAGAAGGATTGGCTTAAGTCCCCTTGTCCGGGCGGGAGGGGCCCTCTACAATGTGTCCTTCTTGTTTATGTCTGTCTTCCTCTTGAGTCACCATTTGGGACGCGCCGCCAGACTCTTGCTTCTGGTGCTGCTGACGGCGGCCACGACGCACTCGCAGGAGCGCGCCGATTGCCACGCTTTCCGCAGCGCTCTGTTGCATTCTTCGGTGCGGTACTGTGTGTACCTGCCCGCCAGCTACTCGGCCCCCGATGGGCAAAACAGAAAATACCCGGTGCTGTACTTGCTGCACGGCCTGGGAGGAAACGAGCAGTCGATCGTGCTGGATGGGGAGTGGAATACCTTGCTGGATTTGCGCCGCCAAAAGATGGTGGGCGATTTTCTGGTGGTGGCGCCGAACGGATCGGACACGTTTTATATCGATTCGCGGGATGGCAAGACTCCCTACGGCGAGTTTTTCGCGCGCGAATTTATTCCCTTCATTGAGCATGCCTACCGGATTCGGCCGGAGCGGGCGGCGCATGGTATCACCGGATTTTCGATGGGCGGATATGGCGCTCTGCGGATGGCCTTTGCTCACCCGGAGATGTTCGGCTCGGTCAGTTCGCACAGCGGGGCATTGATGCGCACGCCTCCGCAGGGAGTGAGCGCCGAGGCGTCGTCGGGAAACCTCGGGGCGGTGTTGCTGGCCAAAGTGTTTGGCAATCCAATCGAGCGGCCCTTCTGGGATGCCAACAGCCCGTTCGTACTGGCGCGCAAACATGCCGGGGCGCTGCTCAAGATGAAAATCTATTTCGACTGCGGGACCGAAGATTCGTACGGTTTCTACCGGGGCGCGAGTGAGCTGCACGAGACCCTCGATTCCCTTAAAATACCCCATGAATTTCACCTCTTCCCGGGCGGCCACAGCATTTCCTACCTGCTGGCCCATCGCGACGCCTCATTTGAATTTCACTGGCGCGAATTTAGTTCTGTGAAATAGAACTAAAACCAGGCCGTAGAGAGCTCCCGGCGAAGGCCGTCCGGTTTGTGCGGTGTCATTGTTCATGACAATTTATCTTGATAATTTAAATAACGTTAGGGTAAAATCCGCGTAGCCGGAGAAGTCCCTCTCCCGGATCCGGCGTGAAAGCCATTCGCAGGATGGTTTCCATTCACTATTTTTGAGGCCGAAGTGCGTAGGTTTCGGCCGTCCAGACCTCTAGGCACTATCGCGGTCGCGACGGGCGTGCGTTTCCATCCCGGCGACTGCGCAGGAGGCGCTTGTGCGCACAATCATCGCAGTCACATTCCTTAGCCTGATTCTTGCGATCCCTGGCCCGCCAGTTGCGGCGCAAAATGCTCCGGCTACGTTCCTATTTCTGCTGGAAAACGGAGGGTCGCCGACCGCGACGATCCGCGTATTCAGCGTGAACACTTCGACGGGGGCCATCACCGAAGTTATCGGCTCGCCTTTCAACGCCGGGCTGAATCCGCAATATCTCGCCCTCGATCCGACGGGGAGGTTTCTGTTTGTGGCAAACACAGTGTCCAACGATATTACGGCATTTTCGGTGGATCCGGCCGCGGGCACCCTGAGCGAGTTGCCCGGATCGCCGAATTCCGTCGGAGGCACGCCCCAAGCGATGGCCATTGACCCAACGGGCCGCTTCCTCTATGTGGCGGCAAGCAACGGACAAGGCGAGAGCGTCTATGAATTCACGATTGACGGTGTGTCGGGCGTGCTTTCGGCTGTTCCCGGTGCGTCCCTGCAGGGAATCTTTGCAACGTCGATTGCCTTTGATCCCTTGGCGAACTATGCGTACTTGAGCACCGGATCCCCCGGTCCGGGCTTGGCGAATCCGATCCTGGTCTGTTCGATCGATTTTACGACGGGGGCGCTCACGCCGATTGGACAGGGTCAGCCGGCAGCAGGTGGTTCGAACGTCATGGCGGTTTCGCCGAACGGAGCCTTGCTTTATTCAGTTGATACGCGCACGAGTCACCTCGACGCATTTGCCGTGGGTGCGGAAGGCGCGCAAATGGTTGAAAGTCCAGGATCGCCCTATGCAATACCGCTCAATGCGTTGTCTCTAGTGGTTCATCCGTCGGGAAATTTCGTGTATGTGGTGAATGAGAACCAGCCTTACGCGAACGCGCCAAGCCAGTCCGAAGGCGGTGTTTCCGCATTTGCCATCAATGCCGGAACTGGAGCCCTCACCCCGATCCTGGGATCCCCCTTTGCCGCCGGAATAAATCCTCTCTCCGTCGTGGTGGATCCTGCGGGCAGATTGGCCTATACCACCTCTACAAGTTACCTATCTGTTTCGATGAACTTCGCGCAAATCATGGGTTTCTCGATCGACACTTCCACCGGAATTCTGACTCCACTTTCCGCCGCGTCTTGGACGAACACGATTCAGAGCAACGGCGAACAATTGGCGATTTCCCAGGCGCCAGCGACCGTTTCGAGTCCAACACCGATGATTTCATCGCTTTCGCCACCTTCGACGAGCGCCACCGCGGTTGCATTTACTTTGCAGGTTAATGGAGCGAATTTCGTGCCGGGAGCGACGGTGTATTTTGGAGGACAGGCACGCAGCACCACGTTTGTGAGCCCAACGCAATTAAACGCCAGCATAGCCGCCACCGACATCGATAATGGCGGGACGTCCGTGGTGTTTGTCTTTAATCCGGCTCCTGGCGGCGGGGCTTCCACTTCCGTTGAATTCCAGGTGTCCAATCCGGTTCCCGCGATTTCTTCGATTGCCCCGACCAGCATTGTTGCTGGCGGGCCTGCAACCACCGTGGAAGTTTTGGGCTCCGGCTTCGTGACCAGTTCCGCCGTGAGCTTTAACGGAACCACGCTTCCAACGTCGTATGCCAGTCCAACGATTCTCACCGCCCAGATTTCTATGAATCAAATTGCCGGGCCGGGTACGGTTAGTATCAGCGTGACTAATCCTGAAAATGGGGTTACCGGGGCAGGAGGAATATCCAATGCTGCCACGCTTACGATCACGCCATCCAACGCGCAACAACCCTCCGTATCGAGCGTTTCTCCCACCGGCGCGGCGGCTGGAGGAGCAGGCTTTACGCTTACCGTGAATGGTTCGGGCTTCGTCCAGGGCTCGCTGGTGAGCTTCCAGCTGATTAACGTGGCCACGACATTTGTCAGTTCCAGCCAACTCACTGCGTTTATTCTGCCTAGCGCGATCTCCACGCCGGGCAACCCTTACGTGATCGTGACAAACCCAAACGGATTCGCTTCGGCGCAGATCAATTTCGCCATTACCAATCCGCAGCCTGGTGGAGGGATGGTCACGCCTCCGAGTGTGCCCGCGGGCAGCTACGCGCTTACGCTGACTGTCACGGGCACGAACTTCACACAAGCGTCGGTTGTTTTTGTGAATGGCAGTGCGCGGGTGACGACCTTCGTTAGTTCCACATCCTTATTCGTCACGCTTCTGAGTTCCGATCTGGACCAGGCCGGAACTTTGAACATCACGGTTACCAATCCGCCTCCGGGCGGCGGCACAACGCCGGCGATCGGCTTTTTAGTGATGGACTACTCCCTGAACCCGCCGTCTTCAGTCCGTCCCGTTACGGCCGGTGATACAGCGACCCTGTCACTAACACTGGACCCGGCAAATGGCGTGCCGTTCAACTATCCGGTAACCCTCAGCGTATCGGGTTTGCCGTTCGGAGCGAGTGCGTCGTTTGCGCCTTCGGTGCCGATTACGCCGGGAGCCTTGCCGCAAGGCGTGGTGCTTACTGTCGCGACCTCCCCGCATACGGCAGCGTCCATGGTCCGGTTGCCTAACGGATTCAATCCCCGTGAACCGCTGGGTTGGGCGGTGATTACGGCACTTGCGGGAATTGCATTGGTAGGTTTGATGCTGCGGCGGCCCGGGGAACGCGCGGGAGCGTTTGCGCCGGTATGTCTGTTGCTGCTGTGCGTTATGACGGCGACGTGCCTGGTTGGGTGTGGCGTCACGGGCAGCGGATCGGGTTCCGCGTCGGGAACCGGGATGCCGCCTTCTGTGCAGCTCAATCCTACGACGGGCACCCCGGCCGGAACTTACCAGCTCTCCGTCATTGGGATCTCAGGAGGGATTAAACACACGGCGACTGTCCCGCTCACGATTGTGTAATAATCGATTCCGTGCTTTTTCTTGGGCGTAAGGATTTGCCAAGGTGCGGTTTAGGGGTCAATCGCCTTTGCTGGATTTTGACCGCGTTGCAGGCTTGCGCTCGCTCGATGCTGGCTAGCGTAGTGATCGTCGGCGCGCTGGCGGCCGCCATGCCAACCCAGGCCCAGGACACCCCGCCAAATCCTGCGCCGCCATCTTCGGAACCACCCGCCTTACCTGGGCAAGCGGTGCTAAACCAGGCGGGGCAGTGCGTTCAGCCGCCGCCGATGGTTCAGTTGCAGGACTACAACGGGCCTTTCAGCAAGATCATCGGAACGTTTACTCGCAAGCTCGATCGCCAGTCCGTAGGTCTTCCGCATTACAAGCAGGGTGTCGTTCTTTGTTCGCTTCAAATGAGAGACAAATTATTATTGTTTCTGCACGACTCCATCGATCCTGAAACAATTTTGGGCGCCGGATTCGATGCCGGGATTTCTCAAGCGGAGAATGACGATCCGTCGTTTGGCCAGGGCGGTGCCGGATACGGCAAAAGATTAATCGCGACCTACACGGATGAAGTGCAGTTTCGATTTTTCAAGGAATTCACCTATCCCACGATATTTCACCAGGACCCGCGGTACTACCGCATGGGCCATGGATCGGCAAAGCGGCGCTTCCTGCACGCCATCGAGCATTCCGTAGTGGCCTATAACGACCACGGCAGTCCGATGTTCAACTATTCGGAATGGCTGGGTGAAATCAGCGGCATCTCGATCAGTAATCTGTACCATCCCGGGAACCGCCGCGGGGTTGCGCCCGCGATGCGAACACTAGCCACGGACGTGTCGCTGGATATTGGATATGATGAACTGCGCGAATTCTGGCCGGAAATCGCGCGAAAATTCAAACTGCCCTTCCGATATCAGAATGAGCCGCCGCCGGATGCGGTTCCCGCGGGCAAGTAGATTCCTCAGGCCGTCGTGCGGCGAGAATGCAAATCAATCGGGTCTTATCTCGCTGGCGAACGGGCTTGCAAGTCTAGCCCAGCTTTCCGACGTGCGCTTCGAGCAGATTCCAGGCGCGATCACCAACTATACCTCTCCAGCGGGCGTAATACGCGGCTAGCCGGGGACGGAACGAGGACGTGTCCGCGTCATTAAAGGTCATTCCCTGCGTCGCGAGTTTGCCGCGGAATTCAGTATTCAGCGCGCCCAATTCTTCGCGCTGCCGGCGAACGAATTTCGCTACGTTACGCTCGATGATCTGCTGCACGTCGGTCGGGAAGCGCTGCCATAATTTCCAGTTCGCCAGCAGATTGAATCCGGACCAGCCGTGATTGGTCATGCTGACAAACTTCTGCACCTCGTACAGCTTTAAAAATTCCGCGACGGCCAGCGGGTTAGTCTGCGCCTCGGCCGTGCCGGTTTTTAACGTCTCATAGAGCTTGTTGAAATTGGCGACCACCGGAGACGCGCCCATCGCTTTCCATGCTTCTATGTAAATGGGAGCGTCCGGAGTGCGAATTTTTAATCCTTGTAGATCGTCGACGCTGCGGATGGGATGCGTGGCGCAAGTGATTTCATGCATGCCGTTGTCGAAGCAGCCTTTTGGCACGGCGTAGATGCCTTTGGCCTTCATTTCCTCGCGTAAGTGGTCGCCGAGATCTCCGTCCAGCGCGCCAAACACCTGTTCGGGAGTGCGGAATGCGAAGAGCACGCCTTGCACGTTTGATGCGGGGACGAGGTTTCCGATCGAGCCGCCATTCAGCGTGAAGAAATCCAATTCGCCGCTGACTACCATGTTGAGTGCGGCGGGATCGCCGCCGGCGAGTTTGTTATTGTCGGGGAACGTCTGCACCTGGACACGGCCGTTGGTTTCCGTTTTTATCGCGTCCCACATGGACGTCAACCATTTGTCGAGAGGGCTGCCGGCCGGCTGGTTGTGAAATTGGCGCAGTTCAAAATCCGCCGCGCGCGCGCGACGGGTGAGGAGGAGCATTCCGCTGGTAGCGATCAGTCCGGACGTAAATTTCCTTCGGGAAATATCTTGAAACATCGCGCTCTCCTGGCGGCTGAGGGCCAGCGGCTAAAGCCGCATGGGTTCGAGTCGCTCTGGCACGGCTAAAGCCGTGCCCTACAAAGCTATTGGGTTGCGACTCGCGAGGCTCGAATTTAGCACTTCAATCGCGAATTTAAAATTTCAATGTGGAATCCCACATCTCAATCTCAAATTTAAGAGATCAGCTCCTAAATCACAGATCTCGAATCTCAGATCTCAAGTTTGAAATTTAAACTTCGAATCTCAATCTCAAATTTAAATCTCAGATCTCAGATCTCGAATCACAGCCTCAAATCTCAAATCTCAGGTTAACCCATCTGGCTCAGAGATCGTCCGAAATAAAAACTGCGGGCAGTTTGATCGTCCCAGCCGGCATTGCAGTGCGGGATCGACCATTTCTGAATTTTGGTGGGCTCGGTTACCGGTTTGCCCAACGCCGGGCAGGAAAGGCAGTAACTGCCTTCGTGCGTTCCGATCCAGATCAGGTTGCGATCGAACTCGACGAAGACGTTTTCGGTGGTACCGCGCCACCAGGATTCGTACTTATTGATGTCACCGTCTCGCGGAGGCACGAACCAGGCAACTTCTTTCGGCTCGGTGGGATTGGAAATGTCGAAAACGCGGACGCCGGCGTTGAACCAGGTGATGACCATGATCGCGGGATTGGATGTGCCCGGAGCGAGCCAGCATTGCGTATTATGCGAGCCAAAGCGGCCACGCGCAAAACAAAAGTCCGAGTAAGGAGCGTCGGGAGGGGCGGCGGGACGCGGGAAAAACCCGATGATCTTCGGATTTTTTGGATCTTTCACGTCCAGTATATAAGGGGTGTGGTAATTTTCCCGGCAGTCCGCTTCAAGTGCTTCGTGCACGGCCACCACTTTGTTCATCAGTCGCGGATGGGCGGCATCGGCGATCAGGGGATAGCAAGTGTGGAAGGGAATCGTGCCGAATGTATCGAATTCGTATTGCGTGTGGCCATAGGGCTTGGGGTTTTTAATGTCGGAGAGGTCCATGACGTAAAAACCGAATGCTCCAAAGCCGCCGTAGCCGATCGTGCCGCCATCCTCCACACGTTTGGGAACGGTGATGGAGCCGTGATTTCCGGTCCATGCCGTGTGGTCTCCCGCGAAGCGATATTTCTTATACTCTTCTTCCTCGCCGAGTTTCTGTCCGGGAACCCACCAGCGCGAAACTTCCTGCACATTCGCGGGATCGGACATGTCCACGATCATCAGGGCGTTACTGGACGGGCGCTGGTGATTTTCGAGACGCAACGTGTCGTCCCATCCGCAGTCAAGGTACGCGTATTTTCCGCCGTCGTAAAAATTGTGATGCGTGCCGTTGCCTTTTTCACCGGTGCTGTATTCCTGCAAGAGGTTTGGTTTGGTCGGGTCGGTGATGTCGTAATTGCGGATTCCCCGCAGACCCTTGTACGCCAGGACTTTTTCCTTCAGTTGAGGGTCGTATTGGCCGAGGGGAAATTCCGGTGTCGAACCGGTCAGCGGTTGCGCCGCGGTGCACATCATGATCCATTTTTTCAGCTTGGCGTTGTAGACCACCGGACCGCCGAGGCCATTGCTCTGAAGAACCCGCTTGTTATTGACAAAGACCGGCTTCTTGGCGTCGCTGACATCCACGAAGTCGCCGCCTGCCGGCGCGGGCAATAAGCGCTGCCTGCCCTTGGCCCACATGGACATGAGCGGCTCACCGCCGCTGATCGTTGCTCCGGAAAGATGAGAGATAATCTCCATGTTGTGGATGTATTGTTTGCGATCCAGATACGTCAGCGAACCGAGCGGTAGAGGAAGTTCGGGTGGCGCGTTGGACGTGTAGAGACCTTGCACCTGCGCGCGTAGTCCAATCGAGCTTGCAAATCCCGCGGCAGTCGCGCCAACCGCTGCGCCGACTGTGCTTTTCAGAACCGCTCTGCGAGTGAGTGCTTTTTTTCCCTTAATGATTTCCTTGGCGTCGGCGGAAGCTCCGGCGCACCTCTTGCGGCTCTTGGGCATGGCTCTCCTTTACCCGGATCTGAGGATTGCGGGCGCACGCTTTTTCCTGAAAGAATCCTGCGGCGAGTTCATTTCATTTTAATGCGCCCGTATGCCGCGCATCATACTCCAACTATTTTGCGACGCAAAGTTGAGGATTTCTCCTACCAGGTCCAGTCTAGACAGAATGGGAAGCCAAGATTCACTCGATCTGCGATTGGAGAACCAAAACCCGTACCCCGGAAGGCCGCAAGAGTGCGGCCCCCCAGCAATGCGGAGGGCGTGGCCGCATGATCACTTACGGAACTGTTCGTTTTTGGCGAATCGAACCAGCTCCTCGGGTTGAATTGGATTGCGCTTGCCGCGAAGCGATTCAACCTGTCGTACAATATCGGCGTTGGGCTAGAGTTGGTAAGTAAATGCGACGTCGGACCGGATTCCATTCCGCGCCGCTGCCAAGGAGCAAGTATGAGCGTAACCGGCACGAGTGCAACCGTTCAAAACGCTGTCACCCCGATGGAAATGCTCTGTATCAACACCATCCGCACCCTTTCGATCGATGCCGTGCAGGCCGCTAATTCCGGGCATCCCGGTACGCCAATGGCGATGGCTCCGCTGGTCTACACGCTATGGCAGGAGTTTTTGCGTTACGACCCCGCCGATCCGTTGTGGCCCAATCGTGATCGCTTCGTTCTGTCTGCGGGGCACGCTTCCATGGTGTTGTACTCAATTCTGCACCTGACGGGAGTCCGGGAAGTCAGCAAAGACATGAAAATTCTGGACGGGCCCGCCGTGCGGCTGGAAGACATCAAGAATTTTCGGCAGCTTGGCAGCCGCTGCCCCGGCCATCCCGAATCGCATTTGACCACGGGAGTTGAAACGACGACTGGTCCGCTCGGACAAGGCTACGCAAACAGCGTGGGAATGGCATTGACTGGAAAATGGCTGGCAGCACGATATAACCGGCCGGGGTTTGAAGCCCTCTACAATTTCAACGTCTACGCTTTGGGCGGCGATGGCTGCATGATGGAGGGAATTTCCAGCGAAGCCGCTTCGCTCGCCGGGCACCTCAAGCTTTCCAATCTGTGCTGGATCTATGACAGCAATCGCATCACGATCGAGGGAGGCACGCCGCTGGCGTTCTCAGAAGACGTGGCCATGCGATTCGCAGCTTATGGCTGGAACGTCACGCATGTTACCGATGCCAATGATCTGAATATGATTCGCGCCGGCTTCCGCACGTTTCAGGGAACGAGCGACCGTCCGACGCTGATCATCGTCAATAGCCACATCGGCTGGGGCTCGCCGCACAAGCAGGATACCAAGGAGGCCCATGGCGAGGCGCTCGGCGAAGAAGAAGTGCGGGAAACGAAACGCGTTTACGGTTGGCCAGAAGACGCAAAATTTCTGATTCCCGATGGCGTCTATGACCATTTTAAGAAGGGCATCGGCGTCCGAGGAAAAACGGAACGCGATCGTTGGACGGCGCGATTTGGCGATTACGGCGGCGCGAATCCCGGGCTGGCCGACGAAATTTCGCGCATGGAGCACCGGCAATTGCCCGAGGGCTGGGATAAGGAAATCCCGGCGTTTCCCGCCGACGCCAAGGGGCTGGCCACGCGCGAGTCCTCGGCTAAAGTTGAAAACGCGATCGCGAAAAATGTTCCGTGGCTGATTGGAGGCGCCGCAGACCTCGCGCCGTCCACCAAAACGCTGCTCACGTTTGAGCCGGCCATTGGATTTCAACCCGGCAGCTATGGCAACCGGAATTTACATTTCGGCATTCGCGAGCACGCCATGTCCGCGATGATCAACGGCATGAGCCTGACCAAAGTACGGCCGTTCGGGGCCACTTTTTTTGTATTCACCGACTACATGCGCGGAGGTATGCGGCTGAGCGCGATCATGGGCATTCCGGTGATTTACATTCTCACGCACGATTCGATCGGAGTCGGCGAAGACGGCCCGACACACGAACCGATCGAACATCTGGCGATCGCCCGCGCTACTCCGGGCATGATCACACTGCGCCCCGCCGACGCAAATGAGGTAGTCGAGGCGTGGAAGGTGGTCATGCAGCTTGAGCATGAGCCGGCGCTGCTGGTTTTGACGCGCCAGGCGGTGCCCACGTTCGATCGCACGCGCTTTGCGTCCGCTGCCGGAGTTTCGCGCGGCGCGTACGTGATCGCTGAAAAAGCGGGAACGACCCCCGATGTGCTACTGCTGGCGACCGGCAGCGAAGTGTCACTTTGCATCGAGGCCTTTGAACAGCTTTCCAAGGAAGGCATTCACGCGCGCGTCATCAGCATGCCGTCGTGGGAATTGTTCGAACGGGAGGAGCAAGCCTATCGCGATTCGGTGATTCCACCGTCGGTGAAGGCTCGCGTGTCAGTGGAAATGTCCACTACGTTTGGTTGGGAACGCTATGTGGGGATGTCCGGCTACAGCATCGGCATGCACACGTTCGGCGCCTCTGCACCGCTCAAGGACTTGCTGAAGCATTTCGGCTTCACCGTGGAAAATGTGGTGAACGCAGCGAAGCAGCAGATTCAGGCCGCGAAACGATAGAGGTTTAGTCGCCCAGGTTTCAGCCTGTGAGGTTTTCTGATTGCGCGGAACCCCACAGGCTGGATTTTTTTAAGGCAGCCTGAACTGCGGGCGATGTTTTAGGTTATAACCTGAGCGACGGTGCGCGTGCTGTCGTCTTTTTCCTGCCGGCCCAGGGCGAAGGCCTGATGCAAGGCCTTCACGGCCTTTTCCATTCCGTTCGAATCCACCAGGAATGAAATGTTGTATTCGGAAGAGCCCTGCGCGATGGCGATGATGTTGATGGATTCCTTACCCAGGGTGCTGAAGACGCGCCCGGCAATGCCCGGCGTTCCGGCCATGTTCTCGCCGACCGCGGCGACGATCGCTACGCTGCGGTTCACCCGGATATGTTCGACGTCGTGCTGGTGCACATCTTCGTACAGCGCGCTGCGCAATGCTTCCTCGGTGCGCGTAGCGTCGGCGGCCTGCACGACGAAGCAGATGCTGTCCTGCGACGATGACTGCGAAATCATCACGATATTCGCGTGCACCGACGCGCATGGCCGTGAAAATTCGCGCGGCGATATCGGGAACACCGATAATCCCCGGTCCGGCAATGGCGATCATGGCCACGTCGCGCGTTGCCGTCACGGCCTTCACGCCTTGCGGCGCGGGCGTCACGATCTGCGTGATTTTTGTGCCCGGCAATTCGGGATGGAAACTGTTGCGAATCCATACTGGTATGGCGCTTTCGATCACTGGACGCAGCGTCATCGGATGAAGCACCTTGGCTCCGAAGAAAGCGAGCTCACCGGCTTCGGTGTAGGAAACTTCGTCGAGTGTGACGGCGTCGGAAACCATGCGCGGGTCGGCAGTGAGCACGCCGTTGACGTCCGTCCAGATGATCACTTCGCTAGCATCCAGCGCGGCTCCCAGAATGGTTGCGGAATAATCCGATCCGCCGCGTCCCAGTGTGGTGGGAACGCCTTTCGCGGTGGCGGCCATGTATCCGGTGACGACCGGAATGCCGTTGGCTTCGAGCAGGGGAAACAGCGCCGCCTGGGTTTTCTGGCGGGTCGGGTCGGCCAGCGGCCGCGCGCCGCCGTGAACGTCATCGGTCACGATCAAGTCGGTCGCGTCAAACGCGACGCCCCGGATTCCCATCTCGCGCAACACGGCGGCCGCCATTCTCGCGCTGAGGCGTTCTCCGGTGCCGGCAATTACATCCAACGCGCGAGGTGAAAGTTCGCCCAACAACGCGCAGCCGCGGCAATAATTTGCGGCGCGCTCGATCAACGCGTCGATTTCGGAGAGCAGTTCACGCCGATTTTCGATATCGGAAATCAGTTTACCAATGGTGTCGTGATGTTTTTCCTGCAGGGCGCGGGTCAGCGCTTCCGCGGCGGCCTCGTCGCCGGTGGCCGATTTCCCGGCGGCAGCGATCAGCGTGTTGGTCACGCCGGACATGGCGGAAACGACCATGACGACGCCGCGCTCCTTGGACGCCTCCGCCGCGATGGATGCCGCGCTGCGAATGCGGATGGCATCGCCGACCGACGTGCCGCCGAATTTCATTACCTGGATCTGGCGGCTCATCGCACCCTCGCTTCGGCAGGGACCGGACAGTTTCTTTCGCGGCTTTTCCGTGCAGCAGGCCGCGCGCTTGCAGTAATTCCATGTTCAGGATGGCCGCGCCGGCCGCGCCGCGAATGGTGTTGTGGCCAAGAACCACGAAGCGGTAATCGAATACGCTGTCCGGAAAGAGCCGCCCAACCGTGACGCTCATGCCACCTCCCGCGTCGCGATCCATCCGCGGCTGCGGCCGGTCTTTTTCGTCGCGCACGAGCACCGGATGCATGGGCGCGGTGTGCAATTTCAGTTTTTGTGGCACGGAAGTGTACGACGCGAGCGCATCGCGGACCTCTTCAATCGACACGCGCTTGGCCAATTTCACGCGCACGGCGACCATGTGGCCGTCCGCGACGTTTACGCGATGGCACTGCGCGCTGACGCCGAATGGCGCATTCTCAAACGAGTTGTTGGCGAGATGGCCGAGTATTTTGCGGGTCTCGCTTTCCATCTTGGGTTCTTCGCCGTCGATGAAGGGAAGCACGTTGTCCACGACATCGAGCGACGGCACGCCGGGATAGCCCGCGCCGGAGACAGCCTGCAGGGTGGTGGCGATCACCGCTTCGATGCCGAATTTCGCGTGCAGCGGCGCGAGGGCCAGCGCCATGATGATTGTCGAGCAATTCGGATTGGTGACGATATAGCCGCTGCTGAACGCCGCGATCGTTTTTCTGGCGGTCCAGCACCTTCAAATGGTCGGAATTGATTTCAGGAATCAGGAGGGGAACGTCCGCTTCCATACGAAACGAAGACGCGTTGCTGACGACCGGATACCCAGCGCGCGCAAAGGCCTCTTCCGAAGAGCGCGCAACGTCCGAGGGCAAGCTGGAAACCACCATGTCGCAATCGAGCGGCGGCTGTGGCGGCTGCACGACCATCGACTTCACGAAGGCCGGCATGTCGCCCACCAGCCGCCAGGTACAGGCCTCGCCATACGTTTTCCCTTGCGAACGGTCCGATGCCGCCAAGGCGGTGATCTCAAACTCCGGATGATTCTCAAGCATTTGAACAAAACGCTGGCCGACCATTCCGGTCGCGCCCAGAATTCCAACTCGTACTCGGTTATTCGACACCGCGCCTCCCGTGAAGATCATGATATGGATGCTGCAGAGCTAAGCTGCAAAACTTCTTGGTTACGCCGTTGCGAAAACGTCTCGCCGTGGGAATCGGTCTTCGACTTCGTGGGCGGCAGGCCCGCGACAATTCCGACGACCAGCAACGATGGCGATACTGCCGGTGGGCATTCCGCCAGCCGCGCCACCGTTGTGCGGCAAAATTGTTTCTGTCTTTCGTGGTGGCGCGCGAAATTACCGCGCATGGAATCTCCGCCCCGATTCCGGCCGCCCGCAATTCCGCGGCAAGTTCAGCGTACCGGTGGCCCGGCATGTAGATGACGTAGGTCGTGTCCGCGGCCACATGGCGCTCGTTGCGAAGCCCCGTCCCGCCCTCGCGATGCGCCGTGACGAACACGACGCGCGACGCGTGCCGCCGGTCGGTGAGGGAAATTTGCACCGAAGCCGCCGCGCCCAGCGCCGCGGTGACTCCGGGAATCACCTCGAATTCGATTCCAGCCGCGCGCAAGGCTTCCATTTCCTCGCCCGCGCGGCCGAAGAGCAGGGGATCGCCGCTCTTGAGGCGAACTACCGTTTTTTCCTTCGCGGGCCAGCTGCACCATCAGCTGATTAATCTCGGTCTGAGAGATTCCTTTCGCGCCGCATCGCTTTCCGACGTTCACCACTTGGGCGCTTGTCGGAAGCAGGCTCTAAAATTTCCTGGGACACCAGATCGTCATGCAGTACGACGTGAGCGGACTGCAGCACGCGCCAGGCTTTGCGCGTCAGCAATTCAGGATCGCCGGGTCCGGCGCCAACGAGATAGACTTTTCCAGCCATTTCTATTGCCTTTTCTCCAGACCTGAGCTTCTCGAGCGGACTGGATAGCGTACTGGATTACTTCTCCGGTGTTATTTCAGTTCTGAAGCAGGAATCTTCGCATCGGCTCAATCGCCTGACAGATTCCTCACTCCGCTCGGAACCGCAAGAAGGCATTGCCGTGGTCCGACTTGTCGCGTTAATGCGGCTTCGGATCCAGGCTCGCATACTGGTGCAGCAAGCGCTTGCGCTGTTCCGGCGGCATTGGAATGCTTTGCAATTCCTCGCGCGTGCGGCCCAGCTGCGCGACCCATTCTTCCCACTCCGGGCCAAATTGTTGCTCGAGTTCCTTGCGCAGCCGCTGCGCGAGCGCGGGGCTCAGCCCTCCGGTGGAAATTGCGATCTGCAGATTCGCCTCGGCGCACTACGGCAGGAAAATAGAAGTCGCACCGCTGCGGCTCATCCACGGCGTTGCAAAGCACGCCTCGGCTGCGAGCCTCGGCATAGATTTCATCGTGCAAAGCGGGCGAACCCGTCGCGGCAATCACCAGGAATACGCCCGCAAAATCGGCCGGCCGGTATTCGCGCGCTTCCCATTCGATGCGCCCCTCGCGAGCCCACTCGCGGACGCGCGGCGTCGCCTTTGGCGCGACGACGCGGACCGATGCGGCCGTTGCAAGCAGGCTTTCGATCTTGGCCTCGCCGACGCTACCGGCGCCGACTACCAGGACTCGCCGCCCGTCAAGCTTTACGAACATGGGAAACAAACTCATAGTTTTTCCTGCCGCAGTCTCCGAAGTTGACCCTAGGGCCTTACCGGCAACTAGAGCCCGAACAGGCCAGCGGCTAAAGCCGCGAGTTGCTTGATCCTGGACGGCACGGCTGAAGCCGTGCCCTACAAATATTCGAACGTCGGCGCCCGGGGCCTTGCCTGCTTTATTCCGGCGCGTGCAAGCCGCACTCCTTTTTTGCGAATCCCGACCAGCGCCCGGCGCGCGGGTCTTCACCGGGCTGGATCTGGCGTGTGCACTGCACGCAGCCAATGCTCGGATAATTCTGTTCGTGCAACGGGTTGTACGGCACGTCGTGATCGCGAACGTATTCCCAAACTCTTTCCCAGCTCCAGTCGGCCAGCGGATTACACTTCACGAGGCCGAACGATTTGTCCCATTCGATTTTTTGGGCGTTGGCGCGGGTTGGGGCCTGGTCGCGGCGAATGCCCGTGACCCATGCCGACAAATGGCCAGCTTGGCCTTCAGCGGTTCCACTTTACGCAGCGAGCAACACTGGTTGGGATCGATGGTCCAAAGTTTCGGTGCGAACTTGGCCGCCTGCTTTTCGGGCGTGTATGGGGATTTCACGCGCTCGACCCGCAGATCGTATTTTTTCTCAATTTTCTCGATCAGTTCATACGTCTCGGCAAACAGAAAATCGGTGTCCAGAGTGAAGACGCGAATGTCGGGACGCACTCGCGCCGCGATATCGATCAGCACCACATCCTCCGCGCCAAAGCTCGACGCAATGGCCGCATTCGGATGAAATTCCGCGAAGGCCCATCGCACGATTTCCTCCGCGTTCCATCTTTCCGCGCTTGGCTGGACGGCGTCATTTTTTCGCTGTGCCGCTGTACTCATGGTTTCCTCAGTCACTTCCTGGCTGCCACCATCCCCGAAAAATCAGCCCATAAACAAAAACGCCCGCGAGCTTTTGGCTTCGCGGGCCGCATCTAAGAGCTTGAAGGATGTCTTACTGCGCTTGCGTATCCTTGGCTCCCAAGGGGGTCCGCGCCGCCCCGGTACACTTGGGCGTGCGCATGATAATCGAAATTCCCTTGAGAAGGTGACATGATCATTGCCCTTCACAGAATAAATCAGCCGCCGGAATTGTCAAGCCAAATTCCCGGCTGGATAGCCAGACTGATTGATTACCGACCGCAGCCGCTTCATCCGCAAGCATCTGCAGGCGCTCCACCAGCGATCGAAGGGACGACCAGAACGCGATCGCCCTCCTGAAACTTGTACTCGTTGCCGCCGAGGAAACGAATGTCTTCCTCGTTGACGTAAATGTTGACGAAGCGCCGGACCTGGCCGGAATCGTCGCGCAAATGCTTGTTGATCGCGGGGAATCGTTGCTCGATCTCGCCGAGCAAGTCGGGAAGTGTCTCCGAACTGCATTCGATGGTTTGCACGCCATCGGTGAAGCGGCGCAGCGCTGATGGAATTTCAACTGTAATTTTCATCTCGCTCTGTCTTCCTGCCTCGTATGTGGCTGGCCAGCGGCTAAAGCCGCTTGGACTCTTGCCGTTCCACGGCACGGTTGAAACCGTGCCCTACAAACCTTAGCTTTCACCTACCGCCCTGCCAAATCTCAACTACCAACCACCAACTGCCAACTACCAACCACCAGCTAGCAACCATCAGCTCCCAACTACGAACTACCAACTACCTAACCGCCAACTACCGACCGCCAACTACCAACTACCGACCGCCAACCACCAACTACCGACCGCCAACCACCAACTACCAACCGCCAACCACCAACTACCAACCGCCGACTACCAACTTTCTAGCTCCTAACTACTGCTTCTAATGCTGGTCCCCGGGCGTTAATTCCCAGCAACCGCAACCATGCGATCATTGATGAAATTCTCAAAGACCGTGAGGCGCGGCTCGATGGCGGGCGTTAGCGTGTATTCCTGCGAAATCGCGTCGATTGTTTTCAGGCCGTTGCCGGTGATGCATGCGACGGTCGTTTCGTCTGGGATTGATGTATCCCTGCTCGAGCAACTTCTGGGTGACGCCGGTGGTTACGCCGCCGGCCGTTTCCGTGAAAATTCCTTCGGTTTCGGCAAGGAGCTGGATGCCTTTTACGATTTCCGGATCGGAAACGTCTTCGGCCCAGCCGCCGCTGTCGCGAATGGCTCGCGCGGCGTAGAAACCGTCGGCCGGATTGCCGATGGCCAGCGAGCGCGCGATGGTGCCGGCTTTTGCGGTTCAAACTGCTCCAGCTTGCGCTTCACGGCATCGCGAAATTGGCGAGCAGCCGGTGGCCTGCGCGCCGAAGAATTTTACTTTCTTTTCTTCGACCAAGCCCAGCGCGATCAGTTCGTTGAACGCTTTGCGGATTTTGGTGATCAGCGAGCCGCCGGCCATCGGGCAAACGATGTTGTCCGGCAACCGCCAGCCGAGTTGCTCGGCGATTTCGTAACCCACGGTCTTGGAGCCTTCCGCGTAGTACGGCCGCAGGTTCACGTTCACAAATCCCCAGGGAATTTTTCCGCGATCTGCGAGCACAGCCGGTTTACCTGATCGTAGTTGCCGGCGATGCGCACGAGTTTCGCGCCAAACACCTGCGTGCCGGTCACCTTGGCGGGTTCGAGATCGGCGGGGATAAAAATCCAGGCGTCGAACCCTTCACGCGCGGCCTGCGCGGCTACGGCGTTCGCCAGATTGCCGGTTGACGAGCAGCTCACCACCTGGAAATCCGAATCGGCGGGCGGCTGCCAGCGCAGTGGCCACCACACGATCCTTAAACGAAAGAGTGGGGAAGCAAACCGCATCGTTTTTCAGATAGAGATTTATCGTGTTGAGCTTCTTGCCCAGGCGGCGCGCTTGGACCAGCGGCGTGAATCCCGCGGGCACGGTGCCTTGATAATCCTCCGGGAGGGGAGCAGAGCGCTGTAGCGCCAGAGGTTGGTGGGGCCGGCTTCGATATTCTTGCGCGTAAAGAGCGGGCGAATGGCTTCCAGATCGTAGACCACTTCCAGGGGGGAGAGACACTCGTCACAGAACGAGCGCGCCTGATTTCCCCAGAGCTTTCCGCATTCGCGGCATTTCAGCTGATAATGTTCGGCCATTTGGCCTCCTGCCTTTGGCCCGCCCAAACTCACAAAAGAATGAGATGGCACAGCGGGCGAATCGGCTGCAGATTTTGGCTGGTGAACTGCCGCAGGTTGGCGGCGCGAGAGGGGGTTCCTGAAAAGCAAAAACCCTCCGCGCCAAAGAGGGGGAGGGCTCAAAAAACTCTATCTGAGTGCTCGTCCGACTCTTTAGCAGTTTTTTACGTGGAGCAAGTTGCCTTAAATCGCCACGTGTCCAGCGAAGCCAATGTACTAAGGTGCATGTCCTGTGTCAAGACGATTCTGTGACGGAAGGTTTCGCCTTGCGCGGGGTATCTGCTTCGGTTAAAGTTGCACTTGTGAAACATTTATTCTACCCCCTGGATCAGCCATTTCGGTGTTGTTGTAGAGACCGCAGCCGATAGCTTTGAGGGTGGGTAACGCACTGAACTAGATGGCATTAGTCGAGTTCGCATCACGCAACCCACCGCCAGAGGCCAGGCTGGTGGGTTTTTTATTTGTGCGGGCCGGAACGCTGCCGCGTGAGCTGGCAGGAATCAGGATCGATGGCTGATACATCCAAGCAAACTGTGAACACGAGCACCACAAATGGTGGAGGCGAATGGGCGGCGCTGCTGACGCCGCAGAAGATCAACTACCTGCGCGCGCTGGAGGCGGAAAGCATTCACATCCTGCGCGAAGCGGTCGCGGAGTTTGCGCGGCCGGTGATGCTGTATTCCATCGGAAAAGATTCCTCCGTGATGCTACGGCTGGCGCAGAAAGCATTTTATCCCGGGAAAATTCCGTTCCCGCTGCTGCATGTTGACACCAGCTACAAATTTCCAGAGATGGTGGAGTTTCGCGACCGCTATACGCGCGAGATTGGCGCGGAACTGATCGTGCACAAAAATCAGGAAGCGCTGGACGCCGGCGCGAATCCCTTTGCGCTGGGAACTCAAAAATGCTGTGGGCTGCTGAAGACGAAATCGCTGCTCGACGCGCTGGCGGAGGGCGATTTTACGGCGGCTTTTGGCGGCGCCCGGCGCGACGAAGAAAAATCCCGCGCCAAGGAGCGCGTGTATTCCTTCCGCGATTCATTCGGCCAGTGGGATCCCAAAAATCAGCGTCCCGAGCTGTGGAATATTTTTAACTCGCGAATCAACAAGGGCGAAAGCATTCGCGTGTTTCCTCTCTCAAATTGGACCGAGGCGGATGTCTGGTTCTACATCTACCTGGAAAATATTCCCATCGTGCCGCTGTATTTCGCGCGCGAGCACAACGTGGTGATTCGCGGAGGCTCCATCGTGGTGGCGTACGACAAGTGGGATTTGCTGCCGGGGGAGAAGACCCAAAAAATGGTGGTGCGGATGCGCTCCCTAGGATGTGTGCCGTGTACCGGCGCGATCGTCTCAACCGCCGATACGGTTCCCAAAATCATCGAGGAGATGATTTCTTTCCGGCGCTCGGAACGCGAAAACCGCGTGATCGATCATGACGAGGAAGGCTCCATGGAGATCAAGAAGCGCGAGGGCTACTTCTGATGAGCGTGGCGGCGAATACCGAAGCCTGGGGCTTCGAGTCCTTCATGCAGAGAAATCTGGAGAAGGACCTGCTTCGCTTTACGACGGCGGGCAGCGTGGACGACGGGAAGTCGACGCTCATTGGCCGCCTTCTGCACGATTCCAAATCCGTTTTCGAGGATCAACTCGCCGCCGTTAAAAAAAGCCGCATCAATCGTTCAACGGGCGCGGTGGATTTTTCGCTGCTCACCGATGGTCTGCGGGCCGAACGCGAGCAGGGAATTACGATCGATGTTGCCTATCGCTATTTTGAAACGCCGCGCCGCAAATTCATTATCGCGGACACGCCAGGGCACGAACAGTACACGCGAAATATGGCCACCGGCGCCTCGACCGCGAATCTCGCGGTCATCCTGATCGATTCCACAAAAGGCGTTCTCGCGCAAACTCGGCGGCACACTTACATCGCGTCGCTTCTCGGGATTCCAAATGTTCTTGTGGCCATCAACAAGATGGATCTGGTGGAGTACAGCGAGCAAGTATTTATCAGGCTGCAAAAGGATTTTGACGCACTGGCAAAGCAGCTCGCCGTTCCGCATGTGGTGGCGATTCCGATCAGCGCCCTGGCAGGCGACAACGTTGTAGAGCGCGGCGCGAACATGCCCTGGTATCACGGGCCGACTTTTCTGGATCACCTCGAAACGGTGCCGATCCGCATGGAAACTCCCTCCGATGCGGTTAGATTTCCGGTGCAGTATGTCATTCGCCCGGACCAAAGCTTCCGCGGCTTTGCAGGCCAAGTGGCCAGCGGAGTGATACGCCCCGGCGATCCCGTCGTATCGCTTCCGTCCGAACAGAAGAGCCGCGTGAAATCGATTGTTACATTCGATGGCGATGCACCGGAAGCGTTTCCGCCGATGTCGGTGACCGTGACACTGGAAGATGAGATCGATTTGAGCCGCGGAGACATGTTGGTATCGCCTGGGCATCCCCCGAGTGTTTCGCGGCGCTTCGATGCGATGATCGTGTGGTTCAACGCTGAGGCCGCGGAGCCGGGGAAAAGTTACCTGCTGAAACATACCTCCCGCACGGTTCGCGCCAAGGCGCTGCAATTTCGCTATCGGGTGAACGTCAACACGCTCGTGCAGGAACCGGTGACCAGCCTGCAGATGAACGATATTGCGTATGTGGAGTTTGAAACCGTCAGCCCGCTGTTCTTCGATCCTACACACAAAACCGGATTACCGGCAGCTTTATCCTCATCGACCCGATTTCAAATGCCACGCTCGGCGCCGGAATGATTCGAGCCGATCTCGCCGACCAGACGGTCTCGGGACCTGGTACCACGCAGGAATTCGTTGCGGTGAACTCGAGCGACCGTTACCGTCGCCATGGACATTACCCTGCGCTGGTTCTGGTGGAGGACAACCCGGAGCTTGCGGAGCGCCTGGAACGTGCGCTGTTCGAAGAGGAATTTGAGGTGTTGTTGGTCAGCGACCACGCGGTCGCGCCGTCGCAATGGGAGATTCAGTATCCCGCTTTCGAGTCCGCCGGCCTTGTGGTGATTTATTCGTGTTCCGCGCTTGCGCCTGAATTGAAAGCTAAATTAGGCGGCTTGGGAAAGAATCGTTTCTTCGATCTCTCCGCGTTGCAATTGCCGTCCGAGCACGATGCCGCGGCGCAGAAAATTCTTTCGCGCCTGCAATCCCTCCGCTATAGCCAATAGACAAATCTTCTCACCCTGCCATCTGCGCGAACTGAGTTGCCGAAATCGGGGCGCGAGGAACGCGTGAACGAATCAGCTTGTACCGGATTTTCGACCAGCCGTGTAGTTCGCTTTGTTCCTGTGTGATTGGAATGAGGCGAGCCGCGCGACGCGCCAGGCGCTGCCGTTGCGCCGCGAAAGCCGGGCCATCTGCTGGCCGGAATTGTGACCATGCGATCGAGTGCACAAATCCCGCCGGACCGAATCGTTCCGACCGTAACATGTCTTCAACGAAAACGCGGATCGGGCCGGGAAAATGATTCAGGGCATCATGCAGCGCTACGACTCCCATCGGGCTCACAAAAGAAATGAATCCGTCGAAATCTTGCTTGGCGCCTTCGTAGCTATGATCGCCGTCGATCCACAAAAAGCGGACAGCCCGATTCCACGTGCGGCTTACTTCCGTTGAATAGGCCCGATGAATTTCGACGTGCTGTTCCACACCGACCCGCTGGAGCGAACTCAAAAAGTCTTCGTAGGTCGAGGACGGTTGTCATGCTCGTGCCCCGTCGAAAGCATATCATATGGGGATCAATGGAGATTATGGGGCCCAGTCCGTAATGAGAAGCCACCTTGGCAAGCATCACTGTGGATCGGCCCTTGAAGCTGCCGATTTCGACGATCGCGCCCTTGGCTGGAATACACTGCGGCGAGCAGTCCCAGAAAGCGCGCTTCATTTTCCCCTAAAAAACCCGGAACGTTTTTCGTTGCTGTCCAGGCGTCGTCGATCACCTTTTCAAGGTCGGCCGGTAAATGAATCAAGAATGAGGTCCTCCCGTGTAATTACAATTTGAATTGAGTGGCGCAGACTTTAGTCTGCGAAATCTAGCGCCCGTGCAGACTAAACCCACAGGCTGAAGCCCGTGGCACTCAGCGGGCACTGCGCAATGTTTCAAGCCACCACCATTTTGCACGGACGGCTGCGAAGTGTACATCCAACTTATCGTTGCGAATCCCTCCGCATCGGCGCGTTAACTGAACGTTCCTGGAATGTTCTCCTGTTTGCGCAAGGTGAGCGAAAGACTTCGCGCCAGGCGATAATTTGACCGCTTGCCGGAGGGGTGCTATCTTGAGTGCGTCTTGGTAGAGGTGCGGAAGCAATTAGTAGCCGGGCCGAATGTTCCGAGGAGTCTTCGGAGGCCGAGCGAAAGGTGCGGCCAGATGTTTCCGCCGAAGTCGCCGACGGTAGTCCCGCCGTGGCGGCTGGGGGGCTTGGTTAATACCAGCTCACTGTCATCCGAGGAATCGGGTGGAGCGCTATCGAGGAGCGAGACGTCCGCTATCTCCTTGCGTCGCTGCTTCTTTCTCTGCGCGCATTCCTCCTAAGGTTTACAATCGATTACAGATTTTAGTGGCATAGGCTTTAGCCTGTGGCGGTCATTTAGGCGACTCAGGCAGTGCGCTTTGATTACAAACTTATCTCATAGTTTACGAAAACCGCAGGTTGAAGCCTGCACCGCGGACCGATGCATCCATTTGAAATGACGCGCGCGCTGATCGACCTCGAGTCGATCACCGAGAACGAGAAGCAAGTGGGCGAATACCTGCTGCACTATCTCTCCGGCCTGGCGGCGGGTTCCGGCGGCAAAGCCGAGGCCATGACGGTTTCGCCCGAGCGCTTCAATGTGTACGCGGAATGGGGCACTCCGTCCGTGGTGCTTTCCACGCATATGGATACCGTGCCGCCGTTTTTTGCCTCGAGCGAAGACGAAGAAAATATTTACGGGCGCGGCGCGTGCGATGCCAAGGGCATCATCGCGGCGATGATCGCCGCGGCGGAACTGCTGATCGAGCGCGGCACGCGGAATTTTGGCTTGCTGTTTGTGGTGGGGGAGGAGCGCAATAGCGCGGGAGCGGAAGTCGCTTCGCGCTTCCGCGCGGCACGCGTTTCCTGATCAACGGCGAGCCGACGGAGAGCAAAGTCGCGCTGGGATCCAAAGGCATTTTGCGCTATGAAATTGTGGCCGGCGGCAAGATGGCTCATTCGGCATATCCGGAGCTGGGCGAATCCGCGATCGAAAAACTTCTCGACGCCCTGGAAGCGATTCGACGAATGCCGCTGCCCACGGATCCTGTGCTAGGGAAGACCACGTTGAACATCGGCACGATCTCTGGAGGGCGCGCGCCCAACATTATTCCCGATGCAGCCAAGGCGGAACTCGCAATTCGTCTGGTAAGCGATGGCCGCGCCAGTTGATCAGGCATTGCTGCGCGATGCCATTGGAAACCGTGCCGAGGTGAAGGAAATCCTGATCGCTGCCGGCCATGCACTTTGGCGCCCTCGACGGTTTCCGACTTCGGTGGTGGCGTTTACGACGGATATTCCGGTGCTGTGCTCCCGCCTGGGGCGAGCCGTTTCTTTTCGGCCCGGGCAGCATTCACGTGGCGCATACCACGAAGGAAAAAATTTCCAAACGCGAATTGCTTGCGGCGGTCGATACCTATGCGAAAATGACTCGGATGCTGCTGCAAAGCGCGCGGAAGAGCCGGCACGGCTTCGGATTGGCGAGCGTCCCAAAGCAAACACATGCCTAAAAACCTTGCCATCGTGGGATACGGAAAAATGGGACGGCTGATCGAACAGCTCGCGCCGGAGGCGGGTTTCTCCGTCGGGACTGAAACTGGATATCGACACGAACGTGAACCAGCCGGGAATCACGCCTGAAAATTTTCGCGGTAGTGGATGTGGCCATCGAATTTTCCACGCCGCACACGGCGGTGGCCAATCTCGAGCGGCTATGCGCCATCGGAGTTCCGACCATCGTGGGGACAACGGGTTGGTACGGCGAATCGAGCGCGTTAGAGACTTTGTGGATCGCTGCGGCGTGGGAGTGGTGTATAGCGCTGAACTATTCGATCGGCGTCAACGTTTTCCGCCGCGCGGTAGCGGAGACCGCGCGGCTGCTGGCCAACCAGCCCGAATATGGCGCTTGGGCCTGGGAAGTGCATCACTCTGCGAAGAAAGACGCGCCTTCGGGAACGCTTCTGCAGTTGATCGAAGAAATGCAACATGCGGGATATCGCGCGCCGGATCGATGCGAGTTCGAATCGCGCCGGAGCCAATCCGGGGACACACGAAATTGGCTTTGACTCGCCGCGGACACCATTACGCTGCGGCACACGGCGCGCAGCCGCGAAGGATTCGCGCGCGGAGCGCTGAAAGCCGCGCAATGGGTCATCGGCAAACGCGGGCTGCACGAATTTGGGGAAGTGATTTTTGCGGACGACGCGAAAGCTGTGCGCCGCCCGGTACCTTCAGCTTCAATAAAAGGTGGCAACCATGTTTCGAGGATTCATAGGATGTGGCACGGCGCTGGTTACTCCGTTTAAAAAAGATCTTTCGCTCGACGAAGAGACGCTGCGGCGGCTGGTCCGCCGGCAGATCGCAGCGGGGATTAATTTTCTGGTTCCCTGCGGCACGACGGGCGAGAGTCCGACGCTGTCGTACGAAGAGCACCTGCGCGTCGTGGCCATCACGATTGAAGAAGCCAAGGGCAAAGTGCCGGTTCTCGCGGGCGCGGGCGGTTATGATACGCACATGTCATCGAGATGGCCCGCGAAGCTGAACGCATGGGTGCGGACGGCATTCTGTCCGTCACGCCGTATTACAACAAGCCCACGCAGGAAGGGCTTTTTCACCATTTCAAAGCGATTGCGTCGGCGATTTCGCTGCCCATTATTCTGTACAACGTGCCTCCGCGCACGAATGTGAACATCGATCCGCCGACCGTTCGCACCTGCTCTGAAATCGAAAACATTATCGGCGTGAAGGAAGCTTCCGGCAGCATCTCCCAGATCACGCAGGTGATTCAGCAAGTCCCGGAAGAATTTCTGGTGCTCTCGGGCGACGATGCGTTGACCCTGCCGATCGCGGCGATGGGTGGACGGGGGTGATCTCCGTGGCGTCCAACGAAATTCCCGCGGAAATGGCAAAGCTGGCGCGATTGTGCCTGGCACGGCAATTTTGCGGAGGCGCGCGCCATGCAACGCAAATGGCTGCCGCTGATGGAAATCAATTTCATTGAGACTAATCCCGACTCCCGTGAAGGCGGCCATGGCGGAGATGGAGCTGCTCGAACCTGTTCCGTTTGCCGCTCCTGCCGCCGACGCACGGAAAATCTGGCGAAGATTCGCACGGTGCTGGAATCCCTGGCGATTCTGGAAAGGGCCCACGTTGCCAACCGCAGCTGACCAGCTCGAAAAGCAAATCGAAGCGCTGTTTGACGCCAAGCCCGCGCGCTATACGGAAGATGATCGTCAGCTATTCGGCGCGTTCAAGGACGAACTGAACGCCGGCCGCATTCGTTCCGCGGAGCCCGATCCCTCGCAATCCACCGGCTGGCGAACCAATGCGTGGGTAAAAAAAGGAATTCTTGTCGGCTTCCGCATGGGCGTCGGTCGTAGACATGTCCGTGGATCCCGGAAAGATGCCATTCTTGGATAAAGACACCTATCCGGTGCGGCATTTTGCAGTGAGCGATAGCGTGCGGATCGTGCCTGGCGGGTCGAGTATCCGTGATGGCTGCCACATCGGGCGTGACGTCGTGTGCATGCCGCCGATGTTCGTGAACGCCGGCGCATACGTGGGTGATGGCACGATGATCGATTCGCATGCGCTGGTTGGCAGTTGCGCGCAGATCGGCCGCAGTGCCATATTTCCGCGGCCTCCCAGATCGGTGGAGTGCTCGAACCGGTCGGCGCCATGCCGGTAATCATTGAAGATGAAGTTTTGGTTGGCGGAAATTGTGGCGTGTATGAAGGAACGATCGTGAAACGCCGCGCCGTTTTTGGCACCGGCACAATTCTGAATCGTTCCACGCCGCTGTACGATTTTGTGCGCGGGAAGGTTTACGCGGCCACGGAGACGGATCCGCTGATCGTGCCGGAAGAAGCAGTGGTGGTCGCCGGCTCGCGTTCCTTGGCCGCGGCGTCGGCTTGGACTGGGGAATTTCGCTGTATACGCCGGTGATCGTCAAATATCGCGATTCCAAAACCGACACGAAAATTCAGCTCGAAGATCTATTGCGTTAGCCCGAAGTGGCGCAGGCTTCAGACTGTGGGTTTGTTTCCGGCAAGGACGAAGAGCCGCCGGCTGAGGCCTGCGCCACTTCACGAGAGTTCCGATATACGCATGCAATATCATCAGCAAAACTGCCGTCCGGTGGCGGAATAAACCCTTTGGAAATCTGCCCGTTTCGATGCCTGGCGAAACAGCTTTTTGCCCAGCTTGGCCGAGGGGGAAATTCTGAGGGAATTGCGTTAAACTCTGATATAGTTGTAATGTTTTATATGGGAGTCGGGGTTTCCTTCACTCCCGGGGCGTTGGGTATGTCCACCCCTCGTGACTTCATCCGGTGCTCACTATCGCCAAGACGCGATCTGAATCCGGCCATTGACGCCGCGCGCTCTGCAGATTCCCACTCTTGGAAAGAGAGAAACTTATGAAGAATGTGTTTGTCGGGAATATGAGCTTTCAGACGACGGAAGCGGAGTTGCGCGCCCTCTTTGAACCCTTCGGACAAGTCACTCGAGTTCACATTGCCATGGATCGTGAAACGGGACGAGCACGCGGATTTGCGTTCGTCGAGATGCCCAACGATGCGGAAGCGACCAAGGCCATGTCCGGCCTCGACGGCAAGGAAGTTGGCGGGCGAGCATTAAAAGTAAATGAAGCGCGTCCCAAAGCCGCGGGTGGCGGCGGTGGTCCGCGTGGCAGCGGAGGCAGCGGTGGCGGTGGGGGTTTTGACCGCGACCGTGACCGCGATCGAAACCGCGGCGGCGGAAGTGGCGGCCGGGGCGGCAATTCACGCCAGGGTGGCCGGTTCTCAACCGAGGATTATCGCGACAGTCCCCGGCAGCCTCGCGAACCGCGCTGGTAACGCGCAACACGCTCGATAGACAACTCTGGCTGTCCGCACGCGCTTCCACTCAAGGAGATTAGTATGGCTACGTCGAAATCCACGTTTCAGAAGCGCCAAAAAGAGATGAAAAGACAGGAAAAGCAGCGCGCGAAAGCAGAACGCCGCGCACAGAAGAAACTGGTCGGCCGCGTTGACGCCGACTTTCCAATGGAACCGCTCACCGGCCCACTTGTGGATCCCGAACTCTTCCCCGAAACCGACGACGAAGGTTAGTACCCATATTCCATTCGTAGCGCTGGCATTCGACCGGCGGTTCTTCCGACCTCGGTCCAGTTAAAAATCATCGGCGGTACTTGCGTGGCGTGGCAAGGTTGCGCGCCGACGGGATGTTTGGTGTCGATGCTCGATGCTGGATTCCAGCGAGAGCTTCAGCCTGAAATCCGAAAGCTTGCGATCAGAAATGGCCGGATTCGCCCCTTGAACCGCTCGAACTTCCCGCGTCTCCGGGTGCTGAAGAGATCTTTCCCCACGCGGTTCGCTTCCAATTTTCAACAGAACGTTGCCCAACTCCCCACGTTGGAAGCGGCATCAGTAATCGCGACGATAGCCCGTTTAGATACGGCTCATACATCTCGCGCAATTCGTGGAGCTTTTTGTCTCCCGCTTCGCCGCACTTCGTGGAGGCGCGGCACTCGACCAGCAGGTTGCGGACCTGCACCACATCCTTGGCGGGGAGCCGGTCCTGTGGCGGCCACGATGGCGGAACCCGCAAGACTTCGGCCAAGTCCGCAACAGCGTGGCGGGCGATTGCAAACGTCAGCTGCGATTGCCACTTGGCGGTGCCTTTGCCGTAGGCGATGGCAGCGCGGAAACATCGAGGACGGCGGCGAATGCCGCGAGCCACGACTGGTTGTCATGCTGCGAACGGAAATAGCAGAGCACCGGATAGGAGAGGTGACTCTCCATCAGTTGTGCGGCCCACACTTCCCAATCGCGCAAATACGGAGTGAGGACCTCGTTGTCCGCGAATTGCGAGTGCCGGCGAAGCAGTTCGGCTGCCGTGGGCGGCGAACCTGCTCGCGCGTCAAGCAGTGAAATATTCAATTCCCGCTGGGAGAATGCGCCGTACAGTGTCGGAAGATACGAAATCATCAGGCCCAGGAATCCGAATCCGGTTCCGCCCTCGATCACGGTGATGGCTTTGGCCATCGCGGTTCGCGGCGTCACGTCGCCCAATCCCAGCGTAAAAAAAGTCGTGCCGCTCAAATACAAATCGGTGCGGAACGTCGGAATCTCGCCCGGCGCGTTGATGGCCGTGCCATCGGCCCAGTGCAGCATGCCGAACCCAAGGATCAGCAGGAAAGCCCAGGTGGCGAACAGCCCCAAAAGCGAAAGCGGACCGTAATAGCTGAGGTGCGCCTCGCGCATTTTCTTCGAGCGGAAGACGCGATTCACCTTGGCCCAGAATCTCCACGTCACCTGGTAGAACATGCGCGTTACCCGGAATCGACGGGTCACGCGGCGTGGCAGGATGATTGTCTCAAACGCCTCCCACAGGGTGGCGAGAAGAATGAACAGGGCCACGATGGCGACGAAAAGTTTCATCCACGCTCCGGTCTCTCACCCAAGAGTATCAGTTGTTGTCCGCGAGAAGAAATTCCTGCAGTTCGGCAAATCGATTGGGAAACGGAATCGATTTCTTTGGCCGGTCCAGAAAGGCCGCCAGCCGTTCAGGCATTTCCGGGCGGACGCCAATCGCGCGCGCGACGGTTTCCGCGAACTTGGCGGGATGCGCCGTGGCGAGCACGATTCCGCGGGCGGTCGGATGGTTCTGCTTCGCAAAGCACTGCCAGCCGAGCACTCCGACCGCCGCATGCGGATCGAGCACGTAGCCATAGCGCTGCTCGACATCATGCATCACTCGCAAAGTCTCTTCATCACTGAAGCTGCAGCCCCAGATGTCGTGGCGAATGGACTGAAGATTGTTGTCGTAGAGGTCGACGATGCGCGCGAAATTGCTGGGGTTGCCGACGTCCATGGCATTGGAAATCGTGTGACGCGAAGCGCGCGGAATCATCTTGCCGCTGCGCAGGAATTCCGGCACCACGTCATTGGCGTTGGTGGCCGCGATGAATTGCGCGACGCCCAGTCCGATGCGTTTCGCCAGCAAGCCGCCGGTCAGATTGCCAAAGTTCCCGCTCGGAACGGAAAAAACCGGCAAGGTATCCGCGGGGTCGAGCTGCGCGACCGCGGAAAAATAATAAAAACTTTGCGGGATCAGCCGTCCCACATTGATGGAATTCGCTGAAGTGATGGTAATTTTCTCGCTGATCTGCGGATCGACCAGGGCCTGCTTGGCGAGGCGCTGGCAATCGTCGAACGAGCCGGCCACCTCAAGAGCGGTAATGTTCTGGCCAAGCGTGGTGAGCTGCTTTTCCTGAGCGTCGCTGACGCGCCCGGCGGGATAAAGAATCACCACACGAATGCCGGAAACGCCGAGGAACGCCTGCGCTACCGCGCTCCCGGTGTCTCCGGAAGTCGCCACGATTACCGTCAGTTCTTTCCCCGATTCGGCCACGAAATATCCCATCAGCCGGGCCATGAACCGTGCGCCAAAATCCTTGAACGCCAGCGTTGGACCGTGGAACAGTTCCAATATGTGCAGCCGGTCGGTGAGTGAGACCACAGGTACAGGGAAATTAAACGCTTCCTCCACGATCTTTGCCAAAACGCGCGGAGGAATTTCATCGCCGGCGAAAAGTGCGCCCACTTCTTGTGCGATCTCAGTGAACGTCAGCGACGACAGGCGCTCCAGAAAATCCTTCTGCAAATGAGGCATGGCGACCGGCAGGTACAGCCCGCCATCGGGCGCCGATCCGCGCAGGACCGCTTCGCGCAAGGAAACTTCCGGACTGCGGTGCAGAGTGCTTCGGTATTTCACGCGGGACGAGCCTGCCCTTCGATAAGCTCAAGCAATCCGCGCGCGTCGAGATCGCCATTTCGGAGGCGATCCATCGACAGCACGCGATGTGCGCAGCGCTCGTATAATTTCTTGCGGTGTGCGATCAGCTGAGGATAGCAGCGCGCGATGGCGTCCTTCGTGGATTCGCCGGGACGCTGCGCAAACCGGTCGCCCCAGAGCACGGGCTTCGGATCGGACAGATATCGCGCGATCAGAAGTTCCTCTTCCGAGGCGGTCGCTTCAAGATAGACCACGGTGGTGAGATTTTGCATCCGGCGGCAGACCTCATCGCCGGTGTACACGACACTTCCGGTGGTGTCCAAAATTGCGCCGTGTTCGTCTGATGCCGCAATTTCATCCAGCGCTTCGTTCATGGATTGAACTTCGCATTCCAGATATTTTTTCTCATGCTCGCGATAGGCCGGCTGATCCGGCCATCCCATCCAGGTTGCCACACCGCCGATGCCACTGTGCCCGCCCGCTGCGGCAAGCTCAGGCGCAAGCTTTTGTTCAATCCGGTCGTCGATGCCGATCACGCCAAATCCGGCCGAAGCCAGCTTTTGCGTCCAATAAGACTTTCCGGCGCCGGACATTCCGATGAAAGAAAGTTTAAGCACATTTCCCCGACGAAGCTGCTCGCAGCCTGACTCTGCCCTCACAGAAGAAAGCCAATTTTATCCGGAAGACAGAGCACAAAGGATAGCGTCCCGCGCTGGTCCCCGCAAGCGTTAGCAGGTATCGGCAGCGCTCGTGTTTCCAGTGCGGTGGCAACCCGGGTACTATTACAGCTCCATGGAGGAGCACACCTGTGGCCGACGAATTGCCGGCGCTGTTGATTATTTTTGGCGGCCTGCCCGGCACCGGGAAGACATCCCTGGCGCGGGAACTAGCTCGCCAGATCGGGGCGTTCTATTTGCGCATGGACTCCATCGAACAGGCAATCCGATATTGCGGCGCGCCCGAGGCGGTGCGCAATGGTGCTGGGTACAATGTGGCCTATGCCGTTGCGGGGGATAATCTCCGATTCGGCCGATCGGTGATTGCAGACTCCGTCAATCCGCTAAAGCTGACTCGGAATGCCTGGGTCGCAGTTGCCAAGGCCGCCCAGGTTCGGTCTATCGAAATTGAAGTGAAATGTTCTGACGCGAAGGAGCATCGACGCCGTGTGGAGTCGCGAGTGGGGGAGATTTCCGGATTTCGGCCGCCATCCTGGGAAGAAGTTGTGACCCGGGAGTACGACGCATGGGATAGAGAGCACGTGGTGATCGACACTGCCGGCCGGAACGTCGACGAAAGTGTCCGTCTGTTGCGGGAAATTCTATACGAGCAATAATCCGCTCTCGGGTTTTCCACTTATTTCTTTGGAACATATGGGTCGAGTGAAACTCTTGCTCGACAGCTAGTCTGCTCTCGAAACTACAGCCAGCGAGTCCTGAATCACGTCATACACAAAATTGAGTTGCTCGGGTGTGATCACGTAGGGTGGCAGAATGTATACGACGTTCCCGAGCGGCCGCAGTAGCACGCCTCGGCTCAGGAAATACTGATAGAGTCTCGGACGCAACGACGATAGGTAGCCGCCATCCGAAACTCTCAATTCAATGGCCCCAACTGTACCGATGTGACGGACGTCCGCCACGAAGGGATGTGAGCCGAGTATAGGAAGGCGGCTGGCATGCACTCTTTCGATCGCAGCAAGACGCTCGAAGACCGGCTCGCTCTCAAAAATTTGCAGCGAAGCGTTGGCCGCGGCGCAGGCGATTGGATTGGCCGTGTAGGAGTGGCCGTGGAAAAACGCGCGCATTCGTTCGCCGCCGAGGAATGCATCGTGCACGCGATCTGTCGCAAACGTCGCGGCCAACGGCAGAAAACCGCCCGTCAGTCCTTTGGCGACGCACATTAGATCCGGAACCACGGCGGCACGTTCACAGGCGAACATGCGTCCTGTGCGCCCAAAGCCGGTCAGGACTTCATCGGCAATCAACAATACGTCATGAGCTTCAGTCAGGCGGCGAACTCCAGAAAGAAATTCTTCGGGATGTACGATCATCCCGCCCGCCGCTTGCAGCAGCGGTTCGACAATCACCGCGGCGATTTCATCGCCCTGCTCGGAGAGCAATCGCTCCAGCCGGTTCAGGCACTCGATCTGGCAAGTCTGGCGAGTGAGGCCGACAGGGCAGTGCGCACAATACGCGGAATGAGTGCGCAAGACGGGCATTCGCCAGGAATCGAACGCGGCAGTGAACGGCGAATCGTCGCTTACGGACATCGCTCCCACGGTGTCACCGTGGTAGGCGTGTTCCAGGGCCACGATCCGGCGCTTGCCCGGGCGTCCGCAATTCTTCCAGTATTGCAACGCCAGTTTTAGCGCGACTTCCACAGCCGTCGATCCGTCATCCGAAAAAAACACGTGGCGCAGCGGCTGCGGGACAATTTTTCCCAGGCGCACCGCGAGTTCTTCCGCAGGTTGGTGCGTAAATCCGGCAAAAACGACATGTTCCATGCGCGTCGCTTGTTCGGCGATTGCCGCCGCGATCGCGGGATGCGAATGTCCGTGAATATTCACCCACCACGATGAAATCGCATCCAGAATCCGGCGGCCATCCTGGGTTTCAAGAAACACACCGTTGGCGCCGCGAACTAAAATCGGGGGTGGGTCCACGCCTTCCTGCGTGAACGGATGCCAGAGATGGAGAGCAGAGTCGCTCATCATTTATCGCCAAACCCGCTGATCGAAATTGTTTTTATACACGTCCAGAAGCGCCGCTCGATTGATTTCCTTAAGAACGGGAATGTGGCCGATCACAGGGACACTGCCATACTGCTCGATGGCGCGGCGGTTCTCGATATTTTCTTCGCCGATCAGCGCCACCCCGCAAATTGGCAGCCCCGCTTCACGCAGTGCTGAGAGCGTCAGTAGGGTGTGATTAATAGTGCCCAGAGCGGTACGCGCGGCGATGATAATCGGAAATCCAATCCGTCGCATGAGGTCGCGCATCAGGTCTCGATCGTTCACAGGAACCATCACGCCGCCGGCGCCTTCGACAATCCATCTTGGATTCGGCGACGCCACCGCTGGCAGTTGCAGCGACTCAAGGTCGATGCGCACCCCGGCTTCGCGTGACGCCAGATGCGGAGAAACCGGCGGATCGAAGCGATAGCGTTCTGTTGGCAGACGTTCTTCAGTGGCTCCCGTCCACGCGCGCACCGATTCGCGATCCGTACCTTCGCTGGCGCCCGTCTGAATGGGCTTCCAGTACGTAGCGTCCAGTCCGGCCACCAGCAGAGCGCAGAGAACCGTCTTTCCGACGTTGGTGTCCGTGCCGGTGACGAAATATCCGGTCATCGGCAAACGGAAACCGAGGGCGCGGAGGAATATTTGGCGCGCGCTTGGACCATCAACGTAGCCAGCGAGGCTAGGGTCGCTTCGGAATGCCCGGCAGTGAGAGACAAGCGCAGCCGGGCCGTGCCCACGGGAACCGTTGGCGGACGGATCGGTCGAACGCCGAAACCGTGCATTCGCAAGTGGTCGGCAAATTGGACCGCGACGTCATTGGGCCCGAGGATGACCGGAACAATTTGCGAACTGCTTTCCCCGGGGTCAAATCCGTTGTTTCTTAATTCGTTTCTTAGGAACGAACCCAGCAAGCCCAGACGCGCGCGTTCCACTTCCATTTCTTTCGCGAGATTCATCCCCGCGGAAACCTGAGCGGCGAAGTAAGGAGGCAAAGCCGTGCTGAAAATGAAAGAGCGTGCGCGATTGACAAGAAACCTGCGCAGATTTTCCGAGCCGCACACGAACGCGCCGGCAGCCGCGAGCGCCTTCCCGCAAGTGTGCACAGTGGCTAGAACGCGGGTCGAGAGTCCCGCTTCGGCTACCAAGCCGCTGCCTCGCGGCCCGCGCACTCCGATCGAGTGAGCCTCATCGACAATCAGCTCAGCGCCATAGCGTTCGCCAAGGGCGGCGAGATCGGCGAGCGGCGCGAGATCGCCCTCCATGCTGAATAGGCTTTCGACGACGATCACGCGCGCGCCGCCAGCGGTCATCGCGCGGCGAAGCTCATCCTCCAGAAAATTCAGATTGAGATGCGGAAAAATTACGCGCCGGCACTTCGCCAGGCGAATTCCATCGATCAGGCTGGCGTGATTGGCGCTATCCGAGAAAACCACATCCTCCGGCCTAAGAACTGCGCTCAAGAGTCCGAGGTTTGCGGCATATCCCGAGGTGAAGTACAGCGCCGCCTCCGTTCCCACCCATCTTGCAAAATTATGTTCGAGGAGTGTCCACGATTCGTCGTGGCCGGATAACAAACGGGATCCCGTGGACGCGCTGCGCGATGAGGAGTTTACGCCTTGCACGATGGCCAGCTTCATCCGTGAGTCAGTCGCGAGTCCCAGGTAGTCGTTGGAGCTCAAATCGATGCCGCGAGCGATTTCCAGATGACGCAGTTCGGATCGGGATTCGAGATCGGTGAGCTGGGCGGCAATGCGTTTCTTGATTTCCACGGGAATATTCCTAACGTAACGGCAACGGCTCGAGACCCAGGGAACTGAGCATGGCCATGTCGTCGTCAGGTTCAGGATTCGGGGTGGTCAGCAATTTTTCGCCGATAAACAGGGAATTAGCGCCGGCCATGAAGCATAGTGCCACGGCTTCGCGCGAAAGCGCCTTGCGTCCCGCGCTCAGCCGCACCATCGAAGCGGGCATGAGGATTCGAGCCGTCGCAATCGTGCGCACGAACACCAGCGGATCGAGCGCCTCAAGATTTTCAAGAGGAGTCCCGCCGACTCGCACCAGCGCGTTAATCGGCACGCTCTCCGGATGGGGATTCAGAGTAGAAAGCTGCTGCAGCAAGCCGATGCGGTCGCCCTCCGATTCGCCCAGGCCGATGATGCCTCCGCAGCAAACGGTAACGCCGGATTTCCGCACGGACGCGAGCGTGCGAAGCCGGTCATCGTAATTGCGCGTCGTGATGATCTGCCCGTAGAACTCCGGGGAAGTGTCCAGGTTGTGGTTATACGCCGTCAGCCCCGCTTCAGCGAGTCGCCGGGCCTGCGAATCGTCGAGCATGCCGAGGGAGCAGCAAACTTCCATGCCCAGCTTCGCTACCCGACGTACCATTTGCAAAATATTTTCAAAATCCTCGCCGTCCTGCACCTGTCTTCCAGGCCGCACCCATGCAGAATCGAGTGGCTCCCTCGCTTCGGGCGCGCTCGGCAAACTCCACCACTTCGTCAACCGGCAACAGCCCGCCACGCGAAACTTCCGTCGCGTAGTGCGCGCTCTGCGGACAATACGAGCAGTCCTCCGGGCATCCTCCCGTTTTCACCGAGAGCAGACGGCAGAACTGGACGCGCGTGGGATCGTGAAATACGCGATGCGCCTGCTGAGCGCTGAACAGCAGATCCGGCAAAGGCTGCCGATAAATGGCGCGGATCTCTTCACGCGTCCAATCGTGGCGCAACGCGTTTCTTGCTGCGGAAACTCCGGTATCGGTCTCGGACAAGTGTGTACTCCTCCAGGACGAAACACGCAGTGCCTTACCTTGCGCGGGAATCGCCGCAAACATCCCCGCAGACGAACCCGCGAGCTGCAACGGGCCCTGGGAGAAGCATTCTAACGCAGATCTGGAGCGAATATCGACCTCGAGCGATGCATCGATGATTCAGATCTTCTCCATCCGCGATTGTGGTGTAAATGAAAAGGGGCCGCAACACGGTAGGAACGCACGGAAAGAGGATGACTCAAAAATCGGATCGAGTCGCTGGCGACGATCTAACTTTCAAAAATAACTTAAAGGTGAGCCTGTTCTTTTCGGTTGGTCTTTTTAGAGCCGGGATTGAGAGTCGGCGGCGCCGAGTCACTTGCGGTCGAATTTCTTTTGTGGCAGGAGATGGCCCACCAGCGATTTTGGAATTGCGGCAGTTCGCACATCTTCGTGCAATGTTTCGCGCCATTCTCATACGAGCAGTGGCAATAGCAGAGCGGCGCAGCGGGATCTGATCGCAGCGCCGAAGATTGATTTGCGAGCGCGGCCGCCGAGATCGTCCCCAGCAGAATTGCCGTTCGCACAGCTTGCCGGAACCCATGTGCCCTGGATTTCATAATGTGAGTGTGATCCCAAATCAGGAAAAAACCGATAGTTCGGAGGGGGGGATTTACTAATCGAATGTACCAGTACTGTTAGACTGCTAACAATTCAATCTACATCCTTCGTAGTTGCAAGCAGTTACGGAAGTCGGGACTAAGTAGTCGCAGCCATTTCCTCGGCCAAATCGGCCAATTCCAGTCGGAGGTTTCCGGCGTTGGTCGCGTAGCTGAGTCCAACCTCAAAATCAAGGATTCCGGCGCGAATCATCCGTTCCAGTTCGTTGTCAAAGCACTGCATTCCTTCGGTGCTGCCATCGCGCATCGCGTCCAGCAGCGATTTTCCGTCGGTTTCGCCCTTCTCTACGTATTCCCTGGTGCGCATGGTTGACTTCAATATCTCGATTGCGGCCACCCGCCCGGTGCCATCCTTCTTGGGAACCAAGCGTTGCGAGACGATATAGCGGAAGGCCCTGGCCAGGCGCGCGCGGATCGCCTGTTGATCTGCAAGGGGAAACACTCCGATGATTCGTTCAATCGTTTTGGAAGCATCTACTGTATGGAGGGTGGAGAAGACCAGGTGGCCCGTTTCCGCCGCTTCCATACCAATCTCGATGGTTTCCTTATCCCGCATTTCACCCACGAGAATCACCTTGGGCGCTTGACGCAGCGCTGCGCGAAGCGCCAAGGCAAAGCTCGGCGTGTCGCTGTGAAGCTCCCTTTGGTGGATGGTGGACTTCTTGTGCATGTGCAGAAACTCGATCGGGTCTTCGATGGTCAGGATGTGGTAAGCCTTCTCCTCATTGATTTTGTTCAAGATAGCTGCGAGTGTGGAGGATTTCCCCGACCCTGTGGGTCCGGTGACCAGCACGATTCCATTGCGCAGACCCGCGATTTCCCCAAGTTGCGGCGGCAGGTTCAGGGAATTGAAATCCGGAACGGTCTGGGGGATCACGCGCATAACAATCGCATAGGTGCCCCGTTGGCGAAAAATGTTGACGCGAAAGCGAGCGATCCCAGGAAGGCTGTAGGAAAGGTCGGTGGAGCCTTCGATTTCCAGCTTAGTAGCAACTAGTTCATTCTTTCCAATAAGATCCATTCCGATTCGACGCGTCATCTCGGGCGTCAGCTTACCCACGCCTGAGATATTCACTTCCTTAAGCTGGCCGTTAACCTCAATTTGGGGAGCGCGGCTGGGCGAAAAGATCAGGTCACTCACATTTTTGGCAACCTGAAGCATGGTGGCAACGATGGCAGGCGTTGAGACCTTCGCGGCCGCCGGCACCCCTGGGGAAGCCGCAGTCGGGCTATTCTCTGGCGATGATGGAGCGGCAGAAGGCGAGTCCATTACTGGCTCCCAATACGAGGCTGGATTCGATATAAATCTATTTGATACAATGAATTAAGCGCGCTTGCGGGATGAGATCCGAGGACCCCGGTGACGAGGTTGGGAAAGGGCCCGCAACTCTTCCTCAATGGCACGAGTCGCCTTAGCCCCAAGCCTCACAAATTCAATCCCAATCCCGATACCTGCAAGGCAATAGCGTACCTCGCCACGAGTCTGGACTTCTAGATTCGATCGCGTCAAGCGAAATCGCAGCTTCAGGACGGCTCCTTCGGGGTAATGTGTCGAAGTGTTTACGAACATGCCGTGCAGACTGAGGTCCAGAGGGCGAATCTGGGTCTCTCGGCTGTCGCCTTCGTATTTTAGATAGAGATCAGTGAGCTGTTGGATCCTACGTTCTCGACGAGCCGGCGGCAACGATGCGCTCTTCCGCACGCTTTTTCTCACGAGAGCACTCCTTCGGGCGAGTGGACCGTGGACCTGGTCCGAGAGTCCGGTTCATCGCGAACCCGTCGGACTCCGCAATAGGGGCAGAAACGATAGGACGGAGGGAGGTCGTCGCCACATCGGTCACATCCGGCATTGGCTACGGACTCCATGGGAACCACGCGGACAATCTCTTCCAATGTGGTGATACCCGCCTTGAGTTTCTGCAGGGCATCCTCCTGCATGCGGCGCATCCCGGCCGCACGCGCTGCGATGCGAACCAGATCGGGCTTGTATTCGCCACGGAGAATTGCGCGGATGGCATCATCGATCCACAGCAGTTCATAGACCCCCACGCGCCCCTTGTATCCGGACTGGTCGCAGATACTGCACCCGGAAGGGAGGGAAATGCTTTCCGGCGGCTGAAGCCACCCGACCGCTTGCAAGCGCTCAGCATAGTCGGGCGTGACTTTGCTTGGGACGGCGCATCGGCACAACTTTCTCAGCAAGCGCTGGCTCAGAATGCCGGATACCGACGATGCGATCAGATACTCGGGAATTCCAAGATCGAGCAGGCGTGCGACCGCCGATATACTGTCGTTGGTATGCAGCGTCGAAAGGACCAGGTGTCCGGTCTGGGCGGCCTTCATGGCGATCTCGGCGGTTTCCAGATCGCGGATCTCTCCGATCATGATGACGTTCGGGTCCTGCCGCAGGATCGACCGCAGGCAGCTTGCGAAAGTCAGCCCGGCTCGTGTGTTCACATGCACCTGGTTGACGCCCGGGAGCGCGTACTCAACGGGGTCTTCGACGGTGACGATGTTCACGGCCGGCTTGCGCAGCAGGCTCAGAATCGAGTACAGCGTGGTGCTCTTGCCGGAGCCGGTCGGCCCGGTGACCAACAGCATTCCTTGCGGCAAGGTGATCAGTTGCTCCATGCGTCCGACGATCCCGGGAGGAAATCCCAGGGCCGAAAAACTCAAAATCGGGGCGGACGCTTCGAGCAGTCGCATGACGACTTTCTCGCCGTATTGCGTCGGCAGTGTGGATACGCGCAGGTCTACGCGCCGCTGGCCCACCGATACCATGAAGCGCCCATCCTGCGGCGCGCGGCGCTCTCCGATATCCATGTCCGCTAGAATCTTGACGCGCGATACAAGCGAATTCTGGATGTTCCGTGGAACGCTTTCTAATTCACGCAAAACTCCGTCGACGCGGATTCTTACCACGGTAGCGGCGGCCTGTGGCTCGATGTGAATGTCGCTGGCCTGCTTGTCCATGGCCGCGTGAATGATTTCCGAGACCAGGCGGACGGCGGGCGTCTTTTTCTGGTTGAGCTCCGCCTGAATTTCCTGAATCGCGTCGCGGTTGGCCTGGCGCGAGCTGGTGGAAATGAATTCCATGTCCGCCCCGATTTCCAGGACGGCGTGGTCAGCCGCGCGATTCGCGGGCTTCGTGCTGGCGGATGGCTCATAGTTCCGAACGATCGCGGCCCGAATTTCGGCGCGGAATCCCATCCGCGGCGAAACGTCCTTTCCCGTCGTAAAGCGCACTTCATCGATGGTGGCAACATTCTGTGGCTCGGCCATGACCACAATGAGCCGGGAGTGATCCATGCGCAGAGGAAGGATGTCCAGCCGGACCGCCATGGCATTCGGCACTGCCTGGAGAGCAACGGCGTCGCACACTTCCGTCGTGCAATCCACATAGGGAACCCGCGCAACTTCTTCAAGAGCTTTTACCAAGAGCGTTTGTCCACGAGGCCGCGTTCCAGGATCAGTTCTCCCAGGCGAACCATTTTCCCTTGCTGCTCCTTGAACAGGTTCTGGAGGTCCGCTTCAGATATTTCTCCGCGGTCCTTCAGAATTTCGCCGAGTCGCTTCCGCTTCATGCGCAGTTCCTCAGAGCAATACGGGCACGCGAAGTTCCAATCGCCTTTCGATAAGCGCCACTGAGCTATCCGCTTTCAGCCATGGCAGGCGGAGATCGCAGGTCATTCCAGCTCGTTTGTTTCAGGATGGGACTCCGATTGGATGCTTGTCCGTGTGCGGAACACGCTGCCAGCCTTGCTTTACGACACCTGGTTAACCAAAAAGTTCCGGAGCGTATGGCTGTCATTGTAAATGACACGTTGCGACTTCCGTAACGCAGAAAAAACAGGAAGAGATGGTTCAATGGAACGGGGCGCGATTCCCTGCACGGGAATGGGTTCTCCCGAAACAGGATTTGAATCGCTGGCCGAGCCATGGAGGGAGCACTGCCGTTGGCAGAACGCTAACAAAAATAAGGGAATCGCACCGCAGCACTCGAACGGACAATTGGCACGATGGTTGCACTATCAGTAAAACGTGGACGCATTCCGATAAACGACTTACACAAGTCTGAGAGCGAGGGGGAAGGGGCTTGCTCAAAAGACGAGTGCTGGTCGTTCCCACCTGCCTCTGAGAGGGAAGCTAGGATGGATGACCCCACGCACCGGTCAAAAAAAGACCGGTAAACGGAATGCGTCTTAGGGGGCTCTTGTTCCCAAGCAAGGGCCCCCATCTTTTTGCGCTACAAGTTGTATTAGTTCCCGTTAATCTGCGAAGTCTTCCTAAAATCCTCGCTTAAAAGTCCCGAACCGAGATCACCCAGTAGCTCACCTGGAAAGCGGTGGGTTCCAGGCCCGTCAAAATTGATCTAGCTTTAGGCGATTCAACCCGAAAATTGAGGAGGGGAACCGGAATTTTATCGACCGATGCCTGCTTGCGAGCGTCTGCGTCCTCGCGGCATTAACGGGTTTGCCCTGGGTGGTCTCGGAACTCATGCCTGACGTTTTCGCCGGGGTGATGTTTCTTTGCGCTTACTTGTTGGTCTACGCAAGTGAGCTGCGTCTTGCGCGACGAATTCTACTGGCCACGATCTTAACGTTCTCCATTGCCGCCCATTCCTCGCTCTTTCCTATAGCGGCATTGTACTTCTCAGCTCTGGTCACTGTAAGGATTTGGGCTCGTCGCGAGCCTGGACTCCGTCCGGAATGGGCCGTTGTGGCATGGCTATTTGTGCCCATCATCGCTGCAGGCATCACAACCGCGAGTCTTAATAAGAGTATGGCAAAGGGATTTACGCTGTCCCCTTCGAGGAATGAGTTCCTGATGGGACGTCTCTTTGGCGATGGACTGGCAGGAGACTACCTTCGCTAAAATTGTCCAAAGCGGCCTTTTATTTCCTGCCGATGGCTCAACCATCTTCCGCACGACGAAAATGAATTCATGTTCGATCACCCCCTGCTGTGTGATCTCGAGGGGCACGAAGAAGAGATCGATACTATCGTCCATGAAACGATTCTTTCCTATCCCCTCAAGTTCATGATCAGCAGTGCGAATCAGACGTTGCATCAGCTTGTAACGCTGCGAACGGGCGAGGAAATACGCAAACGCGACTCCGGAAAATCCAATTTCGGCATGATTCTAAAAGTATTTCCGAGCGAGCTGCCGGCATTCTCGATAGACAGACAATATCTCCACCTGATGCTTCCGCTGACAAATGCATTTTCTCGCGTGCACGTCGTGATCTTTTGGCTGAGTGCCCTGGCCTGCATATTGCTCGCCTGGACCGGCGGTTTTTCGCGGATAAATCGATTCCTTGCTTGGGGGATTTTATTTCTGATTATTAACGCGGCGATTTGCGGAGCGTCGGCTGGAGTCTACGATCGATACCAATGCCGGGTGGCATGGATCATTCCATTCTGTCTCACTGCCTATATCTGCTGCTGGGTGAAAGCGCGGCAAGCCAGTTTTGGTGTTTGAAACTCTCTCCGCAAAATCCGCAGCGCGTCGATGATCGCCGATTTTAATAGTCAAACTTCTCGCCGGGCAGTGGTGGTGTAATCCTTGGCGAACGGCGCTTTCTGGTTGCCTGCTCGTATCCGTAAGCGATTTGAAGTAGCCGCAAATCATCGAATGATTTCCCGATGAATTCGATTCCCACCGGCAGATTATCCTTGGTATAGCCCGCGGGCATGACGATGCCCGGGAGGCCGGTGGAAGCTACCACGCCGCCGCCGCGAATTTCGCGCGAGTCGCGTCCACCAGCTGGCGCAGCGGCCCCAGAGACGGATTTGGCCAGCGGAGGCGTCGAGCCATACTGAATTACGAATGCGTCCAGATCGTACTTGGCGAGCAGGCTCTCGATCAGTTCGCGGACCGCTTTGCGGCCTCGATAGCGCCGCAGAAATCCGGGATCCTCATCCAGCGGCGGATACGATAACGCCATCACGTAGCTGTCGACGAACTTTTCGGGGCCGACCGTGTTGATCATGTCCTTCATGGTCTTAAATGGCCGGTTCGGTCCCAAGCGCTTCAGGTAGACGTCTCCCGAGAGAATCACTTCATAGGGCCAAACGCCAATCGGCGAACTCTCGCTCTGCCGGGCCAGGTCGATGCCGCTCATTACCGGGTCCACAACTTGCGCTCCGGCCTTGCGCATGTCTTCTAGCGCGGTGTCGAACAGCGCCTGTACCTCGGTATTGGAGGGCAGAGTGCTCATCGCTTCGCGCAACACACCGATACGGAATTTGCTAGATTCGGCGTCGTCAGCTGCTCCGCCCATTTGACTTGCGGATATCGCCCCAGACCCTCGCGCGTGTCGAGGTCTTCAGGGTCGAAACCAGACATGGCGCCCATGGTGACGGCGACGTCATACACATTGCGTCCCAGAGCCCGGCACGATCCTGGGTTAAGGACCTCGGAACGATTCCCGCCCGGCTCACCGAGCCCTGAGTGGCCAGCATGCCCACCAGGCTGTTGTAGGCCGCTGGATTCTGCAGTGACCCACCGGTATCGGTGCCCACTCCGATGGAGGCAAACCAACTCGCAACCGACGCCCCTGGGCCGTTGCTCGATCCACCCGTGTAGTAGTCGACGTTATAGGGGTTCAGAGTGGCGCCGATCGGGTGCGTCGCTCCGAAGCCGTCCGATCCAAACCAGTTTTCGCAGGAAACTTTCGCCAGGATAATGGCGCCGGCTGCCTTCAGGCGCGTTATGATCGCCGCGTCACGCTCCGGCACGGGTGCGCCGAAGGGCTTGAATCCGGCAGTTGTCGGAAGCCCAGCGACGTCGATGAGATCCTTCACCACAATCGGGATGCCGTGCAGCGGGGAACGCCGCCCCTTGGTCTTGCGCTCGGCGTCCAGCGCGCGCGCTTCGTCCAGCGCCCTCGGATTCAAGGTGATCACCGAATTTATCTTCGGCCCCTTCTTGTCGTAGGCCTCGATACGATTCAAATAAAGGCGGACTAGTTTTTCCGAACTGAGAGCCCCCGCATCGATGGCGGAATTGATGTCAGCCACCGTCGCGGTCTGCAGACCGAACGTAGCGGTGGCGCGGGCCGGCGCATTTTGGCAGAAGCCGCGAATGGGCATTAGAAGGCTGAACGCAAAAATGGCGACGCTGATGAATCCAGAGGAAAGTCTGTCGGCAGTCATCTTGAAGGGAGCCCCTTGAACGCGCTGAAGCAAACCGGCTCGGTGTTTCGAGCCGGCCCAAAAATAACACAAGTTGTGGAATCTCCGCGTCCGCTTACTCAAATCATTGAAGAGCGAAATTCAGCAAGGCAATTTGTCAAACATCTCGCGGTCACTCTCCTATACGAAAGCGGTTCGAGCGAGTTGATCTGCGGTGGGATATCCTCAGATTTGCGACCAATGACCGGCAAAGATAATTCGAGGGAGCGATCGGATACCGGGCTGTGTGTCCATTGCCGGTACGGGCGGGAAATTGAATCCGCGCGAGGATCAGTCTTTTATCTGTGCGAGCGTTCCTTCGCCGAGCCGGCGTTTCCCAAATATCCCCGACTGCCGGTGATGAGCTGTCTTGGCCACGTCCTGAGACCGTAGTTTTCCATCCTCGGAATTCCGTGCTGCCGCTACAATGATTGCTCGGGCAGGCAGAACCGATTCCCAGAACTACTTTTGCCGGTCCGCCTTTTCGCTAAAAAGTGAATTTCAAAGAAAGCAGCACTCTACCTGCGCTGGAGGCATGTATGCGTCGAACGGCGATCGTAATCCTGGTTGGAATCTGGCCCCTGCTGGTGGCCGGACGGGCGTCCGCGCAGTCGTTCGGGTGACCGAGACCTCGATCGGTGAAATTCATCAAGCGATGCAGTCAGGTACCCTGACTTTGCCACGCGCTCGTCGAACAATACTTGAATCGGATTCGCGAGTTCGACCAGCAAGGCCCGAAGCTCAACGCCATGCTGTACGTCAATCCCAACGCTTTGCAGCAGGCCGACGCGAAGGACGAGGAATTCAAGCGAAGCGGGAAGCTGAAGCCGCTCGGGTGCATCCCCATCGTCTTGAAAGACAATTACGATACAGCGGACATGCCGACAACCGCGGGATCGATCCTGCTCAAGGGATCGAAGCCGGAGAAGGACGCCTTCGTCGTCGCACGGCTGCGGGAGAACGGCGCATTAATTGTGGGCAAAGCCAACCTGCAGGAATTTGCGGAAGGTGGGATCACGGTCAGTTCGCTCGGCGGGCAAACCAAAAATCCGTATGACTTGACCAGGACGCCGGGAGGTTCTTCAGGCGGCACCGGCGCGGCCGTAGCCGCGAATTTTGCCGCGGTGGGGACGGGCTCTGACACCGGGGGTTCGATTCGTTCGCCGGCTTCGGCGAACAACCTTGTGGGCATTCGTCCGACTGCGGGATTAATCAGCCGCGACGGAATCGTGCCGATCTCCTACACTCAGGATACGATTGGTCCCATTACGCGGAACGTAGCCGATTGCGCGCGCATGCTGGACGCCATGGCTGGATATGATCCGAACGATCCGATTACCGCATTGAGTGTCGGCCATATTCCGAAGAGCTACACAGCGTATCTCAGGAATGGATTGAAGGGTGCGCGGATCGGAGTGCTCCAAACAAGTTTTGGCAGCGGTCCGGACTACGAAGAAGTGAACCGGGTGATGGCCGGCGCGATCAGTGCATTGAAAGAGCAGGGTGCTGAAATCGTTTCGGTCGAAGACGCCGCGCTGGATACAGATGAATTGCTGGACAAGTTTAACGTCGAGAATTTTGAATTCAAATCGCAGATCAAGCGTTATCTGGAGACCCGGGGTTCGACCGTTCCGGTGCATTCCCTTGCGGAAATTATCGCCTCAGGCCAGTACGACCATCCCACGCTCGAAAAGCGTTTGGCCCAAGCCCAGGGCCATGATGAATCGGATCCCGATTACAACAATCGCCGAGTTCACATCGACGTCTTGCGGATCGATCTGGCCAATTTAATGGCTCGCAACCGCCTTGACGCGCTGGTTTACCCCTACCAAAAGCGCCTGGTCGTCCCGATTGGCGCGACGTTCCAGCCGGACCGAAACGGCATCCTGGCCGCGCTAACCGGCTTCCCGGCAATCGTCGTTCCCGCCGGCTTTTCCGCTCCCACAGCGAACGCACCGATCGGTGTGCCGGTTGGGTTGGAATTTATAGCTCGTCCCTGGGAAGAACCGGAATTGTTGATGCTGGCCTACGGAGCAGAGCAAGCCATCCACGTCCGCAAACTGCCGCAGTCGACACCGGCAGTCAGCGGCAAAAGTAACCAACCACTATCGCGTTGAAGTGTGAGGACCGGCGAGACGTCCCGAGCCGGCTTGCTCCGGAAGTTTGTGCCATGGTCCAGCGCCGGCGAATGATCTTGATTCCGCGTAAAAAAGGACTAGCATTCGAGATATGAAGGCTACCCGCAAACCGCTCGGGAGGCCCTGTTCCAACCCCAAGACCCGCCAGCGGAATGGGTGCGCAGCGAATCCAGATCGCAACCGTTTTTCTGAATTCCCGGTCGACCAGCAAGTGCTCCTCTGCGTGCTGGCGATGGCGATTTCCGCCATGCCTTTGTGCGCACAGAAGCAAGTTTCTAACGCCCTGCGAACTTACGGACAAGCCGGGAAGTTCCCTGAAAAGGTGTACGACTCAACAGGCAATTCCAGCCCGGCCGCCGATGAAGAAAAGTGCTTTCCCTGGCGCTTGACGGACGCGCGAGCCAGCACCGTAAGTGTTACGGCATTGAAAGTTCCCGCGGTGGCCAGGCGCGAGTACGAAAAGGCGTGCGACGCCTCCAACAAAAACAAGTTTGAAGAGGCCGAGCGGCACGCGAGGAGTGCAATCGACAACTTTCGAGACTACGCGGCAGCTTGGGTATTGTTAGGCGTGATTCTCGAAGAGCAGCATAAACCGCAAGAGGCTCGCGCCGCCTGTTCTCGCGCCGCCAGCATCGATTCGACTTACTTGCCGGCGTACCTTTGCTCGGCGGAATTTTCGGTCCGGAACCAGGAATGGCAAGAAGCGCTGACCTCGGCGGATCTGGCGTTGAACCTCAGAGCGGAGGGCGATGCGTACCCTTATTACTTCCGCGCAAAAGCTTACCTCCACTTGAACAACATCCTTGAGGCAAAGAAAAATGCTCTTCGCGGCGTCGAGATTGACGCCAAACACTCTGAGCCGTCTCTATACTTTCTACTGGCGGAAATTTATGAGCGCGAAGGAGACAACGCGGATGCCATTGCGCAGATCCAGCAGTTCCTGAAACTCGGACACCGATCGGCAGCAGGATTATGCGGCAAGGCGGTTCCTGGCCAAACTCGAGTCGCAACAAGCCACCAAGTAGTGCGAATCCATCCGCACTGCCGCTAAATGCGCCGAATCAGCGCGCCCACGCCGGCCAGTTTCTCTTGATGCGTTCGTAGCCGCGATCGATGTGATATACGCGATCGATGACGGTTTCACCCTGCGCGACGAGTGCGGCCAGAACCAGCGAAGCGCTGGCGCGCAGGTCCGAGGCGATGACCTTGGTGCCGGAAAGCGTCGCGGGACCGTGAACCACGGCGCGGCGTCCTTCGACGGAAATATTCGCGCCCATGCGGACCATTTCGCTGGCGTGCATGAAGCGATTCTCGAAAATCGTCTCGGTAATTTCCGAAGATCCTTCCGCCTGCGTCGCCAGCGCCATGAATTGCGCCTGCATGTCCGTGGCGAACCCCGGATATTCCTCCGTGACCACGTCTGCTGCGAGCAATTTTTTTGCGCCGCGAACTTGCAAAGTGCCGGGACCCGTTTCGCGGATGATCACTCCGGTCTCGCGCAACTTGGCGATCACCGAGGCCAGGTGTTCCGGCGCGCAGTGTGTGAGTTCCAGTTGGCCGTTGGTGATGGCTCCTGCGACGAGGAATGTGCCGGCTTCGATGCGATCGGGAATGATGGTGTGCGAAGCGCCATGCAGCTTTGACTTTCCGCGCACGCGAAGCGTGGACGTTCCCACCCCTTCGATTTCCGCGCCCATCTTGATCAGCAGTTCCACGAGATCGGTAACTTCCGGTTCGCGCGCCGCATTTTCGATGATGGTTTCGCCCTCGGCAAGGGAGGCCGCCATTAAAATATTTTCCGTTCCGGTGACGGTAATTTTATCGAAGAAGACGTGGCCACCGGGCAGGCGTCCGTTGCGCGGCGCGCGCGCCTCCACGTAGCCGTGCGACATTTCAATCTCGGCGCCCATCTGCGCCAGCGCTTTCAGATGCAGGTCCACAGGGCGCGCGCCGATCGCGCATCCTCCGGGAAGAGATACGCGCGCGTGGCCGGTGCGCCCGACGAGCGGACCGAGCGTGAGGATCGACGCCCGCATGGTCTTCACCAGTTCGTATGGCGCTTCTGCGCCGTTAATCTGTTCAGCCTGGATGCTCATGCCGGTGGGCGGAATCGCGGGCGTTTCGACGATCGCGCCGAGGTGCGCCAGCAATTTACCCATGGTGATGATGTCGCGCACTCGCGGGATGTTTTCCAGATCCACACGATCGTCGGTCAGCAGCGCGGCGGCCATGGCCGGCAACGCGGAATTCTTTGCGCCGCTGATGCGCACCGAGCCTTCGAGCGGCGTTCCGCCTTCAATCAAAAGTTTATCCATGTGAGTTGTGCGAGCGGTTTGTGTTTCTCCGGGTACGGTTAGCCGCGATGTTAAGGGCGTTGTGGACATGATTTTGGGTATCGCGCAGCAGCCGCAGGGCCTGGCGCGCGCTTGCTCCTGTCTTTAGCATTATGAGGGCAGCGCCCAGATTGTGTCCGGATTGACGCAGGGCCCGTGTCGATTCGGCCACGTCCGTGCCGGAGGCTTCCATCAGGATTCGCAACCCGCGTGCCTGCAACTTGCGATTCGTCATGGCCACGCCGAACATCCAGTTGTCATAAACGCGTCCGAGGCGAATCATCGTTGCGGTAGAGAGCATGTTGAGGACCAGTTTTTGCGCCGTGCCTGCTTTCATTCGGGTTGACCCGGTGATCACTTCCGGCCCGGTTGGCGTAACGATGCTGATTCGCGCCACCTGCGAGATTGGCGTCCGCGGGTTTGACGTGATGCCAATGGTCATTGCGCCTTTTCGCTTGGCGAATTCCAGCGCTCCGAGGACGTAGGGAGTTCCACCGCTTGCCGCGATGCCCACGACCGCATCCTTTGCGGTCAGGCCGCGCGCTTTAAGATCCTTTGCACCTTGGCTGCGGTCGTCTTCCGCGCCCTCGACGGCGTTGGTCAGCGCGCGGCGTCCGCCGGCAATTACCGCCTGCACCATGCGCGGGGATATGCCAAAAGTTGGGGGAAGTTCAGCGGCGTCAAGTGTGGCGAGGCGTCCGCTGGTTCCGGCACCGACATAAAAAACGTGCCCGCCGCTCTGGAGAGCGCCGGCAATGGCATCCACGGCGCGCGCAATGGCAGGAAGCGCTGCGGAGACGGCTTTCGCCACGGAGGCGTCCTCGCGATGGATCATCCGCAAAATTTCGGTGATGGACCTGACGTCGATTCCACGCGTTCGTGGATTCCGCTGTTCGGTCGGTCGGTGTGGCGCCGGCATCTTGCCGGCTGTCTTTTTTGTCTTCGGCATAAAGATCAGCCGCCGGCCCGCCTTGCGTCGGGAAAAACAAGCTGGCGGCGCTACGAACTTTTGCGGCAGTTACTTTGGTAATTGTGGTTCTCGTTCCAGATTGCGGTTCTCAAGCCTTGAGCCGGGAGACTATCTTCGCATGCCGGAAAGCGGATTTGGTTGCCGAATCTTCACGAATGGCGAATGAAGTAAGGGATCGTGGCGCAGGCTTCAGCCTGTGGTTTTTTGAACTTGCAAGGACAAAGGCCACAGGCTGAAGCCTGCGCCACTCAATTCGATCCCGTGGTCAGTTTGCGAGAAGCAGGTAAACAGGAAGGGCTCGATGCACTCATTTTACCGCCGGTGCCAGTCCCAGCGACTCGATTACGGCGTCGTGCACGGCGGGACGCACGGCCGCGATTTTGTTGTTGTCGCGCGTGGGATAGACGCGATTGGTCAGCAGGATAATGAACAGCTGGCGATCCGGATCGATCCAGATGGAAGTGCCGGAGAAACCCAGATGGCCGAAGCTGCGTGGTGAAAAATAGCGGCCGCTTGAGGAATTGGGCGTCGGCATCATCCACCCGAGAGTCCCAGTATTGTTGGCGAGCGCCTGTGGCGCGGTGAATTGTAAAACGGTCGCGCGATTCAGCATCCGGTGGTAGTCGTAGATCCCGCCGTTCAGCAGCATCTGGCAAAATGCCGCCAGATCGCCCGCGGTAGTGAACATTCCGGCATGCCCGGCGACGCCGCCCATCGCGAACGCATTTTCGTCATGCACCACACCTTGAACCTGTTGCTTGCGAAACGTTGCGTCATTTTCGGTTGGAGCGATGCGCCCGAGAAAACTTTTCGGAGGGTTGAACATCGTGCTGCCCATATCGAGCGGCGCGAAAATCTCTTCGCGGGCTAGTTGATCGATCGTTTTCCCTGTGGCGCGCTCCAGAATCTCGCCCAGCAGAATGAATCCGAGATCGGAGTAAATCGTTTTCGTTCCCGGCGCGTATTCCAGCGGCTCACGGCAAATTGCATCAATGAATTCGCGCTGGGAATGCAGCGTAAGGAAATATTCCTTGTGCGCGGGAAGTCCCGAAGAGTGGGTCAGCAAATTGCGGATCGTGACGAGTTTGCGCCAGTCAGGATTGGGGCCGTCATTCCATTCGGGAATATAGCGCGCGATGGGTAAGTCGAGACCGATGTGCCCAGCCTCCACCTGCTTGGCGACCAGCGTCGCGGTCACCACCGGCTTGGTCAGCGAAGCGGCATCGTAGATTGTATCCACATTGACGGCCGGCGATTTTGCATCGTAAGTTTGCCGCCCGAATTCGTGCACGGTCAACTCGTCCCGGTAGCCGACCGCCAACACCCCTCCGGGGAACGCATGATCGGCAACGGCCCGATCGAGCACATCATACGCGCGCTGCAATTTCGCCTCCGATTTCGCGTCCGCCTCACGCAACTCCATGGGTTGCGCAGGGACAGCGAGTCCTCCGCCGAGTGAAGCTACGCCCGGGATATGAACCGGTAGTTTACCAGTGACGGCAATTTGCCCAAAGATTGCTCGGCCCACGGCCATTTGCGCCACATCGACGGTGCTGAAGGCAGCGATCCACGTCTTCGCGGCAGGGAATCGCTCCGCCAGATACGGACTGCCAAAGCATGCGACGACCACAGGTTTTCCGGCGGCGAGGAGGCGATCGACAACCGCGGCTTCGTCGTCAGGAAGACCGATGCTGCCTTTGCGGTCGGCCACGCGCACGAAAATAGCGGCAATCGCGACGTCATACGTGTCCGGCGAGGGAAGTTTTACGGTATCCGCGCGAACGAAACGCGTGTCCATGCGCACGCTGGCCAGGGAATCGACGCGCCAGCGAATCTCGCTTTCCAGATTTCCAGCTGGAAACGGATCGACGTCTCCCGAAACAGCAACGAGTAGCACGCGCGACGGCTTCGTGGAATCCAGCGGAAGAATATGTTGATCGTCGCGCAACAAGGTGACGCCGCGATCGGCGACGTCCAGCGCCGCCGCGTCAAATTCCGGCCGGTCAAACGTGCCGGCGATAGCCTCCAGATCCACAAGCTTCGATTGATTCAGGCCCAGTTTGGCCTTGGCGCGAAGAACGCGCGTGACGGCCTCGTCAAGTCGCGCCATCGGAATTCGTCCTGATGCTACCGCTTCGCGCACCGCTTGCAGCGCGGCGTCCAGCACCGGCGGAACGAGCAGGACGTCCGCTCCCGCGAGAATCGAGCGCACCGCGACTTCGCCCGGAGGGTAGCGCACGGTCACGCCGCCCATATCGAGCGCGTCGGTTACAACCAGGCCATCGAAACCCATTTGTCCGCGCAGCAGATCCGTCATGATCCTGGGAGACATCGTTGCGGGTACATTCGGATCAGGCTCAAGCGCGGGCACGGTGAGATGGCCGGTCATGATCGAGCTTGCTCCTGCAGCGATAGCGGCACGGAAGGGCGCAAGTTCGACACTGTCCAGATGCGCGCGATCGCTGGAAACGAGCGGAAGATCGAGGTGCGAATCCGTGCTGGTGTCGCCGTGACCGGGGAAATGTTTCGCGGTGGCGAGGCCGCCGTTCTCTTCGACACCGCGCACGAATGCGGCAACGAATTCCGAGACGCGCGCCGGATCTTCGCCAAACGAGCGCGTGTTGATGATCGGATTGTCGGGATTGCTGTTCACGTCCGCGTCCGGAGCGAAAATCCACGGAACGCCGATGGCTCGCGCTTCGAGCGCGGTAATTTTTCCCATGGTGTAAGCGTCTTCAGGGCGGCCGGTGGCGGCGACGGCCATGGCATGCGGGAAGGAAGAGCCCTCTTCGACGCGCATGGATGTGCCGCGCTCGAAATCCGCAGCGACCAGCAGGGGAATTTTGGCGTGGCGCTGCAAAGTGTTGACTAAGACAGCGGTGGGATACACTTGGCTGCGAACCACGCCGAGCGGCGAGCCTTGTGTCTGAATTGCGAACGAGCCAATATGCTTTTGCTCGACATCGTTCAGAAGGTCCCTGTAGTCTTGGCTCTCGGTCGAAAGAAACGATCCGTACGCCCATACCGCAAAAAGTTGCCCGATTTTTTCATCGAGCGACATCGTGTGGAGCGTCTGCGAGACCCAGCGCTCGCCTTCCGGAGAAAGTTTTACGGGTTTTGGCGAAGCCGGCGCTCGCAGGGATGGTCGTGTGCTGCCGGTGGTAGCCATCGAGAGAAGCGCGAGCGGCAGGAGCCAGCGACTTAGTTTTCGCATCGCGCGGATTCCGAGTTGGTCGCCCGCATGCAGGAATTATATATAGCACCCGCTTCCGGGCGTGACAATTGCGTTTGAGACCACGGATGCACACAGATTAACACTGATGAAAACTCCCAATATAAATTGTTCGCGAGAAAGTTTCGGCTCTGTGGTGAAACACATTGCCCCCGGTGCGCGGAGCCGAAAAAAACCAGTCATCCCCGTAGCTTTTCCACTGCGCTGGGCTCTATCAATGCTTGTCTGTTTTCTACTGTGGGTTCAAACGCACGTCTCCGCGGCCGCGCAGACTTCGCCCGCCGGCCAGACTCTCGCCGGAATCGACGTGTTTGAGGCGCAAACTTCGCCCCGTTGGCGGGGAAGCGCATCGGCTTGATTACCAACCAGACCGGGATCGATCGCAAGGGGCGCAGCACCATCGATCTGCTGGCGCATGCGCCGGGCGTGAAGCTTGTGGCTCTTTTCAGTCCCGAGCACGGCATTCGGGGCGATTTCGATGCTCGTGTGTCGTCCACCACGGACGAAGCGACGGGCTTGCCCGTTTACAGCCTCTACGGCGACATGGAGCGGCCGACGGACGCGATGCTCAAGGGCCTGGATGCGCTGGTTTTCGACGTCCAGGATGCGGGCGTGCGTTTCTACACCTACATCACGACGATGGGATATGCGATGGAGGCGGCCGCCGCTCATCACCTCGTGTTTTACGTTCTGGATCGCCCGGATCCGCTCGGCGGAGAGCGCATCGAAGGGCCCCTGCTTGACCGCGAGCGCACCAATTTTGTCGGCTATTTTCCAATGCCTGTGCGCATGGGCATGACGCTCGGCGAAATGGCCAAAATGTTCAACGTGCAAAAAGATCGGCTGCGATCTGCACGTTATCCGCCTGCAAAATTGGCAGCGCCGGATGTGGTTCGATGATACCGGGCTGCGCTGGGTGAATCCGTCCCCGAATTTGCGTTCCGCCGAGGCCGGCATTTTGTATCCCGGGCTGGAAATCCTGCAGGCCGCGGGAGTTTCGGTGGGGCGCGGGACCAGCAATCCATTTGGAGTGCTGGGCGCGCCCTGGATTCGCGGCGAGGAACTTGCCGCAAATTTAAATCGCCGCGCAATTCCCGGGGTGCGATTTGAGCCGGACAAATTTACGCCCAACTCCGGTTTGTACCAGGGCGAGTTGTGTGAGGGAGTAAAAGTAGTGCTGACCGATCGCGACGCTCTGCAATCGACGCGCATGGGCATTGAAATTGCTTCGGCGCTGGCGAAGCTTTATCCCGAAAAATTTGAGGCGGCAAAGATGATCGAGTTGATAGGGAATGCCGCGACCATCGAACAGTTAGAAACTGCCGCGGATCCCGTGGCGATCGTAGTGAGTTGGAACAAAGACATCCTGGCGTATCGCAAAGTGCGTATGAAGTATTTGCTCTACCAATAGAGCGGATTTCGTATCGGCGTGCCGCTAGCCTGGCTGCCGGAGGACCCGGCGGTTTTCTATCACCCTTGGTGAAGCAAAAAACCTGGCGGCGATATCGCCTCGGCCCGAGCCTGATGCCGGCGCTCCACGGCTCGTGATACATTGCCGAACATGAAGATTTGCTCCTTGCTGCCTTCGGCCACCGAGATTTTGTTTGCGCTGGGGCTGGGCGATCAGGTGGCCGGTGTCAGCCACGAATGCGATTTCCCTTCGGAGGCAAAATCCAAACCCGTACTCATCAAGTCGCGCATCACGCATACGGAAAGCGCTGCGGCGATCGACCGGCAGGTGCGCGAATTTCTGGAGCGCGGCGAAAGTCTCTACAGCGTCGATTTTGAACTGTTGAACCGAATCAAACCCGATCTGATCGTGACCCAGGACCTTTGCCATGTATGCGCCGCCACGCCGGACGATCTTGCGGCGGCTCTCGCTCATCTCGAACGCCAGCCGCGAGTCGTTACGCTCAATCCGCATTCGCTTGCGGACGTGTGCGCGGATATTCGCGCCGTGGGAGAAGCAACAGGATGCTCCGAGCGGGCGGCAGCGGTAGTTGCAGAATTTGAAAAGGGTATTGCGGCCGTCGAGCGCTCGGTCGCTGGGTTGGATCAACCGCGCGTCCTCTGCCTTGAATGGCTCGATCCGCCATATGTAGCGGGGCATTGGGTGCCGGAAATGGTGGCGCGCGCCGGCGGATTCGATGTTCTGGGCCAGGCGGGAAAGCCTTCCTTCCGTGTCGATTGGAAGGACGCTTTGGCAACGCAGCCCGACGCGATCGTCATCATGCCGTGCGGTTACAGCCTCGCATCCGCCGAGAAGGAGTTTCGCAACCTGCCATTGCCGGAGGGATGGAACCACTTGCCGGCCGTCCAGAATGGCCGCGTGTTTGTCGTAGAGGCTTCGGGCTATTATTCGCGGCCCGGGCCTCGCCTGGCCGCCGGGTTGGCGGTTCTTGCGGATGCGATCCATGAAGGGAAAGAGCGAGGCCGCTGGTCCTTCGAATCGGATTCGCTCGTGGCGCGCGTTGTGGCCGCAGGTTGATGGCTTCGAACGCAGCCCGCCGCATAAAAAAATTCCAATTCCAAAAACTCAATGCGAGGCGAATAGGCGAACGTAGTTGATCGCTTAGCCACCAAGTCGCGGCCGGCATTGTTTCGCACTGCAGAATGGCTGCCGGCGCGTGCGGCGGCGTATGGTGGCGCAGGCTTCAGCCTGTGGGTGTTTGTCCGTGCGACAACCAAACCCCACCGGCTGAAGCCTGCGCCACGGAAGCCGCCAATCGAAAATGTCAGGGAATGAACATCGGGGCAGTGAGTTCTTCGAACGAATTCATCTCGTCCCGCCTGCGGCGACCGCCGATCCAGTGCCAAGGCTCACGAGCATGCCGGTCAAAAATGTGACGCCCGCGCTGAGTGGCACGTACCACGGCCACAGGAGCGCAGTGCGGAAATGGACATAAAGAATTACCGCGAGGCCGACGAACATGCCAGTGAGGACTCCCGGGGCCATGGCTCGCGCGAAGAGAAAATTCAGCAAGAAAAGTCCAAGCAGGCTGCCCAGCGTGATGGCCGCGATCGTCAGCCCCGCTTCCAGCATCGGTCCCCACCGCACCGTGCCGAGGACGGCGAGCAGGATTCCCCATGCGACGGTCATCCAACGCGAACGGCGCAACAGGCGCTTTGGATTTTCCTCCATCTGTTGCGGGCCATGCAGCTGTTGAAAATCGATGACGCTCGATGCCGCCAGCGAATTAAGCGAGCCGCTGGCGTTAGACATCGCGACGGCAACGATGGCGGCGAGAATCGCTCCTCTTGCGCCACTGGGCATGGCGGTGACGATGAAGTCAGGAAAAACGGAGTCGTAACTGTGGCCGGGAATCACGGCGGGCGCGCCATGCCATGCGTAGAGCATTACTCCCAGGACCAGAAACAGAGCGAATTGCAGGAGAATGATCACGCCGCTGGCAAGCAATGCCAGTTTACTTTCACGTTCCGATTTGGCTGCCAGCAGGCGCTGCACGATGGTCTGATCGGTGCCGTGGCTGGCCATGGTGAAAAATGTGCCGCCAATCACTCCTGACCAGAACGTATACAACTTGGCTGGATTCGTGAGACTGAATGAGAAATCGAATACGCGAAATTTATGTGCCGGAGCAGCCAGCTGAACGACCGTTTGCCAGCCTCCCGGAATCTGGTGCAGAAGCAAAACAAAAGCGGCAAGCGAACCCGAAATATACAGCGCGAATTGCACAACGTCGGTCCAGATGACGGCCTTCATGCCGCCTTCAAACGTATAGATCAACACCAGGGCCATGATGATCAGAATGGAGGCGCGCTGCGCGGTGCCCAGCGCGGCGGTGACTACCAGCGCGATGGCCGCTACGCGCACGCCCTCGGCGAGCACGCGGGTCACCAGAAATGTGGACGCCGCGACGGCCTTTACCTTTGCGCCAAACCGCCTTTCCATCATTTGGTAAGCCGTATAATATTCTCCGCGGAAGTAGTGCGGAAGGAACAACAGGACGATCACCACGCGGCCCACCAGGTATCCAAAGACGAACTGCAGGAACGTGAGATTTCCTGCGAAGGCCAACGCTGGCGTACCGACGATCGTGAGCGTGGAAGTTTCCGTTGCCACAATCGATAATGCCAGGGCCCACCAGGGTGCTGTGCGTCCGCCAAGGAAATAATCACGCACGCTGCTCTGCCCGCGGCGGAAAGCAATGCCGAGTAGAGTAATACCGGCCAGGTAGGCAAGGATGACGGCAAGGTCCAGAGCGGTCAGGCGCATGTGGAAGGCGTGGCGATAATAGGTGGGTAGGAGTGCGGCGTCAAGCGCCTGCCCGGGAGTGACCGAGTGCGGGGACCGATAAGGAAGGATCTGCCTCGCCGTTACACGGGTTGCTGATCTCAGGGTTTTCAGTCAGGCGCGTGGTGAGGTGACATGACTTACTCGCTGGGCTTTGATGGCGGCGGCACCAAGACGGAGTGTGTTTTGCTCGATGTCGGCGGAACCGCCGTGGGCGAAGGCCGCGGCGGACCGTCGAATCCGCTGCGATGCGGATATGACGCCACAATTTCCTCTCTTCGCGAAGCGGCCGCGGAAGCCATCGCGGCGGCAAAAATTCCTCGCTCCGAAATCAAACGAGTCTGCGCGGGACTGGCGGGCGCGGGCCGCGAAGCCGTTATCGTGCGCATGGCGCAATTCCTGTCGGACGAATTCCCGGAAGCGCAGACGCATGTTGCGGCCGATTACGAAGTAGCGCTCGAGGCGGCTGTTGGTCCGGGGGTTGGAGTTGCGCTTATCTCCGGCACGGGATCGGTTGCCTTCGGGCGCAATGCCGCGGGCGAAACTGCGCGCGCAGGCGGCTACGGACCGTGGATCGGCGATGAAGGCAGCTCGTTCGAGATCGGGCGTCGCGCCGTGTCCGCGGTGGCGCGCGCCAGAGATACAGATGCCCCGGCCACGGAAATGTCGCAAACGATTCCCATCGCGCTGCATTGCACGGACTGGGACGAGCTAACGCTCCGGATCATGAATCAGCCGGACGATGTGTTTCCAAAATTATTTCCGGTGGTGGCGGCCGCCGCCAATGCCGAAGATGACGCCGCGAAGGAAATCCTGTTCGCTTCGGCGATCGGACTGGGCAATCTGGCAATGACCGTGATCCGGCGTTTGGATCTTAAAAACCAGAAGTTCTCACTGGTGAAATGCGGCGGGGTGTTTGGTCATAGCCGGATGCTGGACTCGCTGCTGGATTCCGTCCTCAGCAGCGGCGCACTGCGGGCGAAAATCTCGCGGCTGGAAATTTCTCCGGCGATTGGCGCGGCGCGAATGGCCGCGCGCCTGTCCGACTCGCCGTCGCAAGCCGCATCTCATGGCGTCTGAAAATCGCATCGACGTGCAGGCCGCGCGCCTGGCGGCCGTCGCAGATATTCCCGCGTTGCTGGCGTCATCCAGCGAGGATGCACTCCGTTCCTTGATCGAAAATCCGGCCTTCGATGAAACGCATGTGTGTTTGCTCTTGGAGCGCAAAGACCTCTCCGGAGTGCTGCTTGAGGAAATCAGCAAACGGAAGACCTGGCGCGCGGCGTACCGCGTGCGACTCGGACTAGCGGCGCATCCGCACACTCCGCGCCTGATCGCCATGCGCCTGCTGCGCGAGTTGCACTTGATGGATCTGGTGCGCATCAGTCTCCTGCCGGGATCGTCCATGGAACTTCGTCGCCTGGCGGATGAGCGGGTCCTGGCGCAATTGCCGCAGTTGCCGCTGGGGCAGAAAATGATGCTGGCGCGGCGCGGTTCGACGCGCATTGCCGCCGGCCTCGTCGCGCATGGGCCCGAACAGGTGGCGCGCGTGGCGCTCGACAACGCATTTCTCACCGAGTCGCAACTGCTGAAGACACTATCCAAAGAATCGCTTCCGCCGCGGATTGTTGGCGCCGTAGCGCGGCACGAAAGGTGGCGCAGGCTTGTGAATATTCGCGTGGCCTTACTGCGCCATCCGCACGCCCCCAGCGATTGTGCGCCGGAACTAGTGACCGGATTGCCGCTGCGGGACATCGAGGATTTGATGGACCTTTCGCGGTTGGCGGAAGGCGTACGCGATCGTTTGCAACAGGAGCTTGTTGCGAGAAAAAAGCAGTTGGAAATGAGCGGCAGGCGTGGCGCTGATGTCCCGCCTCGTTCCTAGCAACATACTAAAGCTTGGGCGGCGGGACACCGGCGCTACGCAAACCCTGTCCA
>CAVOIX010000009.1:0-17284 GCA_963695945.1 uncultured Acidobacteriota bacterium | reverse complement strand
ACACAGGACACCCGGAAATGAGAGATAAGTTGTATTCCTTGCGCAGTGCCGTGCACGGTCGAGGCTTTGCCGGCGTTTCTCCGTTTTCTCGGTATTTTCCGCGTTGAAATCCGTGTTTTGTATCTCCGGTTACGCCATCACCGAAACAACTTCGAGCTCCACAACGCTTTTGCCTCGAATCGAAAACGCGCGAACCGAGTTTCGCGCATCCGCTCGCGGCGAAACGATGAAGTAGGCGTGGTCAGGATACCCGGCCTGCTCGATGTCCGTCGGAGAGGGAACATTTTCATTCAACAGATGCGAATGATACTGCCCGAGATGCGTCAAGCCCTGGTCGCGCATCGCCGAAAGAATTGAAACAATTCGCGCGGCGCAATTTCGTAGACCGTAGCGCTCGCCAAGGCGTTCGTCGCCGGGAAAATAGCGGCAATCTGCCGTCGCGGCCGGCCAGTATTCCGCACTCCCTGCCGTGATTCGCGGCGCGCGTGCTGCAGCATTTCCCTCAGAATTTCCGCACGGACTCGGACGGGATCGGCCATGCGTTCGAGTGTACCTCAGGACGCATGGCCGAATCAGACGCGGCGTTTTTGAGCGTGGAATCTGGGCGTGATGGGTGGCGGGGTGCGGGCTGGAAATCAAGCACTGACGTTCAGGCTGGCCGTACTCGAAGGCGCGGTGGTACCGGAAGACCCGCTCGAGCCTCCGGTGAAGAACCCGCCGATCTGCTGCAGATCGCTCGTCAAGGTCGCGAATGCGGATTGCGCGCCGGAAAGTTTTCCTGCCTGGAAATCCTGCGCCAGAGCGCCGAAAGCCTGGTTGATGGCGTTGCTCTGTTGCGAGGCAGCCGACGCGGATTGCGAGCCTTCGGCATGGTGACGATGATGCCCATGGTGGCCTCTCACCTGGGCGGTGTTCTGCTGCACGTCCTGCTGCACCGTGGAATAGTCCTGTTGCGCGGCCCCCAGGTTTCCTGACTGCAAATCCTTTCCCAGTTGTGTCAACGCCTGCAAGGCCGGGTTGATGCCGGACTGCGTCGCTCCCGATATGTTTTGCGACAGTGTGGCGTAATCCTGTTGCGCCTGCGTCAGGTTTCCGGACTGCAAGTCCTGCCCAATTGTTGAAATTCCGTTTTGATCTGCTGGAAATTCGACGGCGAGTTCTGCGTGTTTTGGTTACTCTGCGTATTCTGGCTGCTCTGGGCTCCCGCAGAAAACAGGTTGCTGGCCAGAATCCCGATGATTGACATGTCTGCACCTCGTCCACGAATCTAAAAAACAAGTCGGTCTTCGCTGGGCCGAAGCTGGCTTACTGTAGTAATCGGCGGAATCGCCGCCTACTTTAGCCGGCTCGGCATCGAGCGGACCGCGCATTCCTACAGGCAAGCCGCATGCCACAATCGCGCGACTTCCAGCGAAGTCGTAATCGATCAGCTTTCAACGCGTAGCAGCGCGCCGGGCGTCATTGGCGTGGCACGCTTCTATTCAGGGTGGGCAAGAATTCATTTCGGTGTGGGCAATGCGCGGCACGCTTTGCCCATTACGCGGATATCAATCTCGCAGGCTTGGGTGGCACAGACTTCAGTCTGTGGGGTTGTGTCCTCGCAAGCACGAAACCCCACACGCCGAAGTCTGTTCTGCAAAGAAAAAGGCGTCCCGGCGGAACCGGAACGCCCGAGAAACATTTTACGCGAAACTGGCGCTACGCCTTTTGCGCCGCACGCCGCAGAAACGTGGGAACGTCCAGATCGTCCGCGGCCGTGGTATTTTCCTGGTGAATCACTTCATTGACCGCAGGCCGTGGCGCTTCCTGGGGAATCTCCTGCGGCACCACGTCCATCACCGGCTCTTCCTCGCGCCCTGCCTTCCAGGTCTTGGGCAGATACGTAGGGCTTCTGTGCGGCTGGCGGCGGGCCGCTTCGCGGAATCCCGCGGCGATGACCGTGATTTTCACCTGCTCCTTCATGTTTTCGTCCATCACCGCGCCGAAAATAATGTTGGCGTTTTCATGCGCGGCCTTTTGAATGACCGAGGAGGCTTCGTGGACTTCGTCAGCGTGAGGCTGGACGATCCGCGAGATATTGATGAGAATGCCCTGGGCGCCCTGGATCGAGTTGTCTTCCAGCAGCGGGCTGTTGATGGCGCGGTTGGCGGCTTCGACCGCGCGGTTGGCTCCGGAAGCAACGGCGGTGCCCATCACCGCATACCCCTGTCCCTGCATGATGGTTCGAACGTCGGCAAAGTCGCGGTTGATGATGCCCGGGAATGGTGATGATGTCGCTGATGCCCTGCACGGCCTGGCGCAGGATGTCGTCGGCGATGCGAAACGCCTCGAAAAAGCTGGTGCCGCGCTTCCACGGTTTCCATCAGCCGCTCGTTGGGAATCACGATGACGGTGTCGACGCAGCCGACCAGTTCGGAAAGCGCCTGCTCGGCCTGCTGCTGCCGGCGCTTGCCTTCAAATAGCAAATGGCTTGGTGACCACGGCAACGGTGAGCGCGCCGAGTTCGCTCGCCAGCGATGCCACCACGGGCGCGGCGCCGCTGCCGGTGCCCCCGCCAAGTCCGGTGGTCAGGAAAATCATGTCCGACCCTTCCAGGGCTTCTATGATTTTGTCGGTGTCCTCGAGTGCGGCCTTACGGCCCACCTCGGGATTGGCGCCGGCGCCTAATCCCTTGGTGAGCTTTCCGCCGATCTGCAGTTTAATGGGCGCCTGCGACAGCTTGAGCGCCTGCAGATCGGTGTTGGCGGCGATGAATTCCACGCCCTCGACCTTGGCGCGAATCATGCGGTTGACGGCGTTACATCCTCCGCCGCCCACGCCAATCACCTTGATCTTGGCGCCCTGCTGCGATTTTCTTCGCTAAAGGAAATCCGGATTCCCGTTTCTTTTGCCATTTGTCTCCTCCCGCAGAAAATTGGCCCTGCCGCGCCGGAGTTTTGCGCATTACGCGCCGGCGAACATGCTCTTAATTTTCGCTACAAAATTCGTCGGGCCGTTGAGCCGCCTGGCGCCGGGCGCGCGCGCCGTACATTAGCAAACCCACCACCGTTGCATACTCGGGCTGGGAAAGTTCCTCGGGCATGCCCTCGAGCCCGCGTGGAATCGCCACACGCACCGGCAAATGAAACATGTGCTCGGCCAGCTCGACAAGACCCTTCAGGTGCGCGCCGCCGCCGGACAGCACCAGGCCGGCGGGAATCATGTTTAGAAATCCGCCGCGCTGCAATTCGTCGCGCACCAGTGAGAGCAATTCCTGGGCTCGCGGCTCCAGAATTTCATTGAGCATGCGCGTAAATACTGTGCGCGGCGGGCGGTCGCCGACGCTGGCAATCTCAATCGGCATTGTCTTCGAGAATTAAGTCGCTGAACACGCAGCCGTGCTCGCGCTTGATTTTCTCGGCTTCGGGAATCGGCGTGCGCAGGCCCACGGCCAGATCGTTGGTGAAATGATCGCCGCCCACCGGAATCGCCGCCGCGTGACGCAGCATTCCGTTGACAAATACCACTAGCTCCGTCGTGCCCCCGCCGATGTCCAGCAGGCAGCAGCCCATTCGCGTTCATCCTGCGTCAAGCTGGCCTCGGCGGACGCCAGCGGCTCCAGCACCGTGTCGGCGACTTCGATGCCGGCCTGGTTCACGGCAATCACCAGGTTCTGCATGGCCGAGGCCGAGGAGGTGACCAGGTGGACGTTGACCTCCAGGCGCTGCCCCACCATGCCCATGGGATCGCGAATATTGTCATGCGCGTCGAGTAGAAATTCCTGCGGCAGCACGTGCAGCACGGCGCGATCTTCGGGAAGCGTGATGTTGCGCGCAGCATCCACGGCGTGGCGAACGTCGTCGCGATGAATATCGCGCGGACGATGTCCCAGCGTGACGCCGCCGCGGCTGTTGACGCCGCGAACGATGGCTGCCGGCCACTCCGACAATCGCGCGCTCCACGGGAACTCCGGCGACACCCTCGGCTTCTTCAACCGCGCGGCGGATGGAGGTCGCCGCCGCGCCGATGTTGGCGATCAGTCCCTTGCGTAAACCCTTCGATTCCGCCGCACCCATGGACACGAACTTCACGCCAGCTCGTTCAATTCGCAAATCACCGCGCACGTTTTGGTGCTGCCAAGATCCAATGCGACCAGGTACCTGTTACTTTTTTGTCAACCTGCTACTCCTTCTACGTACCGGATTGCGAACGGGGAGCGCGCCCAATCCGGGACCCTCGAAAAAATCAAAATATTCGCAAAACGATCCTAACGTCGCTTGCTGCAACGTGCTGCGGCCTGCTTTGGCGCGTGCCGCGGATGCACGCCCGCGGCGCGCTCGGCCGGAACCGGGCGTGATTCCGGATTTACGACCACTTGCCGCGCAAATCGCAAATCCACCGAATCAATGCCGCCGGCGCTGGCGCGCCACTGGTCGACATTCTCGGACAACAAGCGATAGCGATTGGCAAAATCGGAATCGCCGAAATGCACCAGCACCGGGCGCAGCGTTCGCCGAACCGGAGCCCAGACCGGTGAGTGTGACGCGCACGTCGGCGGCATCGGAGAGATCCACCTCGCTGACATGGTCGTCGGCGCCGGGCTGCGGCGGCCTCAATTTCCTTCATGAATTGCACGAACAGATTCATACGCTGCTCTCGCGCGTCCCCGGGCATCGCTTCGACCAGACCACTCACCACGGGAAAACGGAAGTCGCCCTCGCTGGGCCGCTCCAGAATCACGCCGTGGGAATCCACCAGGAAAAGATCCCCGGCGGAGCGCAGGTACGCGACCGGCGTGCGCTCGGTGACGTCTGACGCGAATGCGATTGGGCAGCACGCGCTGCACGCGCAGCCTGCTCAATCCAAGGCAGCGATTCCAACGCTTTGCGGCGCTCGGTCAACGGAACGCGCACCACGCTGTGCCCCATGTCCGCGGAAAATTTCTCCACAATTGCCTCGGCCGGCACGTAGCGGTTGCCGGTAATCTCAATCTGGTCCGCGCCATTTAAAATCACCGCGGGCGAATACAGAAAATAAGACGCGGCTTCATAAAGTCCCAGCGCCAGCAACCAGCGCGACGATGCCGGCGGCCAGGACGCGGCGATACATCGGCCAGGCCTTGCGGCTGAACTTGCGCTTGCGAATCTCCACCGGCTTCTGCCGGCGCAGATACTTGGGCTCTTCCTCGGCCAACGCATCCGCGGGCAGGTAATCCGGTTCGGCGCTCATGATTTTTCACGGCTTTGCGGCCTCACCGTGCCTTCCACACGATCACTTCTTCTTCCAACTCCACGCCGTAGCGGTCACGCACGCGCCCGCGCACGTCCGCAATCAGCGCGAGCATGTCGGCGCGCGTGGCGTGTCCGGCGTTGACGAAGAAATTGGCGTGGCGGTCGCTGACGCGAGCATCGCCCACCGCGTGGCCCTTCAGTCCCAGCTCATCGATCATGCGGCCGGCGGATCCGCCCGGCGGATTTTTGAAAATGCATCCTGCGCTTTTTTGATTGAGTGGCTGACTGGCTCGCCGCTTTTCATTGCAGATGCGAATTCCTTGAAGAATTTCGCTGTACGGTTTGGACGGAAGTTCCAGTCGCACCGACAAGCATAATATCATCGGGCGCAAACGATGTGTGCCGGTATTCAAAACTTATTTCAGCGCCGTCGCAAAATTTCGATCCGTCCGGCGGCCGCCCGGTACACTCGCACCTCGCGCACGTACGTTCCGATCTGCGTGCCGTAGGCGCCCGCGTTCATGCGCAGCGCGCCGCCGATCGTTCCCGGAACGCCGATCAGGCCCTCCATGCCTCCCAGATCGTGTTTCGCGCAGGTGGTGACCGTGCGGCCGAGGTCGGCAGCGCAATCCACCCATGACCGTTATTGCCTTCAAAACGCACGTCCGGGTCCTGCCGCGCCAGTTGCAGGATCACCCAGGGCAATTCGCCGTCGGGCAGCAGCACGTTGCTGCCGCCGCCCAGGAAACGGTGCGGCACGTCCGGCCTGGTTCAGCAGGCTGCACCAGGGCGGGAAGGGCTTCGTGCTGTTGAATCGAGCAGCATATCGGAGGTTCCGCCGATGCCCAGCGACGTTCTTTCGGCGCGAGCGACACAGCGACCCGGTGCTTGACGTCCAACGCGGCGAGGCCGCGATCATTGGGATTCGATCAATTTCATGGCGATTGCACTTCAGCTGAGGTCGTCGCCCATGACTAATCCACAGGCGAGCTGTTCGACGCGCCGGACTGCGTGCGATGCCGCAGCCTTGCTCAGCAGAATCGCCAATTCGCCCGGCGCGCGGCTCACGTTTCCCGCGCCGATCGTCAGAATCGCATCGCCCGGCCGCGCCGCGCGCAGCAACTCCTCGATCCCCTCCTGCATGGAGCTGTGAAACACGACATTTTTGTGCCCGGCGGCGCGAATGGCTTCGGCCAGAGCCTGTCCGGTGATGCCCGGAATCGGCGGCTCGCTCGCGGCATAGATATCCGTCAGCACCAGCATGTCGGCCTGGTTGAAGGCGCGGCAGAACTCATCCCACAGATGCTTGCGTGCGCGTGTAGCGATGCGGCTGGAACAGCACCAGGATGCGGTCAAATTGGCACACGCGCGCAGCTTCCAGCGTGGCGCGAATTTCCACCGGATGGTGGCCGTAGTCGTCGATCAGGGTGATGTCGTTGATCACGCCCTTGACGTCGAACCGCCGCCCGACTCCGGCGAATTTCGCCAAGTCCGACGCGAATCAATTCGGACGGGCACATTCAAGATACAGCGCGACGGCTGCGGCTGCCGCGGCATTGCGCACATTGTGGATGCCCGGGAGGATCCGTGCAAATGAAATTTGCCGAGGTCGTCGCCGCGATACGTCAGGCGGAACTCGCTATCCAGGCCCAGCAGTTCGATTTCGCTGATCACCAGGTCGGCCTGGCTGGAGGTGCCGTATGTGATGATCGGCCGCTTCACGTTGCGGAATGATGGCCTGCACGTTGGGCTCGTCCAGGCACAGAACGGCGGCGCCGTAGAACGGCACGCGATTGACAAACTGCGTGAAAACTTCCTGAATCTCTTCCAGGCGATTTGTAAGTGATCCAGATGCTCGCGGTCGATGGTGGTGACCACGGCGACGACGGGAGCAAGCAGCAGAAACGTGCGGTCGCTTTCGTCGGCCTCCACCACCATGTATTCGCCGCGGCCCAGGCGCGCGGTGGAGCCAGTGTGATTCACCCGCCCGCCGACGACGAATGTGGGGTCAAGGCCCGCCGCGGCCAGCACGCGAGGCCGTCATCGACGTGGTCGTGGTCTTGCCGTGCGCTCCGGCGATGGCGATGCCATATTTCAGGCGCATCAACTCGCGCCAGCATTTCCGCGCGCGGAATGACCGGAATTTTCAGGCGGTGCGGCTTCCACGATTTCCGGATTGTCGCTGCGAATCGGCCGAGGACATGACCACGACGTGCGCACCGTGCACGTGCTCGGCCTGGTGGCCTTCGAAAATTTCCGCACCCATATTCAGCAATCGTTCGGTAATGGGCGAAGATTTCGCGTCCGAACCGGAAACCGAATAGCCCAGCGTCAGCAGCACTTCGGCAATTCCGCTCATGCCGATGCCGCCGATGCCGACCAGATGAATGCGTTTGAAATTGTGAAACGTCACCATCATGGTCGGCGCAGATCCCTTCGATCAAATCGACGATTTCCTGCACGGCGTGCGGCTTCGCCAACTGCCGCGCGCGTGGCCGCCATGGCTTGCAGTTCGGCGGGCCGGTCCAACAATCGCAAAAATTTCCTGCGTCAGGCGTTCGCGCGGTGAGCTGCGGGCTCCGGCAATCAAGCGCGCCGCGCCGGCACGTTCCATTTCCTGGGCATTGCGCAACTGGTGGCTGTCGGTGGCGGCTCCGAAGGGGATGAAGATGGCGGCGCGTCCGGCCGCCGCGACTTCGGCGGCCGTGATCGCGCCCGCGCGGCAGACGATCAAATCCGCCTGGGCAAATCTCTCCGCCATGTTTCCGATGAAAGGCAAAACCTCCGCATTGATTTCGCGTCGCGCATAGGCCACGCGCACCGCATTATAGTCGCATTCACCGGTTTGGTGAACGATGGAGATGCGATTTTTGTGCGCCGCCAGTAAATCCAGCGGCGTCCACCAGCGTGCGATTGATGACCAGAGCGCCCTGGCTGCCGCCAGTAATCAGAAGATGAAACGGCTCGGCCGGCGCCCGCGCGGCGATAGCAAAAAATTCCGGGCGCACCGGGAATGCCGGTAAGCGTCGCTTTTGCTCCCCACAGCTTGGTCGGCCTCTCGTAGGCCGTGGCAATGCGCGTCACCATGCGCGCCAGCACCCGATTGGTAAATCCGGGCTCGGCATTCGGCTCAAAGATCACTGTGGGCAGCCCGCGCAAGCATGGCCGCAAGCATCATCGGTCCGGCGGCATATCCTCCGACGCCCAGCGCGGCTACAAATTTATGCCGCCGCAGAATCGCGAAGGAATCGCACATCGCCGGCGCCAGCTTGCGAGATTTGCGCGCAAGTTTCAACCCGCCCATGCCCTTGAGCCCCGCCGAGCGAATCGTTTCCAGCGGAAATCCGGCCTCCGGCACCAGCCGCGCTTCGATTCCGCGTTTCGTTCCGACGAACACCACTTCTCTTTCGCGCTCTCGCGACATCCATTCCCGCGCGATGGCCAGCGCTGGAAATACATGGCCTCCGGTGCCGCCTCCGGCGATCAGCAGCTTCAATTTCGCCGCCTTCCGCGTCAGCAGTTTCTGACGATTCGCGGCGCCCTTGGAATTTCGCCATGCCATTCACGCTAATCTTGCGCACTCGACATCAATCCGCCTGCTGGCTGATATTCAGGAGCACGCCGGTGGCCAGCAGCATCACCAGCAAACTCGATCCGCCATAGCTGATGAACGGCAGCGGAATCCCTTTGGTCGGCATCATGCCCAGCACCACGCCCAAATTGATCAGGGCCTGGCTGATGACCATCACCGTGATGCCCAGCGCCGCGAAGCGGCCAAAGTCATCCGGCGCGCTGAAACGCGGCGCGCAATCCCGCGCCAGCCGTAAACCACAAACAAACGCGAGCACCAGCGCGCCGCCGATGAATCCCATCTCTTCGCACAACACCGCAAAAATGAAATCGGTGTGCGCTTCCGGCAAATAAAATAATTTCTGCTTGCTTTCCATCAAGCCCACGCCGGTGAATCCGCCCGAACCCACGGCGATCAGCGATTGCAGCAATTGAAATCCGTGGCCCTGCGGGTCCGACGTCGGATTCAGAAACGCCACGACGCGCTCATAGCGGTAGGACACGCGCACGATCAGCAGGTAAACGATCGGCAGCGCCGCCAGCGCCCGCACCGACAATGTATTTCCCGTTCAGGCCGGCGACGTACAGCATGGCCACCGCGATGAGTGAAAATTTCCACGGCCGTGCCCAGGTCCGGCTCCAACACCACCAGACCCACCAGCGCCAGCACCGGCCCCACCGCCGGAAGAATCGTGTGCTTCCAGATCGTTCATGCCAGAACTCATCCGGCCGGCGGCGCATCTCCAGAAACCACGCCAGATAAAAAATCACCGCGAGCTTGGCGAGTTCGGAGGGCTGCATGCTGGCCGGGCCGAGGCGAATCCAGCGATGCGTGGCGTGCGATTTATCGAGAAAGAAAACGCCCGACCAGCATCACCAGCACGCCAACAGAACGCCGTGAAGATGACCTGCGGCTCGCCGCAATCTGCGGTAGTCCAGGTTCATCACCGCCATCATTCCGCCAAGTCCGATGGCCAGCCAGAGCAGCTGGCGCAGCAGAAAATGCGAGCCGTTGCCGTAATGGTCGCGCGCCGTGACGGCCGAAGCGCTGAACACCATAACCGCGCCAACCAGGCACAAGGCCAGCGTCGAACCAAACATCCATCGGTCGGTTTGTATTTGCCGGGGCATGATTTCGAGAAAACCTCCCGAGCGGCGCTTTACGCCGCGTGTTCTTTTTCGAGTTCCCGGACCAGTTGTTTGAAAACCCGCCCGCGATGTTCGTAATTGTCAAACTGGTCAAAGCTGGCGCAGGCCGGCGCCAGCAGCACCGTGTCGCCGGGTTGCGCGCGCCGCGAAGCAATTTCCACGGCGCGCGCAAGTGTCCCGGCGCGCTCTACGGGGACGACGCCCGCGAGATCAGTCTCGATCTTGTCGGCGGCGCTGCCGATCAACAAAGCCATGCGCGCCTGGCTGCGCAAGGACTGGCGAAGAATGCGAAAGTCGCTGCCTTTGTCCTTGCCGCCGAGAATCACCAGCACGTTTCCGGAAAAGGCGTCCAGGGCCTTCAGCGTGGCGTCGACATTGGTGGCCTTGGAATCATTGAAATATTCCACGCCGGAAATGGTGGCCACGAATTCGATCCGGTGCTCCACGCCCGCAAACGTGCGCACGCCCTCGGCGATGGCGGCCGGTTCGACTCCCGCGAGCCTCGCCGCCGTGGCTGCCGCCAGAACATTTTCCAGATTGTGGCTGCCGCGCAGGCCGATCATCTTGCGTCCCAGCAGAACGGATTCGGTGCCGTCGCACCGGAAAACGATTTCATCGCCGCGAAGATAGCAGCCGCTGGCCACCCGCTTCGAGCCGCTGAACCAGAACAATCGCGGCCGCGGCGGGCGCATACTGCGCCGCCACGGCATCCTCCGCGTTCATGACCGCCGCGTCGCTCTCCGTCTGATTTTCAAACATGCGCGCTTTTGCCGCGGCCATAGGCTTCGAATCGATCCGTGGCGGTCGAGATGATCCGGCGTAAGGTTCAGCAGCACCGCGATGTCCGGCCGGAACGCGGAGATCAGCTCCAGCTGAAAGCTGCTGGCCTCCACCACCGTGAAGCTCGTGTCGCTGGAAATATCCACGCGCGAGATCAGCGGCGTGCCGATGTTTCCGGCGACCTGCACTGGAAACCCGGCAATTTCCAGAATGTGGCCCATCAGCGAGGTGGTCGTGGTCTTGCCGTTCGAACCGGTGATGCATCAAGGCGCCCGCGCAGAAAGCGCCAGGCCAATTCGATTTCGCTCCACACCGGAACGCCGGTGGCGCATGCGCCGCGGCAAGAGCCGCCATGTGGGCGGCACGCCCGGACTGGGCACGATCAAATCCTGATCAGAGAACGTTTCCGGGCGGTGGCCGCCCAATTCCAGCGTGACGCCGGCAGCGCGCAACTTCGCCGCAGTCTCAGCGATTTGCTCTTCGGATCGCTCCTCGGTAGCGGTGACCTGCGCGCCACGCTCGGCGCAGAATAGCGCCGTGGCGATGCCGGTGCGCGCCAGTCCCACCACCAGAACCTTCTTGCCCGCGAGTTCGATTGCCGGTTTCAAATGCGCTACCTCAATTTCAGCGTCGTCAGCGAAAACAGCGCAAACACCAGCGCCAAGATCCAGAAGCGCACGATGATCTTCGATTCGCTCCAGCCCACCAAGTTCGAAATGGTGGTGCAGCGGAGACATCCGAAAAATCCGCTTACCCGTCAAGCGAAACGACAGCACCTGCAAGATCACGGAAAGCGCCTCCAGCACGAAAACTCCGCCGACAAAAAACAGCAGGATTTCCTGCTTGATGGCCACGGCAATCATTCCGATCGAGCCGCCCAGCGCCAGCGAGCCCACGTCGCCCATGAACACTTCCGCCGGATGCGCGTTGTACCAAAGAAATCCCAGCGACGATCCCACCAGCGCGCCGCAAAAAACCGTCAGCTCGCCCACTTCGGGAAGTGCTGAATATCCAGGTAAGCGGAAAACCGCGCGAAGCTGGTCACGTACGTCAGCACCGTGAGCGCGCCGGCGGCCACCACCACGCAGCCGATCGCCAGGCCATCCAAACCGTCCGTAAGATTCACCGCGTTCGATGAACCAACAATTACGGCCGCCACGAAAATCAGAAACGGCAAATAAGCCAGCCACCAGACGTAGCGAGCCGAAAGCAGCGAATGAATGACCAGGTCGGGATGAAAATTCTTGAAGAACGGCACGCTCAGCTGCGTGGAATAAATGCCGCTGGCCGTCAACGTGAGCAGGGTAACCGCGATCGTGCAACTGGCCAGAATCTGCAGCGAAAATTTACGCTTGCCGGTCAAGCCGAGGTTCCGCTTCTTCATCACTTTGCTGTAATCGTCGATGAACCCGATCATTCCGAAGACCAGCATGGTGAAAATCGCCAGCCACACATACGAATTTTCGCAGATCGCCCCAAAGCAGCGTGGGAATCACCGTGGAACCCACGATCAGCACGCCGCCCATGGTCGGCGTGCCGGCCTTGGCCTGGTGGCTCTTGGGCCCTTCTTCGCGGATGAACTGGCCGATCTGCAGATAGCGCAATCGCCGGATCACCCAGGGACCCAGCACCAGCGTGATCATTAACGCGGTGAGGCTGGCGAGCGCCGTGCGCACCGTGATGTAGCGAAACACGTTGAGCGCGTGAAAATAGCGCTGCAGCACGTGGTAGAAGAGGTAGAGGAGCATGTCAGGCACGCTCCTTGGGCGTGCCGCTCGCAACCGTGACAGTCGAATCCGCCTGGGAGCGCGCGAAGCGCGAATCGAGCGCTTCGACGATGCGTTCCATTTTCACGCCGCGCGAACCCTTGACCAGCATAACGTCGCCGCGCTGCATTAACTTTTCCAAAAACGCGCCGGCTTCCGCGGAGGAAGCAAAAAACTTTGCCTGCGCCGCCGGATGCCCGGCCTCCATCGCGCCGCGCACCAAATTCTCAGCGTCGCCTTGCACGCCAATGATCCAGTCCAGTTTCCCGGTAGTCGCCGCCGAACGTCCCGCCTCGCGATGAAGCTCAGCGGAAGTGGAACCCAGCTCCAGCATTTCACCCGCGGCAAGAATGTGGCGGCCCGTAGCCGGCGTGCTGCGTCAGCAAGCCGATCATCGCCACCAGGGCCACGGGATTCGAGTTGTAGCAATCGTTGATTACCGTAAATCCCGATGTCATATTGCAGGACGCGGCCGCGCATGCCGGTGGCTTCGAGCGTTGGAAACACCGCCTGCGCTTCCGCGCGCTCCCACGCCCCAGACGCTCGCCGCGGCCAGCGCTGCCAGCGCGTTGGAAATGTTATGGCGCCCGGCAAGCGGCAACCTCAGCCGCATGCGTTCCCCGGGAGCGAGAAAATCGAATTCCGCTTCCGTTCAATCCGCGATCCTGAATTTTCTCCGCGCAAAAATCGCCAGGCTCCTCAAGCCCGTAGGTCAGCACACGGCCCGGCGCCACCTCGGAGAATCGCGCCACGCAGCGGATCATCGGCATTCAATACAGACACGCTCTCGCTCCCCGCCAGTCCTTCGATCAGTTCGCGCTTGGCCAGCGCGATTTCCTCCAGCGAAGAAAAAAATTCCAGATGCACGGGCGCAACGCGCGTCACCACGCCCACGTCCGGCCGCGCAATCTCCGCCAAACGCTTTAATTCCCCGGAATGGGACATGCCCAGTTCCACCACGGCGGCTTCGTCCGTTTCCTCCAGCCGCAGCAATTGCAGCGGCAGCCCGTATTCGTTGTTCAGATTGCCTTCGGATTTCAGTACGCGGAACCGCGCGGCCAGCAGCGCCGCCAGAATTTCCTTCGTTGTGGTTTTTCCAGCCGACCCGGTAACGGCTGCCAGGCGCCGCCCCCACCGGATTCGAACGGCCTGGGCCAGTGTCTGCAGCGCAGCAAGCGTGTCCGGGACGGCGAGCAGCTTGCGACGCTGAGGCTCGGTAAATTGCGCGAGGCGGTCCGCCGCCACGACGCCGGCCGGCGCGCCAGCCTCCAGCGCCGCCACGACAAAATTGTGTCCATCGTGACGCGGTCCGTGTATCGCGACGAAAAGCTCGCCGCGAACCAGGGTGCGAGAATTAATCGAGACACCGGCCAACCGGGCCAGGGGGTCGACGCCTCCGGGCGCCGTAACACCCAAAGCGCCAGCCACTTCTTTAACCGTCCACCGCATAGCGTCCTCAAGGGGCTGGGTTTCACTGGTCTCGGTTCACCCTTGGATCAGCGTCCCTTACGTAGAGAGCACGTTCCTTGCCGCGAAGTAGGAGAGACCTTAGTCTGTCGGTTTTAGCCCTTGCAGGACCTAAACCCCACAGGCTGCCCTTCAGAATGGCTCAAGGTAAAAGCCTGCGCCACTTCAATCCCCGTAACCGCCCTTGCTGAGGATGCGGCGCGCCGTTTCGCGATCGTCAAACTCAATGGTGCGATCGCGCAATACCTGATACGTCTCGTGACCTTTGCCCGCGAGCAGCACAATGTCGCCGGCACGCGCGGTGTCCAGGGCCACCTGGATCGCCTTTTGGCGGTCCGGCTCCACCAGAAGCTTCGTCTCCGTGCGCTGCACGCCCACAATCACATCATTAATAATCAGCAGCGGGTCTTCGCTGCGCGGATTGTCGGACGTCAACACCACAATGTCGCTGGCGCGGCCCGCCGCTTCGCCCATCAGCGGCCGCTTGGTGCGGTCACGATCTCCGCCGCATCCGAATAGAGTAATGATGCGGCCGTCCGGATTTAATTCCCGTGCGGTCACCAGAAGATTGCGCAATGCATCATCCGTGTGCGCGTAGTCCACCACGACCAGAAAGGGCTGTCCCGCTTCGACACGTTCAAATCGACCAGGCACAGCCGCAAGCTGCGCAATGCCGCTGGCGATGACTTCTCTGGGAAGAGCGAGTGCCACTCCGGCACCGATGGCCGCCAGGATGTTGTAAACATTGGGCCGTCCAACCAGATTGGACCGAATATCAATCTTTCCCGCGGGAGTTTCCGCTGTGAATTCGATCCCAGAAAGGGAAATCGCGGGCTTGCGCGTGGTGATGTCGGCTCCGGCTTCCAGGCCGTAGGTCAACGTCCGCGAAGCGAGACCCACGAGCTGCCGCCCATATTCATCATCGCGATTGATGACGCCAGTGGCCGGAGCCGCAGCTCCCGTACCCTCAAACAAACGCCGCTTGGCCGCAAAATACTCGTCGAGGGTTTTGTGGTAGTCGAGATGGTCGCGCGTCAGATTTGTGAAAATGGCCACCGCAAACGGGCATCCCCACAGGCGATCCATCGCCAGCGCGTGCGAACTCGCTTCGAGAACCGCGTGCGTGCCCCCGGCACGAACGATTTCGGCCAGGAAGCTTTGCAAATCCAGTGATTCGGGCGTGGTGTTTGGCGCCGGCCGGATTCTCCACCCAGGCGGTAGCCGATCGTGCCCAGCAGTCCAGTCTCGCATCCCGCCGCCCGCAGTATGGAATCCACTAAATAGGAGATCGTCGTCTTGCCGTTTGTGCCGGTCACCCCGACGAGTTTCAGAATTTCCGCGGGGCGCCCGTAAAAATTGGCGCCGGAAATTGCCAGTGCTTTTCGCGCATCCGCAACCTGAATCCACGGAAAATCCGCCGGAAGCGTGCCGGGATTGGCCTGCTGGCTGAGTACTGCGATCGCTCCACGCCCTACGGCATCGAGCACAAATTTATTGCCGTCGGTTTTCTCCCCGCGAATGGCGACAAACAAGGTTCCGGGCGTTACCGCGCGGCTGTCGTAGGCAATCGCGGAAATTTGCCGGTCGCCGTGCGCGTGTTGTGAGCGCGTTTCGATGCCGCGCAACAGCTTCGCCAGACGCACCGCCGCTCGTGCTGTTCCCGCCGGCGTCATATGTGCTTCTCGTTCGTCATGTTCCGCCAAAATTTCCGCCTTCGCCCTCACTTCACTCTTCCATGGGCCGCCGCAGTCACGAGGGAAGCGGGGCGTGCAAACTGCACGGTAATCCGGCCGCCGCGCCGGATCATGGCGCCCGGCTCTGGTGACTGATCTGTAGCGATACCGGTCCCCACTAAAACGGGAGCCAGCCCTAACTTCAAACATTGCTGGGTCACGTCCCGCACCGTTTTCCCTACCAGTTGCGGTGCCGGGATCCCATCCCCTTCCGCTAGTTCTACGGTCGGCGCGGGAGCCACCGGCGTGGTGGGAGGCGGCGGAGATGGAAGTTCATCGGATGGCGCGGCGCTGCTTTCCTGCACTGGCTCGAAATCGCTGACATCCGTCAAACCGTCGTCCTGCGGACGTGTGGCCGAACCGCGGCTGGCACGAAGAGTTTCCGGCGAAACGGGAATGTCCCGCGGAACTTCCAAGTACGGCAAAACCTGCTGGGCAATCCGCTTGAACACCGGCGCAGCAACTTGACCGCCGTCATGCGGACCCACCGGGGAATCGAGCTGCACGTAAATGGTGAGTGCCGGAGTGTTGAGCGGAGCAAAACCCACAAACGACGCAATCAGGTCATGCGTGGAATAACGGCCCGTGTTGGGATCGTATTTCTGCGCGGTTCCGGTTTTCCCGGCGGAAGTGTAGCCATCGAGCTGCGCTTTCTTGCCTGTGCCGCCCAGAACGACTCCCTCCAGCATTCGACGCATGGACGCCGCGGTCGTTTCCTTGATCACCCGCCGGGGCTGCGGTTCCTGCGGCTCGGTCACCTGATTGCCATGGCGCAGTTCGCGGATCACGTGGGGCCGGACGATCAGTCCGCCATTGGCCATCGCCGACACCGCCGTGATCATCTGCAGCGGCGTCACTCCGACTTCCTGTCCCATGGAGATGGAGCCGACCGAGACCGGAGTCCAATTCTCAATTCGCCGCAACTTTCCGCGACTTCACCCGGCAAATCGACTCCGGTGAGCTGGCCGAATCCGAAAGCGCGAATGTAGTCGTAAAATTTCGGGGCCCCCAGACGCAATCCGATTTTAATTGCGCCCACATCGCTCGAATACTGCAGAATCTGCGCAACGGTAAGGTTGCCGTAAGCCTTGTGATCGCGAATGCGCTGTCCCGCGATGTAGATCGCGCCATTCTGGCAATCAACCACATCTTCTGGATTGGTGATTCCCTGATCGATGGCCGCCGAGAGTGTGACGATCTTGAACACCGAGCCCGGCTCATACAGCGCGCTCGCCGCGCGGTCCACGCGCGCATCGGGCGGGCTATCCTTGGCGGCATTGGGATTGAACGTCGGCCAGTTGGCCACGGCCAGCAGCTCTCCGGAATTGGGATTTTCCACGATCACCGTTCCGGCCTTCGCGCGGGTGTCCTGGATTGCCTGCGCCAGTTCTTTTTCCGCGATGTACTGAATCTTTTCGTCCAGCGTCAGCTCAACGCTCGTGCCGCTCTCCGGGGCCTTGTCCGTGGAGTCATACCAGCGGCGATGAGCATCCGCGAGAATCAGCATTTTGCCCGGCTTGCTGCGGATGCTGTCATCAAGCGAGTACTCGATTCCTCCCAAACCTTTCTCATCGACATCCACGTAGCCCAGCACGTGCGCGGCAAGTTC
>CAVOIX010000008.1:0-5968 GCA_963695945.1 uncultured Acidobacteriota bacterium | reverse complement strand
GAATCGACGCGAATTTGAAATTGTTGCGCGATGGCGGCAAGCAATAGCACCGCCTCCATCATCGCAAAACCTGCGCCGATGCATACCCTGGGCCCCCCACCGAAAGGAAAATAGGCGAATCGCGGAAGTGCAGCCGATTCGCGAATCTCGCGTTCCAGCGGTTCGGATCGAACCTTTCCGGCTCCGGAAAATAACGCGCATCGCGATGCATCATCACCTGAGAGATCAGCATGTTGGTGTTCGCGGGAAGTTCGTAATCACCCAAACGGAATGGCGAGAGGGCGCGGCGCCCGATCACCCACACTGGCGGATACAGGCGCATCGCTTCCCTCAGCACCGTGTCCGTATAGACGAGGCGAGACAAATCCGCAGGCGTCGGGAACTTGGTCGCCGAGTACCCTCCTAATTCCTCGTTGACTTTCTCCGCACAATCCGGTTCTGGCCGAGCAGGTACCACGCCCACGAAAGAACATTCGCCGTGGTCTCATGGCCCGGCAAGGAACAAAGTCATAATTTCATCGTGAACTGGCGGTCGGTCATGCCAATGCCCTGATCGTCATGGGCCTGCAGAAATACGCTGAGCAAATCGCCGGACATTTGTCCGCTCGCGCGGCGCTGCTCGATGATGCCGTAGATCACTTTATCCAGGCGCCGACCGCGCGTTTTAGCAGCCGCGACGTCGGCAAAGGGACCCAGTTGGGCAGGAGCAACGCCATTCCGGCCTGGCGCAGGAATTTTCCCATCAGTACGGCCAGCGCGGCATCCACGTCTTCCGCTTCATGGGAAACATCGGCGTCAAACAGCGTCTTCGCCACGATGCCCAGAGTGAGCCGCATCATGGCTTCATGGATGTCGAGGGTCTGGCCGTCGTTCCATGTGCGCCAGCATCCGCTCGGTGTGCGTGACCATGGTTTCGGCATAGGTCGCGATCCTCGCCTGATGAAATGCCGGCTGAATCAGTTTGCGCTGGCGCCGCCAGAATTCGCCTTCGCTGAGCAGCAGGCCGTTCCCGAGCACGCGCCGCATCGCGCGGTAGTCCTTGGATTTCACGAAATTGTTGCTATGGGGGACCAGAACCGATTCGATGTAGTCCGGTCGGTTCACCAGGCAGGCGGGCACGCCTACAAAACGAAAAAAAACCATGTCGCCAAATTCGCGCTGGCACTGCGTGAGGTAGGTGATCGTGTCGCTTCGCGATTGAAACGCGTTGCCGACAATGGATAACCTTTTGGGCCGGGAGGAAGATTCAACTTAAGAAGACTTTCCTTTCCAGGCATCAAGGATAACACCGATGGCTACGGTGGCGCAGGCTTCAGCCTGTGGGTTTTAGTGTTTGCAAGGACCAAACCCCACAGGCTGAAGCCTGCGCCACTGAGTCAGCTAACGAATCACTCCACCCAATCGGCGATGAAAATATTCGTTTCGTGCGGGGCTTTTCCGTTGCGATTCGAAGCCCAGACGAGGCGCTTTCCGTCCGAAGAGAACATAGGGAAGGCGTCAAAATCAGGATGATAGGTGATCTGCTCGAGGCCCGTGCCGTCAACATTGATGGCGTAGAGATCGAAGCCGCTGGGGTCTTTCTGGTTCGCCATGTTGGAAGCAAAAATGATGCGTTTGCCGCCGGGAAAATATATGGAGCGAAATTCGCCGCGCCGTTATGCGTAACCTGGCGTTTATTTTTTCCATCGGCGTCCATCACCCAGATTTCCAGGTTTCCGGGACGAATCAATCCGCGGGACAGCAAATCCTTGTAATCGGCGATCTGTTCCGGCGTTTTCGGCTGCTCCGAGCGGTAGACGATTTTCTTGCCGTCGTCGGAAAAGAAGGCGCCGCCGTCGTAGCCCAGTTCATGCGTGAGCTGGCGAACGTCGCGTGCCATCCGCGTTCATCGTGAAAATATCGAGATCGCCGTTGCGCGTGGAAGTAAAAACAATTTTTTTGCCGTCGCGGCTGATGGTCGATTCCGCGTTGTAGCTGCCGGGTGCGTGGCTCAGCGGGCGCAGATCGCTGCCATCGGGCTTGGCGGTATAAATCTGGTAAGAATTGTAAATGGGCCAGACATAGCCGTGCGAATAATCAGGCCGGGGCGGGCACTCGGCGCTGGTCTCGTGCGTCGAGGAAAACAGGATGCGGTCGCCGCTCGGGAAAAAGTAGCCGCATGTGGTGCGGCCCTTGCCGGTGCTGACCATCTTCGGGATGGCGGGTTTGCCGTCCGGCGTATCCACGGGCATGGTGTACATCTGATCGCACGGAACGCCCGCGCCGGAATGCATGAAAATCAGCGACTTGTCATCGGCCGAAAAATAGGCTTCGGCGTTTGTGCCGCCGAAGGTGAGTTGGCGGACGTTGCCCAGATGCTTCTCGCCCGGCAACGTAAGCGAATCAGAATTTGCTTTCGTGCCGGACCGGGGCTTGCGAACACAGCACGAACAGAGATACGGATGTAAGGACCAGAATACAGTGAGAAATGTCTCGGATGCGCTGCGAGGTGAGGATTCTGCTCGCATGATTTATTCATTAGATTGTCGTAGCGTGCGTGCAGCTATTTCCGCTGTTCCAGCTTCACGGAAGCCTTGACCGGCTTGCCGTCGCGCAGCACTTCAACATCCACGACATCGCCCACCTTGCTGCGGCGCAGCGCGTCCGTGAAATCATACAAATTGTGAATCGGCTTGTCGCCAAATTGGACCAGGATGTCTCCGGCTTTGAAACCTGCCTTGGCCGCGGGCGAACCCGGGCGCACGTCGGAAAATTTGACGCCGTCTTCTTCCTGCCCGAAATCCGGAATGGAACCGAAATAGGGTCCGTAACCACCACCGCCGCCGCTGGCCGCCTGGCCATGTGGTTCATCTTCTTTCACGGTAACAAATGCGACGCGCTCGGTTCGCGAATCGATTTTCAGCGCTACGTCATCGATGAAATCCAAAAGCTTTGCCGCGTCGGGCGCATTGATTTTGTCCCAGGTGTCGGAGGGCTTGTGATAATCCGAGTGCAGCCCGAGAAGAAGAAAAGCACTGGGATTTTCTTGGCCGACGAACGAGGTGTGATCGCTGGCTGCGTAGCCGCTGGCGGAATATTCAATGTGAAAAGGAAATTTCGTTTTCTCCTGCGTCGAGCAGCTCCTTGAAATTCGCTCCTGTTCCCGTCCCGCCGATAAACACTTTTTCGTCCTTGATTCGGCCGATCATGTCCATGTTGATCATGGCGACGGCCTTGTCGAGCGGCCGCGTCGGCTCCTTCACCCACTCCGCGGAACCGAGCAATCCCAGCTCTTCGCCGGCGAAATTGGCAAAAAGGATGCCGCGCTGGAGCTGGCCTTTTCGCGGAGCCAGCAGTCGCGCAAGTTCGAGAACGCCTGCAGTGCCGGACGCGTTGTCGTCCGCGCCCGGATGAATCTTGTCCGATCTGCGAAGGCGCGAGCGAATCCACGTTTCCGTAACCGAGATGATCGTAGTGCGCGCCGATGATGATGTACTCGTCGGTCTTGCCGGGAAGATAGGCGAGCACGTTGTTCACCGTTGCGCGAGTCTTCTCGATATTCGCACCGAGCGAGATCCGCAGCTGTGTCGGGAAACGCGAAGGAAGCGGGAGTCGACGAATCATTGATTTGGTTCTGGACCTCGGAAAGCGATTTTCCCGCTGCTTTAAACCATTCGTTCGCAGCGCATTCTTCGCTTGCACGATTACGATGCCGGCATTCTCGGGACCGTTTACGCTGCCGAATTTTGTCAGCAGATCTTCTTCGTTGTCTCCCAATTTACCGTTCACCACGATCACGGCCCTGGCGCCATGATTGCGGGCGTTGATCGCCTTGGTAATCAGCTGGGAGTGCTGCGTCAGTCCGGCATTCCCGCTCTTTGCCGCGAAACCTGCCGGCTCGTAGCGCAGGATCACGACGATCTTGTCTTTTACGTCCAGATGCGCGTAATCGTCATAACCGAATTCAGGAGCCGTCGCGCCATAGCCCGCAAATACGATCGGACCGTCAATTTCACCCGACGCGGAAAAGCTGAAGGGGACAAAATCCTGATTCAGTTTCAATTCCTGCCTGGATTTGCCGTCCGCCACCTGCAGGCGATTTCCCTCTTTTAATTTCGCCCCGGTAATCACCGTGAAGGGCTGAAAATAAGAATTCGCTGCCGGCCGGCTGCAATCCGATGGTGCGGTAACGCTGCTCGATCAAATCCGCGGCGCGCTCGATGCCCTTGGTTCCCGCGCCGCGACCTTCCATCGCGGGTGATGCCAGCGTTTTGACGTCATCGAGATATCGTTTCGGGTCGGCGGAATTGGTATCGGCGGCCGCGCGCAACACCAGGAACGCGAATGCCAGGGCCAGGATGCCCGTGCGCGAAGATCGAGCAGTAAGGATTGCTTGTGGGCACTTCATGCGAATGAGTTTGAAGAACAGCATTTAACTCTAGAATCGTATGCCGCGTTCGGGAGCGTGTCAAACACGCGATATGCGCGGCGGATGCATCAGCCGAATGTGTCGCCCCTGCCGGGGCTGGTGATCGTATGCGAATAGGTCCCACCACTTGCGTGGTGGGCTACAGTTTGTCGTCCCTTCGGGACTTGTTGTGGAGCGCCATCCTGGTTCCAGTTGATCACCCTCACGCGATGCTTTTCACGCTTCAATTGGCAAATTAACGTACAAGGGCCGCTACTTTGATCGTTTGGGATGATCGCTGGACGTGCCGGCTAAAACCCGAATTTCAGGCGGGCGTTTACGCTGGCTTGCGGCGCGACTGCGGTTCCGGAAAACAGGCTGGCAAAGTTGATCACGTTTAGCTTGTTGGTGAGGTCATGGCCTTCGATCTCAAACGAAATGTCTTTTCCTTCTTTATGAAATAGTGTCGCGCCGGCAGCCGCATCGAGCGAGAAATTCGGACGCACGCGTCCCGCATCGAAATTCACTTGGTTCAAAATCACGGGTCCATATTGCTGCAAGAGGAAGCTGATCTGGCCGGGATCGACCGTGCCGCTTAGATCCACCGGCAAGCCGCTGCCGTACTCCCCGGATGCAGAGAACCATAGACGCTCGGTCGCCTGAAAACGTACATTCGCACGCACTGTATTTCTCTGATCCTGCGAGACTGGAAACCTGCTGGTGTCGGTGATTCCCGATGTCTCGCTTCCCAGAAATAATCCGCCCGTAATTGGGCCTTGCCCGATGCCAGTCTGATTCGAGTAGCTAAGAATCCCGAAAAGCGGCCCCAGCGCGGAACGGCGATTTGAATTTCCTCGCCACGAATTGTTGCCGAAGCGAAGGCAATCGGAAAACTAATCCCCGTGTCCAACAGGACGTCGTCATCAGAATAGTTACTGAAATCACGTCGAAAGGCGTTGCCGTCAATGCGCAGCCTTCCCGCAAACGATTTGGTAAAGCCCACCTCGTAGTAGTTCGCTCGCGCCGGCCGCACCGGCAGCCTGGCGACGAAGTTGCTGACGGAATCCAGCTGCGGCGAGCTTGCGAGCAATAGGTTTTCCATTGCTGGAGTCTGGAACACGCGATCGTAGGACGCATGAAGAAGCAGGTCCAGCGAAGACACGAAGCGCGAAACCCCCAAACGGGGGCTCCACGCGGATTCATTCGCCACAAATCCGTAATGGTCGAAGCGCAATCCGGCGCTCAGGTTCCATTTCCCCAGGCGGATCTGATCCTGCAGGTAGGCGGACGGCTCCACATCCCACCGCTGATCAGAAAAATTAAAACTTGGCAGCGTGCCGGGATCGAATTGCGCGGGATCGGTAATCTGATACTGCAGATTTTCGTTCACGGGGCTAAAAATTCCGTCGACCCCGAACTTCCACTCGTGCTTGCCGTGATGGCCGGCGAGGTCCGCGCGAAAATATCCCTCGCGATAGCCGCGGTCCTGAGAAGCGACAACCGGCGTTGATTGAGCATTGGAATTCAAAAGCGCGGTAGCGTCACGGACGCTCCCGGCAACGCTCAACAATACATTCGCCG
>CAVOIX010000007.1:0-6674 GCA_963695945.1 uncultured Acidobacteriota bacterium | reverse complement strand
AGCGAAATATCGCGCGCTGGTCGAGCAGATTCCCGCCGTCGTATTCATCGCCTATCTGGACAAGGGAATCGGGGAAGCCTATGTGAGCCCGCAGATTGAGGCGGCGCTGGGTTTCTCGCAAAGCGAATGGCTGGAAAATCCGGTGCGCTGGTATCAGCAGGATTCATCCGGACGATAAGATGCGATGGAGAACGGAAGCGGCCCAGATGTTTCTCTCGGGCAAGCCGCTGCGTTCCGTCTACCGCGTGATGGCGCGCGACGGCCGAGTGCTGTGGTTTCAGTGCGAAGCAAAATGATTCGCCGCGAGGATGGGCGTCCCTGGTTCATTCACGGCGTGGGAGTGGATGTCACTGAACTCAAGCAGGCTGAGGAGGCGCTGCAACAGGAGCGCAACCTTTTGTCCGCAATTCTGGACACGGTGGGGGCGCTGGTTGTGGTGCTCGATCGCGACGGCGGATCGTTCGCTTCAACCGGGCCTGCGAGCAATTGACGGGCTACTCCTCGGGCGAAGCTCATGGGAAGCCCATCTGGGACCTCTTCGTCGTCCCGGAGGAAGTCGAACCATTTCGAGCGTTGTTTCAAAAAATTTGCGACAGCATTTCGCGTACGGAATACGAAAGTTGCTGGCTCACCCGGGACGGCGGCGCGAGAACAATTGCGTGGTCCGCGGCCATTCTGCACGGATCCAAACAAACTCCCACATACATTATCGCGTCGGGAATCGACGTAACGGACCAGAAGCGCGGGCAAGCAAAATTCCGCGGCCTGCTGGAGGCGGCGCCCGACGCCGTCGTGGTGATCAATCAGAAGGGCAAGATTGTGCTGGTCAACGCGCAAGTGGAAAAGCTCTTCGGATATCGCCGGGAGGAACTGCTGGGAGAGGACGTTGACAAGCTGGTGCCGGAACGCTTGCGCGGAAAACATCCCGGCCATCGCAAGAATTTTTTTGACGAGCCTCGAGTGCGCCCCATGGGCGCGGGTCTTGAACTATACGGTCTGCACAAAGATGGCAGCGAATTCCCGGTGGAAATCAGCCTGAGCCCCCTGGAGACGGAGGAGGGCGTGCTCGTTTCCAGCGCGATTCGCGACGTCAGCGAGCGCAAACGCCTGGAGAAGACAATCCTGAAAATCAGCGAGAGGGAGCAGCGCAGGATCGGGCAGGATTTGCACGATGGACTTGGGCAGCATCTCACCGGGATCGCGTTCATGAGCAAAGTTCTGGAACGCAAGCTTTCCGAACAAGCGATGCCGGAATCCTCCGACGCGGCCAAGATCGTAGAACTGGTCAATGACTCAATTCGCAGGACCAAGGAACTTTCCCGAGGACTTCTGCCGGTGGTTTCGGAAGCGCACGGACTGATGTCGGCGCTGAAACAGCGCGCCGGGGAACTCCAAGACCTCTTCCAGATTCGCTGTCATTTTGAGTGCGAAGAACCCGTGCCGGTCGAAGACGTGAACGTGGCCACGCACTTGTACCATATCGCGCAAGAAGCGGTGAACAATGGCATTCGCCATGGCAGATCGAAAAACATTGTAATTGCCCTGGCCAGAAAAGACGGGAAGGGCATCCTGACGATTCAGGATGATGGAGACGGATTTCCCGCCAAGCCCGTGAGCCCTCTTGGCGTGGGATTGAGCATCATGAGTTACCGCGCCGACGTGGTGGGTGGTTCGGTGAAAGTGCGGCCGAACGAAGGTCGGGGTGTTACGGTCACGTGTACGTTTCCGATCCGCAGCGTTGAATAGGAGCAAAATCCCATGTCCAGCAAAGCGCAGCTCGCTCCCCAACCCAAAAAATATCGAGTGCTGCTGGTAGATGACCATCCAATCGTCCGGCAAGGACTGGCATTATTGATCGATCGTGAAATCGACTTGTCGGTTTGCGGAGAAGCCGACGGAGCGCATTCCGCATTCCATGCAATCGCCACCCTGCGTCCTGACGTCGTCGTTCTGGACATTTCCCTGAACGGCCCTGACGGGTTGGATGTGCTCAAGGGAATTCGCGCCAAGACCGCGCAGCTTCCGGTTTTAATTCTCTCCATGCATGACGAATCCATTTATGCCGAACGCGCCATGCGCGCCGGCGCGAACGGATACATCATGAAACAGGAGGCCACCGAAAGAGTGTTGGTGGCCATTCGACGAATTCTGCAGGGCGAAGTCTACCTGAGCGACCGACTCACCAATTCGATGCTGCGTCACTATGTCCGGGGAACCGTTCCCATCAAAAGTTCCCCGCTCGTGAATCTGACGGACCGCGAACTGGAAGTTTTTCGCCTGATCGGCTCGGGACACGGCACCCGCCAGATTGCGGACGAGCTGCACGTCAGCGTTAAAACCATCGAATCCTATCAGGCGCACTTGAAGGATAAGCTTGCGCTTCAGAAACTCCCGCGAGTTGTTGCAACACGCGATCGAGTGGACCGTGAATCTGGCGGGCGAACGCCATTAGCGGCAGCTTCGGCTAGAGCAACCACATCAGGGTTTCCCCTACGATGTTTTTGCGAGATCCCCGATTTTGAATACCGCGTTTGCCCGATTGTGATCCCAACCGGCGAATGTAATTGTCCAAGTTGAAATACCGGACTGTAGTCCGCCCCGACATCGTGAAATCGTTTTCGCGCTGGGACGATGGGTACGAGCGCGAACTCCGAGTTATCTCTGCTGGGACCGATTTGAGCCCGAGAGGAGAGAACAATCATGGCGCTTGACGCAGTTCCGTACGGCCGTAAAACTCAGCATCCTTCACCCGTTTCCGACGTTCACATTCTGTGGATCACTGCTGGACTCGGATGCGACGGAGATTCTGTATCCGTAACGGCGGCCACCCAGCCCAGCATCGAGGATGTGTTGCTTGGGGCCATTCCGGGTCTGCCCCGCGTGCATCTGCATAATCCGGTGCTGGCCTATGAAAATGGAGACGATTTTCTGAAGTATTGGTATCAGGCGGAACAGGGCAAATTGGATCCTTTTGTTCTGGTTGTTGAGGGGTCGATACCCAACGAAAAAATCAAGAAGGAAGGTTACTGGGCGGGTCTGGGAACCGACCCCAGAACCGGGCAGCCCACCACGACTAATGAATGGATTGACCGGCTCGCACCCAAAGCCCTTGCGGTGGTGGCATGCGGAACCTGCGCCGCCTACGGCGGGATTCATGCCATGCAGGGCAATCCTACGGGAGCAATGGGTCTCGCCGACTACCTCGGTTGGAATTGGAAGTCCAAGGCCGGCCTGCCGATTGTGAACGTCCCGGGATGTCCCGTGCAGCCGGATAACTTCATGGAGACGGTCCTTTATCTCCTTTACCAGGTGGCGGGACTCGCCCCGATGATTCCGCTGGATGAGCAACTGCGTCCCAAGTGGCTATTCGGCGCGACCGTGCACGACGGCTGCGACCGCGCTGGATATTACGAACAGGGTGATTTCGCCGAGGTCTATGGCTCGCCGAAATGCATCGTGAAGCTCGGTTGCTGGGGACCCGTCGTCAATTGCAACGTGCCCAAGCGCGGCTGGATGGCTGGGATCGGCGGGTGCCCGAACGTCGGGGGCATCTGCATCGGCTGCACTATGCCGGGCTTTCCGGACAAATTCATGCCGTTCATGGATGAGCCGCCGGGCGCGAAAATCTCGTCCGCAGGATCAGCGTCTACGGAAAAACGATTCGAGCACTGCGTTCGTTCACCAACGACACAGTGAATAAGGAACCAAAGTGGCGGCACCCTGGAACCGATCTAACCACCGGCTATCGGCCCGGAGCTTACTAAGAGACTGCGAGAGGGAGGAGCGGAATCATGGGAACTACTACGACGGTAGCAAAAGGAACGCCGACCGGTTCGCGAAAACTGGTGGATATGAACTGGGATCCCATCACTCGAATCGTCGGCAGCCTCGGGATTTTCACCAAGATCGATTTTGAAAATCGCCAGGTGGCCGAGTGTCACAGCACCTCCTCGATCTTCCGGGGATACAGCATCTTTATGAAAGGCAAGGACCCTCGCGACGCTCATTTCATCACCAGCCGCATCTGCGGGATCTGCGGTGACAACCACGCGACCTGCGCAACCTACGCGCAGAACATGGCTTTTGGCGTGCGCCCGCCGGCCATTGCCGAGTGGATTGTGAACCTGGGTGAGGCCGCGGAATACATGTTCGACCACAACATTTTTCAGGACAATCTGGTCGGCGTGGATTTCTGCGAGCAGATGGTGAAGGAAACCAATCCCTCCGTACTCGCCAAGGCCGAGAAAAAAGCAGCGCCGCCGCAAGACTTCATGGCTTCCGCACCATCGCGGATATCATGCGCGCGCTCAATCCCTTTACCGGATCGTTTTACCGGGAAGCCCTGCAGATGAGCCGCATGACGCGCGAAATGTTCTGCCTCATGGAAGGGCGGCACGTTCATCCATCCACCTTGTATCCGGGCGGCGTTGGAACCGTTCCCACCGTGCAGCTCTTTACCGATTACGTGGTGCGGTTGATGAAGTACGTGGAGTTCATGAAGAAAGTGGTTCCCCTGCATGACGATCTGTTTGATTTCTTCTATGAAGCGCTGCCTGGATACGAAGAAGTGGGCCGGCGTCGCGTGCTGCTGGGATGCTGGGGCTCGTTTAATAACCCGGAAGTGTGTGATTACACCTATAAAGGAATGAGCGAGTGGGGCCGCGCGATGTACGTCACGCCGGGCGTGGTGGTCGATGACAAGCTGGTGACCAACGACCTGGTGGACATTAACCTGAACATCCGCATCCTGCTCGGCAGTTCGTATTACGACGGCTGGGAGAACGCCGAGAAGTTCGTGAAGACCGATCCGCTGGGCAATCCCGTGGATCAGAACCATCCGTGGAATCAGACCACCATCCCGAGACCCCAGAAGCGCGATTTTGCCGGCAAGTATACGTGGGTCATGTCACCCCGCTGGCTCGACAAGAGAACCGGCGACCATCTCGCGCTGGACACGGGCGGAGGACCGATCGCCCGGTTATGGGCCACTGCCCTTGCGGGTATCGTGGACATTGGCTACATCAAGTCCACCGGCCGAAGCGTGAAGATGTATTTGCCGAAAACCATGTCGCTACCCGAGGTTGAGTTCGAATGGAAGATTCCCAAGTGGAGCAATGCCATTGAACGCGACCGCGCTAGGACTTACTTCCAGGTGTACGCCGCGTCCGCCGCGCTGTACTTTGCGGAGAAAGCGATGGCGGAACTGCACGCCGGCAGGACCAAAACCTGGTCGGACTTTACCGTTCCGCAGGATGCTATCGGCTGCGGGTTCCATGAAGCGGTACGCGGCGTGCTGTCGCATCACGTGGTGATTCGCGACGGCAAAATCGCAAACTATCATCCGTACCCGCCGACGCCCTGGAACGCCAACCCGAGAGACATCTACGGAACTCCCGGACCGTACGAGGATGCTGTGCAGAACACTCCAATCTTCGAGGAAAACGGCCCTGAGAATTTCAAGGGCATTGACATCATGCGCGCGGTGCGAAGTTTCGATCCTTGCCTGCCTTGCGGGGTGCACATGTATCTGGGCAACGGCAAAGTGCTCGAAACCCATCACTCGCCGATGTTTGGCCAGAACGCTTGAGTTTCCGGACGACTGACCCGAGCGGGCGGTAGTGCGATCGAGGAAGGCTGAAACGAGCTTTAACGTTCAGCAGCCTCATCGCACCCGCCCCTCTACGTCTTTAGCGAAGGAGCCTATGGCGCAAGATGCGGCTTTTCAAAAGCAAATTCAAAGGATCGCGGAAGTCGTCGAGCAGCTCGATTCCGGCGCCGATCCCAGCGCGCGCGCCATTGGCCAAGGAATTCGTTGAATCCTTAATGGCCTTGCATGGCGCGGCGCTGGAAAGGATGCTGGAGCTGGCTTCGAATCGGGCGACACCGGCGACATTATCATCCGCAAATGTGGAAGCGACGAATTGGTCAGCAGCGTGCTCCTTCTATACGGCTTGCACCCGGAGGGTCTACAGAACCGCGTGACGCGCGCTCTGGAAAAATCGCGGCCCTTCCTTGAATCTCATTCCGCAACCGCCGAATTGGTTTCCGTTCAGGAAGACGCGACGGTTACCGTTCGCCTGGAAGTGAAATCGAAGGGCGGCTGCGGCTCCTCGGCAACGCTCGTGAAATCCACTTTGGAAGCCGCTCTGCAGAACGCCGCGCCGGACGCCATCGTCCATCGTGGTCGAGGAAGTCGGCGCTTCGCCGACTCAATCTGGATTCGTGCCCATTGCGCAACTGGCGAACGGCAAGCCGATAGCAACCTCCTATGCGAGCGCAAGCCGAAGGGAGCGCTGACTGACATGCCGTCCAGCGTTCCCTCCCACAGGACAACGCATTTGCGGCGCTGCGGCAGTTTGCGCGCAAGCGAGCCTGCCGGCGGAGCGTTGCGAGATGTGCAGCCTGGAGCTGGGTCCGGAGCACGATCATCTGGTCGAGCCCGTGAACCGCAAGCTGATCTGCGCTTGCCAGGCCTGCGCGATTCTTTTCGAGGGCCAGGGCGGAGCGAAATACAAGCGGGTTCCGCGAGAAGTCCGGTTCCTCCGGAATTTCAGTTAAGGATGCGCAATGGGACGGGCTGATGGTTCCGATCGAAATGGCGTTCTTTTTCAAAAGTTCGCCGCTGGGAAAAATGATCGCCCTATATCCCAGCCCTGCGGGACCGACGGAATCGC
>CAVOIX010000006.1:0-19783 GCA_963695945.1 uncultured Acidobacteriota bacterium | reverse complement strand
GTACAGGCGACGAGTCTTTCTCCCGCGGATATCGCCGCCTTTTATAACAATTACACCAATCTCAGGACCGCCGAGCCGGGTACTCCATTTGTGGAAGGGAGCCCGACGCCCACCGATTTGGTGGTTCCATTCGTCGCCTCGAACAAGATGAGCGGTGGAACCTACGGCATCGAGCCCTATTTCGATTGGAAGGTGTCTCCCGGTTGAAATTTTTCGGGTCTTACAGTTACCTCAGAATGAAGATCCGCAAGATGCGCAACAGTTTGGATCCGACTGCTGATCTGCCCAATGGGGAAAACCCCGAGCATCAATTCTACTTCCGGTCCGCACTGGACTTGCCGGGACACATCGAGCAGGACCTCATCGTCCGCCACGTAACAGATCTGTCGAGCTTCAACATTCCCGGCTATACGTCGCTCGACGGCGGAATCCATTGGAAGGCCCGGCCCAATCTGGAATTGTCATTTGACGGTGAGAACTGGCTCAATTACCGCCACATCGAATTCATTCCTGATTTCATCAACACCCAGCCCACCGTTGTCGGCCGCAGCTTTCACGGGGGAATTACCTGGAGTATTCGGTAAGAAGCAGTAGGCGCTCGAGGACCATCAGGACGAGCTGCATGAAAGTGAAGACATCGCGAACCACATAACGAGGATAACGCTTCGACGCATCGCGGTCTGTTTGTTCTGCGCGGCTCTGGCTCTCCCGAGCCGGGCGCAGACCGCCAATTCCTCGGACACCTCGGAATATCTCATCAAAGCGGGTTTTACCTATAACTTCGCCAAGTTGATGCAATGGCCCGACAGTGCATTTCCCAGCCGGATTCGCCGGATCGTGATTGGAATCTGGGCACCGATCCATTTGGAAACACGCTGGATTCGGTGCTGGCGGGAAAGAAAGTGAATGCAAGGAGCTTTCGTCGTGAAGCATTTGAAATGGGGAACGGATATCAAGGGCTGCAACATTTTGTACGTCAGCACTTCGAGGCGGCCCACCTGGACGAAATCTTTCACATGGTAAAAGGCCTGCCGATTCTGACCATTGGTCAGATGCCGGATTTTGCGCGGCGCGGCGGAATCATCAATTTCTATTCTGGGATGACAAAGTTCGTTTCGAAGTAAACGTCGAGGCCGCCAAACAGGCGGAAATCAACGTCAGTTCCAGGCTGTTAACGCTGGCGAAGATAATTCCGCAGACCGTTTCGGACGGGAGTAAGACGCCATGAATCTGAAGAACCTCTCCATCACGCGGAAAATCATGCTGATCACCATGCTGACCAGCAGCGCGGCGCTCGTCCTATTCTCCGTCAGCTTTCTGGTCTACGATTTGATCTCGTTTCGCCATTTCTGAGCGGCGATCTGGCCACCCAAGCGGAAATCATCGGATATAACAGCGCGGCGGCGATGGCGTTTAAGGACGAAGCGGCCGCCACCGTCACGCTAACCTCTCTTCAGGCGAAAGAAGACATCACTGCGGCGGTACTTTACGGCCCCGACGGCGAATATTTTTGCCAAGCTACGTTCGCACCGACGTAGCGAAGCCCCCACTCTTCCCTCGGAGCTGCCGCACGAGCGGCGGCATTCGTTTTCGCGGCAACTACCTGGAAGTCTTCCACGCGGTTTCCCTGAACGGAGAGCCCCTGGGGACGTTGTTCTTGCAATCCGATATGAGCCAGTGGAACGCGCGCGCGAAACGCTACGCGGGCTACTGCTTGTTTTCATGGTGTCTGGATTTCTGGCGCTGCTGATCGCTTCCCGCTTGCAGAACTTGATCTCCCAGCCCATTTTGCGGCTGGAAGACACGATGCGCATGGTTTCTGTAAAGAAGAGCTACGAAGTCCGCGCGCTGAAATTCTACGACGATGAAATCGGCAGGCTGATCGACGGGTTTAACACCATGCTGGCCGAAATTCAGGAGCGCGACACCGCACTTCAGGGGCCAACGTCGAACTGAAAATGCGCACCGAGAGCTGGAAACCGAAATCAACCACCGCAAGCAGACCCAGGAAGAACTCCTGGGCGCAAGAGCGCCGCGGAAGATGCCAGCCGGGCGAAGAGCGCTTTCTTGGCGAATATGAGTCACGAGCTGCGCACGCCGCTGAATGCCATCATCGGCTATAGCGAAATGATGGAGAAAGAGATTCAGGATGCGGGTCACTTTTCAAAACGTTCAGGACGTAAAGAAATATTCAGTCCGCGGGCAAACATTTGCTGGCACTAATAAATGATGTTCTCAGGACCTCTCCAAGATCGAAGCGGGAAAGATGGGCCTGCACCTGGAAAGCTTTGACGTCTCGCAGATGATTGAAGAAATGGCCTCGACGTTTCAGCCGACGATTGCAAAAAATTCCAACAGCTGGAGCTTGAGCTTCCCGAAGGTCTGGGCCTGATGCTGTGCCGACCTGACCAAGGTGCGGCAATCCTGTTTAACCTGGTCAGCAACGCTTGCAAATTTACGAATCATGGCACGGTTTCGATGGACGTCAATCGGACCGAATCAACGGCCGGGAGTGGATACGCTTCCGCATCGCCGACACAGGGATCGGAATCACCCCGGAACAGCAGCAAAACCTTTTCAAAGAATTTGCGCAAGCGGACGTCTCCATTGTCCGCAAGTACGGCGGCACAGGGCTGGGCTTGCCATCAGCCACCGCTTCGCTCAGTTGATGGAAGGCAACATCACCGTCGAAAGCGAACCCGGAAAGGGATCGCGTTTACCGTTTATCTGCCCGTGAACGTCACCGCCGATGCCTCCGAGACTCCCCCAGGTTGAAGGTGGCCAGCACTCCGGCCGTCACGAAAGGCCGGCAGCGCATGAGGAAACAATTCTGGTAATCGACGATGACCCGGCAGTGCGCGATCTGATGTCCCGATATCTGATCAAATCGGGATTCCACGCGGTTACCGCCGCGGACGGCGAGGAAGGGCTCGGCTTGCCAAAAAAATTCGTCCTCGAGTCATTACGTTGGACGTGGTGATGCCGGGGATGGACGGATGGGGAATCCTCAGGCGCTTGAAATCGGATCCCGAACTGGCCAACATTCCTGTCATCATGGTCACGATCGTGGATAACGAAGTACGAGGATTAAATCTTGGCGCGTCCAGCTATCTGGTAAAGCCCGTCGATCGAGACTTGCTCGCAGAGCTGATACAAAAGCATCGCGCTGGACCTCGTGCCGCAAACTCTGATCCTGTTCCCATTGGCGTCGGAAGTCCGTCTGAAAAAGACTCGGGCCGGTCGTGAGCTCGGATCCGCGGCCCTGGAGAAATACCGTGCCCACTATTCTATTGGTCGAAGACAACGAAATGAATCGCGATATGCTGACGCGGCGGCTGGAACGAAAAGGCTACCGTGTGATTACTGCCCATGATGGCTTGCAGGGACATGATATGGCTCATTCCGAAGCGCCCGATCTGATTCTGATGGATATCAGCCTGCCGGTTATGAACGGCTGGGAAGTGACCCGCAAGCTGAAAGCGGACGAAACCACGAAGCAGATTCCAATTATCGCCTTAACCGCTCACGCGCTGGCTACGGATCGTGCCAAGGCGTTTGAAGCGGGTTGCGATGATTACGATACCAAGCCGGTGGATTTTGCCAGGCTGCAAGAAAAAATCGATGGACTGCTCCTGGAGAAAAAAACCTCATGACTTCACGGCCGAGCCGCATACTGATCGTCGATGACAATGAAATGAATCGCGACATGCTGGCCCGTCGCCTGGAGCGCAAGGGTTATCACGTGGGCCTGGCGGCGAGCGCCCATGAATTAATGGAACGAATCAAGCTGGATTCGGTCGATCTCGTCCTGCTCGATATTGAAATGCCTGAAATCAGCGGCCTCGAAGCTCTCGAAGGTATTCGCAAGATGTACTCCCCCATCGAATTGCCGGTGATCATGGTCACCGCCAGAAATCAAAGCGAAGACGTCGTAAAGGCTCTGGGCATGGGAGCCAACGACTATTTGACCAAGCCGGTCGACTTTGCAGTGGCTCTGGCGCGAGTGGGCACCCAGCTTTCCCACAAAAAAGCCCAGGAAGAATTGAAAGAGAGTGAAGAACGCTACGCGTTAGCGGCTCGCGGCGCGAACGATGGGCTCTGGGATTGGAATCTCTCGACCAATGTCGTTTATTACTCCACACGATGGAAGGCCATGCTGGGTTCCCAGGAAGAGGAGATCGCGGACAAACCGGAAGAATGGTTCGATCGCATCCATGACACCGATCGCGAACGCGTGAAGGAAGAAATCGCCGCGCATCAAAAAGGCAAGACTCCCCATTTTGAAAGCGAACACCGCGTGCGCCACAAGGATGGCACCTTCCGCTGGATGCTCAGTCGCGGAGTCGCCATCCGTGACGAGTCTGGAAACACCGTTCGCATGGCGGGTTCACAAACCGACATTACCGAAGGTAAGGTTTCGGATCCCCTAACCAACCTGCCCAACCGGCTTCTGTTCCTGGATCGATTGAGTCGCCTGATGCGGCACTCCAAGCGGCATCCCGAGAGACTCTTTGCAGTTCTCTTTTTGGACCTGGACGGCTTCAAGACCATTAACGATTCCATGGGCCATTTCATTGGAGATCAACTCCTGCTGGGAGTGTCCAAGCGCCTGGAGGCTTGCCTGCGAGCCTCCGATACGGTCGCGCGTCTTACGACGCCACAAACATTTACACTCGCGCGCATGGGCGGCGACGAGTTTACCGTGCTGCTCGACGACATCAAGGATCCTCTTGACGCCAACCGCGCCGCGGAAAGAATCATGAAATCCCTCTCGGCGCCGTTTGTGGTGGGCGACAAGGAAGTGTTCACGTCCGCCAGCATAGGTATCGCTCTGAGCAACCCCGGCTATCAGCAGGCTGAAGAACTCATGCGCGATGCCGATACCGCCATGTATCGAGCCAAATCCTTGGGCAAGTCTCGCTTCGAGGTCTTTGACGCCGACATGCGCGCTAACGTCTTGGCGCGTTTGGAACTGGAGACGGATCTGCGCCACTCCCTGGAGCGAGGCGAACTCCGGAATTATTACCAGCCGATCGTCGCTCTGGAGACCGGCGAAATCATGGGGTTTGAATCCCTGTTGCGCTGGCAACACCCCACGCGCGGCATGCTCAGCCCGGACAAATTTATTTCACTCGCGGAAGACACCGGCTTGATCCGGGAACTGGGATGGTGGAGTTTGCGTGAGGCCTGTAGCCGACTGAAAATGTGGAAGGCAAATCTTCCACCGGATCGCGACCTGTTTATGAGCGTGAATCTTTCGATCAAGCAGTTCGTGCAGCCGAAACTCGTGGAAAACATCGCCCTGATGCTGGAGGAACTGGATCTGGCCGCGACAAACCTCAAGCTGGAAATTACCGAGAGCACGGTTATGGACGATCCGGCCGCCGCGGTAGAGATGTTGCAGCATATGAAGAACTTGGGCATTCGCCTGGCGATCGACGATTTCGGCACCGGATATTCTTCGCTTAGCTATTTGCACCGCTTCCCTCTCGACATGTTGAAAATCGATCGCTCTTTTATCAGCGGCAACTCGGACGGCGTAAATGGGATGGAAATTGCGCGGACCGTTATGCCATTGGCAAAGAATCTTCATCTGGATGTAGTCGCCGAGGGCGTGGAAACCGCCGAGCAGGTCCGGGAACTGAAAACATTGCAGTGCAAATACGCTCAGGGGTTCTATTTTTCCAAACCGCTATCGCCTGATGAGGCCGAGGCGCTGATGACCGAACACGTGGCGTGGTGATATGACAAACATTCAACCTTACATCATGGATGATCCTCGCGAGGCGCAGAGGCTGCTCGATAAGGTCGACGCTCATGCGTGGATCCAGAAGTTCATCGAACCCAATCTTCGCGGCGTTCGGAGCCTGCTGTCGGTGGGATGCGGCCCCGGCGTGTTTCTGCGAGAGTTGGCCGAAAACCATCCTGAAATTGAGGTTGTCGGCGTCGATATGAGCTCGTCGCGCGTTCGCGGAGCTGAAGAGCGCCTTCAGGGTCTCCCGAATGCCCGCGCCTGCGTGGGCAACGCGCAGTCGTTGCCATTCGAAACGAACTCATTTGACCTGGTCTTCTCCCGTTTCCTGATCGAATACCTCCCTGACAAGGCCGGCGCAGTGCAGGAAATGTCGCGCGTCTGCAGTGAGGGAGGAAAGCTTCTGCTGCAAGATTTGGATGGACAACTGGTCTGGCATTATCCGGAGGATGCGGAGCTGCAGAAAACCACCGATCAGATTCTGGGCCATCTCGCCGGGACTGGATTCGATCCCTTTGTCGGTCGAAAACTGTTCAGCCTTTGCGTGGGGGCTATGTTGGCAGATGTCCAGGTGCAATTGGACCCGTATCATCTCTATGCTGGCTGCATTGAAGAAAAGCAGTTCTCGCAATGGCAGTCCAAACTGGAAATTGCGCGACCTCAACTGGTAGCCGCATTGGGCAGCGAGGAAGCTGCCTGGCAGTATTCGGAACGCTTCCTGGAATACTTGCGGAGCCCGGAAACGCTGACCTATTCCTGTCTATTTACGGTAACGGCCACCAAGCCGTTACGAAATAATTTTCGCGACTGATACTCCACCACTTCAGCTTGGTGCCGATTTCTCCAGCCCTGCCTCACTTTTTCGCCGTGTCGGCGATGATCTTCGCGTTAAACTTTGTGGCCGGGCAAGACAGGATGCGGTATTAAGGACGCAACCGCGCAAACGGAAAACACGCACAAGGCCGCCCTTAAAAATCGTCAAGGACGGGGCACCCAAAATTCAAAACTACCCAAAGGCCGGGCCACCCGCCCTACCGACTCGGAAAAAGGAGTGGACAAAAGCCATTTAGTCAACCCGTCGATCTCATCAGCTGGAACGGTTCTCGATCCCTGAGTCGGGCGTGAAACGTAGAGTCCCCACATTAATGAAGAGCAGAGGGCTGCAACAGGGTAGATCGATCGGAATGGCACAAGCCAGAACCGCCAGACGCCAAGGAACACCCAGCCCCAAAAAAGATGGTGTAGACTGAGCAAGACAAAAATTTTCCAATGGGACAATTTCCATTTTCTGAACGAGAACAGAATGACGCCACTGACAGCCGTAAGAATTTCTGCGATAAGCCAGAGCCGTGATGGAATCAAGAATTCAGGAGACCAAGGATATAAGGAGATGCGATAAAACGCCACAATCGGGAAAGCTAGAATCGAAACAACACCTGCAACGGAATGCAGTAGCTCTCGGGCAAATGCGGTGCTTGCGATTAGCCTGAGGAACAAAAAAATGCACAGAGCCATGCCGAGTGTCAGCAAAAGAAACGCAATATGTCCGTTAGCGTCCATAACAGCGAATTGGGAATTTGGATGCGAGTGAGTGTACATATACTTCTCGATCTTGAATTCCCACACACCTTCCAGCCGATCAATGTAATAGACTGGCCAAAAAGGACGCTGGGCATCGGCCAACCTGAGCACGATGGCCACGTTTGCCGCAACGATCAATTCGTAAAACAAACGAAGCGATTTGGCACTAAAGACCTTGTCTTCAATGGATGAGGAGTCCTTCTTCAAACTCATTGTCTCCCTGTAAGAACGTTCGCTAGACTTTGGTCGGCATTGGACGGATGGGCGGGTGGCCGGGCCTTTGGTTGATTTTTGAACTTGGGGTGCCCCATCTTTCCGTGGTTTGGAAAGGTGGGGTTTTTGATCTTCGACTTTGACGCGCTGCTGACATCAATCCACCCGCCTTCGCGGATTATGTTGTCATGCCCCAACCCGTACGCCCGCAGAATCACCGGCAATCGCGTTATGAAACCAAAACAGAAAACTCGTGGGACTGGAGGGAGTCGAATCCCCGGCCTAAGGTTTAGGAAGACTCACGGCTATTCTGATCGGTTGCGAAAGGTTTGGACTTACTATATCCCTCAGCACCTCACAGCGACCCCGATGTTGAATCGTTTGTACCCGTTTTGCAAGGATTTGACGCAAAAAGTATCACACTTTTATCACACTGACTCGATGCAGGAAAACGGGACCGCTCAGGATTCCAAAAACTCATTGTTGTGCGGGTTTCGGGGGCTGGTCAGTATCATGAGGTGTGCGGAGAATGGGGACAAGCCAAAGTCGGGGCCACCCGCCCCCGGGAGCCTCTCAAGACACCGTCAGTGCAACTCGGAACTGGACCTAGCGCCGCGACGGTTTTTGAAGCGGTCATATCAGCTGGACTCTGATCCACGTTTTCGCTTAGTTTTCCATTGAGGTATTAGCCAATATAGTTCCATAAGAAATAAGGTTGCGATTAGAACCGTAACGTTCGGGTGCAGACGGATAGTTATCGGGAGAATTAAACATGTCATTAAAAGCAAAATATATAACGAAATTTGCAGGATTTTCGGGAACCCGAACAGGCCTTGTTCGATAGGCAGAAGGACTAACCACGACGCCCAAATTAGAGTTGCAGTCCAACCAGTTATGTACTGGTGCAGGGAGTCCGTGAGCGGCTTAGATAAAGATGACCCTGCGAAAAAAAAACCATCCACAGTATAGAGATATAATTAGATACCATAGCCAGAGGCGGTACTTTTTTCCGGTCGTCAAAAGTTCCCTTCCCGAACTCGGTGGGCGGGTGGCCCGCCCTTTCGCGCTCGCGCGATCATCTGTACTCCACCATCTCATACTACTCCCATACGTCCACTGTGAGTTAAGATTCCGGGTTTGGGGTGCCCCGTCCTTGACGATTTTCAAGGGCGGGGGTTTAGATGACGGTGTCCATGCCAAAGGGATTGAGTCGCCGCTACGGTCAACACCATCTGCATTTCATTACCTGCAGTTGCTACCGTCGATTCCCCTTGCTCGCTTCCGCACGCGCCAAGAATCTCTTCGTTAAGATTCTCGGCGAGGTGCGCGACCGCCATGGATTCTCCCTGGCCGGATATGTCGTCATGCCCGAGCACATTCACCTGCTCATCAGCGAACCGCTCAAGGGAACCCCGTCAACCGTTCTGCAAGTCCTGAAACAACGCGTCTCGCGCCGACTGCGTCGCAAACCTCGCGCGCCTTCGTCCGGCACTCAACTCCATCTTCGTTTCGACCGCGTCGATTCTTCCTGTCCCCAGTTCTGGCAGGCCCGCTTCTACGAATTCAACGTCTGGAGCCAGACCAAGTTCGTCGAGAAGCTCCACTACATGCACATGAATCCCGTCAAACGGAAATTAGTCGTTCATCCCAAAGATTGGCCATGGAGCAGTTTCTCGTTTTACGCCAGACGGGACTCCGGTTTGGTTCGCATCGATCCGATCCATAGATTCCTTTACGCTCAAAAAGTCAAAAGCCCCGGCCTTGAAAATCATCAAGGGGCACCCAAAATTCAAAACTACTCAAAAGCCGGGCCACCACCTGACTAAGGGGGGATTGCTGACTCAGCGGTTGCAAAGCCGTTGTTTCAGTGAGGTTTGGTAGGGGCGGTGGGGATCGAACCCACGACCTTCGGCTTAAAAGGCCGCTGCTCTACCACTGAGCTACGCCCCTAGACTTAGCAACGTCAAAAAGTTGGAGACACAATGGGCACTGACGCAGGGCATTTGTCCCGTTTGCCACACTTTTCGAAAGCTTCCAATCTTAACAGTATGTCCCTTTCGGTCCAAACGGAAACATGCACGTCGGCAATCAGCCTCGCGGGCTGCGCGGCAAGTGAGATTCGAACTTCCCGGGCTAGCGGAATCGCACGCCGTCATCGTTCTTGGTTTCGGCAATGCCCAAGTCCATGATGCCTTCCCCCTCCCCTAAGCGCCAGCTAGTGGAGCCGCGAAATTCTTCGGCCCCATCGACTTTAGTTGAGGCACAAACATCGAAAAACGTCTGGTAAATCGTGGCTTCCAGAGAATGAGCCAATTGTGCCTCAGACTAAACTTATTTCACGGTTAGGCCGAACAAATGAAGAGTAAGTTGCACCGGTTTATGTTCCAGGTGAACGCACCGAAACGTCACAGTGGCACTTTCTCCGCGCTTTCGCTCGCTGACTGGCCAGAAAGCAGGTTTCAGTGAATTCCCGGACAAACAGTGTCGATCTACTCTGGGAAAGCGATTCGGCGGCCTTCCTGGCGTCAATTATTGAATCCTCCGATGACGCTATTTTCGGGATGACTCTGGACGGTATCGTTTCAAGTTGGAACAAAGCCGCTGAACAAATGTACGGCTATACCGCCGACGAAATCGTTGGGAAGTCCGTATCACTTTTATCTCCAGTCGACCGAAGTGACGAAATAGAACAATACCTTATGAAGACGAGGCGCGGGGACCGCGTTCCACCGTTCGAAACAGTCCGCGTCACAAAGGACCGGCACCTTATCCATGTTTTGGTACACATTTGCCCAGTGCGGAATGTCTCAGGAGCAATCGCCCGCATCGCGGTAATTGCTCGGGACATTAGCGAACGAAAGCTCGCCTCCGCGGCCGTACAGATGGCGAATCTTGTTAAAAACCAGTTTCTCGATAACATGAGCCACGAGATTCGCACTCCCATGAATGGCATTCTGGGAATGACCGAGCTCGTCCTGGATAGCGAACTTACGCCCGACCAGCGCGAGAATCTAGGCCTCGTAAAACTCTCCACGGAGTCGTTGCTCGCGGCGGTCGATGACATCCTGGATTTTTCCGAAATTGACGCGAAGAAGCTAAAGCTCGAGAGCATTCGTTTTGACTTTCGTGAAAGTCTAGGCGAAACGATGAAGATGCTGGGTTTCCGCGCGCAGAAAAAGGGGCTGGAACTCGTTTATCAGGTCTCTCCCGAAATACCCTTGATGCTTTGCGGTGATCCAGGGCGCGTGCGGCGCATTCTCTATAATCTGATCGGCAACGCAATCAAATTCACAGAGGCGGGAGAGATCCTCGTGACCGTGGACCTGCGGTCGCATGTGGCCGACGACATCTGCCTTCATTTTGCCGTGAGAGACACCGGTATTGGAATTTCGTTCGAACAGCAGCAGACGATTTTTGAGCCTTTCTCGCAAGCTGACGGCTCATCCTCTCGGAAATATGGTGGCACTGGCCTTGGACTTACCATCGCGGGGAAAATCGTGGACCTGATGCACGGGAAGCTGTCGCTCAAGGAAAGCCAGCCCGGGAAAGGCAGCACATTCGAGTTCACCGTTCAGCTGAAAGTAGAGGAAAAACCGCCGCCGATTTCATCTTCCCACTCGATAGACGAACTACGGGGCTTGCACGTCCTCATTGTAGATGACAACTCCCTAAATCGCCGGGTGTTGAGAGGAATGCTGAACCACTGGGGAATGCGAGCGACGGACGTGGAGGACGGCGCGGGAGCCCTGCAAGCGTTGCGCGTGGCGGCGGACATCGGCCACCCTTTCCCACTGGTATTGCTCGATGGCCAAATGCACGGAATGAACGGTTTCGCGGTTGCGGAACAAATCAAAAAGGAGCCAAGGATGGCTGCCGGTACGATCATGATGCTCACTTCTGTTGGGCACGTCGGCGATGCGGCGCGGTGCCGTGATCTTGGTATCTCCGCCTATCTCGTCAAACCCATTCGCCACAGTGAACTCGTGAACGCGATCTGCATGACATTAGAACGAACAAGGGATGGCCTTGAACTGCCTTTGGTGACCCGTCACGTGCTGCGAGAAGCTAAAGTTGAACCATTCAGCACGCTTTAATCACCGCCGGCTGCGTTCGGCGGGCACACCTAATCAGCGAAGCAGATGCCAATGGCGCGTGCCGCACGTACGATTTCACCGCAGGGGTCCACTCGCTTCAAATTTCCGATGGCCTGCACGATATCGACACACCCGATCGTTCCATTTTGTAAACACACCATCCGGCCGAACTTGCCTTCGGCGATTAGATCGACTGCCGCTACACCAAAGCGGGTTCCTAAAATGCGGTCAAATGCAGAAGGCGAACCACCACGCTGAATGTGACCCAGTACACTGACGCGCACCTCTTTATGAGCCATCGAGGCAATCCCGTTGGCAATTGCCTGTCCGACCGAACCGCCAACCCCGAGCGGCTTCAATCCCGCGGGTAGAGTGACGCCTTCAGCAACAACCACGATTGCGGAGCGCCTGCCGTTCTCCTCCCGCTCGGCGATACAGCCGCACAATTTCAGCATCGAAAACGGGATCTCCGGAATCAGGATGATGTGCGCTCCTCCTGCGATTCCGGCTTCCAGTGCGATCCAACCGACGTCCCTTCCCATGACTTCGACGACCATGACACGGTGATGGGACTCGGCGGTGGTATGAATTTTGTCAATCGCATCGGTGGCTGTAGCGAGGGCGGTATCGAAACCGAAGGTAGTCTCGGTAGCGGACACGTCGTTATCGATGGTCTTGGGTACGCCCACAATTCTCAAGCCGTTCTTGTATAGTTCCTGGGCGATCGCCATGGATCCATCACCGCCGATGCTGATTAAAGCGTCTATTCCCAACTTGTGTGCGTTAGCGATCACATCACTGGAAATGTCGCGGATCACTTCCGCGCCTATTTTGAATTTCCTTGTAAAGGAACGGATTGCCGCGGTTCGAAGTCCCCAGGATCGTGCCTCCGCGCGGCAGGATACCGCTAACATCTTTGAGCGTGAGTTCCCGCGACCGTTCCGGCCAAATGAGGCCGTCAAACCCATCGGGGATTCCAATGACTTTCCAATGATACTTGATGACGGCGGACTTGACGGCAGCGCGGATAACCGCGTTGAGTCCGGGAGCGTCCCCGCCGCCGGTGCTGATGCCGATCGTTTGGATTTCGATCATAACGAGCTGCTGTACGCCGACCGCGGCCGTTCTTGTTTTCCATTTAATACTGCGCAAAGGATCTGGATTTACGAAACAGCGATACGCTGCACAATGGCGGCGACCGCAATAGAGTGCATCATCTGTCGGTTCAAGTATCGGCGCAAAAGGATGATGACATTATTGGGAAGAGAAATTCAACGCGAATATCGATCATTCCAAAAAGTTCGATAAGGCGTCCAACGTCGACGCAAAGAACGCCGCCGAAAACGCGGTGGCTCCCGAATACCATTTCGGAACAACGTTTCCAGCAGAGTGCTTTTTGTATTGAAAAGGCGTTGATCAGCATGATGAAATGAATTGAAAGTCGACGTGGGAACAGAACGGCTAGAATTATTTTTGGCTTAACCCCTTCATCAGGCCAACTCTTTCGGGCAGTCCCTTTTGCCGCTAGTGCCCGCCCAGAATTCCGCCGAAAAATTGTCTTCCTGGAAAACTATGGCGTAGCCACCGCGCGATCCATGGTCCAGGGCTGCGATGTTTGGCTGAACACACCCCTTCGACCGCTTGAGGCCAGCGGCACCAGCGGCATGAAGGCGCAAGCCAATGGTGTTCTCAACGTCAGCACCCTGGATGGCTGGTGGGACGAAGCATGGACAATTGGAAACGCGCCGAGATCGATATCGGTTGGGCCATTGGGCGCGCCGAAGCCTATGGTGACCCGGCCTACCAGGACAGGGTCGAATCCGAATCGCTTTACGAGCTTCTGGAACGCGAAATCGTGCCCGCGTTTTATGATCGAGGTCCTGACGGGCTCCCCCGCAAATGGATTGCGCGCATGAAAACTTCTATCGCTCACCTTTGTCCGGAATTCAATATTCACCGCATGTCGATGCAGTATGCCAACGAATATTACCTGGTCGCTCATCGCCGGTATTTGGCCCTTAGCATGGGAAACGCCGCGCTTGCCAGGGATCTCGCCGCGTGGCGCACAAGAATTCAGGCAGAGTGGTCCGGAGTAAGAGTGGAAATAACTGGCGAACGCGGTGGGGAAATCGATTTCGGTGAAGAAGCTATTGTCTCAGCCTGCGTGGTGCTCAACAACCTGCCCCCAAACGACGTTGCTGTCCAAGTTCTCGTCGGGCGCGTCGATGCCGACGGAGAGCTCCAACAACCCGCGACGATTGTGATGCAGGCCTCCGGCGGGGGCCCGGGCACATACTTATATCAGGCTGCTGTCCAACCTCCAGCGGGAAGTGGCCTGCATGGTTATTCCATCCGCGTACTGCCGAGAGAGTCTGAGTACCTCAGCCAATTCGTGCCCGATCTGATCACCTGGGCGCACCGATCTTCCGAGATTCCCGAACTGCAAGCGCGCTAGCCGGGCACCGGCCGGAGCGTTGATGACTGTCATCATTTGCGCCGCGTTTGGGAACCAGCGCAGCGCGCGATGAACTTCGCGGCGACAAAAAAGACTTTTTGGAACAGCCCTACAACCGTCCAGCTCGTAATCTTCGCGCAGGCGTAGTACCTCACTCGCCATCCTCGGTCCGTCTCGAAGAAAACGTGCGGCGAAGCTAACGATTGAGCGACACTTTATCTTGTTTGTGCTGACTTCGCCTCGGCTGCAGCGGACTGCCGGTCCCAATAATCGATGAAGTCAACGATATGGTCGTTGTATTCGTCCGGGTACAATCGAAAATCAAAGTGGTCGGCCTTGTTCACAATCACCATGCGGACTCTTGGGTTTTGCACCGCGATGATGTCGTACAGCGCCTCGCCTCGCGCCAGCGGCACCGAGTGATCGTCGTGTCCCCAGATAATGAGCACGGGCACCTGCAGCGCCTGGGGATCATTCTGAATGCGCGCAAGCAGATTTCTCTTGTAAACATTGAATTGCGAGTCCATTGGGGTCGTGCCGGACCTCTCGCCGGCTCCGGCCTTTACTTTCTCCTCGGCCTCCCTCGATTTTGGCAATCCATCCATGTATTTCGCGGCCTCGAAAAACTCGTTATCCCAATTTGCCTCGGGTTTAAAGGAAAGCGCCTGGAGCCGGCATTGCCAGAAGTCGATTTCGGGTTCCCTGGGACACTTGAGCACTGGATTTTCACTTGGCGGCACACCGGGGCCGAGAGGCGCAGCGGTAATACTATCGATGATCGTCAGCGTGCGGATAATGTCCGGATGCTCCACGGAAATGAAAAGCGCCATCCCCGCGCCGTGGAATGGCCGACCAGATGGACCTTTCCTAACTTTAACGTCTGAATGAATTGAACAATGTGGTCCATTTCGGCGTGGATGTTGTAGTCCTTATCTGTCTTTGGATTGTCCGTCAAGCCGGAGCCTAGACGATCGAGCGCGAAGACGTGATAGTGCCTGGCCAGACCGGGAATGTTTTTTGCGAAATAATTTGCGCTGGCGTGGCCCGAAAAGCCTTCTTCGGCATGAATCAAAACCATAGGCTGGCCCTTCCCTGCCTCGTAGTAACGCGTCCGGATTCCATTGACGTCCACGAATTTTGCCTTCAGGCCGCCGATCGAGCCGTCTTCGCTCGTGGCTCTGGCCCGAACGGCGCCGAACACAAGCAGCAACAAAAGTGCCAGGATTTTCAACTCTGCGACCGCGTGCGGAAAAATCCGGGACGAATCATTTTCCGGCCAAAGTGCCTGATCGTTTCTTAAATTGTTTGGCAATGGTGCTTCCTTTCCCGCACAGGCATCCGACTTTTCAGGATCGGACCGGCGACACACAGCGTGCAGCTCACAATTGTTTTCGACGAAGTTGGGAATGGCTGCCTGGCGGAAGTTATCACAAATCCGCCTGGTGGGCACAGGTACTAATGCTAAATCACATAGTGGAAATAGGGCGATCGAAACTGACGCGAGCCGGCATTGGTTGCGATTTGGACCCGGAACTAGAAACTCTTGTGCAACCGAACATCCGCTGCATACCCGCCGTACTGATCGCGCAGGACGGAAATTGACAGATTCTTGGTGGCCTGATATTGCACCTGAATCGATTCGTTTTGCGTCGAAGTCACATCCGTGCTGAAGGTCAACAAAAGATTTCCGGAAACGCGTTGCTGAATAGCGACCCGCGAGCCAGGATTCGTCTGGTTGTTGGTAGCGAGAGGATCGATCGTGATCTGGGAAATTCCCGTCAAGCGTTCAATCTTGCCGCTGATCTTACCCGACACGCCCTGAGCCAGCACCGATTCGGCTCCAAGCGTTGCAGGCGTGCTTGGGCTGGTGGCCGCTTGCTCGGAAGTTTTGCCGAAGGCCACCAAATTGATGATGTCCGCTGAAGGCAGTGGCGGATCTGAAGTGTAATTCGTTCGCAAGCGATCCAAGGGCCCCACAAAATTAAGCCGGATGTTGTACTGCTGCACGGTTGTGGTGACGTTTAGATTCAATACCGGGGTCGTTCGGTTCGGATTCGCGAATTCGATCGTCCCGCTCTGAATTTCGTACCTCTTACCCATAAAAAATATCTCGCCGGTGGTCAGCGATGTCCTTCCCAAGATCACCGGGTCAGCCAGCGTACCGATCAAGGTGAGATTCGCGGATCCATCGACGCTAACCTTGCTGTTGGTCAGGCTCAATTCCGGGCTGGTCGCAATACTGACGTTTAATTTCATATTGCTTTCCAGCGTCGATGAGGCCGCGGAAGAAGACGTCGAAGAAAACTGGCCCAAAACATTTGCTAGGTCGAATTGCTGAGTGAAGGACAGACGGTCAACGACCACGCGTCCCGTCAAACGGGAACCGGATGACGATCCATTCAACGCCAGATTCCCGGTCAAGATCGACCGAATTCCCTCGGGGTATCGAAGCCGCACGGATTTCAAATCCAATCCCACGTTAAAACTGGATGGCTGGCCATAAGTCATAAAGCCATGCGCGGAAACGGTGCCTCCGCCCGCGGATCCGGAGAAATTCGCGATTTCGATTCGGTTGCCGGACAATCGAACCAGCGCGTTCAAACCATCCAGGCCCACCGGCACGCTTTCCGTTGCCAGCCTGGCATCCACGATATGAAACTCTCCTTGCACGGCTGGGCGCGATAACTCACCGCGCGCGGAGAGATTGATATCGACGTGGCCCGAACTGTGCACGTCCTCGGCGAATCCTTGCAGAAGCGCGAGGTCAACAGTGCCCTTTGCCGAGAGGTTAAGAGGCTGGGCGCTCTTTATCGGTATGGAGCCGGCTAATTTCAAGTTCGTTCCGGTGCCTTGAAACTGCGCCTCTTCGAGTGTTGCCAGGCCGTTTGTATATTTCAAGAGAAGCGGGCGAACGAGCGCGAGGTTTGCGGACTGGTAGGCAATGTTGAGTTTTGGAATTTCGACCTGCGCGGACATTGCCGACAGATTCTTCAGCGGACCTTTCAAGCTAGCCTGCAAATCGGCGTCGCCTTGAAACTTCTGATTCGGCGGCAAGTATTTTGCCAGCACCACGGCCACGGGAATCTCATGGACATCCAGGGACGCTGTCGCCGGATATTCGCCATTCAGCGTAACATCGCCCCTCGCCTGAATGGATGTCTGCTCGGCCTTTGAATTGAGAACAAAATCAGCGTGGTGGTTGGCGGAATCGAACTGCGCCTGAATATCCGACAACGCCCAGTCGCGAATTTGCAATTTAGGGATTTGCAGGTTCGCGATGATCTGCGGATTATCGAAAGTCCCATGGCCCGATGCTGACAACGTAGCCGTGCCGCTGACTCCCAGAGACTGAATCTGCCGGGCATGGAGGTTTTCCAGTTTTATGCCCGGCGACTGGACAGCGATGTCATACGACCGCACTTTGGGTGCGAAGGTGAATTCGGCGCTCAGGTTGCCCGCCGGCGCGGCCACTTGCGCGGTGGAATGAATCGAATTCCCATCGCCGGTGAAATTCACGGATAAATTATTCAGCGGTTCATTCCATGCGGAAGCGTGAGACACCTGAATCGAGCCCTGGCCTTGCGGATTTTCCTCCGAGCCGTGGAGAGAAATGCTGGCCGCGATTATTCCGCTGACCGGATAGCTTGACTGCGCGAGTTGCTGCACCTCCGCAACGGCGATTTCTTTGGCTGACAGTTGTAACGAGATCGGCTTCGAGGAATTGAAGGACCACTCTTGCAAGCCGGCATCCAGGTTGAAGGTAAGTTGACCCTTTTGTGTGTCGCTGGCTGATCCGTTCGCAGCCTGACTCCGTTGGACGCCGCATCCAGGCTGACGTGAAGCGAGCGCCATTGCGTCTTTTGAATTTGCAGATTATTGGCAAAGAGTTCGCCCTGGATCCGCGATCGGAAAGCGATCGAAGTACCTGGCCCTGAAAACGCGCCGATCCTGCCAGGTCGGAAAGCCAGGAAAGCGTTTCTGAGCCCGTGTTTTTCTTCTCGAACATCGACACGAGCGCGGTCAATTCGCGAAGGTCGGAAGTATTCAGCTCCGCGTTCAGGCGGGACTGTGTGCTGAGAATCCCGCTAACGCTAGCCGTGGTGTTGCCCGTTTTCAGGTATGAGTTCCCAAGCGACGCGTATTGACGGGCGCCGTTGTAATCCACGTCAATCAAGCCACTCAGCGGAATCGTCCCGCTTTGCGCCACCGCACCGTTTCCAATTGCGGATCACCACGTGCACCTTGGCAATTGCGTCCTGAACACGCGATGTCCAAGCGGCTCTTACTGTTCCATCCACGCTTCCGACGAGACGAACCCTTTTCAGGGTGGGCGCGGGAGCCACATCGTTCATTTTTTCCAGCGATGCGTTTTCAACCTTGCCATCCAGCCGCGACGATGATTTCCCCGTTACACCTAGCAGATCATAATTTGCATTCAGGCGCCCGCCCAGCGCGTCCGCCACGACGTTTCGCAGGTGAAGGTCGCCGCCCTGCAACTGATATTCTCCGCGCAGCGATTCCGCCGAGATGCTCTTTTGCCCGAGAACTACGCGCAGCTCCCGGGCGGACATTTTTCCATCGAGAGCCGCGCTTTCCATCCAGGATTTCTTGACCTCGGAGTGATACGTGAACCCTCCGGCCAGCGCGACCAGTCCCGCTACAACCGGCTTGCTGTTCGTGATGCGCAGCACCTCGCTCGTGGACACGGAGGCTTCGTAGGTTCCGGAAATGCGCGGATCATCGTAATTTTCCAGCTTCGCGTGGGCCGTCGCAATCGATTCACCGGCCATGAACGTGATTGGATCCATCCGAACACCGTCGCGCCCCATAACAAAAGCCATCTGCAGCCCGTGCGCGATGGGTTTGAAATCCTTCACGACAATGCGCCCCTCGGAATAGGCCAGAGTCCCGCGATATTCGGATACCAGTCGGTTGAAATCAACCTGAGCGCGCAAATCGACAAGTTCCACGGACAGAGGCACTTCGTCATCGTTGTAGAAAAATCGGCCGGAATTAATTTCCAGATGTTGAATGGCCGCGTTGAGGATAGTGTTGACCGCGGCTTGCGGCGGGGCGCCCGTTGTTCCGCGACAGACGATGCCTGTGGAAGTTTGGAACTGCCGCTGCTATTCACATAAATATGTGCCACCGGCCGGTCAAGCACAATTTCCCGGAGGTCAACCCTCGATCGCAATAGCGAGATGATTTTTAGCCCAACACGCAGGTGATCCGCCACGAACAGGGAAGCCTGAGAATCACTCTCCCGGCCGTGCAGCGTGACCCCGTAAAAATCCAGCTGTAGCAGCCTCCAATCGATTGCCATGTTCTCGATCGTGAGGCGCGCTCCAAGACTGGACTCCGCCTTGGCCTCAATTTCTCTGAGCACAAAACGCCGGAACCCATCCGTATGGACGACCACCAATAACGCGACGGCCGCGAAACAAGCAGCGCTACTATCGCACCCGCGGTCCGCCGGAGAAGTTGTCGCCGCCGAGCAGGATGTGCTCGCCGACGGCCATCCGCGAGAGGACGAGGTCGCCCCCCTCGTCGCTGACCGCGATCAGGGTGAAGTCGGTCGTCCCGCCGCCGACGTCGCAGACGAGGATCAGGTCGCCGACCTTGACGTTCTGCGCCACGCGTCGCCCTGGGCGGCGAGCCAGGCGTAGAAGGCGGCCTGCGGCTCCTCGA
>CAVOIX010000005.1:0-7690 GCA_963695945.1 uncultured Acidobacteriota bacterium | reverse complement strand
CCTGTCCGAATCGTGAACTTCAGTACACAGATATTGCAGGTATAGAAGCCGTCTTGCCGCTTAGTGATGCGATTAGTGGCCTTGCACTTTCGGCAGATAGCACCCTTCGGCCAGAGTCGTTTTTCAAGGTAGGAAATGGCGCTGGACTCATTGGGAAACTTTTGGAAGAGTTGGAAGGTGCTTATTGTGCTTCGGCTCATTGAGTTGCCCTCGCTGAGACCCGGTTGTGGGCTGAAATCGTTCGGAAGTCAAGTATATAATTCCCTTCCGGAACCGGTACGGATCGCAGCGCATCCCCTCAGGCCAGGAAGCTTCAGGGGTTGAAGCCCTGACCTTGCGCGGAAATTGAACGTCGGGGCCCCTCTTCTCGCTTGCCATCGAAGCGCTGGCGCGTCAGAATATCGGGCTGCATCAATCACAATTATGGATACTGTACAGATTTCTGCTCCCCTGCCTCTCAGTTCGCACGGAAAGCCCGTAGATTCTTTTGCGCAGGCCGGGGAACTTGAGAGCGAACTCAAGCGTGTGGTGAAGGGCGAGGTGCGCTTCGATCGCGGTAGCCGCGCGCTCTATTCCTCCGACGGTTCGAACTATCGCCAGATTCCCGATCGGCCTGGTGGTGCCTCGCGATGACGACGACGTGATCGCGACGGTGGCCGCGTGCCGGAAATTCGGCGCGCCGGTTCTGCCACGCGGAGCCGGCACGAGCCTGGCCGGGCAAACCTGCAACGTCGCCGTGGTTCTGGATTTTACGAAGTACATGAATAAGATTCTGGAGATCGACGTCGCCGGGCGATTTGCGCGAGTGCAGCCGGGCGTCGTTCTGGATACGCTGCGCAACCGCGCCGAAAAGAATCAACTGACATTCGGCCCTGACCCATCCACGCATAGCCGCTGCACGCTGGGTGGAATGATCGGAAATAATTCCTGCGGCACGCATTCGCTGCTGGCGGGCAAGACCGTCGACAACGTCATCGAGCTGCGCATCTTGCTCTATGACGGCACGCAAATCACGGTGGGCGCAATCGACGGAGAAGCCGAACTGGAATCCATCATCGCGCAGGGTGGACGCCGCGGCGAAATCTATTCCCAGCTGCGCGGCATTCGCGATCAGTACGCCGGCCTGATCCGCGCGAAATATCCGAACATTCCGCGCCGCGTCTCCGGCTACAACCTCGATCAACTGCTCCCGGAGAACGGTTTCAATGTGGCCAAGTCCCTGGTCGGAACCGAGGGCACTTGCATGATCGTGCTCGAAGCCAAGCTGCGCTTGATCCAGAGCCCGCAACACAGGTCACTCGTCTGCCTGGGCTACTCGCGATACGTTTTCGGCAGCCGACCACGTGCCGGAGATTTTGCCGCTCAAACCCATTGGGCTCGAAGGCTTTGAAGGCAGCATCGTCGATGGCCTGAAAAAGAAAAATGCGCCTCACCTGGAACTGATTCCCGAAGGACGCGGCTTCCTGCTGGTGGAATTCGGTTCGAACGATCCGGCGCGAAGCCGACGAGACAGCGCGCCGGTTGATCGACCAACTGAATCGCTCACCCGATCCTCCCAACGTGCGCCTTTACACCAAAGCCGAAGCGCGACACGTCTGGAAATTGCGCGAGGCCGGACCGCGCGCGGCCGCCGCCGCGCCCGGCGCGCCGCCCGAATGGGAAGGATGGGACGACGCGGCGGTCCCGCCGGAAAAATTGGGCAATTATCTTCGCGACATCCGCGAAGCTGCTTGACGAGTACAACTATCACACTTCGTTTTACGGACATTTCGGGCACGGCTGCATTCACATGCGCGTCAGTTTCGATCTGCAGAGCGAAGCCGGAATCCGCAATTACCTGCGAATTCGTGGAACGCGCCGCGGACATCGTGGTGAGCTACGGCGGCTCGCTATCCGGCGAGCATGGCGACGGGCAATCGCGCGCCGCGTTGCTTCCCAAAATGTTCGGTCCCGAGCTGATTAAGGCGTTCGGCGAATTCAAGTCCGCGTGGGATCCCGACAATAAGATGAATCCGAATAAGGTGGTCAACGCCTATCTGCCCACCGAGAATCTGCGCCTGGGCGCGGACTACAAGCCGCTCGATCCCAAAACGTATTTCCACTTTCCGGATGACGACGGATCGTTCGCCAAAGCCGCGCGTGCGCTGCATCGGCCTGGGCGAGTGCCGCAAACACGATAGCGGCTCGATGTGCCCCAGCTACATGGTGACGCTGGAGGAAGAGCACAGCACGCGCGGCCGCGCGCACATGCTCTTGGAAGTCTTGCAGGGCGAAGTGGTAAGCGACGGGTGGAAGGACGAGCACGTCAAGGAATCGCTCGACCTGTGCCTGGCATGCAAGGCGTGCAAATCGGAATGTCCCGACCAACGTGGACGTGGCCACCTACAAGGCCGAGTTTCTGGCTCATTATTACGAAAACAACGCCCGGCCGTTACATGCATACGCATTTGGCATGGTCGATCGCTGGGCAAAGCTTGGGTCGAAATTTCCGCGGCTGGCAAATTTCTTCAGCAGCGCGCCGGGTTTCCGCCAGCTTGCGCAAAGCATTTTGCAGCTGTCACCGAAGCGCAAGATGCCGCAACTGGCCACGACCACGTTTCAGAACTGGGCACGCAAGCGTAAGCTGCCGGCCTGCGGCGGAGTGATCTCCAACTCCCACACGGGTTCGGTCCTGCCTGAAGTGATCTTGTGGGCCGACACTTTCAATAATTATTTTCATCCTGAAACGAGCCGCGCGGCACTCGAAGTTCTGCAAGGCGCCGGTTTCCGGGTCATCGTCCCACAGGCCCATCTGTGCTGCGGACGGCCGCTTTATGATTTTGGCCTGCTCGATAACGCCAAGGAATACCTCGAACGAATCATGACTGTGCTGGGCCCGCAAATTAAAGCCGGCATTCCGATCGTGGTTCTGGAACCGAGTTGCGCGTCCGTGTTTCGCGACGAACTGCGCAATCTATTTCCGCACGATGAGCGCGCCAAAAAACTGCGCAGCCAGACATTCCTTCTCAGCGAATTTCTGGAGCACCGCGCTCCGGGATACAGCCGCCGCGGCTTTCTGGAAAGGTGCTGCTGCACGGGCACTGCCACCACAAGTCGCTCATGGGCATGGGCGACGAGGAATCTGCTCCTGCGCAAAACAGGCGCGGAACTCCAATCCATCGATTCCGGCTGCTGCGGCATGGCCGGTCCATTTGGTTTTGAGAAAGACAAGTACGAGGTGTCCCAGGCGGTGGGCGAACGTGTGCTCTTGCCGGCTGTGCGCAACACGCCGGACAACGCGCTCATCGTCTCCGACGGCTTCAGTTGCCGGGAGCAGATTCATCAGTCCACCGGCCGCCGGGCGCTTCATTTGGCCGAGGTTCTGCAGCTGGCGATGAAGAAGAAGTAAATGAGGAAGAAACAAGATGTTAGAAGTCGTCGTTTAAACGGCGTTCAAAAAAGTAATGCTTTCATTCCGAGCGATGCGAGGAACCTCTCTTCGATGTGGTCCAAAGCTAGAAAACTTCCTCGCTTCCCTCGGAATGAAAGTGAATGTTCGGCGGTGATTTAACCCACGGGAGGCAACAATGAGTAGCGGGAAGAATTTTCGCGGCAACACCTGGCTTTTGGCAGGACTGTTGATGATTCTGCTGGGATCGTATCCCGCGCAGGCGCAGGTTCCGAAGTATGAAATCGATCCCACGTGGCCCAAGCCGTTGCCGGGCCTCATGGTCACCGGCCGGGCTGGCGGAATTTGCGTGGACGCTCAGGACCACGTCTTTGAAGTGAACCGCGGCGATTTGCAGGACAAGGAAAAGCTGGTGGGAACGCCCGCGCCTCCCGTTCTGGAATATGATTCCGACGGCAATCTGGTAAACACGTTTGGCGATTTCAAGACCGCGCCCGCCTCCATTCACGGCTGCATTCTGGACAAAGAGAACAACATCTATGTCGCGGGCAACGATGACGCGGTCGTGCAGAAATACACGCACGACGGCAGCAAAATGCTGCTGCAGATCGGCACCAAGAGCCTGTTTGACAGCTCCACCGGCCTGATTACCGGCATTGCCATGAACCGCAGCAAGACGCTGCTTAACAAGCCCGCGGACATCGCCGTCGATCCCACCAACGGTGACATTTACATTGCCGACGGCTACGGCGATCACCGCATCGCGGTGTTCGACAAGGACGGAAAATTCCTGCGCCAGTTTGGCGAGCAGGCGACCAAGGATGAATCCGCCGCCGGTGAAGGCGGAAAGTTCATGGGCGTGGTGCACTGCGTGGTGATGGACAACAAAGGCCTCGTCTACGTCTGCGACCGCCAGGGCAACCGCATTCAGGTGTTCGACAAGATGGGAAAATTCCAGAAGAACATCTGGATCAAGGGCTATAAGGAAGACACGCCCGATTCGTGGGGCACCGCGTGGTGGCTGCGCTTTTCGCGCGATCCCGAGCAAAAATACATGATCGTGGCCGATGGCCGCAACGAACTGGTCCATATCCTTGACCATGAGGGGAACGAACTCACAAGGTTCGGCCGCCCCGGACACCAACTGGGCGAATTCACGCACTGCCATACTCTGGATATTGACTCAAAAGGTAACATATACGTCGCCGAAACGGATATCGGGCGGCGCGTGGATAAATTTAAACTGGTCAAGTAGCAATTCGTATGTGCATCTCCGCCGCTTTCTCGCGTGGCGGGAAAAAGACTCATTTGGGGGCGCGTCACACTTCGCACTAGTCAAAAAGTGGCGCGCCCCCAGGTTTTTCCCGCTCTTTTCCAAGCGCCCCTGCCGGCACGGACGCCTACAGCTAACCTTCAGGTTGAAATTCTAGAATCGCACTGATTCCCCACTGGTGGACGCTGTAGCGCCAATGTCGTTTGCTTCCCGTCTTATCGTCCGCCGGGGGCTGCGTCTGTGCGCGCTAATTTGAGGAGATCGCATGAACAAGATTCTGTTCAGTCTGCTGTTGGCATTAACCTGCGCCGTGTCAGCTCCCGCGCAAGAAAAGAGCCCTCTGAAACTGGTAACCACGATCGACGTGCCGGGCGCGCGAAAGTGGGATCACTTCGGCGTCGATCTGAAGGGCAACCGGCTGTTCGTCGCGTCGGAGGAAGAGCCGGCCGTTGAAGTATTCGATCTGAAGACGAATAAACATCTGCAATCGCTCACCGATTTCAAGGAACCGCACAACGTTCTGCCGTTTCCGGAACTGGAGAAAATGTTCGTTGTGGACGGCGGAGCCTCGGAAATCAAGATCCTCGATTACGATTCCTACAAGCAGATCGGGCGAATCGAACTGACCATCGACGCCGATCCTGTCGTGTACGATTCTTCCTCGAAATACCTTTTACGTCGTCAATGGCGGCCGCGAAGCGCACACGCCCACATGTCTCATCAGCGTTGTGGACCTTGCCAGCGGCAAGAAGCTTGCTGACATGACGCTGGAAACCAACCGATTGGAATCCATGGCCATTGAAAAATCCGGGCCGCGTCTCTTCGTCAACATGACCGGCATCAATGCAATCGGAGTTGTGGACCGCGAAAAGCGGGCAGTCGTGCAAACGTGGCCGATTTCCGCGGCAAAAGAAAATGTTCCGCTGCAGTATGACGAAGCTATGCACCGCTTGTTCTTGGCCACCAGGAAGCCGTCGAAGTTCGTTGTGGTAAATTCCGACAACGGCAAGGAAGTGATGAGCCTGGATGTGGCCGAGTACGTCGACGATCTAGCGTATGACGCTGCTCATCATCGTATCTACCTTCCAGGCGGAGGCGGAACTGGCGCGGTGACAGTAGTGCAGCAAAAGGAGGCGGATAACTATCAGATCATCGCAACGGTTCCGACAAACACGAAGCTGAAGACAGCACGATTCGTGCCGGAGTTAAACAAATTTTACGTGGGTGTTCCGGCAAAAGACGGCCAGCCGGCCCAGATTCTGGTATTTGACGTTGCCCCGTAATGGATCGGGGCAATGTTCCTAACGCAATCGCCTTTCAGTGTAGCCCGCGTTTTCAGACGCGGGCCATTCGTGCCAGGGAAGAACAAGATTCCGCGCTTGAAAAGGCGATCCGTAGCCAGGGCGCCCGGATCACACCAAAGTTGTGACACCGATTCGTGCAAGAAAAAACGCCGGGCCGTGAGGCCCGGCGTTTTCGTTTACCTTGGTTCTATCCCTTAGAAGTTAAGCTTCAAGCCAAATTGAATCTGGCGTGGATCGTCAGCGGTGGTATCGATCAGTCCCGCGCGGCTGACCGGAGTTCCGTTGGTGTTGAGAACGGCCTCGCGATTCAGCGGTGGCAGGAAGCTGGGGTGGTTCAGGACGTTGAACATCTCGACGCGGAATTGCGTGGTAATCCTCTCGGTCAGCTTGATGTTCTTGAAGATCGAGAAGTCCATGTCAAAGAGTCCGGGGCCGACGATCTGATTGCGGTGCAGGTTGCGAATCAGATTCTGGCAAGGAACCGGGCCTGAAGTGACAGTCGAGATGGTGACCCCGTACAACCACGTAGACCCGGCGGTTCTCGGCCTCCTTGAGGCGGGGGAGGACATGCCGGTCGAAGAACTCGTGCTGGTTCGGGACCCGCTCGATGCCCCACTTCGCCAGCAGGCCGGTCGTCCCCTGGGGGTCGACGAACCGGCCCAGGCGAGAGCGAGTTTCGGCACGAACCAGTTCGTGTAGCACGCCTCCAGGTCGGCCCGCAGCGGCTTGAGGATGTCCCAGCCGGAGGACTCGGCCTGGTCGGCGGCCTCGCAGAAATGGCGGTACAACTGGTCGAACCGGAAGAGGCTCGACTCGTAGGCCCGGTACATCGCCGGGGCATCGGGGAAGTCGAAGTCGGGGCCGTTCTGGTTCCGCAGGGCGAAGAAGTCGGCGGCGGCCATCAGGGCGTCGTAGACCGCGTGGAGCGCCTTGCGGGGGACCTCGGGGGCACCGGCCACGCCCGGCGAGGCCCAGTGGCCGTCCTGCCGCCGGGTGGCGATGGACCGCACCTCGTCGGCGTTGATCGTGGCCGCCGTGGCCCGGACCCGCTCCCGGAGCCCGCTGGCGATCGTCTTCTCGACGGCCAGGAAGGTCATCACGTCGATCAGGTCGTCGATCTCCAGGCCGTGCAGGTGGTCGGCCAGATGGACGAGGGTGGCCACCTCGGCGGACAGCCGGTCGTAGCTGCTCCCCTTGCTGCTGCTGTCCCGCCACTGGGCCAGGCAGACGATGGCGTTGGACCGACCGGAGGGCGGCAGGACAGGTGGGCCAGGGGCGTCGGCACGTCGGCCTTGAGGTGATGGGCGTAGTCGGTGACGAGGAGCCGGATCAGGAGCTTCTTCAGCGAGGGATCGTCTTCGGAGTAGCCGAATGCGGACCTGGCCATGTCCCAGAATGGCTGGGCCAGGTCGAACTTCTCGACCTGCTCCCAGGCCGGGGGCGGGACGTCGAGGTCGATCTCATCGTTCGCCTCGGTGTGGGCGTGGAACAGGGTGCGGACGATGTTGAAGAACTCGGCTGGTCGCCAATGAGGCCTCCGATGACTATTGCAACAATGACAGGCCACCTGGCAAGGTCAGCATTGGAATGAAAGGTATGAGGAGGGGCTGAAGACTTACTTGCAATACGCCGCGGCCATGCAATTGTCCAACTTGAGAAGGAGTTTCTGACGTCGTCGATGCTACTGGTGATATCTCTATCGCCAATTGTCTGGGCAGGAGACTG
>CAVOIX010000004.1:0-27090 GCA_963695945.1 uncultured Acidobacteriota bacterium | reverse complement strand
ATCCATTCACCGGCCATGAACGTGATTGGATCTATCTGAACACCGTCGCGCCCCATAACAAAAGCCATCTGCAGCCCGTGCGCGATGGGTTTGAAATCCTTCACGACAATGCGCCCCTCGGAATAGGCCAGAGTCCCGCGATATTCGGATACCAGTCGGTTGAAATCAACCTGAGCGCGCAAATCGACAAGTTCCACGGACAGAGGCACTTCGTCATCGTTGTAGAAAAATCGGCCGGAATTAATTTCCAGATGTTGAATGGCCGCGTTGAGGATAGTGTTGACCGCGGCTTGCGGCGGGGCGCCACTTTGTCCCGCGACAGACGATGCCTGTGGAAGTTTGGAACTGCCGCTGCTATTCACATAAATATGTGCCACCGGCCGGTCAAGCACAATTTCCCGGAGGTCAACCCTCGATCGCAATAGCGAGATGATTTTTAGCCCAACACGCAGGTGATCCGCCACGAACAGGGGAGCCTGAGAATCACTCTCCCGGCCGTGCAGCGTGACCCCGTAAAAATCCAGCTGTAGCAGCCTCCAATCGATTGCCATGTTCTCGATCGTGAGGCGCGCTCCAAGACTGGACTCCGCCTTGGCCTCAATTTCTCTGAGCACAAAACGCCGGAACCCATCCGTATGGACGACCACCAATAACGCGACGGCCGCGAAAACAAGCAGCGCTACTATCGCACCCGCGGTCCGCCGGAGAAGTTTTATTCTATCCATCTTTCCGCTAACTTCATTTGCCCGTGGCTCCTGATCCCTGCCAAGTGCTGCGCACCCACGCTAACGTCTCCGCACTCAGTATGCATGAGTTTTAGAAAGCCTGTCCCAACGTAACAAAATACTGAGTCGCGTTGACGCCCGGAACAGACGTCAACCTGCATCCAATATCATTCCGCACGGGGCCGACCGGAGTTTGGTAGCGAATGCCGATTCCAATAGTATGAGTGTAGTCATCCGCGAACTGGCGAAAATTGATTCTGGAGTAGACGTTGCCGCCGTCGTAGAACACCACGCCACCGAGTCCGGTTTTGAGCGGGATCGGAAAGCGCGCTTCGGAGTTGAAAATCGCCAGCATATTGCCGCCCACCGGAACACTGATCAGCGTACAGGTTGCGGGATCGCCGGGGTTGGAGCAGACCGTGACCGGCCGCTGCGGCCCCGCGCCATTGACAGGAAAACCACGCAGAGAATCCGCGCCGCCGGAAAAGTAGCGTTCGCTGAGCGGCACATCCGAACCCGCGAATGGCTTCGCAATGCCCAGACGAAAATTATTGGCCCAGGTAAGCCACGGCGTGATGGGCTTGTAAAATGACATCTGGCCAAAAAAACGAACAAAGTTTGCGCTGGATCCGATGGCCGTCGGCGAAAGTTCAAGGCTGGCGGACTGGTAGCTGCCGCGATGAGCGTCGAGCGGCTTGTCTCGCGTGTCCCGCACATACTGCGCGGCGAATGTCGATAGGCGGACATGCTGATCCTCGGGAAGCACGAGGTCGGGAATGGTGAGATTGGTCAGCAGTGTGTGCTGGTAGGTGTATCGCAGGATCAGGGTTCTGGTGCGGCGCGCATCGAAGGCTTTGTCCAGTTCCGCGGACGCTTTCTCCACCTCAGCCGTATAAATCGAATTTTGCGTGGATCGCTCTGCGGAAAAGCTTAAGAGCGAACTCCACGAAGAACCGCGCAAACGCGGGTCTGAATACGTCAGGAGCGCGCGTTGATCCAGCCGCGAGTAAACCAACCCGAAGGATGCGCTCTCGGCCCGGCCAAGGATATTGTGCCTGCCGAATTGAATCGACGCGCGCGGCCCCCAATAACTATTCTGGCTGGCGGTGAATTTCGTTCCCACTCCGATAGGCGGAAGTCCCGGGAGGGCTACCGTGCGAACAGGTACGTTGCCGCTACGAGGGAGTACTTCAAGCCCCAGTCCGAGATCGATTGAATTGCGCGGGGATTCATGCACCTTGATTACAACTTCCTGAGGCGATTCGGCCTCTCCCGGCGGCTCTAGAGGCTTAACGCTGGCCCAGTCGAAGGTGCCCAGGTTGTAAAGATCGCTCTCAGAGGTCAGCAAATTTCCCAGGCTCAAGGGCTGACCTTCCTTCATTTTTGAGCTGGTGAGCTCGGTGATGAACTTCTGTTGCGTGGTCTGATTGCCCACGATCGCAACGCTGCCGATCTTCTCTTGCCGGCCCTCATTGACGGAATAAGTGACATGGACCAGATGCCGGTCGGCAGGATCAAAGGCTACCGTAGCCTGGAATTGCGCGTTTTCGTAGCCATCGTCATCGTAATGGGCGAGGATGCGGTTGCGGTCTCTCTCCATCAAAGCGGGAGAATACGGATTTCCGGGCGAAAGATTGAGCGGACGATTTCCCGTAATGGCCTTCTCGGAAACTGCGCGATTGTTGGCGAAGGTCAGGGACTTAACTTTGTATTCAGCTCCTTCCTGAATGTTGAAAGTGACGTCCATCCTTGGCTCGAAGTCGGCGACTTTGGGAGTGACCGTAACGTCCGCAAAACCCGCATCCTTATATGCCGAAATTATGGCGTTCACACTTTTGCGGACCAGTTCCTGGCTGAACTGTCCATGCGAAAAGAAATGCCCGAAGACGGCGCGTCCTTTTTTGACCCCGACCATCAACTCCAATTGTTTATCGCCGAAGTGCCGATTCCCCCAGAAAAGTCCATCCCTCCAGACTTGATGTTTTGTGCCGCGATCGATTTGGTAGACAACACTCACAGAATCAGGCTGCTTGTCCAGTCGAGGGTCGATCTTCACATCGAAGTACCCCTTGGATTGAAAATAGGAGAGGAGATTGCGCCCGCCCTCGTCCACAAGATCCTGGTCGGCCGAATTCTCTTCGTAAATCGGAACGAGCCGGCGGATGGTCCGTTTGGAAATGCGCGCGCCGTTCACCTGCACCGAAAGAAGCGGCCCTGCGTCCACCTGAAAGTTCAGATCCGCGAGGCCGGTATCGGAATGAAATGCAGGAGAGTCAAAGCGCACGAGCGGTGCAAGGCGACCCTCGCCCTGCAGATGCGACCGAATATAGCTGAGCGACTTATTGATTTTTTTCTCCGAATACTCTTGCCGGGCTTGAGGGATGCACCCGTCAGCCGGGCCCAGAACGATTCGAGCGCCCGCCGAACGTCCGCCGCCTGCTCTGGGGACAGGCCTGAAATGTTGACCACGCCGATCTTCGCCGGTCGATTCAGCCGGCATACGAAGCGGATATTGACCACGCGGTGCGGATCGTCCGTCGTCACCTCGGGAGTTACCGTCGCCTCGAAGTATCCATTCCTGTGAAAGTAGGCGAGAAGCGCCTGGGTGCCCTGCTCCGGCATATCCGGAACATACGGGCTTTGCTCCGGGATATTCACCGTCTGCAGTAGCGCGGGATAGGTGAACATTTTTGTCGCGCCCGGAAAATCCAGGATCCCAACATAAGAAGTGGGCTGCAGGATGAAAAGAACTTCCACTCCCGATTCTCCCGGAGCGATGCTTACCTGAACTCTCGAGAATAATTTCGTGTTTTGCAGCGCTTTGGCGCTTTCTTGAATTGCATTTATGGCGAAGGGTTCGCCCGCCTTTTGCTGGATCAAAGGTTGGATCTGATCGAGCGGGATCTTGGGATTCGCGGAGACCCGCACTTTGGAGACTTTTTGGCCCTCGAAGCCTGCGTAGTCTGCGGTCTGAAGGTCCTGCGCGGCGACACGCGACACGTGAACTACAAAGAAAAACAAACCCGCCACGATAAAAATCCATGCCGTTTTTCTGCTAAGTCCAGGAATTGCTGAAGAGGCGGGATTGTGCCACTTCACGCGATTACTCTCTCTTGCGTTAATTCTTCGATGGCCGTGTCCGTTTCCGCCCCACCCAGCAGGATCAAGCTCGACATATGGTTCCAGATCGATTCTCCGCAGATTTATGTTCCCGGCTGGCGGCCGTCGCGCTGGCATTCCACAGGCGGTTCGCAGCGGATGGAGCTATCCATCATAGTGTAGTTCCCGGTTCCGGCGTAGCCATCCCACGAATCCTGTACGCTTTTGCGGAGCTGCAAACGGCTGCGGCACGGGTCGCCGAAGGAGATCAAGTGCCCATCCCCACCCTGCACAAAAATGGCACACCAGTGCGGGTGTTTGAAGGAAGTCCCATCGTGCAAGTCGAACCACCAGCAAATTTTTCAGGGCCTTGACAAACTTCCTCCCACCATGCAGAATTTGTTCAAGGCGAACAAAAAGCGAATATTGTGCCTTCCGCTTTTTCGCCCTTACCTCCTATGCGTGCCAACCTTGCCCTCTTACGCTCTGAACTCGAATCGGCCCTCGCCGGGCGCGTTCCCGCGCCCTTTGCCTATCGTGACCGCAAACCGGATGACATTGTTTCCACCGGCATTCCGGAAATTGACTCCCTGGCCGGAGGCCTGCCTCGCGGCGGCCTGACGGAAATCTGCGGCCCTCCCTGCTCGGGCGGCACGAGTCTTTTGGTTTCGGCCTTGGCCGCGCGAACATCCAGTTCCGAGGTCTGCGCCCTGATCGATGGATGCGACTCGTTCGATCCGTATTCCGCAAAAGCCGCGGGCGTGGAGCTGCAACAGTTGCTTTGGGTGCGCTGCCGGAATATCGATCAGGCTTTTCGAGCCACGGATTTGCTGATTCAGGGGGGCGGCTTCGGATTGATCGCCCTGGATTTGAGCGGGATGCCGCCCGAAACCGTGCGTCACGTGCCGCTCAACGTCTGGTTTCGTTTCCGCCGCGCGGTGGAAGATACGCCGGCAATTCTGGTTGTGCTGGAGCAGGAATCAAACGCCAAAACTTGCGCGTCGTTGGTCCTGGAGCTTACGGCGGAACGGGCCCATTGGCTCAGCACTCTGGACGAGCAGGCCCCGGGCACTTCGCTGCAACATCCGCCCTCTTGCCTGCTTGATAGTTTTGAATTGCACGCGGGTATTCTTCGGTCCCGGGTGAACATCGCATCCCTGGATTCCTCTCTGGAATTAAAGACGGGACTTCCAACGAGGCTTTTCCTTCGGAAGCGGCAGTTCTCCGTTTGCGAAGTCCGGGCGAACCAGGGAAATCTTTGAAATCATCTTCATCGACGAATCGCGATGTGGCTTTTATCACCAAATCGATTTGGAACTTTTCGGCAGCGAGATCTGCCGGATAAAACATTTAGATAGTGGCTCAGCTTTTTGGGGAGCTTGAAGTGGCGCAGGCTTCAGCCTGTGGGGTTTCGTCCCTGCAAGGACAAAATTCCACAGGCTGAAGCCTGCGCCACTTCACCAAGATTGATGACCGTCGCCATCTCGCGAGGAGCAGCCACACTGGCCGATTCCAAGCCGGCAATTGAGTATCTATGGCTTTTGCTTCGATCCACATTCCGGATTTTCGGGTGCAATCCGTGGCGCGCTTCGAACCACGCGCTGCGCGGCCGCGCCGTGGCGCTTGTGGATGGCATTCCGTCGCAATCGAAAATTGTTGCCGCAAACCCGGCCGCCTTGCAAGCCGGAATCCAACTGGGCATGGCCAAGTCTCTGGCGGTGCAATTTGAAGGGGTCGAAATTCGCCATCGTTCTCCGGGAAAGGAGACGTCATCGCATGCCGCTTTACTGGACCTCGGCATGGTCGTTTTCCCCGCGCGTGGAAGACACCGCGCCGGATACGATTGTCCTCGATCTGGCCGGCCTCGCTTCCCTGTTTGGCTCCGAAGAAAATATTGCCCGGCAGTTGACCGAGCGTGCCGCGAATCTCGGCCTTGCCGCCAATGTCGCCATTGCCCAGAACCTGGAAGCGGCCCTGCTTGCTTCCCGAGGCTTTGCCGGAATTACGCTGATTCCTCCCGGCGAAGAATGCAGTGTTTGGGCCGCTTGCCCGTCCATTTCCTTCCCGCTTCCCCGGAAATTCTGGAAACGCTGGAACGCTGGGGCATCCACACTTGCGGGGCATTGGCAGCCTTGCCTCTTTTGGATTTATCGGAACGGCTTGGACAGCCGGGCGTTCGCCTGCACGAATTGGCCCGCGGCGCATTCCTGCGTTCGCTGGCGCTGGCCGAAGCCCAGCCATTCGTTTGAAGAAGAAATGACGCTCGAAGATGCCGTCGAGGAACTCGAGCCGCTGGCCTTTATCCTGGGCCGCCTGCTCGATCAACTCACGGCGCGATTGGAAACCAGATCACTCGCCGCCAATTCCATTCGCGTGCAATTTGAGCTGGATATTGCTTCACAAATCGACAATCCGAAAGCAAATCCGCGGAATTCTTTTGCACTCAAGGCACGATCGAAGCAGCAAACGCAAAAATCATCCGCAAGAGACGCAGGCTCCGTTCCCGCCACTGCGGCGCAACCAGGCGCAACACACTATGAAAAAGTCCTGACCCTGCCTTTGCCCATGCGCGATTCCAAAATGCTGCTGAAATTGCTTCGCCTGCAGTTGCAATCCGATCCTCCGAACGCGCCCATTCAAAAAGTTATGCTGGCCGCCGAGCCCGCCAATTTCCGCGCAACGCAAGGCGGCCTTTTTCTTCCCAGCTATCCCGATCCGGAAAAATTGGAGCTGACGGTCGCGCGCCTGGCCAACCTGGTGGGTGATGCCAATATTGGGTCGCCGGAAATTAATCGACACGCACCGCCCCGGAGCATTCCGCATCCGCCGTTTCGTTCCGCCACGCGATACCGCCGGGAAAACAGCTCCCGCGGAAACTCGCCGCCAGGCCATCGGATTCCGCATGTTCAGGCCCGCGCCGCCGGCACGGTCGAACTGCTCCACAAGTGTCCTGTGCGCGCCTCTTTCTTGGCATGTGGGGCAAGGTCGTCGCCGCTTCCGGGCCGTGGCGCACTTCCGGCGACTGGTGGCGGGAAGATGCCTGGAAACAAGAAGAGTGGGACTTGGAAATTCTTTTTGAGTCTGCTCCCAATTCCAGTGGCCGCTATCAAAAACCAAACGAACGCCAACCGCATCGCGGCCAGCGGCGCGGTGTCTATTGCCTTTTTTTTGATTCCGTCCGGCAAAGCTGGTTTGTGCGAGGCATTACGATTGAGGCAGTAGAACCGCGCCCGTGTAGCCCCACCCTTCAGGTTGGCGGCCGACAATGAGCAGACGTCCGCCTGAAGGCGGGCGCTACGCGAGCCAAGAGGACCTGCGACTGATGTACACCGAACTCCATGCGCGCTCCGCTTTCAGCTTTCTGGAAGGCGCCTGTGTGCCCGAGGAATTTGGCCAGCCAAGTGCGCCGAGCGTGGAATGGCAGCCATGGCCCTGCTCGATCGCGACGGCGTTTACGGCTCTCCCCGCTTTTATCTGGCCGCGAAGAAACTCTCCATCCAGGCTCACATCGGCGCGGAAATCACGTCCGTTTCCGGATGGCGCTATCCGCTCCTCGTCAAATCCCGCGGCGGATACCAGAATCTTTGCCGGCTGATCACGCGCATGAAACTTCGCGCCAAAAAAGGCGAAGGACATGTTTTGCCCGAAGAAATTTCCGAAAGCGCCACAGGCCTGATTTGCCTCACGGGGGGCGATGAAGGCCCGCTGGCCCACGCGCTCACGCAAAACGGCGGCGGAATGGACAGCGCCATGAAATCGGTGGAGCACCTCTGTGAACAATTCGGACGCCGCAATGTGTATGTCGAATTGCAGCGGCACTTTTGCCGGGATGAGGAAGCCCGAAACCAAGTCGGCCCTGGCCATCGCGCAAAAATTAAAATTGCCGCTGCTGGCCACGAACGGCGTTTGCTACGCACAACCGGCGCAGCGGGAAATCCTGGACGTCTTCAGCTGCATCCGCCATCATCGCACTCTGGCAGCCGCCGGACGCCTCCTCGCCCGCAATTCCGAACGCCATCTGAAATCGCCCTCGGAAATGGCGCGATTATTTGCGGACCTGCCCGAAGCCATCGCCAACACGCAGACACTTTCCGCGCGTCTGCAATTTACCTTGAAGGATCTGGGCTACCAGTTCCCTAAATATCCCGTCCCGAACGGTGAATCGCAAATCCACTTTCTCCGGGAGCGCTCGCGCGAAGGCATGCTCTGGCGCTACGGAAATAACAATGAGAAAGCGCGCGCCCAGATCGAACGTGAATTGACAATGATCGAAAAGCTGGACCTCCCGGGTTATTTCCTGATTGTCTGGGACATTGTCCGCTTCTGCCGCGAGAAAAACATTCTCGTTCAGGGACGCGGTTCCGCCGCCAACAGCGCCGTTTGTTACGCGCTGGGAATCACGGCCGTCGATCCCGTCGGCATGGATCTGCTCTTCGAGCGATTCCTCTCCGAGGAGCGCGGCGAATGGCCGGACATCGACCTCGACCTGCCCAGTGGAGACCAGCGCGAGCGCGCCATTCAGTATGTGTACCAGCGGTACGGCAAACTGGGCGCGGCGATGACCGCCAACGTCATCACCTATCGCGGGCGCTCCGCCGCGCGCGAAATAGGAAAAGCATTGTCGCTCGATCCCGAAACCCTGAATCGCCTGACCGGCTTGGTCGGCGCCTGGGAATACCGGGACGCGAAAGATACGCTGGAGCGCCAGTTTCGCGATTCCGGCCTGGATCTACAGCACCTGCCGATTCGCAAGTTTTTTGATTTATGCCTCATGGTGCAGGATTTGCCGCGCCATCTTGGGCAACATTCCGGCGGGATGGTCGTGTGCCAGGGGCAACTCGATTCCGTTGTGCCTTTGGAACCCGCAACCATGCCCGGCCGCGTGGTGGTGCAATGGGACAAGGAAGACTGCGCGGATATGGGCATCGTGAAGGTCGATCTGCTGGGCCTCGGCATGATGGCCGTGCTGGAGGATTCGCTGAACATTATTCACAAGGATTACGGCCAAGAAATCGATCTGGGCCGCCTGCCTGCGAACGATCCTCGCGTTTATGAAACGCTGCAAAAGGCGGACACCGTGGGCATGTTTCAAATTGAGAGCCGCGCGCAAATGGCTTTTTTGCCGCGCATGCATCCGAAATGTTTTTATGACATCGTCGTGCAGGTCGGCATCATTCGTCCCGGCCCCATCGTCGGCAAAATGGTTCATCCGTATTTGAAGCGCCGCCAGGGCCGCGAAGCGCCCGATAGCCTGCATCCGTCGCTTGAGCCGGTGCTGGCGCGCACGCTGGGTGTGCCGCTTTTTCAAGAGCAATTGCTGCGCATGGCCATGATTGCCGCCGGATTCTCAGGCGGCGAAGCCGAGGAACTGCGGCGTGCCTTCGGCTTCAAGCGTTCCGCGGAGCGCATGAAAGACATCGAAATAAAATTGCGCCGCGGCATGGACAAGCAAGGAATCGCCGTGGGTACGCAAGACAAAATCGTTCGCTCCATCACTTCGTTCGCTCTCTATGGATTTCCCGAATCGCACGCCGCCAGTTTTGCCCTGATTTCATATGCGAGTGCCTATTTGAAGTGCCATTACCTGGCCGCTTTCACCGCGGCGATCCTGAACAATCAGCCCATGGGATTTTACAGCGCCGCAACGCTGGTGAAAGACGCCCAGCGGCATGGCCTGAAAATCAGGCCGATCGACGTGACCCGCTCGGACTGGCTATGCACGCTCGAACGGATTGACAGTGGCGCGCACTATCCTCCTTCATCGTCTGCATCGGAAAAGCTCTTCAGGGAAAATACACAATTTGCCGTCCGGCTCGGCTTGCGTTTCGTCAAGGGCCTGCGCGCCGAAATGGCGTCGGAAATTCTACGCCAGCGTGCCTTTTGCCCCTTTGTCTCGATTGACGATCTGGAGCGCCGTGCTCCACTGATTCAAAAATCGGAACTGGTGACGCTCGCAGAGGTAGGCGCTCTGAACTTCATTCCCGGCAAGGAAGGCAGATTCACGCATCGCCGCGATGCCCTGTGGCAAATCGAACGCGCCGCCCGCCGCGCCGGACCTCTGCTGGAATCTGCCGATGCAAGGAAGACGGATGGTGAAGTCGAACACACCCCCAATGATGAACAAGATGACAAAAAGAATGATGGCAGGAAAAGTATCGAGGCGCCATGCATGTTGAATGCCTCAAACGTTGCGTCTTCAAAAAGCGAAACTTATTCCCCGCTGTTGAAAATGACGCCGGAAGAGAGGCTGGTCGCCGATTTCCGCGGCACCGGAATAACCGTCGGCCCGCATCCCATGGCATTCAATCGCCGGCAAATGAAAAAGCGTGGCGTACGCTCCGCCATCGAACTCCATGACCTGCCCAACGGCTCCCAGGTTCGCATCGCCGGCGGAGTGATCGCGCGCCAGCGTCCCGGCACCGCCAATGGTTTCGTCTTCCTCAGCATCGAAGATGAAACCGGCATCGCCAATGCGGTCATCGCACCGCAACTTTTCGATCGTTATCACGTCCTCGTGGTGCACCAGCAATTTCTATTGATCGACGGTGAACTCCAGAATCAGGAAGGCGTAGTCTCGGTGAAGGCCGCGCGCATCCGCCCCTTAAGCATCACACGCGCTAAAACCATCTCGCACGATTTCCATTGATCGATTCCCGCTGGCTTCCCGGACGATTCAAGGAAAGATCAGTCGAGAACGTGAAGACGCCAGTTCCGCAGAATCTGCCCCACAAGATATTTTGCTAGCTACCGTTGCGGGGCCCGGCCGCACTTGGTGTTATTACATTTTGTAGTGCCGAGTCGCATCTTGCGAAACCAGGTCGCATCTTGAACAATTCGAAAGTCCCGGAGGGACGCCATATCGTAGCCCACCACCGGAGTGGTGGGAATGCACGCGAAACAAGGGATGAGCCCGAAAGGGCGGCATACGTGCCAAGTCATGTGTGGCCCCTACGGGGCCTGACACGCACGACCTGCGCCTACCCACCACTTCCGTGGTGGACTACGTTCTCTCATCCCGGACGGGACTGGCGGCGTGGCAATGAATAATTCTTGGTGCGTACGACGGGGAACGCGGCAATCGCTGCGCCCGGATCACTCCGGAGCCAGGATGCGGGCGTGGGGGCGCTTTCTTTTCCACTCGTAGTCCTTGCGTAGCAGGGCTTGGTGTTTCTTGCACTGACCGCAAATCTCGGCGAATGCGACTTTCACGCTGGCGAGCACGTCGGAGCCTTCTCCGGTCGCATGCAGCGTGCCGGTGGGAAGCGAAAGATTGACCGTGAACGTGTAGCTTTCCTTGCGCGCATGCTTCTCGATCGCCGCGTGCAATTGCACGAGGTCCGGAGAATATCGCTTCAGCAGCTTTTCCAGTTTCGCCGCCTGCCGATGGGTTTCTTTCTCGACGGGCTCGCGCCATTCCTCATGGACATTGCGAATCGAAAGCTTCATGGCAGGGACCTTTCCGAGCACAGGATTTGGAAGGAGGTTGCGAATCGCGGCTGGATCCCGGAAACGCATGGGCAATTTCAGAATAGCAATTCCCCAACAGCGTTGCAATCGACAGATCGGATCAAGAAAGGAAATGCGTTAACACCAATTGAAGTCCAGTGGAACCGGACTTGCGCGGCTACTTCTTGAAAAGATTTTCGAACGCCTGCCGGGCATCCAGAGGCCGCGAGGAAGGCCGTTCCGGCGCGGTTCCGGGGCCCGATGGTGGAGCCGACGGCGCCGTATCCTTCTCAATCGTGGTGCGAAATTCATAGAACGTGCAGTCGTTCACCTGATCTTTTCGGGCGATGCGTTCGGGAACTGGCTTCATGCATTCAAAACGCGCCGCAGTGTCAAAGTAGGCGCATTGCTTGCAGCAATGCAGCTCAAACGCGCACTTCGGGCATTTTCCTTTGGGATCAAAGCCCGGCTGCAACACCGTGCCGCAATTGGAACAGCGCGCGCGGGTGATGGTGCCGACCATGCGCGGCGTTCGCGGCCCGATTTGCTCCTGGCGTGGATGACCTTCGTGGTGCTGACGTTTTTCTTTTTTCTGGGGCTCGTCGGAACTCTGGTAACCCCTATGCTTATACTTCCGGTCCAAGTAAACCTCCGGGGGGATGCCCAATCATACTCTGATTCGGAACATGCCAGTCGAATATTAAGCGAACCTGCAAATAAACTTAGGAATCGCTACTCGCGGGTCAAAACTGTTCGCGGATGCTGCTTACGATCCACTTGCCCAAAGACGCGCCAATCCTTCCGCGCGTAAATCCGGCCGCAAAAATTTCCGTGACATTCCGGCGTCAGAGAGAATCGCTTCGGCGGCAAGGTATCCGGAGCGAACAGCTCCCTCCATTGTGGACGGCCAGCCTGTGGAAGTCCAGTCCCCAGAGAGAAATAGTCGAAAAAGCGGACTTTTCTGGGTAGGGCGCCAGCGGTCCGAACCGGGCGAAGGCGAAAACGTCGCGGACATTTCCTTCACGACAGTGCCTTTCACGAGCGTAGCCTCGCGCGTCGCCGGAAGTACTCCGCGAAGTTCTTCCTGGCACATCGCGATAATTTCCTGCCGGGTGCGCGAAGTCAAACCATAGGAAGCGCTGATGACCAACTGCAAATATTGTCTGCCGTTTTCCGCGCCTTCGCCGTACAGGAGCGTTTTGTTGAACACCCACTGCGTGGTGCTGTCCAGCAGCGTCAGAAACGGCTCGCTCATCACCGTGCGATCGAACCACAAATGCACTCCGGTAATCGGCGAAGTCTTCAATCGCCGCAGATTCAAAAACACAGGTTCGCTCTCAACGACCGCCGTGGGCAACAATTCCGGCAGGACGTCTTGCGGCACAGCTGCCAGATAATAATCCGCGGTCTCCACCGATCCGTCTTCCCTTTCGAGTCCTTCTATGCGCCCATCGACAACGAGAAAGCCTCGCACCCCGGCGCGCAATTGTACTTCGCCGCCCCGCGCGGCCAGCGACTTACGGCAGCCCTCATACAAATCGCCGAGAGGAACTCTCGGAATCCCGACGCGATACCCGCCGCGAGTGGAGAGAAACGCTTTCCAGAACACATCGATTCCGTAGCGCGCGTCGATGCGAGCAAGCTCTTCGTCCAGGGCGCTGACCAGAATCACTTCCCAGAAACGGCGAATTGCACGTTCAGTCTGACGATGCTGTTGCAGCCACGCCAGCATGGTGACATTTTCGCCGGCAACGCCCGTCGCAAGATCGGAGGGACGCCCGCCGCTGCGAGTAATGGCCAGCAGCGCCTCGGCAATGGCGCGCTTGTCCTTCCATCCCAGCAGCGGAAAACGCGCGAACGAAAAGCCCATGTGCAGCGGGGGCGGCAGCGCCATGGACGAAATTTCTCCGCGCTGTCCGTCGGGCGCCGCAAACAACAGCCGCTCAAAAAACCTGATCTGATCCGCGGCGCCCACGCGGCGATAGAAATCTTCGAGGTTGGTGCAGCAACCGAGCGTCACGTGCTGGCAGTTGTCCACGTGCTCGCCGCCCGGCAAGACGTAAGACGCCGCGCGGCCCCCAAGGTGGGGCCGCTTTTCCAGCAAACGCACGCGGAAGCCGGCTTCAGCCAGCGCGACGGCCGAGGAAAGTCCCGCCAGGCCGCCGCCGATCACGATCACGCTCTTCGAGGACATTAGTTTGGGAATACCAGCCCAGCCGCGCGCGCAACAGGATCCCCGTTTTTTCGGGAGTGCTCAGCCGCACGCGTTCGGAGAAAACATCATAACCGCGCGCTTCGATGCGCCGCAGCAAACTGCTGTAAATTCGGGCCAGCGCCCACAGCGCCGCGCGCGCATCTGTATGGACGAGCGGGATGAGTTCACGCCTTCGCGATAGAAACTCCAGGCGCGCGATGTTTCCATTTCCAGCAGGGCGCGCATCTCGGTCGCTCAACGGGCCGCGCGCGAGCGCTTCGGGACGAACGCCGAACTGGGCCAGATCTTCCAGCAGGAAGGTACACGCGCCCCATTTCGTAGTCCTTCGGAACGTCGCGGAGAATATTCGTGAGCTTGAAACGCGATGCCCAGCTTTTCCGCGAGGTCCGGCGCGTGCGGATCATCGAAGCCGAACACGTGCAGGCAGGTAAGGCCCACGGTGCCCGCCACGCGATAGCAATATTCGCGCAACCGGTCGAACGTGGCGTATTCGCCGACCGTCAAATCCATTTCCGCGCCGGAAATCAAATCGTGGAAATAGCGCGGCGGGATATGGAAACGCTTTATGGTGTCCGCAAACGCAGGCAGAATCGGATGGCTCGAAACGTCTCCGGCCACCGCGGCGTCCAGTGCAGCACGCCAGCGCGCCAGGCCTCGCTGTTTATCCGTGGCACTGCCAACGGTGTCGGAGACATCGTCGACCAGTCGCATGAACGCGTATAGCGCGCACAGCGCGTCCCGCTTGGCCGGCGGCAGCATGAAAAAGGCATAGTAAAAATTACTGGCGGAAACGCGCGCAACATGCCGGCACTCCGCATAGGAGCGAATGATTTCGTTGCCATTTTCTTGCCGCAATTTTCCGACGCGCGAACTCGCGCACCCGCCTTCGATGATGCCGAGTTTGCCGGAATTGGCAGCCGCGGCCGGAACTACCGGCACGGAGGACTCGCCGGATCCGCGAAAGGCGCAGAAATAGCGCGCGCGCCAGCAACCCCAGCTGTTTCGATTTCGCGATCGACGGCCGATGTTCGAGCGTGTTGTACCCCGTCCGCTTCGATCGCGTCGAGCACCGCGAGTCCGCCGCGGCTGAACATCTCAATATCCACGCGCAAGGCGGAATCAACCGTGCCGGCCAGCGGCATTCCCTCCGCAAACAATTGCCGCGTCCGCGAAATTAATTCCTTCATCAGCGATACGTAGCGCGCGTCAAAGCGGCGCTTCACGATGTCTTCCTCCGTGAGTCCGTGCGCCGCGAGCGCCTCCAGCGGAATGTAGATGCGCCCCTTCTGAAGGTCACGCGTCACGTCCTGCCAAAAATTCGCAAGTTGCAAAGCGGTGCAGGTGGCATCGGAAAGCCTCTGGCGCTCCCCGTCACGATATCCGCACAAATACAACACCAAGCGGCCCACGGGATTCGCGGAATAACGGCAATAGGCGAAAACGTCGTCCCAGGTCGCATAGCGGCGCACCGTCTGGTCCTGGCGAAACGCGATCAGCAAATCAGAAAAAGGCTCGATGGGAATGTCGAGCGCCGTGATCGTTTCGCGCAATGCAATAAATACGGGATGGGAAGGCTCGCCCGCGTAGCAATCGCGCAATTCCTGATCCCATTCATTCAGCAGCGAAAGCGCCTTGGCGGGATCGGGAATTTCGTCTCCCAGATCATCGGCCCATCGGCAATAAGCGTACAGATTGTAAAAATGCTGGTGCAGTCGACGCGGGAGCAGCCAGGAAACCACCTTAAAATTTTCGTAGTGATGCGTGGCGAGCCGACGCGTGTAGCGCTCGGCTTCCGCAACCGTGCATGCGGATGGCGGCAGACCTCGCCCGATCTCAAGTTCAGCGGGTATTTGCATGGCACAGGGCCACACGCCAGAGAGCCTGACGGGGCCGCAAAAACTCCGTGAGGGCGAGCGGCGTTACGGAATCACCGCGACTTTCATCTCGCCGTTGCGGTACTTCATGTGTTCGAACATCTTCGGAAGCTCGGTCAGCGGAATTTCCGCGTTCACGAAGTCGCTGGAACGGATTTCACCGCGCGACACGCTCTCCAGAGCTTCGCGGATAAACCGCGGCGTGTGATGGAAGGTGGACTTGATGGTGATCTCGGAATAGTGCAGCGCGTTCGGGTCCACCGCCACCTGCGTGCCCCGCGGGCAGCCGCCGAACAGATTCACCGTACCGCCGCGCCGCACCATCTGCAGCGCCCACTCCCAGGTTTGCGCCGTGCCCACGGCCTCCACCACGGAATCCGCGCCGCGTCCGCCTTCGGTCAGTTCCCGCACGGTTTTCGCCGGATCGCTGAGGTCCGGAGCAATGAACGCCGCGCGCGCTCCAAACTGCTCCGCCGCGCGAATCTGATTCGGCCGTTTGCCGAGCGCGATCACTTTCACGCCGCGGTTCGACAAGACGCGAATAAATTTCAGTCCGATCGGCCCGCAACCGATTACCACGGTCGTGTCGCCCGGCTGTATGCCGATCTCGTGAATTCCGCGCAGCACGCAGGCCAGCGGCTCGACCATCGCCGCGTCCTGAAACGAAACGTGCTCCGGAATCACCAGCATGTTCTGCCGGACGATCCGTCCGGGAATGCGTATGTATTCCGCGTAAGCCCCGTTGTTGAACAGCAAATCCTCGCAAAGATTGCTCTGACCCTTGCGGCAGAACAGGCAAACATTGCATGGCGCGGAATTCGACGGAACCACGCGTGCGCCAACCTTCAGTCCGCCATTGACGTCCGAGCCCAGAGTTTCGACTACTCCGGCGAGTTCATGTCCGAACACCGCAGGCGGCGTGATCATGCGCGCGTGATAGCCCCGCTTCCAGACCTTCAAGTCCGTGCCGCAGGTTAACGCCACTTTCACGCGGATCAATGCCTCATCCGCCGCGAGCCTGGGAATGTCCACGCTCTCGATCTTCAGGTTCTCGCTGCCATAAAGAATGGCGGCGGTCATGTGACCGTTTTTTCGTCCGTTCTGTTCAGCGCTGTTCAAGGATGAATCACCACTTTTAAAGAATCTCCGACTGGACGAGCGGCGAGTTGCAACGCCCGGTCCATATCTTCCAATGAAAACCGATGGGATATCAATTTGTCCACTGGTATTTTATGTGTAAATACTAACTGTGAAGCCTCTTCTGCCCTGTCAATTGCCGCGCTATAACTGCCCAGGATTTCCTTTTCCTCGACGCCCACCGCCGCCGCCGGAAACTCGATCTTCATGAGCGGATCGTTTTGCGCAAAAAGCAGCACGCGTCCCCCGGGACGCACCACGCTAAGGGCCTCGATAAGCGCCGAGGGAACCGGCACGGCAACCAGCACGACGTCCGCGCCGCGCCCTTGCGTGCGCGTACGAATCTCTTCAGACAGCCGGCCTTCGCGCGGATCCACGGCCAGATCGAGCCCCAGCGAAAGGCTCTTGGCGCGCCGCTCGGCCATAGGATCGCTGCCCATCACCTCAGCGCCTTCCAGCTTGGAGAGCATCGCCAGCAGCAGTCCGATCGGCCCCAGGCCCATGACTACGGCGGTTTCGCCGGCGGATACACGCGCCTTTTCCACGGCCTTGATGCAGGTGTTCACCGGCTCGATGAAGGAAGCTTCATCAAAACTAATATCGTCGGGGATGGCTACCATCCCGCGCTCGGCAACCCAGGGCATCGCGCGCACAAATTGCGCAAATCCGCCGCCGTTGGGATCAAACCCCGCGGTCAACCCGACTTTCTTGTAGGCCGGACACTGCGAGAACAGCCGGCGCTGGCAATAAAAGCATGATCCGCACGGCACGTGGTGAAAACTCATCACCCGATCGCCCAGCTTCCACTTCGTCACGCCCGCCCCAACCGCCGCCACGGTTCCCGAAACCTCGTGCCCGAAAATCTGTGGCGCCGCGACAAATCCGTGCTCGATTTTTTTCAGGTCGGTGCCGCAGATTCCGCATGCTGCGACACGAATCAATACTTCGCCCTCGCCGATCATCGGGACAGGGACGGTCTCGACCACGACTTTTCCCTTCCCGCGATACACGGCCGCACGCATGGTGGACGGCACCGGTTGCGCCGCTCGCGGAGTCTCAAGAATCATTCCTGACTGGCTCATACCGCGCTCACCGTATCCTGCTCGATTGGAATCAGTCGGTCGGCCATCGTTCCGGCAAACACGTCCAGAAAATCGGCCAGCCTGCGCGCCGCGAACCGCGAATCGCGCGCCAATTTCAGAAGGTCCGGTAACCGCGCCGGATTCTGCAGCACTTGCGAGAATACTCCCATCACGCGAATCTGCCCGTGGCCATCGCGCGCGCGCGCGAAATCGTAAGGCACATCGAAATCCGCGGTGTCGCTAATGGACCGAATGGCCACCGCGGGCACGCCGCACCGCGCCGCCTCCGCGAGGATCGTGTAGCTCTCCATATCGACTGCTTCCGCCTGGCTCCCCAACTCCCGCTTCTGTTCCGACTTGGCGACCAACGTCCGGGACGTCGCCAGACGCTCAATCTGCCGCGCTCCGCAATCCACCGCCACCGAAAGCAACTCGCGATGGCTGGCCACCGCCACCGGCTCTCCCAATTCGCTCACCAGCCTCGCCGCCACGATGTCTCCCGGACGATATCCACTGCGCAACGATCCCGCCAGGCCCGTCGAAATGCAGAGATCGGGCCGGTAGCCAAACGACTTTTTCGCGGCGAGCACTGCATGATCCTGCCCCATACCCGTTAGGATCGCCCGGATTTTTGCGTCGCCGAACGCCGCCTCAAACACCGGCATTTCACCGGGAACCCGCAGAAAGTTTCTGCGTCGCTGCCACGGCGCAAATTCCGCTCGCACCGCGAATGTCACCAATATTTTCATCAACTCCAACACCCATTTATGCCGCACGGGCCCCGGCGACGGCCGGAGCGCGCCCAGCGGAGACGTACCCGTTCGACTCGTACCATGTGACTGCGCGACCGAATGCCCCCTCGATCGGTCCGGGCGCAAAGCCGAGATCGCGTTCGGCCTTGGACGAATCGACGAACATCTTATGCCGCGCCATCCGCACGCCTTCCAGCGGAATCTGCGGTTCACGGCCCAGCAGCCGGGACACTCCAGTATCCACGCATCCAGCAGCATAGGCCAAAGCATACGGGAATTTCCATCGCGGCGCCGGACGCCCGCTCGCCAACGACAGCATGTCCAGCATCTGTTTCAGCGTCAGGTTCCGCCCGCCCAGGATGTAGCGCTCCCCTGCGCGTCCCCGCTCGGCGGCCAGCAGATGCCCCCGGGCGCAATCTTCCACAGGCACGAAGTTCAATCCGGTATCGACGTAGCCGGGCATCCGCCCATTCAGAAAATCGACGATGATTTTTCCGGTCGGGGTGGGCTTCCAGTCACCCGGCCCCACGGGTGTGGTTGGATTGACGATCACCACCGCCTGGCCCGCCTCCGCAGCGCGCAGAGCACACTGTTCCGCCTCAAACTTGGAGCGCTTGTAATGCCCGATCATCTCATCCGCGGAGGATTGCGTCGCTTCGTTCGGCAAAACTCCTTCGCGCGGAACCGCGACGGTAGCCACGGTGCTCGTGTAGACCAATTTTTCGACGCCCGCGCGCTTCGCCGCATGGAGCAGATTCTGCGTGCCGGTCACGTTGGACTCGTGAATTTCCCGAGGGTCCCGCGCCCACAAACGGTAGTCGGCGGCGACGTGAAAAACACGACTTACGCCCTCCATGGCCCGACCAAGCGAATCGCGATCTCTCAAATCACCCGTGAAGCGCTCGGCATCCAGTCCTTCGAGCGCGCGCAGATCACTGGACGGGCGCACCAGCACCCGCACGTTCTCCCCGCGTCCTGCCAGCGCGCGGGCGACGTGGCTCCCGAGAAAGCCGGTCGCTCCGGTGACCAGCGTTTTCATAACACTCGCAGTCTTCCGTCCGATGAAATCAAATCCGTGTTACTGGGAGGCGGTGGCATCATGGTCGACCCTCCGCCGGAATTTCCGCTTCGCGGAGGCTCGCTCGAAGCGTTTCGGTCGGGATTGCCGCCCATATGTCCGCCAAACTGCCATTTCAGCATCGTCCAGGTATCACCCAACTGGCGCTTCGCACCGAGCACGGGAGTCGTTTCAAATCCCACATGCATCATGCAATCGGCACAGCGCGGATCGTTGCCAGGGCCGTATTTTTCCCACGGCGTCTGGTCAATCATTTCGCGGTAGGAGGCATAGTGATTATCCGTGATGACGTAGCACGGGCCTTTCCAGCCGCGCGGATTGTACGTTGGCGTGCCCCAGGCCGTGCATTCCAGCTCGCGGCCGCCCTTCAGGAAATCAAGATAGATCGGTGAAACCATCAAATTGTACTTGTCCAGCAGAGACGTCGCTTCGCGGAATTTTTCACGAATATCTTCGCGGGTCATGAAAATATCCGTGGTCTGTACGGCGGTGTAGCCATATGCGGGAGCCAGCATGTAACCATCGACTCCCAGCGTATCCAGGTAAGCGTACAGTTCGGCAACCTCGCTCAGGTCGGTCTCTTTGTAGATCGTCGTATTGGAACAGACCAGAAATCCCGCGGCCTTGGCAGCCTTGATTCCCTCAATCGCCTCACGGAACACGCCGTCGCGCTCCACACAAAGATCGTGGGTTCGCTCCAAGCCATCCAGGTGCACGTTGAAGAAAAAGCTCGAAGTGGGCTTGAATTCGTGCAGCCGTTTCCGGATGAACATCCCATTGGTGCATAGAATGATATGCCGGCCACGCTCCAGAATTTCCTTGGAGAGTCTGCCGATCTCCGGGTAAATCATGGGCTCGCCGCCGCAAATCGATACGATCGGCGCGCCGCATTCATCTGAGGCCGCGAGACATTGTTCCACGGTCATGATTTCGTTGATCGTCGATTTGTACTCACGGATGCGTCCACAGCCTGTACACGTTAGATTACAGGCGTGCAGCGGCTCGAGCATCATGACCATTGGAAACTTCTTGGTGCCGCGAAAGCGCTGGGTGGCTACGTACTTCGCAAGATTCGCGGTCATCTTTATCGGATATCTCAATTCGCTCTCCTAAGCCCTCTGCCGGTCAAATTCCTGCGGCCGCACCATCAAGCCGCAGAACTGCGAAACCCTGGTCGCTGCATTGCGATACCGCGACAGCGCGTATAAAGGAAAATAATTCCGGTACAAATGATATTTCAGATAAAACACGCAGGGAAATCCGGTGCCGGTGAATTCCTTTTCGGCCCAGGACCCATCCGCTTGTTGCTGCTCCACGAGGTGCGTCACCGCGCGACTGATCGACGGATCGGTGACGTCTGAAGCGGCCAGCAGCCCGATCAAGCCCCATGCCGTCTGTGAAGCCGTGCTCGTGCCTTTGCCCTTGAGCGCCGGATCGTAGTAGGACGCGATGGACTCGCCGAAGCCGCCATCGGAATTCTGTACCGACCGCAGCCAACCCACAGCCCGCTGGCAATAGTCACGCGCGGTCAGGGCAACCGTTTCCAGCGCGCGCAGTACTCCACTGGTTCCATAGACATAGTTTACGCCCCAGCGCCCGAACCACGGTCCCTCGTCGGTTTGATCCTTCAGCAAAAATCTTACCGCACGCTCAATCACGGGATGAGATGCGGGCCAGCCGTAACGGCCCAGGCACTCCAACACGCGCGCGGTCACATCCGCAGTGGAAGGATCAATCATCGCGTTATGATCGGCAAACGGTATGTGGCACAAGAATTGACGGTCGTTGTTGTGGTCAAACGCGCCCCAGCCGCCGTCGTCATTCTGCATGGCCAGAAGCCAGGAAAGGCCGCGGCGGACCGCAGCTTCCATGCGCGCCTGATCGGGATAATCCACCCGCTGCAGAGCCATCAGCACGAACGCGGTGTCGTCGACGTCCGGATAGAAATCATTCCGGAATTCGAACGCCCAACCGCCGGGCAGAACGCCGGGAGTTTTCAACATCCAGTCGCCGGAACCGCTGATCTGTTTTTTCAGCAGCCAGCTGGCAGCTTCGACCAGCGCCGGATGATTGGGCGGCAGCCCCGCCTCTTCCAGTGCCACCATGGCAATCGCGGTATCCCAGACAGGCGAGACGCAAGGTGCGACGCGGATCGTATCGCCCTCTTCAATTTCAAACCGGGAAAATTCGTCGATTTCCCGAGCCGTAAGCGGGTCATCAGGTGAATGGCCCAGGGCCACCAGCGCGAAAATGGCATTCATCATGGCGGGATAAATTGCCGCCAGCCCTTCGCTACGCTCTAGATGCTCAAGCATCCATTCCCGCGCCTGCCGCAGCGCCCGTTGCCGCAACGGTTTCCACGGCACACGCTCATACAATTTCAGGCCACGATCGAGCGCCAGAAAGAAATTCCGCCAGCTAAACAGTTCTTTATCCCAACTCAGCGCCAACGCCTTACGCGAGGGATCGCGATACAGTTCATCGACACTCACGCCGCCAGGCACATTAAATCGCGGCTTATGCGCGTACAAAATCGTTAGGGGAATGACGATTCCGCGCGTCCAGGACGACATTTCGTAGATATTAATTGCGAACCAGTTGGGCAGCAGCATCAACTCCGGCGGAATTGCCGGGACCATATCCCACCCCACCGCACCGACCAGCGCCAAATAAAGGCGAGTATACGAATTTGCGGATTCCAGGCCGCCGAGTTCGTGGATTCTTCGCGCCGCCTGCTGCAGGTGATCACACTGCGGCGCATCTCCAGCCAATCGCAGAGCAACGTATGCCTTGATCGTAGCGTTGAGTTCCGAGGGCCCGCCGTAATAAATGTTCCAGCCGCCGTCGTCGAACTGCCGGCGTCGAACGTAATTCGCCAATTTTGCGATTCGTTCCGGAGTGGCTTTATTGATGACTTGGAGATAGAAAATGTAATCCGATTCGAGGGTGGTGTCGGCCTCGAGCTCCCCCATCCAATAGCCTTCAGATGCCTGCAAGGAAAGGAGATAATTTACGCCGTGATCGATGGTATCAGACAATCTCTCCGACAGCGCAGAAAGCACACTCGCGGAGCGTGAGCCGCCAGACTGCTCAAATTGAACGCGTGTTCCTAGAGCCATTGATTATGCCCAAACCTCACAAGACCTTTGATGCAGTTTTAGTGGAGAGGGTTCTCGCGAATACACCAAACCAACGCCCTCAGTTCGCTAAAGATGTGACTTGGGATTCTTCGGACTACCCCTGGCCAGATGTACCAGCCCGGCCCCAAGCACCAGTACCTGGATTTTCCCCACAGGTATTATGTTCGGTCTTCGGACGTGGGTCAACAGGGATTGCAATTCTTGTTCATAGAGGAGATAGCCCCTTTTGTTTCAATAACCCATATGCCTTATTCATGCTTGGGGAGATTCCGCTCCTCCAGCTTCTTAATGCGTTCCGCAAGCTCCGGCAGGCGGCTGAACCATGCGAATTGCCTCTTAAATTTGTCGAGTGGCCGCGCGGGCGTGCCCCACACGATCTGCCCCTGTCGCACCACTTTCCCCGACGGAATTCCCGCCTGTGCGCCGACCATGACGTTATCTTCCACACCACAGTGATCGGCAATCCCCACTTGCCCCCCGATGGCCACGTTCTTTCCAATTATGGAGGATCCCGATATACCCGTCTGCGCCGCGATGACCGTGTTTTCGCCAATGTTCACGTTGTGCGCGACGTGGACCAGATTGTCCAGTTTCGTGCCTGGGCCGATTTCCGTGCGACCTAACGAGCCGCGATCAATGGTGCTATTGGCGCCAATTTCCACATCATCCCGGATCTCCACGTCCCCGACCTGTGGAAATTTCCGCCGCTTTCCACCCTCAGTGACATATCCGAACCCGTCAGAGCCGATTACCGAGCCAGAATGCAAGATCACGCGGTTTCCCAGGCGTACGCCGGCGTACAAAGTTACCCGCGGATACAGGCGGGAACAGTCGCCAAGGCGGGAGCCACGGCCCAGGAAGCAGAACGCCCCGATTTGCGTGTCTGCGCCGACCTGCACATCCTCCTCAATGACAGCATAGGGACCGACCGCGACCCCTGCTGCGAATTGTGCCGTCGGAGCAATCACGGCCGTCGGATGAATACCCTGGGCGATTGGGGGAGCGGGAAGGAGCCACTCAGCGGCACGAGCGAACGTCACCTTTGGGTTCGCTGCACGGAGTAGACTCTTTCCTGGCAGTGAGAGACCCGGCGCAATCACCGCGCAAAGGGCTTTGGATGCGGCAGCCTCTTCCAGGTGGCGCGGCGAACCCACATAGATCAGATCCTCCGCCTGGGCTGATGCCGGTGAGGCTACCCCGGATACCTGTGGCGCCCCACTCCCCTCCAGCGCACAACCCAGGAAATCTGCGAGTTCCTTAATCGTTCGCGTCATGAATGGCTTCCTTCCTACGGCGTTGAGCTGTCGAGTCCACGTTCCCCTGCGGCTGGGCAAGTTCACGTTTTATAGATCGGCGATTCGCCGGGCGGGCGCGTCTTCCATCGGCGATGAACCCATAGCCATTGACCGGGATAGCGCCGCACGTAATTTTCGATGGCCAGCGTGAAGTTCTGTGTGTTTTCGCGAATATCCGTGGCATCGTCGCCGCTGCGGACAAGTTCAACCTCAGGATAAAAACTGAGGCGGTATTTGCGGGACGCATCGTCCCAGTGAACAAAAACAGGCACAACTGCCGCGCCGGTGTGCAGCGCAAAGCGGGCCAACCCGGCCGTGGTGCACGCCGGAATGCCGAAAAAATCAACGAATACGCCCTCCGTGGTCTGGGTATTCTGGTCGGCCAGGATTCCCACCGTGCCTTTGTCCCGCAAAACCTTCAGGACAGCGCGCGCCGACTGGTTTTTATCAATCGGCTGGTTCCCGTTGAGGCAGCGATATCGAGTAATGAGCGCGTCCACCCGCGGATTATCAATGGGCCGCACCAAAAAGTGCAGCGGGTTGCCGTACAGCGCCTGCGCGAAGGGAGCCATCTCCCAGGCGCTCATATGGCCCGTGAGAAATAAGACACCCTTGCCTCGCGCCTGGGCGTTCGCGAAATTCTCAAATCCCTCGAGCAGAATGATGCGCTCGATGTTGCTTCTCGTGTGCCGCGGAAAATGAGCGAATTCCGCCGCCATCCACCCTAACTGCCGAACCATGCCGCCAATCGCCGCGCGGCGTTGTTTGTCGCTCCATTCGGGAAACGCCAGCTTTAAATTCTCGGAAGCAGCGTCTCGCAACCGCGGCCGCATCAAGAACAGCAACGCCGCGGTACGCGCCCCGGCAAATCTTGCGGCCGGCCGGGGCATCGCTCCCATTGTTTTCAGCAGCAGCCACACGGCAACATATTCGAGGCGTTCTCGCACCGAAGGATTATACCGGGTGCGCGCGCGGGAAGGTGATAGGGAACAGGTGCTAGGAGGTGGCCGGTGGGTGGCAAGTGGAAGGTGGTAGTTGAGAGATAATAGTTGGTGGGTGGAAGCTAGTACTCCGCCAAGCAGGTCGGGGCCTCTACGCCGGAAATCTTCTTGCCGCACTCTCTGAATGCGTAGTCGGTAAGGGCGTCGCACCCTCGTGACTTTCAACGGTTCGGGTTTAGTTCCATCTCCCGCAAATTCACCGTGCACAGCTCGCATTCCCAAGCCATTCGCTATTGCTGCCCGCGATCTGTTCGTCTGTTGCTACTGAAAACCATGGCCTCAGATGCTAGACTCAACCGCTTGAATTCCATGCCCCCAATCCGCTCGCGCGCCGCTGAGGAAGGCAATTTTCAGATTCCACTCTGGGGTGTCCCATTTATTCTCATTCTGCTCTACGTCTGCCTGTTCAGCGGGCTGGGCGCGCTGGGCCTGGTGGGCCCAGACGAACCGCGCTACGCGGCGATCGCTCGCGCCATGTCCGAAACCCATGACTGGATCACTCCGCGCTTGTGGGGCACGCCGTGGTTTGAAAAGCCGGTGCTCTATTACTGGACCGCCGGAATCGCCATGCGCATTTTTGGCGTCAGCGAATTCGCCGCCCGCCTGCCGTCCGCGCTTGCCGCACTCCTCGCCGTCGTTGCCGTCGCGTGGACCGCTCTACGCTCTTACGGCGTGAGCGCAGCTTGGTACTCGCTGCTGATGCTGGCGAGCTCGGTCGCCATGATCGGCTTCTCGCGCGCGGCCGCTCCAGACATGCTCTTCGCGGGCTGCCTGACCGCCGCAATGGCCGTGGCCAATGAGATGCTGCAAACGGCGCGGCCCGGCGCCGTCCTGCGGGTGGCCTTCGGATTTTTTCTCGGCACCGCCGTTCTGGCGAAAGGACCCGCCGCCGTCATTCTCGCGGGAGGCGCGACCCTCTTATGGGCGGCCTTTGCCCGCCAGTGGCGCGCCCCATTTCGTTTCCTGCATCCGCTGATCATCGCGGTGTTTTGCGCCACAGCCTTGCCGTGGTACGTGCTCTGTGCCCGGCGCAATCCGGATTTTCTCCGCGTTTTTATCTGGCAGCACAATTTCGAGCGCTACCTGACGCCCATTTTCGAGCACCGCCAGCCGTTGTGGTTTTTTGGACCGATTTTTCTTCTCGGAGTGCTCCCGTGGCTGCCTTTTCTTGTTTCTGGGCTTTACGGCGCGGCTCGAAATTTGAACTCTAGGGACGGATTGAATTCACCGACACTCTTTATCGGTTGCTGGTCAATCTTCACGTTGTTGTTTTTCAGCCTGTCGCAATCCAAGTTGCCGGGTTACATCCTTCCTGCTATCCCGCCTGCCATGCTGCTACTTGCGCGAACCGTCGCGCTACAAGTCGAGATCGCCAGCCTGGCGCTGCAGCACCCGCGTGGTCGGCAACGACGTCACCGGGCGGCCGGCGACTGGTGATGGGTTCACCCCCGGCGCGAACTCCGGCGGGAAGTCAACCTTCCTGCGCAGCGCCGGGCAGGCCCAGCCGATGACGCAGTGCGGCCTGTTCGTCGCCGCCCGGTCCCTGCGCACCAGCGTCTGCCGCCAGGTCTTCACCCACTTCATCCGGGAGGAGGACCCCGCCATGGTCAGCGGGCGCCTCGACGAGGAACTCACCCGGATGACACCCTTGCCGACCAGCTCGCGGCCCGCACTGCCTGGTGCTGTTCAACCAGTTGTTCGCGGCGACCAACGAGCGGGAGGATCCGAGATCTCCCGCCAGGTGGTGCGGGCACTCCTGGAGGCGGGGATCCGGGTCTTCTTCTCACCCACCAGTTTGACCTGGCCGACAGCTTCCGCCGCGAGCGGCCGGATACCACCTTGTTCCTGCGCGCCCCGCGGCAGCCCGACGGCCAGCGCACCTTCCGGCTCGCCGTCGCCCCGCCGCTGCCCACTAGCTACGGCCAGGACATCTACGACCGCATGGCGGCTGGCCCAGCAGGCCACCGGGCCCATAAGGTACGAGGTGCACCAGGGGGTGAGCGCGTAATGGCGGTCCTGGACACGGATGTCGTGGTCATCGGGGCGGGCTCGGTCGGGACACGCGAGCTGGCAGCTGGCCGCGCGCGGGCTGCGCGTCATCGCCATCGACCGGTTCATGATTCCCGGGCCGTTCTCGGCCTACGCGGGCGAGTCCCGGTGTTCCGGATGGTCTACATGGAGGGGGGACATGCACGCCCCTCCTCCAGCGGGCCCGCGACCTGTGGCGGGAGCTCGAGGCGGCCAGC
>CAVOIX010000003.1:0-7222 GCA_963695945.1 uncultured Acidobacteriota bacterium | reverse complement strand
CCATGCTGCCGAAGACGGAAAGCGAATTCGCGTCGCCCACATGCGAATAATTCAAGCTCGCCGTAACGTCGCGTTTGCCGTTGGCCTGAGCCAGCGACAACTGGCTTTCGGCAGCCGTCACTCCCAATTGCGCGGCCCGCACGTCCGGGCGTTGCCGCAGGGCCAGGGCCTTCAGGTCGTCCTTGCCAAGCGTCACTGGTTTGTATTCGAGTTCGCCAACGACTTCGTAGTTCTCCGGAACGGATTCGTATCCGAGCAATTGCCGCAAGCTGGCCATGGCCTGGATGCGCGCCAATTTTGCCGCTGATACATCTGTCTGAAATTGCAGCAGCTGTAACTTGGTCTTCAGCAGGTCGCCTTCGCTCATCGCGCCCGCCTTCATCTGGGCCTCGGCGATGTCCACGGTCTGCTGAAAGCTTTTTAGATCGGTGTCGGCCAGTTCCACGTTGGCCTGTGCCAGCAGCGCGGCGATAAATTGTGAGGCGACGTTGAATGTTAGCGTCCGTCCGTTGTCGCCCACCTGCGCTACCGTGACGGCGGTTTGATCCTTCGCCGCCTGCAGGCGGTGCTGACGTTTTTTCCCCCGCTCGAACAGGTAGCCGACGCCCACATCGAACTGGGCATTATTGTCGAGATATTGGGAATTGAAATCGCTGGGCGTGAAGATCGGCAGAAATTGCGTGTCTGCGTTGATCGTCGGATTGGGGCGCAGGTTGGCGGTAATTTCCTGCGCCTGATTCTGCAGGATCGTGGTGCGCGCGGCTTGCAGCGAATGATTGTGCCGGAGCGCCAGATCGATAGCCTGGTCCAGCGTGACGCGTGCCGGCGGATTCTGCGGCGCGGTTGGCGCGGCCGCCTGCCCGGCTGCTCGCGACGCGGCAAACAGTCCCACAACTCCGAGAAAAACGAGAGGCCCGAACGTCCGGGACCGGGATCTGGACTTCCTGTGCATTGTTTCTCTCCTGCAACGAACAGTCGATACTCTCGCCAGGCATCTAAGCAAATTGGAAGCGCTGAAAATCTCGAGAGCTTCGATTTAGTTGTATTGAGATATGGAGAGCGCCCATCGTGATGGGCGCTTGAGCGAGAAGATTAAACGGCGGGAGGCGCGCGCGGCGAAGTCTGCGAGAAAACAGGCCCAGTCTCAAAAACCGCGTCTTGCGGCAGCGGCAGGGAAGCGACCGGCTTCAACAGCGAAACCGACGGTGCGACAACTAACTGCGCCGGGGTCTGGTGACCCAGGTGGCAGTAGGGGCAGCGAGCATCATCATTCGCGCCCTGATGATTCCAATCGCTGACCACACCCGTGGCGAAGACCAGCAGCGCGATGAGCGCCAGCGAAACTGCGAGGATCTGGAAAGTCTTTCGCACAGTGTGTTCGGCCGAACTCAACCGGGTGACAAACCTCTTGAATAGTAACTGGATGTGGGACGCAGGTAAAGTGTTGCCCGTTACAAGAGATTGAGAATGACAACAGTCGGGATAGGCTTCCGCCCGCCGGGATTAGGCCCCGGACTGGAATAATCTGAACCGGCAGGCTTCCTTTCAACTGACTCAGGGTAAATGCCGATCCTAGGCGGTCTGCTTGAGGGCGCGTTCCAGGATGATCAGGCACTGCTGGGCCCGCTCGCGCAACGCGTCATCCCGATGTCCGGTATCCTGCTGTTTCGAATGAAGTTCGTCGGCAATGGCCATGGCCGCGAGCACGGCGACGCGCACCGAGTCCACCGTCTGGGTCGCTTCCGCAACGGCAATCATTTTGTCATCCACATAGCGCGCCAGTTTCTGGACGTAGGCTTCGTCCAGGTCGCCGCCCAAGGTGTAACTTTGCCCAAAAATTTCCACTTTTACGCGATTCGACATTCCGTACGCTCCCGTTCTGGACGACGCCTATTTTGTTCTGTTCTGCCACGCATGGCAAGTTTTTGTACGACAGGATAGTGGGTTAACTCGGTGTTGCCGGAAGTGCCGAAGGCACGACCCAACGTAGCCCACATCGAAAGATGTGGGGGCGAGCGACGTGATCCAGAAAGCCCCGGCGGGGCAATACAGAGGCCCCGGTAGCACGCAATTTTCGCGATGCTTCGCAGGCGATGTGTCACCCTGCCGGGGTTTTCTGACCAAGTCTCAACTATCTTTCCACCACTCCCGCGGTGGGCTACGTTATGGCGTCCCTCCGGGACTGGCAAGAACGAATTAGACCCGAGCCTGGAAAGCCATTCTTTCCGGTCCGCTCTCGCCGATCATTCGACAACTAGCCGCAGGAATTTTTTCTTCCCAATCTTCAACTTGCGAGCTGCGGGTATATTCAAATCGATCTTTGTGGATGGGTCGTCGACGGTCTCCCCGTCAACCTCGAAGCCGCGACCTTTGATGATTCTTTCGGCTTCGGACGCGGAAGATACCTGCTCCAACTCGAGCAAGAAGCGGCTCCACTTTTCGACGCCAGTCGACGACACCTTCAGAAATTTTGTCGTCAAGATATTGCCATCCTGCCGGCTGGATTGAAATGCTCCGGAGCCGTAGTTCTTGACGGTGATGGTCATTACCTCGTTCGGCGCTTCGCGATCGCGGAAGACGCGCTGAAATTCCGCGGACGCCTTTCTCGGCCGCGGCCTGACCGTGAAATCCGGCGATGATTTCCCTGGCCAGCGCCATCTTCACATCCATCGGATGTTTTGCTCCGGCTTTCACGTCATCTGCGAGCGCCGCGATTTCCTGCGGCGTGCGGTCGGTGACCAGGTCGTAGTACGGCCACATCATGGCGTCCGAAAGCGACATTAACTTGCCAAACATGTCCGAAGGCGTTTCGCTGATGCCCACGTAATTACCCAGTGATTTTGACATTTTGCGCTGCCCGTCGAGGCCGACCAGGATCGGCATCGTCAGGGCGACCTGAGAGGACTGTCCGTATTCGCGCTGTATTTCGCGGCCCACCAGCAGATTGAATTTCTGCTCGGTGGCTCCCAACTCAACGTCGGCTTGGAGGGCGACGGAATCGTAGGCCTGCAGGAGCGGGTAGAGCAGTTCATGAATCGAAATAGGCAAGTTGCCGGCGAGGCGCGAGCGAAAATCCTCGCGCTCCAGCATGCGCGCCAGGCGATAGTGGGCGCACAGGCGAATCATATCGTGTCCCGATAGTTTGCCGAGCCACTCGCTGTTGTAGCGGACCTCGGTATTTTCGCGGTTCAGGATTTTGTATACCTGCTCAAGGTACGTCTTGGCATTCGCCTCCACTTGCTCGCGCGTCAGCGCAGGGCGCGTCTCGGATTGCCCGGTGGGATCGCCGACCATCGCCGTAAAATCGCCAATCAGAAAAATTGCGGTGTGGCCCAGATCCTGGAAGTGCTTCAGCTTGCGCAAGACCACGGTGTGGCCCAGGTGCAGGTCGGGCGCCGTGGGATCCACCCCCAGCTTGACGCGCAGCGGTTTGCCGGATTTTAGCGAAGCTTCGAGCTTGGCTTGCAAATCCTCTTCGCGAATGATTTCCGCCGCGCCCTTGCGCAGGTAGGCGAGTTGTTCGTCGAAGGGCTTGAACGGATGATTAGCGGTCATAACGGATTTGCCAATGCGATCACACGGCGCCCCTCGATGCGATATTGTCCGGAAAGGACCAGGCGCACAGCCTCAGTGTAAATGCGGTGCTCCTCGACGAGGATGCGCGCTGACAGCGTTTCCTCCGTGTCATTATCACGCACCGGCACGACGGATTGCGCCAGGATCGGTCCCGCGTCCAGATTTTCGTCCACCAAATGCACCGTACAGCCGCTGAATTTCACGCCGTACTCCAACGCCTGCCGCTGCGCTTCGAGTCCGGGAAATGACGGCAGCAGCGACGGGTGAATATTCAAGATACGATGCGGGTACGCGGCTACAAAATACGGCGAGAGCAAGCGCATGAATCCCGCGAGACATACAATTTCGACGCTCGCATTTTTCAGTTCTCCCACCACCAGACGGTCGAATTCCTCGCGAGCCAGGCCTTTTGATGGGATCGCTTTCGCCGCGATTCCTCGTGCCGCGGCGAGTGCGAGGCCCGGCGCGTTTTCGCGGTTGCTCAGGACGATGGCAATTTCCGCCCCGGGAATTTGTCCGGCCGCGATGCTGTCCGCCAGCGCCTGGAAATTTGATCCGCGACCGGACAACAGCACTCCAATGCGATGAGACATAAGAGAAAGACGTTAGCATAACCGCGCGGCGCATCCAATAACGCACAACGTAAGGTAGTGGGCTAATTCTGTGTTGCCGAAAAGTGCCGTAGGCACGACAAAACGTAGCCCACAGCGGAAGCTATGGGAAACGGGCGAGAGAATCAAGAAAGCCCCGGCGGGGCGACACAACGGGTTTACTTCCGTTCGTCCGAATTGCGGCTGGCCCTCCCGAAGTGTTCCGCGCGCGAACAGGAGACTTAATCCGGCCTTGCGAACAGGTGCTCCTACCGGGGCGTTGGGCTTAGACTTATAAGTCATCTTCTCGCGTGTACCTGGACGTTTGAAGTTTGCGCCATTCGGGATAGTTTGTAGCAGCTCACGAGGAACGCAATTCTATGACGCTCACTCGATGCCGACAGCCACGGTCAGGAGCCGCACTTGTCCTAATGGCTTCGCTGGCGCTTTGCGGTTGTGGGGCATCACTCACTTCGCTTCCATCGTCAAAGCCCACAGCCCCGGCGTTCTCGGCTCAACCGTCGAACCAGAGCGTAACTCTCGGCCAGCAGGCGACGTTCTCGGCGACTGTCACGGGAACGACGCCGTTCACCTACCAATGGCAAAAAAATAACGCGAACATCATGAACGCCACGGCTGCCACTTACGTGACCCCCGCGGCCGTGTCGGGTGACAACGGCGCGACGTTTCGTGTAATCGCCACGAATTCCGGAGGGAGCACCACGAGCAATTCGGCGACATTAACGGTAACTTCCTCCCCGATTGCCCCGAGCATTACGACCCAGCCCGCCAATCAGACTGTGACCCTAGGGACGGCGGCAAATTTCTCAGTGGTGGCGTCAGGGACAGCGCCGCTCACGTATCAGTGGCAAAAAAGCAATGCCAATATTTCGGGAGCCACATCGGCGAACTACACCACGCCGCAAACCGTTTCGGGCGATAACGGCGCGACGTTTCGAGTAATCATCACGAACGCGGTGACCAGCATTACGAGCACTTCGGCGACACTTACCGTCAATACGGCAGCCATGTCTGGAACTGACGTCACGACCTATCACGACGATCTTGCACGCACCGGCCAAAACATCACGGAAACGATCCTGACCCAGGCCAATGTGAATTCGACGAAGTTCGGCTTGCTACGCAACCTCCCGGTCGACGGATTGGTGGATGGCGAGCCGCTATATCTTTCCCGGCTTTCCGTTGGCGGCAGTATGCACAATGTTGTTGTCGTTGTGACCGAGCACGATTCAGCATATGCGTTCGATTCCGATACGGGGGTGCAACTCTGGAAAGTTTCGTTGCTTGGATCAGGCGAAACGACCAGCGACGATCGCGGTTGCTCGCAAGTCACTCCGGAAATCGGGATCACTTCGACGCCGGTGATCGATCGAACCGCCGGTGCGCATGGAATCCTCTATGCCGTGGCCATGTCCAAGAATGGCTCGACTTATTTTCAGCGATTGCACGCTCTCGATATCACCACAGGCAGCGAATTGGAGAATGGACCCGTGACGGTGCAGGCGACCTATCCGGGAACGGGCGCCAACAGCTCCGGAGGGCAAGTTGTCTTCGATCCCAAGCAATATGAAGAAAGAGCTGCGCTGCTGTTGTTGAATGGCATTGTCTATACGGGTTGGACTTCCCATTGCGATTTCAACCCCTACACGGCGTGGATCATCGCCTACAGCCAGACGACGCTGGCGCAAACCAGCGTTCTTAACCTCACTCCGAACGGCAACGAAGGCTCCATCTGGCAGAGCGGCGGAGGATTGGCGGCCGATCCTCAGGGAAACATTTACGCGCTCATTGCCAATGGCACGTTTGATACGGCACTCGACGTGAACGGATTCCCGAACAAGCAGGACTATGGCAACGGCTTCGTGAAAATTTCCACGGCCGCCGGCAATCTGAAAGTCGCCGACTACTTCAACATGTTGAACACGGTGAACGAGTCAGGCAAAGATGCCGACCTCGGCTCCGGTGGCCCTCTGGTTTTGCCGGACCTCGCTTACGGCACGGCGGGTACATTGAATCTCGCGGTGGGCGCCGGCAAAGACGGAAATATCTACGTCGTGAATCGCAACAACCTGGGCAAGTTCAGCCCGACCGCGAACAACGTATATCAGGAAATTGTGGGCGCCGTGCCGAATGGCGTGTGGGGCGTGCCGGCATATTTCAATAACACGGTCTACTACTGTGACGTGAACGCGACGCTGAAATCCTTCGCCATCATCACCGGAAAGCTTGCCACTGCACCGGTTCAAACAGGGGCATCCTTTACCTATCCCGGCGTGCTGCCCAGCGTTTCGGCGAACGGAGCTTCCAACGGCATCGTCTGGGCCATAGAAAATACGGGCAGCGCCGTTCTGCACGCCTATGCCGCGAACGATTTGACGCAGGAGTTGTACAACAGCAACCAGGCTTCCGGCGGGCGCGACCACTTCGGCAGCGGCAATAAATTCATCACCCCGATGATCGCCGATGGCAAGGTGTTTGCCGCAACTTCCAACAGCGTGGCAGTGTTTGGTTTGCTGCCGTAGGTTCAGGGGCACGGACTTCCGTCTGTAGGGCTACTTCTTGCGAGGTCCAACCCCCGCAGACTCAAGTTTGTACCGGCAAAAATCACTTCCGTAGCACCAGCGTTGCGGCGATGAAATCGTGCAGCGCCTGTTTCCGTTCCGTGAAGGCCGCCATGATGTAGCCGATGGCCAGCGGCACCATTCCGCTCACGATTTTCGCAAAGTACCGGCCGGTGGCGTGGCCGAAGGAAATGCGCTGCCCCTCATAATTTGTAACGCGCAGGGACATCACGGATTTTCCGAACGTGGCCTGGCGCGGCGAACTTTCCATTCCCGCAAAGTACAGCCACTGCAAAATCATGAACACCACGAACCAGATAAAGAACAGCATGAACATCGGCGCGATAAGGGCCATGGCAGCTTGAGGGTCCGGCGGTTGTCCCGGCGTCTGTCCGGCGGAGATCCGGTGCAGCAACACGCCAAATCCTCCGAACATAAAAATCAAGACGATCACGACTATCCCAAAAGGAATTC
>CAVOIX010000002.1:0-21042 GCA_963695945.1 uncultured Acidobacteriota bacterium | reverse complement strand
ACTGAACTCCGTCCGGGGCCGCGCTTAGAGCCGCCGGTTTCAGGAGGCGTACTGTCCGCATTAGCATCCGAACGGGCGGCTTGACCGGGCAGGAGGGCCGGATGGACACGACCGGGACGGTCGCAGGCCGGGACGACGTGGCCCGCACGGCAGCGTCCCGGATGGCCGCGGCGGCGCTGGCCTGGCTCGACGCGCTCAGCCCGGACCAGCGGGCGGTGGCCGCCGGCGCCGCGCCCAGCGCGGACGACCAGGCCGACGCCGAGCGCAGGCGCTGGTTCTACACGCCCACCGACCACGGCGGCCTGGCCCTGGGCGACCAGCGGCCCGGCCAGCAGCAGCTGGCCCACCAGCTGGTGGCCTCGGGCCTGTCCATCGCCGGGTACGTCACCGTGGCCACCATCATCGGGCTGGACAACGTACTCGATCAGGCCGAGGGCTGGAAGGTCGAGCTGGGGCCGGGAACGGGGCCGTGATCCCGGCCTTTACTACCTGCGGGTGTTCGGCGAGCCGGGCGGCGCGGCGCCGTGGGGCTGGCGGTTCGGCGGCCATCACATCTCGCTGAACAACCTGATCACCGGCGGCGCGGTCCGCTCGGTGACCCCGTGCTTCCTGGGTGCCGACCCGGCCGTCTCGCCGCTGCTCGGCCCGGTGCCGCTGCGCCCGCTGGCCGGGGCCGAGGACCTGGCCCGCGAGCTGGTCAGGTCGCTGGATCCGGGGCAGACGGCCCGCGCCGTGCTGCTCGACCGGGCCCCGGCCGACATCATCGGCGGCAACCGGGCGCGGCTGGCCGAGGGCGACCGGATGATGTACCTGCGGGACATGTGGCGCCGGCCGTTCACCGAGCCGGAACTGACCGAGCGGCTGGCCCGGATGGACGCCGACGGCGAACGGGCCTCCGGTTACGACGACGGCGACTACCAGCGCCTCGCCCTGACCGCGGCGCCGAAGGGGCTGCCCGCGGCCGGGCTGGAAGCCGGGCAGCGGGACCTGCTGCGCGCGCTGCTGACCGCGTACCTGGGGCGGGTGCCCGACGGGCTGGCGGCGCAGCCGGATTACGCCGACGACGCCGCGCTGGACGCGGTCCATGTGGTCTGGGCCGGGCCTACCGAGCCGGGCCAGCCGCTCTACTACCGGTTGCAGGGCCCGCGGCTGCTGATCGAGTACGACAACACGCAGCGGCAGGCCAACCACGCGCACTCGGTGTGGCGTGATCCGGTGGCCGACTTCGGCTACGACGCCCTCGGCGAGCACCTCGCCGCCTACCACCGGGCCGCCCACCACCCGTAGGGATCCCGACCCGGCCGGAGCGGTCAGGCCGGCTCGGTGAACCGGGGCGGCCGCCGCTCGAATCCCGCGGTGACCGCCTCCACCTGGTTGGGACTGCCGATCAGCGCGCCGATCTCCTTCTGCTCGGCGGCGAAGCCCGCCGCCAGGTCCACCCGGCCCGCCAGGTCGAGCAGCCGCTTGGCCGCCGGATGGCGTGCGGGCTCGACCGGCGATCGAGGCGGCCAGCTCGAGCGCGGCCCGGTACGCGGTCGGATCGGCCCGGGTAGCCAGGCCCAGGGCCACGGCTTCGTGCCGGTGACGACCCGTCCGGAGAAGGTCAGGTCCTTGGCCACGTCCCGGCCGACCAGTTCGGGCAGCAGCTGGGATCCGGTCATGTCGGGCACCAGGCCCCACTTGATCTCCAGCACCGACAGCTTCGCGTCGGGCGCGACGATGCGGATGTCGGCGCCGAGCGCGATCTGCAGCCCGCCGCCCAGCGCGTTGCCGGTCACGGCCGCGATGACCGGGACCGGGAGCTCGGCCCAGACGAAGGCGGCGCGCTGTCCCGCGGCCCGGGCCTGCCCGCGTGCGGGCGGCAGGTCGGCCTGGGCGCTGAGCCGCTCGCCGTCCCGCATGGCCTGGAACGAGCCGAAGTCCAGGCCGGCGCAGAAGTCCGGCCCGGCGCCTGACAGCACCACCACGCGGATGCCCGGTTCACTCGCCAGCCGCTCGCCCGCCGCGACCAGGCCGGCGAACATGGCCGGGTCCAGGGCGTTGCGCTTTTCCGGCCGGTTCAGCCTGACGTCCGCGACCCCGTCCGTGATCGTCACCGTGACCCGCTCTGCGGTCATCGCGTTCCCTTCGTAGGTCAGCTCGTCACTCATTCTCCCAGCCTGCGGAAGCCCCGGCCGGAACGCCCTGGCCCGGGACGGGCGGGCCAGGTGGCGGACCGGGGAACCACGGACCGTTCGGCCCCATGAACTTAAAAGACGGCCAGGTCAGCGGACCAGAGCCTGGTACACGAGCTGACGCAGCTGCGGCCGGATCGGGTACGTGCTTGACGGCAGCAGCTGGGTGAAGAACGAGACGGTCAGGCCGGCGTCCGGGTCGATCCAGAACGCCGTGCTGGCCGCGCCGCCCCAGGACAGCTCGCCCGGCAAGCAGATCACCCGGCCCGGCACCGGGTCGATGACGACCGCGAAGCCCAGGCCGAACCCCACCCCCAGGAACGGCGACTCGGCGTACAGCGGCCGACCGAAGCTGGCCAGGTCCAGGCCGCCGGGCAGGTGGTTGCGGGTCATGTAGCCGACGGTGCGCGGGCTCAGCAGCCGGGCGCCGTCCAGTTCGCCGGCCGGGCTGTCCGGCCTGCCGAGGATCAGCTGGGTGAACCGGTGGTAGTCGGCCGCGGTGGAGACCAGGCCGCCGCCCCCGCTGAGCATGGCGGGCGGGCTGAGGTGCGCCTGGCCCAGGGCGTCGGCCCGGGTCGCGGTGCCGCCCGGGCCCGGCGTGTAGAGCGCGGCCAGCCGGGGCGCGGCCTCGGGCCCGGCCCAGAACGCGGTGTCGGTCATGCCCAGCGGGCCCAGGATCCGGGCCGTGAAGAACTCGTCGAGCCGCTGGCCTGAGGCCACCTCGACGACCCGGCGCACGGCAACGTTTACCATCCCCAAAACACTGCGCTACTGCTGAAACAGTAACGCACCCAATCGACTGGAGCCCCCACCACTCTTGAATGGGCGGGATTCTCTTGCCATAACGATATGGAGTCAAGTCTTATTTTTGTAATAGACAGAGGCATATACAGGTAAGGATGTATGCGGTTTAATAATCAGGAATCGCAACCAAGGATCGGCCTGCGCGGATCACAGTTAGCCCCTCGACGACCGCTCCCCGCGGCACCCGCTTGAAAACCATTCCACGGAAACAGGCAACCGAAGTAAAGAACGGGATATAAACGGACGGAAGAGGCGTCAAAGCCAAGCCGAGGGCGCTATTGGCCGCGCCCAACGGCAGGAAATATTGCGTACCTTTCACCGGCTCCTGCAGGCGGCGCAGGAGTTGCTGCAGGTCGGCGTTGCGCTCGACAAAATCAATTTCCGAAGTGTTGATGACCAGAAGGTCCGACGAGGAATAGCGAAAAAAGAAATGTTCGTAGGCGCGGACCACTTCCTCAAGATACGCGCGCGAGATCTGCTTTTCGGCGGGCGATTTTTTTTTGGCGATGCGGTCGCGCAGAACTTCGGGAGTGGCCTGGAGGTAGATCACCAGATCGGGCGGCTTCAGCGCCGCCGCGAACATTCCGAAATAACGTTCGTAAAGCTTCAGCTCTTCATTATCGAGATTGATGTACGCGAAGATTTTGTCTTTCTCAAACAGGAAATCGGAGACCACGGGCGCGGCGTCGTTCTGCTGAGCCTCCGCCAGACGCTGGTGACGCTCAATCAAGAAATATAACTGCGCACGAAATGCGGAGCCTGGGTTTTTCGCGGTAAAAATCGGCGAGAAAGGGATTGTCTTCCGGATCGAACACGCGGCGCGCGTGCAGGCGTCCGCAAGAATCCGGGCCAGCGGGATTTTCCCACGCGGATCGGTCCTTCGATGACGTCGGACCGCGGCGGCTCAAAAGACGGAACCGGCTGCGGCGCCGAGGACGAGGATCGCGGCATGGCTTGAAATTATAGCTGAAAGTCGGGCGCTTGCATGCTTTGTACGTGGGGCGGGCAGATTGGGATGTGCCCGCCATGCGCTGCGGCGATTGTGCAGCTTCACGCCGCGGGGTCGCCCGCCTTAAGGAGGGCGCTACATTGGTTAGCAAGTGGGCTACTTCTGTGTTGCCGAAAAGTGCCGTAGGCACGACAAAACGTAGCCTACAGCGGAAGCTGTGGGTAACGAGCGAGAAATCGAGAAAGCCCCGGCGGGGCGATACAACGGGCCTACCTAGACAACTATCTTCATCACGCTTGGCCGATCGGAAAGGTCACCCCTGTGGGGGTTTTCGGCTCGGAATTGGCACGAATTCCCACCGCTGCCGCGGTGGGCTACGTTATTTCGTCCCTTCGGGACTGGCAGCACAGAATTAGCCCACTACCATTGGCTACGCCAGCTTTGCAGGATTGGCGCGTGGCGCGCTGGTAACGCTGCGCGGTGAAAATGGAAAGGCGGCAGGGACTGCCGGAAGCTCGATGCGAAACGTCGCTCCGCCCTCCGGCCGGTTGTAACAGGAAATTTGTCCGCCCTGATCGCGAATCAACCCATAACAAATGCTAAGACCCAGTCCCGTTCCTTTTCCAACAGGCTTGGTGGTGTAAAACGGATCGAACACAAGATGAGGTTCGCGCATGCCCGGGCCGGTGTCCGAGAACAGGATGACCACGTTGTCCTTCTCAAACAAAGTCCGCACGGTCAGCGTGCCGCCACCGGATTCCTGCATGGCGTAAACGGCGTTGTTGATGATATTGGAGAAGACCTGCAGCAAATGGTTCATGTCCGCGCGCACTTCCGGAATGCCGGTGCCGGTTTGTACTTCGATACGAATGTTTTTGCCGCGGAGATCAAAGCGGCGAAATTGCGCGGAGGTGCTCACGATGGCGTTGACGTCCACGGGAAGGCGTTGTTCGCTGGGAACTGGGCGGGCGAAGCTGAGCAGATTGTTGACCAGCGTTTTGGTGCGTCGCGCCTGGTCGCGAAGTTTTTCAGCGATGCCCCGCGTTTTTTCGGTGATGGAAGGATCGTCCGCCAGCAGCTCGGAATATCCCAGAATGGCTGTGAGTGGATTATTGATTTCGTGAGCCGCGCCGCCGACGAGCTGTCCGATCGACGCCAGTTTTTCCGACTGAACGAACTGCGTCTGCAGCCGCTTGAGATTGTCGATCGAGTCTTGCGAGGCGCGCAGCAGCCGGAGACGCTCGCGATCCATTAACTCGTGGCGCAAAAAAGCCAGAGAACCCAGCGGCAGCACGGCACCCAGTGTGACCAGAATGCGGAACTCATGCACCACCATGGGCGCATTGCTGAACTTCAGGCACCACACGCCAATCAACGGAAGCGACAACAGCGCCACGCGAGCCATGCGAGCCGCCCAACGAGGTTCACTGGTGGAATCTGCTTCGAAGGACGGCTCGACCGCGGGTGCTGCGGGCAATTTCGTTTCGTCCTCACGATGTTGGTAAGCGTAAATGCCCGCGGTGCCCAGCCAGAGAAATGAAACCAGCAGCGGGAGGTCGGAAAGCGCCCCCGCATATAGGAATTTGGATCGCTGGCAAGTTGATGAAACAAAAATCGCAGCGCGAAAACGGATCCGGCTCCCGCCAGATGAGCATAGATCCGCCGCCAATAACCCGTGGAATGCAGGCTAAGCAGAATGGCGCCGCCGACAAATACAAAATTCTCGAGACTGAAGATGACCGTGAACGCCTGCAAGTAATTCGTTTGATTCGGCGAGACGTATTGCCAGGGAATCACGGCGAATACATACAGATACAGCCACCAGCAGAACATCAAACCGAAATCCACATAGCTGTAGAGCATTTGCCGCCCGTTGGATTGCTTGTGGGGCTGCATGGTGAGCGCCGCGATCATCGGAACCGTATGTAGAAAAAAGACGATGTCCCCGATGAATGGATCGGCAACCTGCTGGTGCTTGTACACTTCCACGTACGTCCAGATAATTTGCCCGACCATCCAAAGCGAAGAACCCAAGGCCAGCAACATCCAGAACGCCCTTTTCCGCCAATCCGGGCTGACTGCGTTGAGCAGCAGAGCCCCGTTCACAAAAAGCGGCATCAGGCAAAGCAGAACGTTAGCGGCCGAGCGTCGAGCGTCTCCAGCGGGCACCCAGAGGCACACGGCGGAGTATCCTCCCAGCAGAATCAGCCAGGCGACCGCCACAAACCATTTACCTCGAAAGGAAGGTTCCATAGACCGGATGATTCTTCATTCTAACGTAGGGACGTCGGACGTCTTCGGCGGTGAGCCGCGGGTATGACTAAAACATAACACTCAGGGCGCGCTGTTCGACTTCCGCGGACGACCGCTCGATTGGAGCCCGAATGCCTTTGTCCTCAAGCAGCTCATTCAGATGCAGCAAGATTGCCAGGAGCAGCGGAGCGCCCGGCATTTGCATGCCAGCGCGTATTTCCTGTTGGCATCCTCAGGTGTACGGAGGGGAACAAATTGACGCCATGGCGGCCGGTAAGTAATAAAATAGAGGATATGGCGGACACCAGGGCTCAGGAAAAACTCCAGGTCGAGGAGGCGCGCGCGAATTTCATGGCGCGATTCCCGGAGTTTGCCAAAACCTCCTTGCTGGATGAAATGCGCGCAACGGAGTATGCCCGTCTTGACGAACGCGGCCAAGTCTACCTGGATTACACAGGCGGTTCCCTGTTCGCCGAATCGCAATTACAGAAACATTTTGCGCTGCTGCGTTCCGGCGTTTTCGGAAATCCTCACTCCGCAAGTCCGGCCTCCGTGGGAATGACCGAACATGTTGAGCGTACTCGCCGAAAGATTCTGAGCTATTTCAACGCGCCCGCCGAAGACTACATTCTGGTGTTCACGCAGAACGCCTCGGCGGCCCTGAAGCTGGTGGGTGAGTCGTTTTGCTTCGCTCCAGAAGGGCGCTACTTGCTCACGTTTGACAACCACAACTCCGTCAACGGCATTCGCGAATTCGCGCGGGCGAAGGGAGCGGCGATCGCTTACGCGCCACTGGTGATGCCCGAATTACGGCTGGACGCTGCGCGGCTGGAAAAGTTGCTGGATGCCGCCGATCCCGCCCATGCCAACCTTTTTGCTTTTCCGGCGCAGTCAAACTTTTCCGGCGTGAAGCATCCGCTCGACCTGGTTACCCGGGCGCAGAACAAAGGTTGGCGCGTGTTGCTGGACGCTGCTGCCTTCGTGCCCACCAACCGACTTGATCTCACAACGGTGCAGCCGGACTTCGTCACGCTTTCGTTTTACAAAATGTTCGGCCATCCGACAGGCGTTGGCGCGCTACTGATTCGCCGATCCGCGTTGCCAAGCTTGAAGCGGCCGTGGTTCGCCGGCGGCACTGTGAATTTCGCTTCCGTTCAGGGACAGGCGCACGTGCTGTCGCCGAACGAAGCCGCGTTTGAGGACGGCACGCTGAATTATCTGTCCATTCCCGCCGTTGAAATTGGACTGCTTCATCTGCAATCCATCGGCATGGAAATGATTTCGGAACGGGTACGCTGCCTTTCTGGCTGGCTGCTGGAAGAATTGCTCCGGCTGCGGCACTCGAACGGACGCGCCATGGTGCGCATCTACGGGCCGGCGACCACTCAATCGCGCGGCGGAACCGTGACGCTCAATCTTTACGATCCGCAGGGGCATTTGCTGGATTACCGGCGGGTTGAGGAAATGGCCGGCGCGGAGGGAATCTCCCTGCGCACGGGATGCTTCTGCAATCCCGGTGCGGGAGAAATTTCGGAAGGATTGACGGAAGAAGATATGCGCGCCGGATTCACCATGGGCGAGGACATTAATCTCTTGAGTTTTGTGCGGTTGATGCAGGAGCGCGGACACAAGAGCGCCGGCGCGATTCGCGCTTCGATCGGGCTGGCTACAAATTTCGCGGACGTGTGGCGATTTCTGCGTTTTATCTCCGGATTCCGCGATCAGACGCGGTTAACGATCGGAGACGTCAGCTTCGACATTGAGTCTTGCCGGATTATTCGCGACGGTTCGTAGGATGGGCTTCGGCCTGTCTGTCTGCTGGTGACTTCTCTTACCGAACTCAACTTTCCTTTTTACTCGGACCGCTAAACCGGACGGGCTGAAGCCTAGGCTACAGGGCTGCTGCGGCCTTTTCGGCGTCGAAATCATTTTCCAGTTTTGCTACCACTACCGTGGCTACACCGTTTCCGATCACATTAGCCAGGGCTCGCGCCATGGAGAGGAAATTGTCGACGGCGAAAAGCAGAGCGAGCCCCTCAATTGGCAGGACACCTGAAGCGCCAATCGTCGTCGCCAGGACGATGAATGCGGCGCCGGTTACTCCCGCCGCGCCCTTCGATGTTACGAGCATGATGGCTACCAGGCTCAGCAGGCGTCCGAAAGAAAGAGGAACCTGGTAAACCTGGGCGATGAAAAGGGTGCTGATCGGCAGGGATAACGCCAGGCCGCCAAGATTAAATGCGTACCCTGTGGGCAACACCAGGTCGACTACGGACCGTGACGCTCCGAATTTCTCCAGCTTCACCATCAATTGCGGTAAGACGCTCTCCGACGAAGATGTGCCGATTACCAGCAGAATTTCTTCGAAAATGTAGCGGATAAACCGAATCAAGCTGAATCCGAAAAAATGGCAGATCAATCCCAACACCACAAAGACGTAAAACGCTTCAGTGAGGTACGTACACAGGACCAGTTTGGAAAGCGCGAGAAGCGCTCCGTTGCCGAACTTTCCAACGGTGAAGGCCATCGCTCCGAAAGCCCCAATCGGTGCGACTCGCATGATGAGGCGGATGATACCGAAGAACGCCATCATGATGCCGTCCAGGCTGCGCACCACGGAATGGCCGCGCTCGCCCATGCCGATGACCGCCAAACCAAACAGGAGCGCGAAGACCACCACCTGCAGCAGGTCGCCTCTTACAAAGGCTCCCAGCGCGTTGTCAGGGATCGTTCCCAGCAGAAATCCCAGAACCGAAAAATTCTTGCCGCTGTTGGCGTAGGCCGCGTAATCGCTGGCAGCAACGCCGGGCTGCTGGGCATTGACGCCAACACCGGGCCTGAAAATAAAGACCGACGCCAGGCCGATTGCCAGCGCCAGGGTGGTTACCAGCTCGAAATAAATCAGCGCCTTCAATCCGATTCGGCCGACTTTTTTCACGTCTCCAATGCGGGCGACGCCGGTGGAAACGCAAAGGAATACGATTGGGGCAATCGCCATGCGGATCAACTTAATAAAAAGGTCGCCCAGGGGCCGCATCGACAGCGCCAGCTTGGGGGCCAGTTCCCCCAGAATGACGGCTGCGACAATGGCGATGAACACCTGCAGAGTAATATTGTTGCGCCACGATTTTTTTCGCTGGTGATGCGATTCCGTGTGAATATCGTGCGCCGCTGTTCCCAAGGTAGCCCCCTGCATTCGCCGCGAACTAGCTAACTATTTCCAAGCTTGTCCATCACCTTGAACAGTTCTTTCTTGGACTCGAAGCCGATTCCCGGAATCTCCGGGCACTTCACGTAACTGTCTTCCACCGGGATGCCGTCCGCGAATCCCCCGAAAGGTTGAAAGATTCCGGGATAGGATTCGTTGCCGCCGAGGCCGAGGCCCGCCGCGATATTCAGCGACAGCTGGTGGCCGCCGTGCGGAATGCAGCGCGTTGGCGACCAGCCGTATTCCTTCAACATTTCCAGGATTCGCAGATATTCGACCAGGCCGTAGCTGAGCGCGCAGTCAAACTGCAGGACGTCACGATCAGATCGCATGCCGCCGTAGCGGATAAGATTGCGGGTGTCCTGGACGGAGAACAGATTTTCTCCGGTGGCCATGGGTCCCGGATAGTGCTCCGCGAGCTTCGCCTGCAATTGGTAATCGAGCGGGTCGCCGGCTTCTTCATACCAGTGCAGTCCGTAGGGCGCCAGGGCTTTCGCATAGGCAATCGCTGTTTCCGGATCAAAGCGCCCGTTGGCGTCCACCGCCAACTGGTCTCCGCGCTTCAGAAGTTTCAGGACGCCATCGATGCGGCGTAAATCATCGGCCAGCGGAGCGCCGCCGATTTTAATCTTCACAACGGAATAGCCCATGTCGAGATAACTTTGCATCTCGCGCTGCAGCGCGGCCACGTCTTTCTCGGGATAGTAATATCCCCCGGCCGCGTACACGAACACTTTCGGATCGAAAACTCCGCCACGGAAGCGATCGGCGAGCAGACGATACAGCGGAACGCCGGCAATCTTCGCGACGGCATCCCACACGGCCATGTCCAGCACGCCGACGGCGACGGAGCGCTCGCCATGCCCGCCGGGCTTCTCGTTGCGCATGACGATCTTCCAGATCTTAAATGGATCGAGATTTTCGCCGGAGTCGTCCAGATATTCGGGCGGCTCCGCAGCCCTCAACCGTGGCATGGTGCGATCGCGCAGGATTCCGCTCGGAGCGTAGCGGCCATTGGAATTAAATCCGTAGCCGATTACGGGACGCCCATCGCGCATCACGTCCGTGACCAGCGCCAGAACACTGACCGTCATCTGGCTGAAATCGATGTAGGAATTGCGGATCTCCGATTTGATCGGAACCACGGTCTCGCGAATGTCGACGATCTTCACTCCCGCACCTCGCTGTCGCGCAGAGCGTCGCGATTGAGCTTCAAGCCGAGACCAGGCGCCGCGGGTATCGTCAGCATCCCCTTCACCGGTTCCGGCGGATCAACAAAGAGCATTTCGCCGACCTGCACCATTCCGAGATGCCACTCCACGATCCAGCCATTCATTAGTCCGGCGAACGTGTGCATGTTGAAGAGCGGCCAGCCGCCGCCGTTGGCGATGGGCAGATTATAGATCTGCGCCAAATGCCCGGCCTTGCGCGCTTCCGTGTAGCCGCCGCAAAAACAGACGTTGGGCTGGAGGATATCGACGGCCTGATTGTCGACCAGTTCGCGCAGACGCCAGCGGTGCCCTTCCATCTGCCCGGCGGCGATCGGGATTTTCGTGTGCGCGCGCAAATCGGCAAGAGCGCGCGCATCGTTCTGTTGCAGCGGCTCTTCAAACCAGGTGATGTTACAGTCTTCGATCGCGCGGCACAGCATTTTGGCTTCGACCGGGTTAAAAAGATAATTGGCGTCGATCATGATGTCGATGTCCGGGCCCACCGCATCGCGAACGGCCCGCACGCGGACGGCGTCTTCGCGCCAGCCTTTTTTATCCACGGCTACCACCAATTTGATTGCCGTGAATCCCTTGGACACTTGCAGTTTGGCGGCTTCCGCAAGCTGCTCGCGGTCGTACTGCGGAAATCCGAAGGTCACGTAGGCCGGAACCGAGGTTCGCGCGTTGCCCAACAAACCCGCGACGCTTCGATTGACGGCTTTCCCATGAATATCCCACAAAGCAATATCCAGGCAGGACAACGCGCTGGAGATGACACCGGTCATCGCTCTGGGATTCAGCTTCAGCCAGATTTTCTGGTGAATCGCTTCGACGTCCCGCACGTCCATGTCCCGCACCGTGGGCAGCACATACAATTTCAAAGCGGCAACCACCGAGCGTGCTAGAAAATGTCCGGTGATGGCCAGACCGGAAAGTCCGTCGTCTGTTTCAACTTCGCAAAAAACGAATTCCTTTTGCTCCTCGCGCCCGTATCCTTGTACTTTGCCCTCGAGTAATGGAACCGTGATTGCAGTTGAGTGGATGCTCGCTCGAATATTCTTGATCTTCATTCCTTCTCCTTGCCCTTGCGGACACGCACTCTGGAAGTCTCCGGATCCGATTCCTGCGCGCCTTTAAGCAGCCGCGCTTTTCCCGCCTGAATGTGACGAACCATTTCGCGTTCGGCCAGGTCCGCGTCGCCGCTGCGCAAGGCGTCGATCATTCGCACGTGCTCCCGATTCGACGAAACCATCGATTCGCCCTGGACTAACCCTCGCCGGCGAAACAGGTGCAACTCTTTGCTCAGGGATTTGTAGAGATCCGCGAGGCGGCTGTTTCCTGAAAGCTCGACCAGTCGGCTATGAAAGGCCACGTTCAATGGATAATATGCATCGATGTCGCTGGCCCGTTCCATTTCGCGTACCATCGCGAGGAGTTCGTCCATGTCGCGCTTGGTGACGCGACCAGCGGCCAGCCGTCCCGCCAGGCCGAAGAGATGCGCGCGAACGTCGTAAATCTCGGCGGCTTGCGCCACGCTTATTTCGCCGACGAACGCACCGCGATTGGCCACCACCCGCACCAGGCTGCTTTTCTCCAGGCTGCGGCAGGCTTCGCGGATGGGGCCACGGCTGATGCCAAACATCTGGGCCAGGGTGCTCTCATTGATGCGGTCGCCGGCCTGCAGTTCGCCGTTGATGATCATGCGCTCCAACTCTTCGGCAGCCAGGGAGGAAAGCGATTTGGCGCGGCGGGCGCGCAACTGGGTCAGAGCATCGTCGTTTTTCATGTCGGGCAACGGATGGGCGGGCGGATCGTATACTGTCAACAGTTGACAGTCAACGAAAAAGTGGCGCAGGCTTCCCCCCGCGGGTTTCGTCTTCTGGCAAGAACAGAAGCACCACGGGCGGAAAACCCGCGCCACTTTTGGGAGCGCCGCAAATCAGGAACGCGCTAAGCAGGCTCGGAGGCAAGCGCGCTTCCAAGGAATGGCGCGATAAATCGCCGCGCGGTTGGCCGCTGAAACCGGGTTCGGAGATGTTTCCACTTACGCCGCACCTGTCCGTCCGACCAATATCGCGCAACTACCCGGCTCCCTACACTGATGATGGTTTAAAACAACGCCAGATTTCAGTGCCAGGGAACAGCTATGTTTAGGCTCGACTATATCTCCTGCTTATTGACCGTCCTATCCACGGTTTTGCTCGGGAAAAAGCTATGGCAAGGCTGGATCGTAGCGGGAGCGAATAGTGTCATCATTTGTGTTATCGGGATGCGCACCGCCCAGTTCGGATTTGTGCCCGCCAATCTTTTCTGCATCGGGCTCTACGCGAATAATCTTTGGAGTTGGCGGCCCAAGGCCCGCCAAACCATTGCCAGCGGCGGAGATTGAAAATCCGGGGTTCGGTTTTAGAGCAAGCGGGAGCCGCAAGCTCCAATCTATATCCCATCCCTCACGTCGCATCCCTGAGAACCGCCATCGCGGCGTTGCGGCCATTGATGCCGATCACGCTGCCTCCCGGGTGCGTACAGGCTCCGCACAAGTAGACGCCCGTCATGGGCGTGCGCGACGCAAGCCGGTTCGACCACATGTACGGAGGCAGGCACTCGCCTTGAAAGATATGTCCTCCGGTGAGTCCGACTTTGCGCTCTATATCCGGCGGCCCTAGCACCTGCACCTCGAGGACGGCGCGATCGATATTGGAACAGAATCGCGCCAGAGAGTTAAGCGCAAGCCGCCGGACCTCTTCCCGCCGTTCATCCCACGTACCGCGCGCGAATTTGTATGGAACATATTGTGCGAACACGCTCATGGTGTGCCGGCCAGAGCCTGCAATTTCCGGATCGTGCACGCTCTGAAAATAAAGTTCGCACCAGAGATGCTCGGGCAATTCGCCGCTGCGAGCGGCGGCGAACGCGGACTTCCATTCCTCTTTTGTCAGGGGTGCGTTGATTTGTCCGTAGTGGTGCGCCCGGTCGATGCCCGGGCGAGCGGTGAAATTGGGCAGCTCGCGGAGCAGAACGTTCACCTTGACCGTACACCCCTCGATCGGAATCTGCTCAACGCGCTGACGCCACATGGGATCGGCCGCCATTCCCAGCAGCTTCAGCGTCTGCCGAGGATCGGCGTTGGAGATCACCACTCGTGCGGCGATACGTTCGCCACTTTCAAGAATGACGCCTACGCCTGGTACGATTTGCGCGACAGGGACTCCGCTGGCCACCACCGCCCCCGCATCGCGCGCAGCATCGCAGAAGTAGAACGACACCATGCCCATGCCGCCCTTCACGTATCCCCACGTGCCGGGCAGTCCACCCAATCGTCCCGATGAATGATGAAAGCGAATGCTGGCGGTCCCCGCGTCGAACGGACTGGCGTTGGTGCCGATGACCCCTTGCCCGAGGTAGGCAGTCTGCAACCGCTCGTCGCGCAAATAGTATTCGACGAATTCGGCCATCGACCAGTCAAAGAGCACGTGCCTCGCTTCGTCATCCTCGCCAATCCGTTCCTCCATTTGCTCGCGCGTGGGAGGTTCGCCGATCCACAGATCGCCATCGCCCGGAGGGCGCAACGCGTCGCGCAGCCGCCGCAGCACGTTGCTCATCGCGCGCCAGCCTTTCACATCGTGCGGAGCGAAATTGCCAATCTCAGCTTCGCACTGCTCATCGTTGTCCCAGAGTTGAACGCTGGATCCATCCAGGAATGGAACGAAGAGCCCGTTGACCGCCGGTGTCCACTGGAAACCGCGTTGCGGTAAATTTAACTCTGAGACAACCAGGGGATGAAGGAGTCCGGCCAGGTAGGCGCAGGGTGACATCCGAATGCCGGGAAAGGGTTCTTCGATGGTGCACGCGCCACCGACGCGTGCTCGACTCTCCAGTACGAGCACTCGCTTGCCCGCGCGTGCCAGATAGGCCGCGCAGGCCAGGCCATTGTGGCCGGCGCCGACGATCACCACATCCCAATGGCGCGATGCCAATTCACGGATTGGAGCGGGCAAACCAATTTCGCCCAAGACCGAAGCGGTGGCGGAGAGCACGGCTCCAGTATCCACGTGGGGCGCAAAAATGGAAAGCTGGAGAGAGCCCCTCAAATGAAGGCGCTTCTAGGGCCGGCGGCTCTCTTCTGATCGCGGCAATTTTCCGCGGGTGTCTGTAAACTTCATTGCACCACAGCCGTGATATTGGTTGGAGGCAGAGGAGAATCGGAGCCCCCCAGAGTGAAGAAGAACTGCAAATCGCCTTCCGTGGAAGGATTCGCGCTTTCGTCCGGCCAGTTGTTCCAACTGCTGCCATTGGCGCTGTACTGCGCATAGCCATCGGCAAAATAGGTGGGAGCATTGAAATTGTGGGTTATGCCTTTCCGGATGGGAAAAATTGAATAGGCAGAGGAAGAGGGCGCGCTGAGAACAAGCTGGTATGCGGCGCCGCTGGACAATGTGTGCGGTGTAGAGAATGTATAGGAGACCCAATTGTCTCCCGCGTTGCCGGAAGTGACGAAGCTGGAGGCCGCGATCGCGCCGGAATCAATGACGCCGCTGGCGTTCCGCAATGTGACGGTCAGCGGATCGCTGCCGCTGTCGTGCCGAAGGCGAAGCGTGACACTGGAAATCAGCTGGTCGCCGGTTACTGACGTGATCGTCTCCCGCGCCTCATTGTTACCACTGATCGTTTTTCGACTGCTGAAAATCCATGACTCCATGTAACCATTTCCATAGATCGTTCCATCGCCATAGACCAGCTGCAGCGTGGGGATATAGTTTCCGCCGTCTCCGGGAGTTGCTTCGCTGCGTAAATGCCACGATGGGTTGGACACGCTGCCTTGGTTATACAGGTGGGACCAATCCGTATTCGCGACCGTCGGCTGGGCCGTGGCGGGCGCGGGATCACCCCACCACATCATGTCCAGAGAGCAATAATTTGCCGACGGATTGGCATCCTTATTGGTATAGACAACGTGGTACAGCGTCCCCGAAACAAGCGCCGCCGGACTGCTGAAGGTCTGGGTGGTAAACAAACTCTCGGGGCTATTCTCCGCCGTCGTGGCTAGAACCTTACCCGAGGCGTAGTGATTGGGAGTGCCGTCGTCACTCTCAAGATCCACCCGATAGCTCCCGCCGGTGCCCGCTCCGTAGCCGGGATTTTTGCAGATGAAAAACGTGTGCACGGCGGCGAGCGTGCCGCTATGGGTGGCCCGAAAACGATAATCGCCCTGGCTGATGCCGTTTCCGATCACCGTATTCGCAAGTTCATCGGCGCCCCACTTCACGCCGTAGTACTGCTGGGCAAATCCAGGTGAAATGCCGCATAGAACGCAAACTATCACCGCAAGAAGAACCGATACTTTCATCCCAAGTCCCACTTTCCTAAAAATAGCCCCTGAACCTCAAAAAGCTACTTTGCAATTTGATAGATCCATGAAACGCCTTTGCTTCGCTCAGGTCTACTGTCCGGAAGATCAGGAATAGTCGCAGTTCGAATTTGGACCTCGGTTCGGGCGGAGCGCGAGCGCCCACCTACCCTCTTCCACGTTGGTGCCAGGATTCGGAACCGTGTGGCGGAGCCAGTACAGGTCATTGCACAATTCGGTGGCGGAGGACTTTCTGGCACAGAAGTGTAAGGGGACTACGAGCGGGGTACTTCGCGAACGAACAGAGTGTATGCGGCTTCAAGCGTACGGCGCCGGCAAACCGAGTTTGATCCGATGTGCGCGCATCTCATCCGCGACGTGCGTCTTGATGTTCAGGTTGGAGAGGGGTTTCGCTTTGCAAAGCAGAATGAATCCCGCTTCCCGGTCCTGGGGGAAATAACTCTCAGCGCCGCCCGGATCGAAATCACCGGGTCCCGACAATTTTCCAGCGCAAGTTAGACATCGTCCCTGGTGGCAAATCGCGGGCAGCGTAATTCCGGCAGCCTGGGCGGCGTCCCAGATCTGCTGGTCGCTTGCAACGGAGATGGTTCGCACAGCGAACGGGGTATCGAGCGTGACTTGGAAAATTTCCCGATTTTTCGGAGCGCCGCTCAAGAGCGGCGCCCCGGTTCACATCTCTCAACAAAAGACGGAAAGCACGGAAAGCTGGAAGGGAAGCTCAAGGATTGTAGAAACCGCGATTCTTGCTATAGGGCGCTTCACCGGGTTCTCCTCTGCGGAAGTGCCCTGACGGTATCGACTTGCCATCCCGTTCATGGGCCAGCAGTTCGATGAACCAGGCTTCGTGCTCGATCTCCTCATTCAAGATTCGCGCGGCCAGATCATACGTTCGAGGATCCTTGCCAAACGTTACATCGCACACTGCGCTCCAGCTTCGGATGGCGCAGCGCTCCGATTCGAGCAGCAACGTTAGAATATTTACGACCGTGGGCGGATCGGGAAGCTTGGCGGCAACGCACCCCGCCTGATCATGGAACGCTTTCAGATCGTTGGGCAATTGTCCACCGAGCTCGTAGATTCTCGGGACAATCAACTCCCAGTGGGCCCGGTCTTCGAGCCGCGCATCCTCGCAGATTTCCTTGTAGTCTTCGTAACCCGCGAGATTCATGCGGAGAATCGTATAGTAATAATAGGTGCTGGCAAATTCCGCAGCGGCGTTGGCCACCAGCATCTTGATCAGTTTTTCGACATCCACTCCGCGTGCGCGAATGACTTCGACGCCCACTCGCTGATTTACGTCTCCATGTTTTACGGTATCTCCTGTGGCCATTTTTCCTGTCCTCCTTCGCGCAGGCTAGACCCGCATAGTTCAAAGGTCTAATATATCGTTGCTATGGAATCCATAGGAGAAAGGCAGCGTCGCGCACGGCAACGAAACTAAAGTATGGAACTCCATCAGTTGCGTTATTTTCGCGCTGTGGCGCGAAGCGGAAATTTCACACGGGCCGCCAAGACCGAAAACGTGGCGCAACCTTCACTCTCTCAGCAGATCCTGAAGCTGGAAGATGAATTGGGCGCCAAACTTTTCGACCGGTTTCCGCGATCGGCGCGTTTAACCCAATTTGGCAAGACGTTTCTGTTCCGGGCGGAAGCCATCCTCAGGCAAGTCGGCGAGGCCAGAACCGAAATCCAGGAAATGGCCGGCGCGGAAAAAGGCAACGTGGCCATTGGCGCGATCCCCACGATTGCACCCTACTTTTTGCCGCAAATGCTCGCCAGTTTCCTGCGGCAGCATCCCACCATCGCGGTCAACATCGTCGAGGAAATCACTCCTGTCCTCCTGGAGCAACTGCATGACGGACGAATCGATATCGCCTTGCTGGCTTTGCCGGTGCCCGGAGATGAGTTGCTCTGCGAAGAACTTTTCCGGGAACCGCTCTTCGCCGTTGTACCGGCGACCCATCACCTGGCGTCGCGAGAGATGATCGATCTGCAGGAGATCCGAAAAGATTCTTTCCTGCTGCTAAAGGAAGGGCACTGCTTTCGTGAGAATGTGTTGGTGGCTTGCCGCCGGTCGAAATTACATCCGAAGGTAGTATTCGAAAGCGGCCAGTTTCTGACGATTCTTGGAATGGTAGCCGCGGGAATGGGGGTTTCGGTGGTGCCGGCGATGGCCGTGGAGGAGCGGCCGGGCTGCAAGTTCATCCGAATCCGCGATGAGCGGGTCAGCCGGAGAGTGGGATGGGCTCAATTGAAACACCACTTCCCCACCGTAGCGCAGCGCGCCCTTGTCGAGCACCTCAAGCGGGAATCGGCCCGAGTTTGAAGATTGCCGAATGATCGCGCAAAATCAGGGAATGGCGATTAAGGATTTAATCGCAGAAAACGTGTTCCAATTTCAGTGAAGCTCAGGGGTGGCAACTTTCGATGCTAATCCATATTGGTGACCGTGCCATCCCGGCGCAGGAATCGGCTGGTTCCCCGCTATCCTTCAACAAGCAATCTGTCTTGTTCGAACGGCTTGGCGCCTTGGGATCTGTGATTGTGGCGTTTTCGGGAGGAACCGATTCCGCCTATCTTGCCTGGGCCGCGCAACAGGCTCTCGGTGACAATGCCGTGGCCATTACGGCCATCTCTCCGAGTTTTTCGGCGTATGACCGCGAGCAGGCAACCGAATTCGCCAGGCAGAACGGCCTCCGTCATGAATTCGTGGAAACACGGGAGTTTGAGAACCCTCTGTACATAGCCAATCAACCCGACCGGTGTTACCACTGCAAAGTCGAGCTATTCGCAAAACTGGCGCAACTACGAGCAGCGCGAGCGACAGGTGCGATTGCCTATGGCATGAACTTGGACGATCTGCGAGATTTTCGGCCGGGTCATCGACAGCATCCGAATACGGAATTCTCGCGCCGCTGCTCGACGCCGGATTGCTAAAGTCTGAAATCCGCGCGCTATCGCAACACGCTGGCCTGTCAACGTGGAATCGCCCCGCGGCGGCTTGTCTCTCCTCACGAGTACCGTACGGCACCCGCGTAACACCGGAAGAGTTGTCGCGCGTTGAGCGCGCCGAAGCGGTTGTTAGAGAATTCGGGTTCCAGCAATTCCGCGTGCGCGCCTACGGCGATTTGGCGCGAGTTGAAATTGACAAGCCGGAACTGCCAAGAGCACTGCAGGCGGAGGTCGCCAGTGCGCTAGCAAACCGAATCAAAGCCGTTGGCTTCGCTCAGGTTACGCTCGATCCCGAGGGGTATCGACCAGGCTCGTTGAACTCTGCCCTGAAAAGGAAGAGTTCGGACTCCAGGTAAGCCATTGGGCTCTTCAGCGTTCGCATTTGGAAAAATTCGGGCGTGCGAATCACGATTCTTATTTCTGAGGTGGAAGAACTCTGTCAGAATCTCTCTGTACGAGTGCGGGAACCACAGCTGTACCAAAACCGTCTCGACGGCCAGTGACCCCGATCGCCCCTCGCTAGGCAGACTACCGGTTGAATTGTTGACCCGGTCATTCGGGGAGGCCCAAAGTGCTTTGGAACCTGAGTCGGATGCTTACTTTCCTAGTGTCGTGTGTCCTCCTGGCAGGCAGTTCTTCCGCTTCCACACATTCGCCGGCACCCCGGCAACTCGCTGGAACACACCTTGCCGAAGCGGCTCCGTACAGCCTGCGGGCATATGCTCACGCCATGTCCGGCTACTATTCCGTGGGAGCGTCTCCTCAATTGAATTCGAGCGGGGGTTACGTGAGCACGGTTGTGGCCCAGTTGAGCAGCTCCTGTGTCGACGTCAACGGGGGCTCCGCCCAGGTGGGACTGGGTATCGATGAATGGAGTTGCACCGGAACGGCCAACCAGAAATTCAATGTGAATCCAACGACGGACGGCTTTTTTGTAATTCAGTCACAAATCAACACGCTGTGCCTCGACGCGGGAAGCGGTTCTGTGACCACCGGCGTACAGGTCGTTCAAAAGGCGTGCTCTGGTGGAGAACCGCAGAAGTGGAAGCTAGTTGCAAACGCGGGCGGGACGTACTTCATTACGACACCGGATGGTACGGGCTGCCTGGACATTTTTGGCGGTCGCACCGCAAACGGTACAAGTGTAATTACCTGGGCGTGCCACAATTCCAACAACGAAGCATTCCTGCTGCCCGGTCTGGGCACGTCTGCGGTGGTGCCGCCTCCAACTACCGTGCCGCCCGTACAGCCGCCGACCAGCGGAGGCGCTCCACCGCCCACGATTGCGACCGGAGCTCCCAGAATCTTCAACGCCAGCCAAGGCAATCAGCCGGGAGATATCGCTTTTTCTTTGGGCGCGAATTTTGACGGGACATCCCAAGTTTGGCTCGCCGGCAAATATCAGGATCGGCGGCCCAACACCCTGCCAATCACGAATCGCGCGGGCGCGACCTGGCTAGCGGTGCAGGTGCCATCGTCGGCGAGCGGGGCGATCACGCTTTGGGTGACGAACAGTCACGGCACCAGTAATTCCGGAAGTCTCAATGCCGCGATTCCGTGGCATCTAGATTCCCTGCAGCTGGTTCCCGGGGGCGCGTTCAAGATTTTCGGCAAGAACTTGCTGGTCACGGGCTATACGCCTGTCGTCACCGTCGATGGTCAAGCCGCTTCCGTGAATGTGAGCCAGAGCCAGGAAAATATGCTGGTGATGAGCGCGCCTTCCACTCTGCGCCGACCTCCGCATCGGTCATCCTGGTGGATAACGGAAACGGGACAGGTCCAGTTCAACTGGACCGTAAGATATCGGTGGTTACAGGTTCCGGAGATCCGTTCTCATTGGGGGTGGGATGGGCCGCGGATTCACGTTCTCCGGACGAATTCTTTCCGTAATGACGCCCTGTAACGGGTCGGTGGACGATTCAATCACCATCCAGAATGCGATTAACTCCGTCGCCGGAAGCGGCGGAATCGTGCAATTGCCCCGCGGCACCTGCCACCTGGCAAACTCGCTGACCATGCGATCCAATGTCGTATTGCAGGGCGCGGGAATCGACGTCACAACTCTCCGGTACGAATCCAATTATCCCATCTACTCGCAGGGATCGGACCTGGTGGGGCTGCGC
>CAVOIX010000001.1:0-38912 GCA_963695945.1 uncultured Acidobacteriota bacterium | reverse complement strand
GTTCTCCCGTCTCATCGGCGAGGGCAAGAAGGTCATCGTGAAGTGAGCGCTCGCTGATGGACAAGGACACAAGGAACGCGATCGAGCGCGCGACCCAGAAGGCCCGGCGCCTCCTGGAGGAGGATTTCGCCGAGCAACTGGACGGCGTTTTCGACGTGAGGCCGGATGGTCGGATCGCCGGAAAGGGCGGTGCGCATCTGTCTGGTCGCCAGCATCTCGCTGCGCGACAAGATCGTCGCGGCAATCGAGCACAAGCGCAGCGCGGGAATGAAGCCGGAGGAGGCAGGTCTTCCAATGCAGGGGGGCCAAACCCAAGCCGCAACGGCATCCCGAGCGCTCCCGCCAACCGGAAGAGCATCCTAAGCGTGATGCCCGCGTCCGCTTCGTCAAGGATGCGGTGAATCTGATTGCGGCTGGTGCCCATCCGCTGAGCGAGAGCCGTTGTCGAGAGGCCGAGCTTCTTCATCCGGCGCTCGGTCTCGACGGCCAGCAGGGTCTTCTTTGCCGCCCTCGCGTTGATCTCATCCAACTCGCCCAACTCCTCGAAGAGCGAGTCGAGCGTCGAACCGTCGCGCTCGTTGGATGAGGACTTCTCCCTGACGGTCTTGCGCCCAGTGCGATATCGACGTCGGCCTTCCGGGTCTTCTTGGTCGTCTTTACGAACCCGTGCAGCAGAACCATCGTGCTCCCGTCCAAGATGAAGACGAAGTCCCGCGAAATCATGAAGTTGTGAATTTTAACGTCCGGTCCGTTTCAGTTCAACGGCAAAAACCATTTCCGGCAGGCGCTCAGGAAGATTTCTGCCGCGCCGTGAGGAACAACGCCACCAGCCCGGAGAGCAGAACCACGCTTTCCAGCCGGACGGAATATTGGTGCAGACGATCGAATGCCATGCGCAGCGGGTTGTCGGCAGGCGTCGCGTTCACCGAGCCCATTTGCACACGGAGCGCATCCATGCGGGCAATCACGCCGTATTGCGAGGCCATGGTGCACACGATCATAAGGAATACCAGCAATGCTGCCGGGCGCGTGAGCGCCGCCACGGATTTTTCCCGCAAGGACGTCGCGATCAGATAAAGGAAGCCGGCCATGATGCCCATCACGTGCAACCGCGCCAAAGAATAACCGACGACCACCCCGGTCAGATCCTTGCTCGGGATCACCGAAAATATGCCCTGCGTGAAGACGATGAAGAAGATGATGCTCCCGAGCCAGCAGCCCAGGGAGAGAAACTGAAGAAAACGCAATGTCGCCGCCACTTGGGGATCCTTTGCCTGCTCGTGAAATGGGTAAAGTTTAGAGTAGCACAGCCACTCTCTACCCCGAAGTCCATGCAAGGACTGGCGATACGGTTTTACGCTACGAATGCACGGGGCTCCCGTTGGTTATGATTGCAAAAATCGCGCCGGCAAGATTGCCGGTACTACTTTTAAAACTTTTTGAGCACAATTCGACGGGCAATTGCTAAGACTTTCGAGCAATTCATGGCAACATAGACTGGCGTGGGTAGTGGTGGGCGATCAAGGACTTGAACCTTGGACCTCTCGCGTGTGAAGCGAGCGCTCTAACCACTGAGCTAATCGCCCATAACACAAGCTTCGTTTGTAGCAGAAGCCATAGGGATTTTCAACCACATGACCACAGCGACGGCAAATCAGATCGCGCAACTACAGGCTTCCATATCCAGCGTGATTCGCGGCAAGGACGAAGTGATTCGCCTCGCTTTGGTCGCCTTGCTGGCCAAAGGCCATCTGCTGATTGAAGATGTGCCCGGCGTAGGCAAAACCACCCTCGCGCAAGCCATTGCCAATTCGTTTCACTGCTCGTTCCAGCGCATCCAGTTCACCTCGGACCTGCTGCCGTCCGACGTGGTGGGAACCAGCGTATTCAACCAGATCGAACAGCGCTTTGACTTTAAGCCCGGCCCGATTTTCGCCAACATCATCCTGGCGGACGAAATCAATCGCACCACGCCAAAAACGCAATCGGCGCTGCTGGAAGCCATGAACGAAGCGCAGGTCACCGTTGACAATCACACCTACAAGCTGCCCCAGCCATTCATGGTGCTGGCCACGCAGAATCCCGTCGAGCACCACGGAACCTATCCGCTTCCGGAATCGCAACTGGACCGCTTCATTCTGCGCATCGGCATGGGCTACCCGTCACGCAACAGCGAGCGCGAAATCATGCAGCAGCATGCCAGCGGACGCAATGCCGCCGCCGAAGTGACTCCGGTAATGGAAGCGGGCGAAGTGGAAGTGATGCAGACCGCCGTGGAGAAGGTGCGCGTGGATGACAGTCTGCGCGACTACGCGCTCGACATCGTGGAACGAACCCGGAATTCTGAGCAGCTGACGCTGGGTGTAAGCCCGCGCGGTGTTCTGATGCTGCAACGCGCCGCACAGGCCCGCGCCTACCTGGAAGCGCGCGACTTCTGCACGCCCGATGATTTCAAGCAGCTCATCCTGCCGGTCTTTGCGCATCGCGTGGTGGTCAACACGCGCTACGCCGCGACCCAGAAAAAAACCACGCAGGCTGAAATGGTTCTTCGTGAAATCATGGATCCACTCCCGTTCCCCTCTGATGAATCCCGAATTTGTCGAACGCCGCGTCGGCCCTCCGCTTTTGCGCAAAGTGGTGGGAGTGTCGCGCGCGGCGCAATGGAAACGCTTGCGCCAGACTTTAGACCAGCCCAGCTGGCGGAGCTTTGGGATCGCCATGTTGGCGCTGGCCGCGGCGCTGTTTCTCGCGCTGTATTCGGGAGCAGCGGCGGAGGAAGGCCATCTGCTGATTGCGGGAATGTCAGCCTTAGCAGCCCTGGCGCTGGCCGGATGGATCGCACTGACCGTCGTGCCGGCGCTGGCGCGGCGCACTCCGTTTGGCTGGCTCAGCTATCAGATCGATTACAAAGTAACGCGCGAAGGCGTGGTCTACATCGTCGGAATCCTTGTCGTCGCGCTCGCCGCCCTCAACACCGGAAACAATTTGTTGTTCATGGTTCTGGCGTGTCTGCTCGCCGGAATGCTGATTTCCGGGTTGCTCTCGCGCATCGTGCTCGGCGGAATCGCTGTGCGGCTCGAACTGCCGGAGCACATTTTCGCCCAACGCGCCACGCTGGCCATCGCCGAATTGCGCAATGAGAAGCAGATGACGCCTTCATTTTCGGTTTCCCTGGTCAGCGAACAGCTCAAAGCCAGGACGGGCCAGTCGACTCCGCCGGCACCGCAAGTTCTGGATCGCCCGGTCTATTTCCCGCATATTCCTCATCGGGCGACCGTGCGGCAAAACATCGAGCTGACGTTTCCGCGCCGCGGCGTTTACCGCGAGGATGCGCTGGGATTGCGCACCCGATTTCCATTCGGCTTTCTGCAAAATACGCGCCGCGTAAAATCCGCGATCGAAGTGGTGGTGTATCCGAGGATCCAGCCCACCGAGGAATTTGACGAAATTCTGCCGCTGGTCAGCGGCGAACTGGAAAGTTACCAGCGCGGCCGCGGCAACGATCTCTACGCGATTCGCGACTACCAGTTCAATGACAGCGCCCGCCACGTCGATTGGAAGGCTTCCGCCCGCCTCGGCGCGCTGCAGGTGAAGGAATTCGCCCGCGAAGATGAGCGCCGCGTGATGATCGTATTCGATCCCTACGTCAGTCCCCAGGCAACGACCGAGCAGGCCGCGGAACAATTTGAACGCGCCGTGACGCTGTGCGCCGGCCTGGCCTGGCATTTTTATGAGATCAATTCCGTGATTGAGTTTCGCTCGGCAGGTTTTGCCACCCCGCGCATCAGCGCCGGCGAAATTATCTATGACGTTTTGCGCTACCTCGCAGGCGTCACCCCGCTGAAACAGCAGCCCGGCAAAAATTTTCTGGATACGCTGAACGATTCGCCCGACATTTTCAAAATTGTGTGACCAGCCAGCAGCGCGGCACAATCCCCTCGCACCTGTGGAACACCGCCTATTTTTTGTTCGTGCCCTCGCTCTAGTGTTCTCCGGTGGCACAGAGTTCCGTCTGTGGATTTTCACTTTGGATGCAGCGGCAAAAAACCCCAGCCAGAGTCTATGCCACCGGGCGCGGCGCGAGGCCGCAGTCTGCCGCAGATGGAATCTCAGCACGGCCAAAATTCGCTTCCGAATTTCCGTTCGTCCCCTCAATGTGCGAAAATTCCGCGGGTGAGTCTCCTGAAAATTCCCGCGGCGGAAATTCCAAAATTCAGGCGGCGCGTGCTTTCCTGGTTCGCCAGGGGCAAGCGCGATCTTCCCTGGCGGCGCAACCGCGACCCGTACCGCGTCTGGCTATCGGAAATCATGCTGCAGCAGACGCGCGTTGCGGCCGTAATTCCCTACTACGAGCGATTCCTCGAAAACTTCCCGGATGTTGAATCGCTGGCGCGCGCCAAAACCGATCGCGTGCTTGCCAGTTGGGCCGGCCTCGGCTATTACAGCCGCGCGCGGAACTTGCAAAGCGCGGCCAAGGCCATCGTCGCGCGCCACGCCGGCGCATTTCCTCGCGAATATCAGGCGGCGCTGGCGCTTCCCGGAATCGGCCGGTATACGGCAGCGGCCGTCCTGAGCATCGCCTACGACGCGCCGCGCGCGGTGTTGGACGGAAATGTGGCAAGGGTGCTCGCGCGCCTGGGCGCCTGGCGGGGAGATCTGCGTGCTCCTGTGCGCTGGCGGAAGCTCGAGGCCGCAGCCCAGGAATTGCTTGCTGTGATCGCCCCTGGAGACTGGAACCAGGCCATGATGGAACTGGGTGCGACGGTGTGCACTCCGAAATCGCCGCGTTGCCAGGACTGCCCGGTTGAAAAATGGTGCCGCGCCCGCCAGTTCGGCATCGCGGATGAGGTGCCAGAAGTTCGCAAAAAACGCGCGACGCTCAATGTAACGCTATCCGCGGCAGTGCTGATCGATCCGCAACGGCGCACGCTGCTGGTGCGCCAAAGAAACGGAGACGGCGCGCTGTTCTCGCACATGTGGCAATTCCCCGCTGTTGAAATCAACGGCACGGAACCGGTGTTCGCGCTGGCGGAACATTTGCGCGAGAAGTTTGGCTTCGGTGGCGAGGAAGCTTTTATGCCGCTGAGCTAGCGTGCGGCACACGGTACCTTCCGAAATATCCGCCTGAAATCGTACATGATTCGCGTCGAGCAACTGCCGAGTCGTCGAGGGCACTCGTATCGTCGCCTTAAGCCGGATACGAAGCATGCCCATTCCGAATGTCACTCGAAAAATCGTGGATGCTGTGGCCGACGAACTTCAAGAGCACAGGCTCCAGCCTGTGGGGTTAGGTTAGGGCGGGTCGAGCGCGCCTCCGATCGGCCACTGGCGCAAGGGTTCTGTGGGAGCCGACGCTCGACCTTACCATTGTCATATTCCGAGCCAAACGAGGAATCACTCCTGAAGGCCGCAAATCGAAGAGCGATTCCTCGGGTGGCTCAGAAGGACACCGCCGCGTTCCTTTCCGGAACCCCTCCTCGCATGGGCTTGACCTTCGTCACAACGCCGAAAAGCCACAGACGGACGTCAGGGCGACTTGTGACGAAGGCTGCTGCGCGCCCGCCATTACCCGATACGCTCACCCAATCCCGCTGCGCCTCTGGAATGTTAAACTGGACTTCGTGCCATGGACCCTGTAAGCCAAATTCCCGCCGAACCGATTCCGGTGCACCTCTCCGCCATCAGACGTCATTTTGAGATCTCCCTTTATTTTCTGCTGCTCACGGGCGTTTTGACCCTGGTCTCCACCGGCAAGCTCGATCTGTCACCATCTCTCGTCGCTCCCGGCCGCATGCTTTTCAAGGGCTATCGCTGGTGGCATGGCAGGGGCCTGAAATTTCCAATCGCGTCGCCAACGGGCTGACCATTGTGTACTTTATTTTCTTCCCGTTCGATCTGTGGATTATTTCCCGCATGTTGGCCGCGGGCGCGCAGAATCCCGGTCTTTTTGCGGCCCTGCTTGCGACGGTTCACCTCATGCTGTTCGCCACCGTTGTGCGCCTGTACAGCGCCACCACCACGCGTGATTATCTTTTTCCTGACGATGATGGGTTTCACGTCGATGCTTGCCGCTGCAATCCTTACGGTGGATACCGTCTTCCTGGCGTTCTTCTTTATTTTCCTGGGACTCGCGGTGTCCACTTTCGTGGCCCTGGAAATGTGGCGCAGCGCGCAAGGCACGGTCACTCGTCCCTTGGAAGCCGGCACCGCGGCGGCCGACCACATGCACAACGCGCTGGGCATAACCTCCGCGGGAATTGCTCTGGCGGCGCTCGATCATGGGCGCGATCATCTTTCTGTCCTGCCGCGCTTCAGCGGCGGCTACATGTCCGGCGCTGAATATGCAGCCGACGATGATTTCCGGCTTCAGCGACGACGTGGAACTGGGCGAAATCGGCGAAATCAAGAAGAACAGCTGGTGGTCATGCGCGTCACGGTCGATGGCGGTCATGAAGCGGCGCATGGCGTGCACTGGCGGGGCGTGGCTCTCACCAAGTTTGACGGCAAACGCTGGTTCAACGAAGCAGCACGAGCCGACGACGCTGACCGCGCCGCAGAGGGCGGCTGGTTCCAGTCTGGATCCGAGCGACAGTCCAACGCCGCAAATTCGGCAAGCCAATCCATTACACCGTGCTGCTCGAACCCATCGGCAGCAATGCACTATTTTTTGCTAACGAAGCTGAAAATGTCCGCGGGCATTTTAGCGATGATACCGGCGGCAGCCTTTCAGGCCAGCGGCATACGTATCTTTTAAAGGATTTCACCGGCTCGATTTTCAATCCGTATCACAGCTATTCGCGCATGCAGTACGAAGCGACTTCCTTCGTGCCTACTCCGTCGCCAGCCGCCGTTCGTGAGGCCGGCTCGGATTATCCGGCCCTCATTCGTGATACGTATTTGCAGTTGCCAACGACTCGATCCGCGCATTCCGGAGCTGGCCGCGCAAATCACCGCCCGCGAGACGAATCCGTACGACAAGGCGCGCACCATGGAGGGCTATCTTCGTTCGCACTATGGCTACACGCTGGACCTCAGCGGCACGCCGCAAAACGATCCCGCTGGCCTATTTCCTGTTCCAGAAGCGCGCCGGGCATTGCGAATATTTCGCCGCGGCCATGACCGTATGCTGCGACCCAGGGCATTCCGTCGCGATACATCAATGGATTTCAGACCGGGGAGTACAACGATGTGGCCGGCGATCTGGTTGTTCGCGAGAGCGACGCCCATAGCTGGGTGGAAGCCTATTTCCCAGGCTTCGGCTGGCTGACATTCGATCCAACGCCGCCTTCGGCCGAGAAGCCGCTGGATTTTTTGCCCAGCTGTTCCATTACTGGGACTGGTTCGAATTGCAATGGAGCGAGTGGGTCATCAACTACGACTTCGTGCACCAGATCACCGTGGCTCAAACCGTAGGCCGCTTATCCCGTGACTGGGCGGAGCGCATTCAAGTCAAATTTTCCGGCATGCGCCGCCACGCGACCGACCAGATGAAACGCTGGCAGGAACGGATCTCCCGCAGCCCGGCGGCTCAGACCGGATGTTTTTATGTTCTTCGGAGCGTTTGTGCTGGCCGTGCTCATTCTGCGGCCTGAAATGCGCCGGAGATTCCTGGTGGTGTGGCGCACGCGCGTTTTGCCGGCTCGCAGGATGACGCCGCACCTGGCGACACTGCAGTATCTGGAAATGCTGCGCGTCCTCGATCGTGGCGGATATCGCAAGACGCAAGCGCAGACTCCCATGGAATTCGCCGCATCGGTACCGGACGGAACGCTGGCCGCACCGGTGTTCGAATTGACCTCGATCTATCAGGCGGCCCGCTACGGCGGCAAGACCGCGGACCCCAAGCACGCCTCGTCGCTGATCGCCGGCATCCACAGATTCCTTAAAACGCGCAAAAAGTAGTACGGGGAAATTTGCCGAGCAGACTTCGTATCCCAATTCCTCGCTGCCATAACCACTCCCCAGCAGCCTGTCCCTGATCACGTAACGGCCAATCGTTGTAGGGCACGGCTTTAGCCGTGCCAATATTCGTGAAGTATCCATACGGCTTTAGCCGCTGGCCTGCTCGGCATCGAACCCTTAGAGCCGCCCCAGACCGTCAGCGGCTAAAGCCCTGTTTTCGACCGCTATTTCGGCACGGCTGAAGCCGTGCCCTACAAAGTATTCCATGTGGCTCGCTGTTCACGTCTCCCCGCCCCAAACCACGCAACGGTCAATCGTTGTAGGGCACGGCTTTAGCCGTGCCAATATTAGTGGAGTATCCATACGGCTTTAGCCGCTGGCCTGCTCGGCATCGAACCCTTAGAGCCGCCCCAGACCGTCAGCGGCTAAAGCCCTGTTTTCGACCGCTATTTCGGCACGGCTGAAGCCGTGCCCTACAAAGTATTCCATGTGGCTCGCTGCCCTCGTCTCCCCGCCCCTGATCACGCAACGGTCAATCGTTGTAGGGCACGGCTTTAGCCGTGCCAATATTAGTGGAGTATCCATGCGGCTTTAGCCGCTGGCCTGCTCGGCATCGAGCCCTTACAACCGCTCCGGACCGTCAGCGGCTAAAGCCCTGTTTTCGACCGCTATTTCGGCACGGCTGAAGCCGTGCCCTACAAAGTATTCCGTGTGGCTCGCTGTTCACGTCTCCCCGCCCCAGATCACGCAACGGCCAATCGTTGTAGGGCACGGCTTTAGCCGTGCCAATATTAGTGGAGTATCCATGCGGCTTTAGCCGCTGGCCTGCTCGGCATCGAGCCCTTACAACCGCTCCGGACCGTCAGCGGCTAAAGCCCTGTTTTCGACCGCTATTTCGGCACGGCTGAAGCCGTGCCCTACAAAGAATTCCGTGTGGCTCGCTGTCCTGGGCAGCCCGCCCGACGGCACGACCCTCCTCGACATGCTAGAATGATCGAACCGTCCCGCACGTGCGCGACGCATTTTTATGCCAAAAGCCGGATTCATCAGCCTGGGATGCCCGAAAAACCTCGTCGATAGCGAGGTCATGATGGGTGTGCTCGCGCGCAACGGCTACGAATTTACGCCGCGGGCGGAGGAAGCCGACGTCCTGGTCGTCAACACGTGCAGCTTCATCGCGCCGGCGCAAAAGGAATCGATCGACACGATTCTGGAGATGGCCGAGTACAAAAAATTTGGAGCGGCAAAACGATTGATCGTGGCCGGCTGCCTGGTGGAACGTTTCCGCGATCAGATCCTCGAGCAGATTCCCGAGGTGGACGCGGTGGTGGGCACCGGCGAAGTCGAAAATATTCTGGCCGCCGTGCGAGGGCGAGTTGCGATCGGACGCGGCGAACGCGGCGGCCCTGCCATCCTACCTGTATCACGATCTCACGCCGCGAATTCTTTCCACGCCGAAACACGCCGCCTACATGAAAATTGCCGAAGGCTGCGACCATCCCTGCACGTTCTGCATCATTCCGCAGCTGCGCGGAAAATTCCGCAGCCGGCGGTTTGAATCCGTGGTGCGGGAAGCGGAAAATCTCGCCGCGGCCGGCGTGCGCGAAGTGACGCTGATCGGCCAGGACACCACTTCCTACGGCGAAGATCTCGGGCTGCGCGACGGTCTCGCGGCGCTGCTCGAACGCCTCGCGGGCGTCGAAGGCCTGCAATGGGTGCGCTCCCTCTACTGTTATCCGAATCGCGTCACGCAGCGGCTGCTGGACACCATCGCCGCGCATCCGCGCATCGCAAAATACGTGGACATGCCGCTGCAGCATGCCAGCCGCAACGTCCTGGCGCGCATGAAGCGCGGATCGAATGGCGACGCGTTTCTGCAATTGCTCGGCCGCATGCGCGCGACCATTCCCGGCGTGGCGTTGCGTACTTCGTTCATCGTCGGATTCCCCGGCGAAACCGACGCCGACTTTCGCGAACTGTGCGATTTCGTGAAGGCCGCGGAATTCGACTGGATGGGCGTGTTCCCCTATTCCGACGTCGACAACGCATCCAGCTTCGCGCTCGATGAAAAAGTGGACGAAGACACGATCAAGGAGCGCCAGAGCCGCCTGATGGAAATTCAGCAAAAAATTTCCGCGCGCAAGCTGCGCCATTTTCGCGGCCAGCGCGTGACGGCTCTGGTCGAAGGGCCCGTCAAAAGATACGCCGCTCGTTTGGGAAGCGCGCATGGAAGGCATGGCGCCCGAAATCGACGGCAAGCTGTACTTGAACGATATCGAGGTCGCAGGCACCGGGCTATCCGCGCGCACCGGCGACGTGGTCACCGCCGAAATCACCGAGACGCACGAGTACGATCTGGTCGGCCGGGTCGTGGAGATTCTGGACGTGCCGCGCCCCGCAGTAGCGCAAATTCCAACGATCGCTCCGGTGCAGCGCGTATCAACAGGCGCGGCGTTGAGAGTTTTGGGTTAAGTAGCACAGACTTCAGTCTGTGGGGTTTCGTACTTGCAAGGACCAACCCCCACAGGCTGAAGCCTGCGCTACTCAAATCGTTCGAGTCGCGCAGATCTTCTCATGAAACTGAAATGTCCCATTTGCAAGCAGCCGGTGGATTCGGAAACGACCGTGGAGTTTCCTTTCTGCAGCGCGCGTTGCCGCGAGCTCGACCTAGGAAACTGGGCCACCGGAAAATACAAAATCGCCGTCGCCCATCATGGACGAATCGGAACCGGAAGAAGCCGAAACGAATGAGCCAGCCCACCCCGAATCTTCCGAGACGACGAGTAGCGCGGCCTCCTCGCCAATTTCGCTCACAGCGAAAGCCACGCATTTCACTCGCAATTGCAACTGCTTTTGGTCTCGGCTATCTTCCGAAAGCGCCGGGCACATGGGGTTCACTCGGCGGCGTCGCGCTTTACGCGGCAACTCAACGTTTTTTCCGCATTGGACTATGTTCCAGGTTCACACCGCCAATATCCAAACTGAGGTTTTGTGGGTTCACACTGACGACCCTTCCAGTATACGATCGTGCTAGCCTTTGCCGGAGTTTGGACGTCGCGAGCCGCGCCGCGGAATTCGCGGCGAAAAAGGATCCGCAATTTGTGGTGATCGACGAAGTTTCGGGGCAACACCTGACGCCTACTTCTTGCCATTCGGTTCCCCTCAACTGGAAATATTTGTTGCTGGGCTTTATACTTTTTCGTGTCTTTGATATTTGGAAGCCGTTCCCCGCGCGGCAAGCCGAATCGCTCCCCGGCGGCTTGGGAATCATGGCGGATGACTGGATTGCCGGAATTTACGCCGCGCTCGGATTATGGATCGCGCGGGCGATCGGTTTGTAGGCTTTAGTGGCACAGACTTCAGTCTGTGCCACCAAGGGCGGGCGCTACACGAAAACCAATTAGCCCATCAGGGAATGAGCGTCACGCAATCGTCTTGCCGGAGTTTCGGACGAGATCGAGCAAAAAATCTTGGAAACCAACGGCATACCACGCATCGACCGCATTCAGCCCGCAGCAGGCATTCCCGGCGGCGACGTCACGATTTACGGTGCGGGCTTCGTGCCCCGCCCCAATTCGCGTCCGCACGTGCGTTTTGGCGAAACCGAAGCGAGCGTCCTGATCTCCACGCAGAATTATCTGATCGCTCGCGTGCCGGAGGGCGCGGGGGGCAGCATCGTGAGCGTGGAGACTTCGCGCGCTGCCAGCCAGCCGTTCGCGTTTCACTTGGGCGTGCAGATTGCGGACAATTTGCACCCGGTGGCTAATCCCGCGGTGGATGTGGAAGGAAACATCTACGTCACGTACAGCGGGCACCGCGGGCAAAAAGTCGCCGTTTCGCTCTACAAAATCACGCCCAACTACCAGGTCAAGCCGTTCGTCACCGAACTCGTGAATCCCACGGGGCTGGCTCTGGACCGCGAGGGATATCTTTACGTATCCTGCCGCGACGATGGGACAATTCATCGCGTCGCGCCGGACGGCCGCTCGCAGTTGTGGGTGGAAGGCATGGGCGTGGCCACCGGGATCGCCTTCGACACCATCGGCAATCTTTTTGTCGGCGACCGCAGCGGCACAATTTTCAAGATTGGCCCGGACCGCGAAATTTTCGTATTCGCCACGCTCGAACCGTCCGTAGCCGCGTATCACCTGGCGTTCAGCCCCACCGGCGAATTGTTCGTCACCGGCCCGACCACTTCGAGTTTTGACCGCGTCTTTCGCATTAACCAAAAGGGTGAAGTCAGCAGCTTCTTCCGCGGACTTGGGCGGCCGCAGGGACTGGCCTTTGACCGCACGGGAAATGTTTACGTAGCGGCGTCCTACCAGGGCCGCCGCGGGATTGTGCGCATTTCACCGGACGCGCGCGCTGAATTGGTTCTTGGCGGCACCGGGATCGTCGGCCTTGCGCTGTTGCCCGGTCATCGCGCTATCCTTGCTACCAGCAGCGCGCTCTTTACTGTGGATTGGGAAGTGGAAGGCCTTCCCCTTCCACGCTAACCTCACATGAAAGCTGAAATCATCGCCGTCGGATCGGAACTGCTAACACCCGACCGGGTAGATACCAATTCCCTTTTTCTCACCGCACGGCTTAACCGGCTTGGAATTGAAGTCACGCGTAAAACGGTGGTCGGAGATGATCTTGCTCCGCTGCGCGAAGCATTCGATGGGGCAGCCAAACGCGTCGAACTCATTATCGCCAGCGGAGGCCTTGGCCCCACCGAAGACGATCGCACGCGTAACGCCGTTGCCGATCTGTTGGGACGGAAACTCGCGCAGGATCCCGCCGTGATGGGCAATATCCAAGAGCGCTTCCGCAAAATCGGACGACCAATGTCTACGGTGAACGCGCGGCAGGCCATGGTTCCCGAGGGCGCAACACCGCTGGACAACGATCGCGGCACCGCGCCCGGCCTTTGGCTGGAGTCCGATGGCCGCATCTTTGTTTTGCTTCCCGGCCCGCCGCACGAATTGAAGGCCATGTTCGCCGCACAGGTGGAACCGCGACTGGAGCGCCTGTCCACCGGAGCGCGTCTCGTGGGGCGCGAACTGCGCGTCGCGGGAATGGGCGAGTCCGACGTGGACCAGCGCATCGCGCCAATTTACACGCGCCACGACGACGTCCAAACGACGATCCTGACCGCGCCCGGCGAAATCCAAATTCATTTGCGAGCATGGACCACCGACGCATCTGCCGCCGAGCGCAAACTTCAGGACATTCAGGAAAGCATCGTGCTCGCGCTGGGCGAGGCAGTGTTCACCACGGCCGGCGAATCGATGGAGGAAGTGGTCGCGCGCGAGCTGACTCTCCGCCACGCCACCATCGCCACCGCAGAAAGTTGCACCGGAGGACTGCTCGCCGAACGGCTCACGCGCATCTCGGGAAGCTCCGCGTATTTTCTCGGCGGCGTCGTTTCCTATAGCAACACCCTGAAATCCGCGTGGGTCGACGTGCCTGCGGACGTCATCGAATCCCGCGGGGCCGTGAGCGCGGAAGTTGCCATCGCTCTGGCCGACGGAATCCGGCGGCGCACGGGCGCAACGTTGGGAGTTGGAATCACGGGTGTTGCCGGACCCACCGGAGGCACTCCGGAAAAACCGGTGGGCACAGTGCACGTAGCCATCGCCGACGCCTCCGGCAGCAAGGAACGCGGCGTACACTATCCGGGCGAACGCGACCGCATCCGGTGGCAGGCGTCTCAGACGGCGCTGGACCTGGTGCGGCGGTATTTTCTGTATGCGTCGCAGCCAAAAACCGGGGCGTGAAGCGGACCGCGTGGAACGATCGCGATCTCCTGGCGCAGGCTTCAGCCTGTGGGGGTTCGTTGCGAGAAGGATCCATGACGCTTGGACGAATCGCCACAGGCTTCAGCCTGCGCCACCGGGAAAACGCACTTACGTTTGCCGTGCGGAACATCAAATTCACTCTTTGAAATGCAAATTTGATTCATGCGCCTCTTCGTCGCGTTGGACATTCCTGAAGGCGTTCGCCAATCACTCGTCGCGCTAATGGCCAAACTCCGTCCCATCTGTCCGAAGGCGCGTTGGGTGCGTATGGAGGGCGTTCACGTCACGCTGAAATTTATCGGTGAGACGCCGGTGGAAAATGTCGAGAAGATCAAGACGACGCTTGCAAACATTCCAGAGAGAGCGCCGATTTCCATCAATTTTCGCGGAATTGGATTTTTTCCAAATGAACGCCGCCCGCGCGTCCTGTGGGCCGGAGTCAATGGCGGAGCGGAACTCGCCGCGCTCGCGGCGGCAGTCGATACAGCGCTGGCGGGTTTGGGCCTACCGCGCGAAGAACGCGCCTTCTCTCCACACTTGACGCTGGCGCGATTTGAAACGCCGCGTGGCTTCGACGCTTTGCACGCCGCGATCGAAAACTCGGGACCGCTGGAATTTGGCCGTGGCACTGCCACGGACTTTCATCTGTATCAAAGCGTGCTGAAACGCGGTGGCGCGGAATATACTCGCGTGGCTACTTATTCGATTGTTGGGAGAAGACCCGAGTGAATCTGGAAATCACACTAGGCCACGCCCCCGTGTGGGGACTGATCGCCATCGGATATCTGCTCGGCGCCATCCCGTTCGGCTACCTCCTGGTACGAGCGACGGGAGGAGGAGACATCCGCTTCATCGGTAGCGGCAACATCGGCGCCACGAACGTGGCGCGAGCGTCAGGCTGGGCGGTGGGCGCCGCCACTTTGATCCTGGACTCGGCAAAAGGTTTCTTTGCCGTTTGGATTGCCGGACATTTCTCTGGCGGAAATATTCGATACATGATGTTCGCCGGCCTGGCGGCGATCATAGGACACGTTTTCCCGATCTGGTTGAAGTTTGAGGGTGGCAAGGGTGTAGCGACGGCCTTGGGTGTTTTTCTGGGGATCTGCTGGCCAGCACTTGCTGCCGCCGTAGCGCTGTTTATTCTGATGGTCTTGTTCTGGAGATATGTTTCGCTGGCGTCGATCTCCGCGGCCGCCGCCCTGCCGCTGCTGGTCTACCTTCTGTATGCGCCCGGCCATGCGCCACCGACGGCGGTTTCGGTTTGCACCTTGCTCGCGGCGGCCCTGGTGATCGTCAAGCATCGCGACAATATCGAGCGGTTGCTGGCCGGCACGGAACCGCGCTTTGAGATCGGCCGAAAAAAATCATGAAAAAAATTGCCATTATCGGCGGTGGTAGTTGGGGAACGGCTCTGGCAATCGCGTTGACGCGTTCCTCGTCCACGCACCGGCTGACCCTGTGGGCGCACAGCAGCGACGTAGTCGAAACACTTCGCGCGCGCCAGGTGAACGAAATTTATCTTCCGGGGTTCGAATTACCCGCGGGCATCGAGATCACCGGCAGCCTCGAAGAAGCGCTCGCCGGCGCAGACATCGTTCTAGGCGTGATGCCATCGGCTCACGCGCGCAACATCTACCGGGCGATGCGTCCGTCTGTGGAGCCACACTCGATTTTTGTAAGCGCGACGAAAGGCCTCGAACCCGATTCCCACGCGCGCATGAGCGAAGTCATCGCGCAAGAAATGGGTCCGGACGCGGCCGCCCGCATCGCTGTCCTCTCCGGGCCAAGTTTTGCCTTCGAAGTGGCCACCGGCGATCCCACGGCCGTGGTGCTGGCGTCAGCCGGCGCCAAGCTCGCATCCGCTGTGCAGGAAGAATTATCCGGCCCGCGCTTCCGCCTGTACACGAACGACGACGTGATCGGCACGGAAATCGCCGGCGCGGTGAAAAACGTAATCGCTATCGCCGCGGGAATCTGCACGGGCCTGGAGCTGGGCACGAATGCTGTTGCGGCGCTGGTTACCCGCGGACTCGCCGAGATGACCCGCCTGGCAGTTGCCCTGGGAGGCCGCCGGGAAACACTTTCAGGCCTCGCTGGCGTAGGCGACCTCATTCTGACAGCCACGGGCGAGCTCAGCCGGAACCGCTCTGTGGGAATTCAGCTGGGCAGGGGCCGCGAACTCCACGAAATCATCGGGTCCACGCGGCGGGTGGCTGAGGGCGTTGGCAGCGCGGCAGCCACGCTGGAATTGGCGACGCGCGCGCAGGTTGAAATGCCGATTACAGAACAGGTTCACGCGGTACTGACGGCGGGGCGTGTCACGCGCGACGCCATTCGAGACCTGATGGAACGCCGCCTGAAACAGGAATAATTCAGTTTTTATCTTTCGTTCCTCAGGCCGCATTCGTTGCACAGCCGATGACAGCCGGTGGCGCAGGCTTCAGCCTGGGGGTTTTGTCCCTGCAGGGTCACCCCCCACAGGCTTCAGAGTCTGTGTAAGAACGCCAAAATGAGAACCTCAGCGGCTAAATCCGCATTGATTCTGCGGAGTTTATATCGTGGCTTAAAGCCACGACCCACAAAGATTCTCAAGTTCTCCCACGGACTTTTCAGCCCGTGAGGTTTTGTCCCTGCGGAGTTACCCCCCGCAGGCTGAAGCCTGCGCCACATATTCCTCGCAGAACCCTTTGATTTTCGGAGAAGTGTTAGCTAACCCGTAGCATCGCGCCTTTCCATCCTTCTGCACTTGCCAGCCAAATCGTAAAATAGACGGGATAGGATCTGTTCAATCGTGGACCTTACACGTTTCAAAACGAAGTTTTACCGCCGGCCGAGAATTCTGTGGCTGGTGCTGGGCGCCATGCTACTCGTCAGCGTCCTTCCCCTGGCGCTCTATCATCGGCAGGTTCTGCAACTTAGCCAGGGTAAGCTGACGGACACGGAAAGTGTCCAGCAGACCGAAGTGACCCGCTCCCTAGCCGAGGAAATTCAGCAATTCGACGCCAATCTTTACCAGCAGCTGATCAGCGAACGGCAAATCCTGGCGCTCACCGGACTCATTGATAAAGTTGATAACGTGCAGAACGCGCCGCAAGTCAGTCGCGTGCTAGAGAACTTCGTCGCCAGCAATCCCAACATTTTGTACTTGACCGCGGTGGGCAAAGAGGCCAAGGGCAGCGGTGCCGGAAATTTCCAGGCGGACCAGGATCCCTTCGTGGCCAAGGCCCTGCAACGGGCGTTCACCATCTCCCTGCAATCCCTGGTGTTCCGCAGCGACCCGCTGGCGATTGGCCCTGAGAATCGCCCCGCCTTCGTCATGGCCGTGCCATTGGAAGTGAACGATCAATTCTCGGGGATGCTGGCGGCAGTGATATCGCTGGACAGCGTTCTTCGTCGGCTGCAGGAGACCAGCGTGCGCGGGCGCGTGGTCTTCGTGGTAGATCATAGCGGACATATCGTGGCTCATCCGGACATGCGCCAGTTCGTTCCCGGCTCCGACGCCAAGTCCAGTTCACCCGTGGTGGCTCAGGTCGCTTTGTTGCCAAAAGGTCTGCGCACTACGGAAACGTTGCGCCGGTTCGTAACCACGGACAACGGCAGCAAATCGGAAATGGTTGGGACGTACAGCACAATTCCCGATTTGAATTGGGCGGTCGTCGCGACGCGCGGATTGGATAAAGCGCGGGAAGATGCCGGCGTCACGGAGCTCAACGCCCAGGCGTTGAAATTCGTCATCGTGGTCACGTTCGCGGCATTGATCCTCGGCTACCTGTTCGCCGTCGGCATCAGCACGCCGATCCGCGCGCTGGCCGCGTCCACGCTGGCCATCAGCCGCGGAGAGTTTCACCAGCGAACGCCCGTGCAGGGCGCCGCGGAAATTAGCGAATTAGCCGAAACCTTCAATCACATGGCGGGAGACATCGAGGAATTCGTGGTCCAGCTGCGGCAGGCGGCTGACCAGAACCATGAGCTGTTTCTAGGTTCCATCCGCATGCTCGCCGCGGCCATCGACGAAAAAGATCCCTACACGCGCGGCCATTCCGGTCGCGTGGCCAAGTATTCCATCATCATCGCCCAACAACTCGGGCTGCAATCCGAAGAATTGGAAAAAATCAGGATCTCGGCGCTGCTGCACGACGTGGGAAAAATTGGGGTGGATGACCGCGTGCTGAAAAAGCCCGGCGCGCTGACCACGGAAGAATTTGAATTAATGAAACAGCATCCCACGAAGGGCGCCAACATCATGCGTCCCGTCGCGCAGTTGAAAGAAATGCTGCCGGGCATCGAATTGCATCACGAACACGTGGACGGCCGCGGGTATCCGCATGGATTGCAAGGCGATGAAATTCCTCTCATGGCCCGCGTCATTGCCGTCGCCGATACGCTTGACGCGATGACCACGAACCGCCCTTACCAGACCGCCATGGATCTGGAATTTGCCATCAACCGGATTCACAGTCTGGTGAATACGAAGTTCGACGCCGCCGTTGTGGACGCCCTGCAACGCGCATTTCGCGCCGGAAAAATCCGACTGACCGCCGTATTGGTAGAAGTTTGACGCCGGGTAAGGATAGGCCTCATCTTGTCAGCTTCAGCTCGAAGAAGAGCAAAATCCAGCCGCCGAAGCTTATACGGAAGAAAATTTAAAACGCCGACTCGTGGTAAATCGTAATCATCCACTGTCCGTTGGGCTGCTTCGTAACAACCCAGGTAAGCAGTCCCTTGCGGTTTGGCGCGTCCTTGCCGTCGCGCGTCCTGGCACCGGTCATTTGCCAGTCGATGTCGACGGAAGCAATGCCCGGCGTCAGAAAGCGAATGCTCTTCACGGTGTCGGTCCGGTGGGCGTCCTTCAGAAAGGTCGTGAAGATTTCATTGTAGTGGGCCTCCAGCGCTTTCCAGCCGTGGCTCGGGATCCCCGTTGTGCTGGAGAAATCGCCGTCTTCCACGTAGGCTGTAGCCGTCGCGTGGGCGTCATGCCGGTTCCAGGCGTCTTCCCAGGCGGCCACGCATTGCTTGATGGCGGCCGAATCCGAATCCGTGTGGGAAGGCATCTGCGCCCAGGACAACCCGCCGAAAATTAACAGCAGAGCAAACGCTGGCGAGATGAACTTCAAGCGAAGTGCATGCATGACATCCTCCCGAGTTCCCTTTCGCGCTTGCGAGCAGACGCGCGCGGAAAAATTCACAGCAAAGCAGCCAGATTAAAACGCCGCCTCATGATAAACGGTGATCATCCACTGTCCATTGCGCTTGCTGACAATCCAGGTGAGCAGACCCTTGCGCAGCACGCCGCCCGGAGCGTTGGGATCGGTAACCAGCCAGTCGGTATCCACGGAGGCGAGGTCGGGCGCAAGAAAACGAATGCTGCGCACGGTGTCCGCGGTGTGGGCGTTTTTTAGAAAGGTGGTGAAGATGGTGTTGTAATGATCTTCCAGTTCCTTCCGCCCGTGGCTGTCTTCACCCTTGACGCTCGAAAAATCGCCGTCTTCCACATAGCGCATCGCGACCGCGTGCGCGTCATGGCTGTTCCAGGCGTCTTGAAAGGCCGCCACGGTTTGTTTGATGGCGGCGGCGTCCGCATCCCGGCCCGCGGACATCTGCGCGCGTGAACTTGCCGAGAAACAGGTGAGAAACAGACAAACCGCGAGCGCGGTTCTCAATCGAACTGAAATCATAGCGCACCCCGATGCGGTAAATTTGGAACCCGGGGCGGGCCCAGCGCGGAACCCGGCCAAGTGGCGCCATGATATAACAAATCGAGCCAGATTGCCTTGACTAGTGGCATGTCACAGAGACAACGTTACTGCGGATGCCGCGGGTCGATCGGAATATTTCCTCTGGACCTGTCTGGGATGCTCCATGATGTGGCCGACCACAGATCCGGCTGGCGACGAACGCGACTGAGAAAAAGTGCGTCTCGCTGGGAAGCGTTGAGTATCAACTCAGTGGAAATAGCCACACTGACATTGACGCATCTGAGCGGGTAATGTTTACTCCGCGGCATGCCACTGGCGAAAAATTCCGGAATGGCTTACTGCTTCACCATCTTCCGGGCCATGAACAGCAGCAACTTCCGGTCGGCTTCATTCGCGCGGCTCAGAAGCTTGCGGAACTTCGCCAGCGTCCGTGCGTCTTTTCCGGAACTGCCCCAGCCGTTGTCGTTCGAAGAGGCGCGCTTGGACAGAGTGAGCGCCTTGGGCTCCCCTTTGCCTTCGTAGAAGAGCTGGTACATGGGAACTTCCAGTGCGCGGGCAAACTTCTCCAGAGTCTCCACGGCCGGAACCGTATATCCATTTTCCACGCGCGAGATATAGCAGCGAAGCAAACCGGTTCTTTTTTCGATGATGCCCTGGGAGAATTGTTTTTCCTCGCGCAACGCCCGCAAACGCTCTCCAATTAGCATTTAGTTTCTCCAGTTAAGATTGAAACGCCCTGCGAAAAAGCGATGTGTCCAAGAAAGATAACTCACGGTGTGTAGACGTGATATTCCGAGTAATACGTCAGTGCGAATACTTACATGGTGGAGTATCCGGAAGTGGTTGATGGGAAGCATCGTGGCGTCCGCTCTGGTTGCGAAGTGCCCAGCGCGAGGGCCGCGTTGCCGGAGACACTAGATGGTAACGAGATTGTTGCGGATCGCGTAGTGAATGAGCTGCGCTGTGGACGTGGCGTTCAACTTCAACATGAGCCGAGCCCGGTAGGTCTCCACCGTCCTGACGCTGATGGAAAGGTGCGCAGAAATTTGCTTATTCGATTTGCCTTCCGCAACCAGTCGAACTACTTCCCGCTCCCGGGGAGACAGCGGTGCAAGCTGCTGTCTTCGCTCCGGGGCCACAAGTTGGTTCCGTCGCACCACGGACGATACTCTGGGGCGGATGACGGCGGCCGGGGAGGTAATTACGGGTTGCGTGATCTCGATCGCGAAACAGCCAACCTGAGCGACTCTTCCCCTGCTATCCATCAGCGGGAAAAGACTTTCAATCCAGCGGCCCGGACCTGAACGCTTCGGCAGATGTCCGGTAACTTCCAGATTGGGCAGAGGCTGTCCGGTGGAAAACACGTTCTCCCAGAGCGGAATCACCTTTTCCGCAAGGCTGCCAATGATCTCATGAAAGAAATGACCCAAATGCGCCTCGACCGGCACATTATGCATTTCCGCAAGACTCTCGTTCAGGGCTTTATAACGCATGCGCCGGTCGCAGATAACCACGCCTACTTTGGAGTCATCCAAAGCGGAGAGCAGCTTCTCCCTGGGGAAAAAGCTGGCAACTTGCGGCAGACTCATGGTTAGAATATCCCGCCCTGGCATACGGTCTTTTCGATTCCCCTGGTAACTTAGAATTGCGCTTCGACCCAGTCAACCAGCCTGATAGCCCGATCACTCTTGTAACATAATCGAATCCTCTTTCGCTACGAAATGTTTGTCCTAAATGCATCATTGGGCCTGACAATAGCTTGCAACACATCACCGCGGTGTCACGGCCAATGCGGCGGTACTGTTCTCTTCTGCTAGAATATGGAATTCGCCGCCAACCGCCGCGAATTCCATATGCTCTCGATCTTTGGCAACGATGAGGAAAGCAAGAAGCCCAAGGAAGGCGGGTCGCTACTCGACCGGCTGAAGCAATCCATTTCCAAAACTCGCACGCAGATCAGTTCCAAGGTCGAAGACCTGATCTCGGGTGAGAAGCAGATCGATCCTGAACTGCTGACGAAACTTGAGAACGCGTTGCTGGCAGCGGACCTCGGGCCGCGCACCACTCACCAGATTCTGGAAGCCGTGCGCCAGAAACTCGAACGCCATGCCCTGAGCAGCGCGCGTGATCTCAAGTCCGAGTTGAAAAACCAGTTGCTGCATGTCCTCCGCACAGTGCCATCATCGAACCGCACGCCGGCGGCGCAGGACTCTCGTCCGCTGGTCATTTTTGTGGTCGGCGTAAATGGCACGGGCAAAACGACAACCATTGGCAAACTCGCCCATCGCCTTCGCCAGGACGGAAAAACCGTAGTGCTCGCCGCGGGCGACACCTTTCGCGCCGCCGCCATTGAGCAATTGGCCGTGTGGGCCACGCGCACCGGCTCTGAAATTGTGAAGACGAAATCCGGCGGCGACCCGGCAGCGGTGGTTTATGACGCGCTGGCTTCCGCCCGCGCGCGAAATGCCGACGTGGTGATCGTGGACACTGCGGGACGCCTGCACACAAAAATGAACCTGATGGCCGAGCTCGATAAAATGACCCGCACGGCCAACAAAATAATTCCCGGCGCGCCGCACGAAGTGCTGCTGGTGATGGACGCGACCACCGGCCAGAATGGCCTGAATCAGGCGCGCGAATTTACCGCCACCGCAGCGGTCACCGGCATCGTACTAACCAAGCTCGATGGCACGGCCAAGGGCGGTATCGTCGTGGCCATCACCCGCGAACTTGGCTTGCCGGTAAAGTATGTCGGCACCGGTGAAGCCATGGAAGACCTCGTGCCGTTCGACGCCGAGACATTCGTTTCTTCGCTATTCGATTAGATTTTTGCAGCGCAGACGTCAGTCTGTGGGTTTTCGTTGTGCGCTCAGGCGAAATCCACAAACTGAAGTCGGTGCCACTTGAGACACCTCTCATGTCCTCAGCCACTGACGTCGGATATATGGATCGCGCGCTCGAGCTCGCGACTCGCGGCGTCGCGCTAACCAGCCCCAATCCCATGGTCGGTGCGGTGATTGTCCGGGACGGACGCGTCGTCTCCGAGGGATTCCATACTTATGACGGCATGCGCCACGCTGAGGTCGTGGCGCTCGAGGCTGCCGGCAAAGCCGCCCGCGGCGCGACCGTCTACCTCAACCTCGAACCGTGTTGCCATACAGGACGCACCGGTCCTTGCACGCGCGCCCTGATCGCGGCGGGCATCGTTCGTGTGGTGGCGGCGATGGCGGACCCCAATTCCGCAGTGGCAGGCAGCGGCTTCGAACAACTGCGGGCCGCGGGGGTTGAAGTGATCACCGGCATTCGAGAAACCGAGGCGCAGCGCCTGAATGAAGCTTTCGCGCGCTGGATTGTTTCCCGCAGACCGCTGGTAACCCTCAAATCCGCGGTCACGCTGGATGGCCAGTTGGTGCTTCCCCGCGCAAACACCGGCTCGCGCAGCCGCTCCCGCACTCCTGTAAAAGACCGCTGGATTACGTCGCAGGAATCGCGCGCTGAAGTGCAAGTCATGCGTCATGCCTCGGATGCCCTGCTGACGGGGATTGGCACCGTATTGATGGACGATCCGCTCCTCACCGACCGCACCGGAAAGCCGCGCCGTAGAAAACTCTTACGCGTCATCCTCGACTCTCAATTGCGGATTCCGCTGCGGTCAAAGCTGGTGCGCTCCGCCGACGGAGACGTGCTGCTTTTCACCCGCGCGAAGGAAGACTCCTCCAAAGCCCGAGCCTTGCGCCGCGCTGGTGTCCAGGTTGTCCGCCTCGCGGGGCGCACCGCGAAGCTGGACTTGCGCGCGGTGATCGCCGAACTTGGCCGCCGCGAAATCCTAAGCGTGCTGCTCGAGGCCGGCGCGACTTTGAATTCGGCCGCGCTTTCCCAGGAGATTGTGGATAAGATGCGTGTGTTCATCTCGCCCAAACTCGCGGGTTTCCAGGGGACACCGGCGCATGCTGGCGCAGGAGCATCCAGGGGCGCGAATTACCGTAAGCCTGCCAAGGGGCAATTCCCGCGCGAACTGAAGAACGTCACCGTGGCGCGATTAGGAGTAGATTTCGCAGTTGAAGGATATCTTCACGATGTTTACGGGACTCGTTGAGCACGTCGGAACGATCGAATCGTTGGAACGCCGCGAGGGTGGCGCGCGCATCCGTGTGCATGCCGGGCGCCTGGCCAAGGGTCTGGCAAAATCGGGCAGCATCGCGGTAAATGGATGCTGCCTCACCGCCGTCGACGTGTTAGGCCAGAGTTTCGCTGCCGACCTTTCCGGCGAGACGCTGGGTCGCACCAGCCTCGGCCAGATCATGGTCGGTACGCGAGTCAATCTGGAGCGGCCGTTGACCGCTGCAAAGGAACTCGGCGGCCACTTCGTGCAGGGCCACGTCGATGGAGTGGGCCGCGTCACCTGTCTCGAACCCCAAGGCGCGAACTGGTGGTTCGGCGTCGCGGTGCCCGCCGATCTCGCGCGTTACGTCGCGATGAAAGGTTCGGTGGCGCTCGATGGCATCAGCCTGACGGTAGCGGGCTGGCGAGATGGCATCGTGGACACCGCCATCATTCCTTACACCTACGAGCACACCAATCTTTCAACCCTCAAAGTGGGCGACGCTGTAAACGTGGAGTGCGACATCCTGGCAAAATACGTCGAGCGTATCGTCGAGGGACATGAGGGAAGCAAGCAAACGCCAGCCTCGCACCTCACCGCCGCGCGCCTCATCGAAGAAGGTTTCTAGAATGAACGTCGCCGGCGAGACACCCGGGCCACCAAAATTCCCTTAGGGCTTTCCGGAATTATTCGGCGATCCGGATGAACCGTTCTTCAACGCATCCGACAGGCTGATTTGATTTACCTCCATGGTCCGCCCCATCGCCTGATTGTATTTTAGTTCGTCCTCCAGCAGGTTGATCCGATCGCGCAATTCCGTGCCTTCGGCGGTGGTCACGTCGCGCCGCGCAGCACCACGTTGTAGCTGGTGGAAGAACCCAGATGGTATTTCTCCTGCTCGTCCTGCGAAGTTTGCACCGCCAGCTTGCGAGCTTCTTCGGCAGCCGCCAGCGAAGCGCGATCTTCCTGCATGGCGATCAGGGCGTTGCGAACGCCCACGAAAATCGCATTCTGCTGCTGGCGATATTGGGTTTGCTGCATGCGTTCATTGAGCAATGCCTGAGCATTGTCCGCCTGGGCCGCGCGATTGCGAATCGGCAGCGTGAAATTAATTCCGCCCTCAAAGGTCGGATAATTTCCGCGAAATGCGCGGCTCAGATCCTGTCCTACGCCTCCTGAAAAGACGACCGGCGTCGCGGTCGTGACGGCCGTGGACTCGAACTGATCCGGGATCGGCACGCCCGCGGAATTGACAACCGGGAGCCCCGGCAAAAATGCTCCGGTTGGCGTGGTCGACGAAGTATTCTGCACGCCGCCGAGTCCCGAGCGCGATATATTCTCCAAAAATATTTACGGAGGGCAGCAGTTCGTTTCGCGTAGCCTTCACGTCGGTTCCCGGCATTTTCCAGGTTCAGCGACGCCTGCTTCAGCTCAGGCCTTTTCTGCCAGGCTTCCTTTACGGCGTCCTGAATTCGGACGTTCTCGCCCGTGTCCGGCGTTGAAATGGGCGTGGTGGGAATAATTTCCGCGCCCGGCAGCGGCCCGTCCAGTGGACTGGTCGTAATGTCGTTCAAGAGCGTCGTTTCGTCCTGCAATTGCACGGATTGCGCCTGAACCAGCGCCTGCTTGTCCGAAGCCACTTGGGATTGCGCCGTCAGCACATCGAGCGAAGACAGTGTGCCAATTTGCAAACGCATGGAATTTTCCTCGAAAGCCGCTGCGAAACTCCGAGCGCCGCTTCCTCCACTTTTACGTTTTCCCGGGCATACACCAATTCCCAATAATCGTTGGATACTTGCGTGGTGCGTGGCGATCACCTGCTGCTCCAGTTGCGACAGGCCCACCTTGATCGTGCGCTTGGCTTCGATAATCAGGCGGGTATTCGGCACAATGCCGAAACCTCGCAGAAAGAGGCTGCGTGATGGTGACGGTAATGCGCCGACTGCACATAAGGATTGTACAAATTGAAAAATCCAAAATTGGAGGAAGTGCGATTGTTGGTCATGCCCACCTGCAACTGCGTGCCGGTGGGAAAATACTGGTTATATTGCAAATTCACGTTGCCGACGTGCTGGACGTAGCGCCGGAGGCGTTTGATTGGAGGGAGTGGTGGCTCCGGTCGGAATCACGCCGGCAAACAATGGGTTATTCAACGGCGTGGCCGAATCCTGCAGGTTCAAATTGCCGGTCAACGTAGGATCGAACGGGACCAGCCCGTTAATTCCCGACTGGGCGCGCAGCAAATTCACTTCGTCCAGCCATGGGGTGTAGCGTTCCACGGCAATCGCCAGATTATTTTCGAGGGCCAGCGAGATGGCATCTTGCAGACTCAGCATTAACTTGCCGTTCTGAAGCAGCTGCTCGATTCGCGGAGAATTCCCGAGTGCTGGCTCGGGAATTTTCGTGGACCGGTACGGCTCCACAATGTTCGGAAACCATTTTTTGCCAGCGGAATAGTCCAGCTTCAGATCGACGGTGCGCGGCGGAATGGGGACCGAGGGGGCCGTCTGCGTTTCTGGTGCAGGCGCGGACGTCGCGGGGGGCGTTGGCCCGCTTCCCTGCGGATTCTGCGCAAAGACCGGAATGGGCAGCAACGAGACCATCATCAGTATTGCGACTGCCGCCCGCCTGAGCTTTTCGTTCATAATCTTCCCCTCCCCAAAATGAGGCCCTTTTTGCAAATCGATGATTTCGCTTCTGAATATCGGTTCTTTTGCAATTATGAAAAGTACCCTAAATAACCAGTTTTCGGAAACGACCTGGTCGCATTTCGTTCGGTGTAGTCATCGTCATCACGGCGAGCAGGACCGTGGACGCAGACAGCAACAATTCAGTACGGCTCGGGGGCCGGTCGGGTGTATAACGGTGCCCATTCAAGAGTTAGTACGCCCAGCTTTGGTGAAAAGTTTCCGCCAGGCGCGTGAGACTGACGGCGAAGAATCGCGCCGGTCGGCTGGGTAGACCAGGAGGCTACGGAATGCGAAACAGAATCTTGCTACTGGCGGCATGCGGAATTTTACTTAGCGCCACCGCCCTTCGCGCCCAGGAACAATCGCTTCCGAAAGCATGGCGAGGCGCCGGGTCCACACCCTGCGTCGGCTCCGACGGCGGCGTGGCGCAATGTCCGCCGGCGCCCCGCACCGTCGCTGTGAAGGCCGGACACATGTTCAACAGCAAGACCGGCCAGATGCTGGCGGATCAGGTGGTAGTGCTTACCGGTGAGCGCATCACCGCGGTCGGCCCGTCTTCGCAGGTGAAAATTCCGGCTGGAGCGCAGGTGATCGACCTCAGCCACGCCACGGTGCTGCCCGGATTGATCGACGGACACACGCACATGTTCAACGCCCGCAAACCCAATGGAACAACCGAAGACTACATGCTCATCGCTGTGCAGAACGTGCAGAACGATCTGCGCGCAGGGTTCACCACCGCGCGTGACATGACCAGCCACGGAAACGGTTACGGCGACGTGGCCATCCGCAACGCCATTAACGAAGGACGTATCGACGGTCCCCGCTACCAGGTATCCACGCGCGGAATCGTCTGGGGAGATAAGCCTGCCGATCCCGCGCATCCGGACAATCCGCTGGCCAGCGCCGTGGTTCGCTCGGCGGACGAAGCGCGCGCCGCCGTGGACGATCAGATCGCGCATGGCGCCGACTGGATCAAACTGTTTCCAACGGGGGCGTATTCCTTCAGCCCCACGGGCGACCTTCAAGTGGTCACTACCTATCCACTGCCGGTGGTCCAGGCGATCATCGATGAAACACATCGGCTGGGCAAGAAAGCCGGCTGCCACGTCTACGGCGGCGACGGGGAAAAGAACGCGATCGTCGCGGGATGCGACACCATCGAGCACGCTTTCCAACTGGATCAGGAGCAGGCCAACATGATCGTCTCCAAGGGCCTCTACTACGAGCCAACCCTGCAACGCTATATCGAACCCTACATCGGTGACAACGACGCCAAGAACACCGGCGGAAAATACAGCATCATTCCCATTTTTGAGCACGCCGTACAGCTAGCCAACAAGACCAAAGGTATGAAAATCATGCTGGGCAGCGGCGCCGACGGCGAGACCTACGTCCATGGCACGCAGGCTCTGGACTTTGAAATGTTCGTGAAATTCGGCGGCTTTACCCCGCTGCGAGCCCTTCAGGCGTCCACCGTAGTTAACGCCGAGGCCCTTGGATGGCAGGATCGCGTCGGTTCCATCGACGAAGGAAAATATGCCGATCTGATCGCCATTTCGGGCGACCCGCTGGCCGATATCACCGAGCTTAAGCGAGTGAAATTCGTGATGAAGGGTGGCAAAGTAATCAAGAACGACCTGGCGGAGTAATCTTCAAAGTAGTTGTGCTGCCCTATGCGTGCCCTCCCATAGCAGGGCGCTACAGCACGCGATCGAGCGAACCAATCGCCTCGCCTCGCCTCACGATCACCACATCGTCGGGAAATTCCTGGCGGAATTCAATTCCCAGCGATTCCAGTCGATCCAGAAATTCCGGCAAGCGCGGCAGCGCGGCATTCTCAACGTCGTGCAGCACGATCACCGTCCAATCGCGTCCGGCGAGGTCCGCCATGCATCGATCAACCCAACCGCCCTGATCTTTCCAGTCTCCCGGCACGCTGGACCACAGCACGCACGTGTATCTGCCGTTTTGCAAAAGCTGCAGCGCCGCGCGACTCAGCAGGTGCGGACCGATCAGCCCGCCGCCTCCCATGGGCCGAAAGAGCTTGTCCCCATGCGCTAGATCGCCGATCAAACTCTGCGTTTCTTCAATCTCCCGCCTGGCATATTCCGTGTCAGATTTTTCACCAAGCGGGGCGCTATGTGTCATAGAATGGTTGCCGATCCAGTGGCCTTCCGAGCGGGCCCGAACGGCCAGCGCGCGGGCGCCCGGCCCGGCAAGTTTTTCGCCCACGACGAAGAACGTCGTTTGAATGCGGCGCGCAAGTAAAACGTCAAGCACGCGCTCCGTGATTCCCGGAGTCGGCCCGTTATCGAAAGTAAGTGTTACGCGCTTCATGTTCGCGATCATTTCCGCCGGCAGTTTCAAATCCCGGCATTGTACATCGCCGCGTCGCACAGAACGCATCCCGCCGACAGCGGCTGAGTGGGCCCGGCCCCAAACGGCCAAAACTGCCCCGATATACTTTTCGGGCAACGCCCTGATTTTCGCCTTTGACGTTCGAACCTCGCCGCACGATAGTGTACGCGGCAGTTCGTGCCGGACCTGACCTTGAAGCAGGTTCCTCGGTGCTGCCGCAAAAGAAAAAACTTTATCCGACCCCCAGCCGGAAATAGAGTTGTCTGTGCCCATGTCGAAGTTCTTCGATACAACGTCGGACCGCCGCCACGCCCCCCGAACGAAACTCGTGGAGATCGCCTATATCGGTATGGGACCGGAAAACGGCGGCCTGGTCCTGGATGTTTCCGACGGTGGCCTGTCGTTTCATTCCGTGGCGCCAGTCCAGCCTGCCGAGACCATCCGATTTCTTCTTTCTTTGCGCGGCCATAGCCGGATCGAGGGCGCCGGAGAAGTCGTCTGGACCAATGAAATGAGAACGGTTTGCGGGCTCAAATTCACTTCTCTTTCCGCCGGAGCCCGCGAACACTTGAACAATTGGACGAATCAGTCGCAGATGTCCGCAGTCGCACTGGAAGAGCCTTCGCTCTCTTTCCACTCGGCAGACGGACAGGCGGAGGAAGAACAAGCGACCACCGTCACCGAGACTGAACCTCAATCCGACGCGGAGATTGACGCCAGTCCAGAGATTGCTATTCTTCGCGCGGGTAAAGTTCCTTTCTCAGGATCATCGGACACCTCCCTGTGGCAAGCTCCGCTGTTCGTAAAATTCATGTTCGCCTTGCTGGCAGTTGGCGTGGCCACGGCCGCGTTCCTGTATGGAATCCAGGTAGGAAAATCGCAGAGTGGCCCCGGTACGCGGTCGGTTGCGGCGTCCGGTCCGCAAACCGGAACATCAACGCTTTCGCCTGCTTCGGTTGCGGCGTCACCGGCGGCCGTTGAATCGGCTCCTGCTCCGGCGGCGACGTCTTCGAGTCTCGAGCATGCCGCGTCAATACCAGCCTCCCCGAACGCGATGGCGAACGTGACAACGTCCAATCCCACAACCACGCTCACGAACGCTTCCACAAGCAATGCCGGGGCCGCGTCCAACGTAGAGCATCTAGCGGTCTCCGATGGGCGTCCCGTCTCCGCTTCTCACGGCCCATCCGCCGCGGATCTGCGCGCCCAGCAAGATGCCGGCAAGGCGGAATTAGCCGCAGCTCTGTCCTATTTAAACGGAGAGCACGGCGAACGCGATAGCGCCAAGGCTGTGCAGCAATTGTGGTCCGCGGTAAGAGACGGAAATTCGGACGCCGAAGTGGTCCTGTCGGACCTTTTCGTGGCTGGTGACGGCGTCCAAAAAAATTGCGAGCAGGGACGTATCCTGCTATCGGCCGCGAGCAAGACTGGCAATCCCGCGGCAAGAGTGAAGTTGGATGAGTTGCTGACGAACGGCTGCGAGTAGACGTAGCGTTAACAACGCCAAGACTACGCCGAGGCGTTCTACTCCGTGATTCCAGGCAAGACGACTTCGGCTACCCGGAAGGCCTCGAACGTCTCGGCCCCCGAGCTTCCTGGTCAGTAAAAACTCATTGAAAGAATCGCGGTCCTATTTCAACGCGCTCTTCAGGCGGCTGCTGCTTTTGTTCAGTTGTTTCTTGAGGGCGTTCACTTGCTTGGACAGCTCATTTAATTCTTCCCTGGCAACTTTGGCCGCTTTGGCGGCTTTTTCGACAGCCTTGTGAGCCGTTCCGTCCGCACGCCCGACCGCCGACCCGATTGTCACCGCAGCATCTCTCAACTTGTTTTTTGTGGCCATGGAATCGCCTCCCGGCAAATCAAGATCGCAGATAAGCCCTACAGTGGCAATACAGCGTCCCACGTAGGATAGGCTTTCGCCCCTACCGGCTGCGCAACCGCGCCCCTCGATAATACAGAATCAATCCTAAAAACATAGACAGTACAGTCCCGGCGATTAACTTAGTCTCAAACAGAAATTTACTGGACGTATCCCCGGGCGGAATAAAAGAGAGCACAATGCCAACGCCAACCACTAAAAGTCCCAAGCCGCCGGCAATCCATACTCCGATTCTGCCACCCGGAATCACCACCGCCGAGCGATTGTCACGCCGATCGGGCCGCGAGTACAACTTAATAGCCGCGGCATACATGTAAATGAACGGAATGAAATAGAGAATCGTAGCGGCGTCCACCAGAATCTGGTAAGCCCCGCGCATGTTCTCATTCATTTGGGCCAGCAGCAAAATCACGCCGGAAATTCCCGCCTGCACCAGAATAGAAATGTAGGGTGTTCTCCAGCGCGGATGAATTTTTCCGAACGCTGCCGGCAAGTAGCGGTCAATTCCCACGATAAATGGAATCCGCGAGACGCCTGCCACCGTCGAGCCCACGCCACCGGCGTTTCCTACGGTCACTAAAAGCGCAGCAATCACGCCAACCGCCGACATCCGCAACACCGTCGAGCCTTCCGTGATGGCCTGGAATACGCCGCTCTTGGGGTCCACCGACTCGCTCGGCAGCATGATCAGCACGGCCACCGTTCCCGCGATGTACATCAGAGCGATGAGCGCACCCGAGGCAAAGATTGCCCGCGGAAAAATTCGCTGCGGATTCCTCACTTCCTCGCTCATCGCGGAAACCAGTTCCAGCCCGGCAAACGCAAATGCCAACTGCGGCCAGAAATTCACAGTGTCCCAGTCCCAGTGCGGCAGCATGGCGGCCAAAGTGAAATGGGTCACCGATCCCTGCCGGAACCACAAGAGCAGCGCCACCCCGACGATCATCATCAGCGGCAGGTATGTGCCCACTCCGCCCGCGTTTTGCAACCACTTCCCGATTTGCAGGCCGATGATGTTCAAGCCCACGGCAACGATCAGCAGCAAGAAGGACGCACCCAGCAAGAACGTCCGGTTCTGCGCCATCCAGACGCTTCGCACGCCTCCAACGTATGCGGACATCGCCGCGCTGGCCAACAGCAAACCTGGAAAATAAAATACCGTGTAAATCCAATACGTCCATCCGGCCACAAATCCGTGAAAATCGCCGAAGGCCATCTTCGTCCACACGTACAGGCCGCCCTCTTCCGGAAATCGCGTGGAGAGTTCGACGACGATATAAGCGGTGGGAACAAAAAACAGCAGCGCCGCCAGAATCCACAGAGTGATCGAAGATTGTCCGTTGCGCGCCGCCGCCGCGATCCACCTTGGCCCAAGTACGGTCGCGATGCAAAACAGCAGCACGTCCCAGAAACCCATCACGCGCCGCAGTTGATGTTTCACTTCGGAGGCTGCCGGTGCAGCGTCGCTCACGAAGTCACATCCAGCTCGGGAGTGAGTTCATCCTGCCGGATAAAATTGCGCAGGAACGGCTCGGGCGCGGCCACGAATCCATCCCAGGGACCGAAGTAAGCGACACGGCCTTCATGTAGAAACACGATGCGGTCGGCCAGCTTTTTCGCCAGGTGCGTATCGTGCGTCACCACCACCGATGTTTTGTGAAATTTTTCCTTCAGCCGCAGGATCAGGTCGCCGGTGTGAGCGGCCATGATCGGATCGACCATCGTGGTCGGCTCGTCGTACAAAATTGCTTCGGGGTCCTGCGCCAGCGCGCGTGCGATGGCCACCGCGCGTTTCATGCCCGTGCTCAGCTCCGAAGGCAGCTTGTCTTCGATGGACGTGACTTCCAACATTTCCGCGAGTTCCGCTACGCGGGCCTCTTTTTGCACGTCGCTAAGATCCGTTCTCGTCTCCAGCGGAAATTCGATATTTTCAAACACCGTCAGCGAATCAAACAGCGCGCCCGATTGAAAAACCATCGTGACGCGACGGCGAATCTCGGCCAGTTGATCTTCGCTCCAGTCGGTAATGTCTTCGCCGGCGATCAGCACCCGGCCCGCGTCCGGCTTCAGAAAACCCAGGATGATTTTCAGCGTGACAGACTTCCCTACTCCGCTCCGCCCCATGATGACGCAGGTTTCCGCATGATCGACAAAAAAACTGATGTTGTCGAGCACCTGGTGGTCGCCAAACGCTTTGCTGACATTGCGAAATTCGATGAAGTGGCCGCTCTCGGCCGGTGGAGTTAGCGGAGGAATTCGCTCGCCCATGCTGACTTGCTATTGTTGATGAGCGAACCTCCGAAGGCAACCGAAACTAGCACACGCTTCCCCTGAGGAATTCTGCGGTGCGCAAGGACTAACCCCAGAAATGGCTGTGGGTACTTTTGTCTCCGCTTGTGGAAATCTCTCAAATCTTTGTTAAGTTATTGAATATAAATGGCTAAGCTAGCATAAGCAAGGCTGATCGGAAGCCCCGCAAGTGACATCGGTCCTTGACACGTCCACCCCGTTTTCATATATTAGCACTCGTCTCGGAAGAGTGCTAATGATCTGCTCAGCCGCTTCCCTGACACCCATCCCCAGAGACTTCACTGAACGGAGGCAAGCAACGATGTCAGTTAACGTAACTCCGCTGCACGATCGCGTCTTGATCAAGCGGATCGAAGAGAAAGAATCCATCAAGGGCGGCATCATCATCCCGGACACGGCGAAAGAGAAGCCGCAAGAGGGTGAAGTGATCGCCGTTGGCGCCGGCAAAATCGAAAAGGGCCAGCGCATCGCTCTCGACGTGAAAGCCGGCGACCGCGTGCTGTTCGGCAAGTACAGCGGCACGGAAATCAAAGTGGACGACGAGGATTATCTCATCCTTCGGGAAGATGAAATCCTGGCCAAACTGTCCGGCGCAGCCAAGGCTGCCGGCGGCAAGAAGTAACTTTCCCTGAGCCCTGCTGTTGCGTTCCAGCGTTTCCGCGAAATGTTTACGGCGCGAGCATCTGAGCGAACCGTTTACGGCGAATGCACGGAGCGAGTGACGGCGGACCGAGGGCCGCAATCTTTTGCAGTTTTTGGGAAACCATCTGGAAATCATGGCAACAGGCAATCCGGGTAATAATTTTGAACTGAAGAGGAGAACGCATCATGGCAAAGCAAATCGTGACTGGAGAAGCATCCCGCCAGTCCATTCTGCGGGGCGTCAACGCCCTGGCGGACGCGGTAAAGATCACCCTCGGCCCTAAGGGCCGCAATGCGGTGATTGAAAAGAAATTCGGCGCGCCGATCATCACCAAGGACGGCGTGACCGTGGCCAAGGAAATCGAACTGCGCGATCCCCTGGAAAACATGGGCGCGCAGATGGTCCGCGAAGTCGCGTCGAAAACTTCCGACGTGGCCGGCGACGGCACCACCACCGCCACCGTGCTGGCACAAGCCATCTTCCGCGAAGGCGTGAAGACGGTTGCCGCCGGCGCAAGCCCCACGGCCCTCAAGCGCGGCATCGAACGCGCCGTAGAAGCCGCCGTCGAGCGTGTCCGCGAACTGCACCGTGACGTCAAGGGCGACATGATCGCCCAGGTCGGCACGATCAGCGCCAACAATGACAAGCAAATCGGCAGCATCATCGCCGAAGCCATGAAGAAGGTTGGCAAGGACGGCGTCATCACCGTCGAGGAATCCCGCACGATGGAAACGACGCTCGAAGTGGTCGAAGGTATGCAATTCGATCGCGGCTACCTCTCCCCCTACTTCGTTACCGACCCCGAACGCATGGAATGCGTGCTGGAAGACGTGCGCATCCTGATCCACGAAAAGAAAATCAGCTCGATGAAGGATCTGCTTCCCCTTCTCGAACAGATTGCCAAGCTCGGAAAGCCTCTTTTGATCATTGCCGAGGACGTTGAGGGCGAAGCCCTGGCGACCCTGGTAGTGAACAAGCTGCGCGGCACCCTGCAATGCGCCGCCGTCAAGGCTCCCGGCTTCGGCGATCGCCGCAAGGCCATGCTCGAGGACATCGCGACGCTGACCGGCGGCAAGGCCGTAACCGAGGATCTCGGCATCAAGCTCGAGAACGTCAAGATGGAAGACCTCGGCAAAGCCAAGAAGATCACCATCGACAAGGACAACTGCACCATCGTCGAAGGCGGCGGCAAGTCCAGCGAAATCGAAGGACGCGTCCGGCAGATCCGCGCGCAGGTCGAGGAAACCACCTCGGACTACGACAAGGAAAAGTTGCAGGAGCGCCTGGCCAAGCTGGTCGGCGGAGTAGCCGTAATCAAGGTGGGCGCGGCAACCGAAACCGAGCTGAAGGAAAAGAAGGCTCGCGTAGAAGACGCCATGCACGCCACCCGCGCGGCCGTTGAAGAAGGCATCGTGCCCGGGGGCGGCGTAGCCCTGATTCGCTGCATCGCGGCGCTCGATAAGCTGAAGCTCAACGACGAAGAAGCCATTGGCGTGAACATCGTCAAGCGCGCTCTCGAAGAGCCCATGCGGCAAATCGCCCTGAACGCGGGCGAAGAAGGCGCCGTGATCGTAGGCAAAGTGCGAGACAGCAAAGACGACAACTACGGCTACAACGCGGACAGCGGCGAGTTCGGCGACATGGTGAAAATGGGCGTAATCGACCCAGCCAAAGTCACCCGCCTCGCTCTGCAGAACGCGGCCTCCATCGCCGGCCTGATGCTAACCACCGAAGCCCTGGTGGCCGACATCAAGGAAGACGACAAAGCAGCTGCAGCAGCGGGAGCCGGTGGTCACGGCGGACCGGGGGGAGGCATGGGCGGGATGTACTAAATCGCAGCAAACAAAGCAGGAGCAAGAAAAGGGGGTCGCGGCCAAGCCGCGACCCCCTTTTAATTTTCTAGGCTGGCGCGGCGCTATGGCTTCCAGATCGAATTGTAAGCTAGGTCCGCTACTTCATCAGTCCGCTTCTTAATTTCGGCCACGCCCCAATTCGAAGCGTCTTCGATCGATTTCGGTAACTTGTATTCGTGTTCTTTGAGTATTCGCTTCTTGTCCTTAAAGGATTTATTTTCCAACTTTTTGTTTAACTCGTCTGAAACGAGAAGGAGATTCCCAATCTGGCCAATCAGAGAATCGTAGTATCCGGGTTGCTGGCCAATCAGGCTCTGCGGCGTCAAATGTTCGATCGTCATCTGCTCGTAATCCAAAACGACACTGCCCACCGTGTGGCGTTCAAGACCTATCAGTACGTACTTCACCAATCTCTTCTGCTTGGTCAGATTGTCCGTAAATATAATGGTTGGAAATAGCGCCTTAAATTCACCAATCAACGGTATCCGGTCACGAAGTTTCTGCTTGAGTTCCTGGATGATCTTGACCGCATCTTGCGTATCCTTTGCTTCGAACAACCTGCGCCCGAGCGCCGCATACATCGCCGATATTCCGCCGGAAGAGCGTTGGGAAGTTACCGCCGTGAACAGGAAATGAAACTTCTCAATGGCGATCACAGCATCCTCGATGTGCTTCTTCTTAAGTTTTTTTGTGACGCGATACTCGCGTAGCAGTGAGAGTACGCACGGAGTCTGCTGCACGACTCGAAAAGTCGTAAGCGCGTTAAGCGCTCGTTCAATCTCCTTTTCTTGCTTGGACCATTTGCCGTATTTAGTCTCGTTCATCGAACGATAAAGCACCGAATCTGCCAAAAGCGCATCGAGAAACGCTGATGATTTGTCAGCGGTAATTTGCTTCTTAAGGACCTTAAAGAGATTCTTCGCAGGCAAATACTCATACTTCGATAGCCAATCGTGATGGATAAACGCGTCGGTTTCTAAATCGGCCGAGGAGCCCTCTATGGTCTCTAATAATTGCTTCCATTTAATCTTTACGTCGTCCGAAGCCGGGTTTTTGCCCTTAACATGCTTAGTCAGATGGTTCTTTACAAGATCCGCAAGGGCAAGGTCCTTGCCTCGCGTATTCAACGTCTCAAAAATTACGTATGCGTCGTCCTCGTCCTCGAGTTTGACGAGAATAATTTTAAGGTTCAGCAATGAATCCCGGATAGTGACAAGCTTTTGTTCAATCAACTCACTTCGTCTTTTTTCCGACAGCGACGTATCCGATTTCAGGCTATCAACGGCGTCTGAGACTAGTAGCTGGAACTGGGAGTGTGCCGATTGGAGATTTGACTCTTCCGTAAGAAGGTCGAGCGTTAGCGACGGTTCGCCCCACTTCTGGATTCGATCCTGAAAGAACGGGTAGGAAGACTCCGTCGAAATGATAAACTCTGGTTTATTGTCAATGTTTTTTCGCTCGATAAGACCGTGAATCCCTTCGGCGAGGTCATTGAGATTAACTTCCGCAAGCTTGTCCCGAAGCACACTAAGAAGGATCGTGATGGTCGTGAGGCGCTGCTGCCCGTCCACCACGCCATAACGCTGCTTGCCATCCTTGTAAACAACCATCGATCCGATAAAGTAGTCCTGCGGGTTGTCCTGGATGACATCCTCCCAGAACTCTTGAATATTCTCTCGGTCCCACGAGTAGGGTCTCTGGAATCGCGGGATTGTGTAATAGGCAGACGAAAGCATCGTTCGCAGATCTTGGTCGGTTGATTCGATTTTCATATCGTTTTCGACGGATGACTGCTCCTTCCTGCGTCCTCACCACCGTGGCTCGTCGGAGGATAATACCACTCCAATACGTAAACACAACGAAACTGATGGGCGGCGCTCTGGTAGCACAGCGACTCTTCGCTGTGCGGTTTTGTAGGTCGAACGTCCGCCCGGGCCGCAACTACGATTGCAAACCCCGCACAGCGAAGAGTCGCTGTGCTACTTTTTCGCGCTCAACCATCGCCAATCGTACACGTCAATGAAGGGTGCGGGTTTAGATCGTTCGGAACAAACCTCGATCGTAACCACCTCGACCCTCACGCTCGAAGATCTTGGCGTCACCCGCCCGGCACATTGTGGTCTTGAATGTCGCCGAGCGTAGGGCTTTTAGTAGCACAGCGACTCTTCGCTGTGCGGTTTTGTCGACTGAACGGCCGCCCGGATCGTGGTTACGATTGCAAACCCCGCACAGCGAAGAGTCGCTGTGCTACTTTTTCGCGCTCGACCATCGCCAATCCTCTGGTCTTGCGCACAAACCCGCTTTCACGGGATTGTTTTCGATGTAGGCCTTAGCGCGCACAAGTTGTCCCTCATTGCGAATCCAGTGGTCGAACGACTCGTCCTGCCAGAAATGGTTCCCCGTGCGGCCCAGCTTGAGATTGGCGTGGCGAGCGGATGCTCCTTTGATTCCGCTCGTGAGACTTTGAATCGGCACGAGCGGATCGAGCAAGACGTGGGCGTGATTGGGCATCACCACGTGTGCCCGCAACTCGTACTGTCCAAGGCTGCATCCTCGAAGAATGGCGAGTTCCGTAACCTCCGCGATTTCGGCGTCCTTCAGCCAGTCCGGACCGCTCGCCGCGGCGTCCAGCACGGCTTCCGCACCGGCGAACTGCTTCCCGGGTTCGGCGCTTAATTTCCTGAGATGTTCCGAGAAACCTTTGGGCAAGGAGCCGAACAGCCGCCACGTCAGAAAAATCGTACTCTTTTCCGGTTGCCAGTGAGGGAGATTGCGACGATAGAAAGCGCCTGTCATTATTGATGACAGTAACACGATTAATGACTGTAGCACAGCAACTCTTCGCTGTGCGGTTTTGTAGACCGAACGTACGGCCCGCATTCGTAATTACGATTGCAAACCCCGCACCGCGAGCCCTTCGCAAGGGCTCAGCGTAGAGAGTCGCTGTACTACCAAACGCCATCCGCAGTCTTACTTAATGCTGGTCGTCGCCTGCCCCTTGAACACTGCATCGATCCCGGCCTGGGCGCATTTCTCACCGTCGGCGCCGGACACGCCCATCGCGCCGATCACCTGGCCATTGACGATGATGGGAAGCGCGCCGGGTTGCGGAAAGTCATGCATGAACTGCGGCGCCAGATTCTCGCCGCTGCGGAATATTTTGTTGGTCTCCGACGTGGGGCGCCGCCAGCGCAAGGCTGATTTGGCTTTGAGCAGCGCGGTGTCAATCGAGTTCGTCGCCGCGCCTTCCATGGCGTGGGACTCGATGAGATTGCCGCCCGATCCAAAACCGCCATGGCCACGACATGCTTGTTCTGTTCGGCCCATGCGCTGCACACGTCCACCAAGGCCCGCGCGCCGGCGCTGGAAATGACTTTGATATCCCTGGTGGCCTTGATCTCGGTGGTCGACTGGCTCGCGGCAGCAGGGCGCGCCTGCTGCTGAGCGTCCGACGGCAGAGCGAACCCCAGCGTCATTCCCGCGACCATACCCGCGACTATTCCTACGGTGATTAAAACGTTCTTCACGTCAACCTCCCAGAGCTTCGTCTGCATGATCGCGCAGACATTCGGGCTGCAATCCTTCCAGCCTTGGGGGGACTTAATGCCGCGAGTTCCAGTGTGTCAACACGTATTTCCGGCGACTGCCCGACGCTTCGGCCGGTTTGCATTGTAGGGAGCCAAGATAACGTCG